>JAJPCT020000027.1 GCA_021323375.2 Candidatus Wolframiiraptor gerlachensis | reverse complement strand
ATCGCGCCCGCCCTAACTCTATCTCCATACGAGAAGCCTCCAGGAATCACGAGACCATCATAATCAAAGAGATTAACAGTACCCTCGATGAGCCTCTTCACATGAACTACCTCGGCAATCGCGCCAGCTTCCCTGATAGCCCGCGCAGTCTCCTTATCACAGTTAGTGCCAGGAGCCCTTAACACAAGCACCCTAATCATAGCCTCAAGGCCCCCTTCCAAGCCCTCCTCAACTCAGAGTTCTCGAGATCAACAATAGTCCTCCCATTCAAACCATGAATAACAAGCCTTGAGCCCCGGCTGACATAGCCTATCCTTGAATATAATACACCAATCTTATTCGCAAGCCTAGTGAATTCTTCTTCAAATTCCCTTCTAACCTCAACAAGCATCCTGCCATTACTCTCAGAAAATAGCAAGTAATCATCCCTCGAAACACCATCACGTGGAACATTCCCAAGCCATACCTCCATGCCGTAATCACTGGATAAGGACATTTCTGCGAGGGCCACACCCAATCCCCCCTCTGATAGATCATGGCATGCAGCAACATATCCGCGGTCTATCGCCTCAGTCATAAGTCCGAAGACCTTCTTCGACTCCTCTGGATAGACTCTTGGAACCCTGTTTCCCACATAGCCTTTCAGCCTGAAGTACTCTGACCCTCCAAGCTCCCCTCTCGTAACTCCTAGGAGGTAGACCGGATTTCTAGGACCCTTTAAGTCAACGGTAATTGCTCTTCGCACATCTGGAATGATCCCTATCCCGGTTATTAGGAGCGTTGGGAGTATTGGGCCTAGAGGAGACTCGTTATAGAAGCTATCTTTCCCGGAGATGAATGGCGTCTCAAAGGCTTTCGCGAAGTCGTAGCACGCCCTGACCGCCCTATAGAGTGCTCCAAGCCTATCCGGCTTCTCAGGACTACCCCATGTAAAATTGTCTAGGATCGAGATACGCCTGCCCCCAACCGCGACATTATTCCTGATAGCCTCCTCTATGCTAGAAGCTGCCATCCAATACGGGTCTATCAGGCTATACCTAGGCTTAAGGCCAACAGATATCACAACACCCATCCAGCTATCATCTAATGGCTTAAGCACGACCGCGTCATTTGGCCCAGCATGATCTCCCTGAAGCGGCTTGACACACGTATTTCCTTGGACTTCATGATCATAAGTCCTTATAACACATTCCTTGCTCGCGATGTTCGGCGAAGAAAGAAGCTTCAGCAACTCCTCCGCAAGATCCTCAGGCTCGGGAAGCTCTGGCTCAACATATTCAGGCGGTCTCCATACAGCCTTGCCAATAAACCTCGGAGGATGCGTCAGGAACTCTATTTCTATCTCAGCTATCTGGATCCCCGAATAGTATATTCTCAGGAGCCTATCACTAGTAAACTCTCCAACAATAGATGCCTCAAGCTCCTCGGACTCAATTATCTCCATGATCTCGTCAACGTTCTCCGCCGGAGCCGCGATGAGCATACGTTCCTGAGATTCTGAAACCCAGATTTCCCATGGAGCCATATCGTGCTCCCTTAAATGGAGGTTGTCGAGCTTGATCTCCAAGCCGCATCCAGCCCTGTCAGCCATTTCCACAGCTCCTACCGCGAGCCCTCCTCCGCCAAGATCGCTTACCCCGGATCCTAGGCCCCTATCCCTTATCTCAATAATCGCCCTTCTCAGCTTCTCCTCCTCGATCGGCTCAGGTATCTGGACCGCTGGCCTCGAGACTTCCTCAGACTTCTCATGAAGTTCCGCGGAGGCGAAGGTCGCGCCGTGAATCCCATCCCTCCCAGTCTTATTGCCGATGACGATCAGTTTATCGCCCGGCTTAACTCTGAAGACATACCTATCCTTTGGGACTACTCCCACGCAGCCAACATAGACTACGATGTTCCCGACATAACCCTCATCAAAGTATATTGCCCCCGCGACCGTCGGTATCCCCATGTTATTCCCATAATGGCTTATCCCAGCTACAACACCTCTGAAGAGATAACGGGGATGCTTAATCCCCTTCGGGAGCCTCTCATATGGATACTCGAGCGGGCCGAAGCATAGGACATCGATGCAGGCTATCGGCTCCCCCCACACGCCTAAAATATCCCTTATCACTCCACCTATGCCCGTTGCAGCTCCTCCAAATGGGTCTATTGCTGATGGATGGTTATGCGTTTCAACCTTGGCAGCCACACCATAGCCTCTATCAAAATCCACTATCCCCGCGTTATCGGCTAGGAACGATATTATCCAAGGCGAGTTTATCTCCTCAGTCGCCCTCGCGATAAAGCTCCTAAGCATATTATCAGCAAGAACGTTACCATCTTCATCAACGATTATCCCCTTGAAAACCTTATGCCTGCAATGTTCCGACCAAAGAGCTCCAAGGGATTGAAGCTCGATATCCGTTGGATTCCTCCCCTTCCCCCTAAAGTACTCCCTGATACTCTTCATCTCATTGAGGTTAAGGCTTAGCCCCATCTCCTCACTAATCTCAACTAACGTCTTGTCATCTGCGTCCAGCAAATTCACCTCATAAATCTCGAATGGAAACGGCAGCCTCCGATACTTCATCTCTGCTCGACCCTGAAGAAGTACTCGTCCTTGACTGGGTTTACGAGAAGCCTTCTACAC
>JAJPCT020000026.1 GCA_021323375.2 Candidatus Wolframiiraptor gerlachensis | reverse complement strand
CGATGATGACTGGATTCTTTCCAAGGCTCTTAGCGAGCTGGAAGGCTGCCGTTGAGGAGACCTCGCCGAAGCTGGGATCCTTATTCACCTGTACTAACGGCTCTTGAACCCCGGCGGATCTTAGAAGTCTTTCAGCCTCAGCAATAAAACTTCGAAGCCCCATACTCCACACAACTTAAAAAATGGAAATCTTAAACCTTCTGATAAAGCATAAACTAGGTGGAGGCATTCCATGCAGATTTCATAAAGATACTGACTACTTAACTATTAAGAATATTGATTGTTAGATAATATCACCTTACAACTCCAAGCGATAATCCCCTTGCCAGATATTTGCGTATCAGAATTGCTAGCGTTATTGGTATTATTATCGCGAGGATTGTATAAGCCGATATTAGGCCCCACTCAATACCTCTGGAGTGCTCGCCGGAAGCAATAATCCATGGAAGTGTAATGGACTTGCTATACGAAAGGATCAGCACGAAAAGGAATTCATTCCATGAGAAGACTTGGCAGAAGATCCACGCCGCTACAAGACCAGGCGCTGCAAGAGGCAGCGCTATCTTCAGGAAAGCCGTCAGATATGATCCACCATCTATCAACGCAGCCTCCTCATATTCTTTGGGCAAGTCTAGGAAGAACTCCCTTATTATCCAAACGGCGAAAGGTAGCACGAAGGTCGTATGAACGAATATTATGCCTAACCAAGTATCGAGGAGGTTCAAGTTTGACATTATTATAAAGAACGGCACAATCACAACGGCCGGCGGAATCATTCTCAACGAGAGGATGAATGTAGCTATATCCCTATTCTTCCATCTTTTGAATTGAAACCTAGCTAGCGAGTAAGCGGCTGGGGTGCCTAATATTAACGCCAAAGTGGCCGTCGAGGTCGAGATCACGATATTATTTATCAGCGCCCTCTGAGTTTCAGGTAAATTCAGGGTTCTATCCCAAGTTATTAGAGAAGGCTGAAAATCGACGAATGGTATGAACTTTGAGGTGAGCCAATCGGTAGGATGTTTGAATGATGTTACAAAAGACCAGTAGAACGGAAATAGGAACCACACTAGAATTAATATTGTGAACATTAGTGCTGCGATCCTGCCAATTGTTTTTGCAACTCTTACTGGTGTGGTCTCAGACACCATATTCTTACCCCCTAATCCTACCCCTTATCTGAACTATAACCATAAGTGAAAGGATGAATGTGAGGGCATAGAATATATATGCGATCGCTGAAGCATAGCCTAAAGACCAGAACTTCATCGTCACAAAGTATGTGTAGAATGTTATAGTTTCAGATGAGTAACCGGGTCCCCCGCCAGTAAGTACGAATACTGGATCGAATATCTTGAGTGCTTCCAAGAACCTTAGGAGAAAAGCTACCAATAATACTGGTGATATCATTGGTAAAACAATATAGCGAATCTTTTGCCATTCAGAGGCGCCAAAGACTTCTGCTGCTTCTAACGGTTCTCTTGGAAGTGATTGTACAGCGGCGCTCGTTAACAAGAACATAAATGATGTCCATTGCCAGACATCAACAAAAATTATTGAGAATACCGCTAAGCTGGGATCTGAAAGGAAGGGTAGCGCCTTTCCAGCGAATAAGCTAACAAACTTATTGAATAATCCATACCGCTCGTTAAAAAGCATCCTCCAAGACCAAGAAATGCCTACAGGCGTGGCCATCATTGGCAACAAGCATATAACCCTCGCAACAGAATAGAATAATCCATTTTTATTCAGATAAAGTGCTAGGAAAAGCCCAAGTAACAATTCTATTGATGTAGCCATCACGCCTATTAGGAAGGTGTTTCTTAGGCTGATCAGGAACCTTAAATCGGTAAAGGCTTTCACGAAATTATCTATACCGACAAAGGTTGGTGCCTCCTCAGTTAAGAAGTGCCAAGAGAATAATGAAAGAGCCATAGAATATGCCGCGGGGAATATTGTGAAGAAGAATATATAACCTAAACATGGCGCTATTAGGAGTATGGGAATATAGTTATCAAGCCTAAAGCGCTTAACAGTCGATCCCATTTAATGCCACCCCGAATCCCTAACATTACATATTACTCTGGATTTAAAAGGAAAAAATAAAAATGGGAGATTATGGTGGTAGGCCCAACATTTCTCTATACAGCCTCTTCTGCTGATCTCTTCCACGCTTATTGGTTATTTCCTCCCATTGCTGCTTGAGCCACTTCGCAGCATCCTCGGGTGTCCTCATGTCAGTTAATACCTCTGATATTGCTATGTCTAGGGCGTCCCAGTATTCTGGCTGACCGGGTATCCTCAGGTCTGTTAAAGCATTTGGATCATCATAAACGCTCTTTATGGCTTTTAAGTATGCTTCAGCAGATTCTCTTGACCAGCCCCCGTATGCTACCCAAGCATCTATGTTAGTGAAGTGTGAATACCTGTATGGGTTCCTACCGGTCTTTCTCGCGCCCTCACAAACGTCATGTATGTCTATCTCTGGGCTGGCCAAGAATGTTAGGAGATGATATGCTGCCTCAGGATTCTTCGACCACTTAGAGATGACCCCAACCCATCCGCCGAAGTTGAGTATTGATACTTGGTTGAACTTCTCAACCCAGACTCCTTTCTCTCTATCGTAGTATCTTGGAGCTCCAGGTAGTCTTGAGAAGCCGAGTTTATCCTTAACCTTGGATATTGTCGGGTCTACGGATATAACGCCTATGTCCGCCCAGTCAACCGCCATAGCACAACTTGGCGAGGCTGAAACGAATATAGTCCTTAAGTCACCTGAAGACCAGTTAATTGCTCCCGGCGGCGCTCTCTTGAGCATCTCTCTGAATAGTCTGAATCCCTCAATCCATCCGGGCGTATCACAAAGAGCTTCCATAGTTTCTGGGTCAAAGTAGAATATGCCTCTATACCTGTCAATTTTCCCTGGAACCTCCGGCGGCATTACGGTGTACTGGGCCGCTATGTCGATAAAGTACCATGGAGTCTGGCTTCCCCTCCTGAAGCAGAAGGCTATACCATAATCTGGATTTCCATCCTTATCCCAGTCCCATCCATTGAAGAATTCCGCTATATCCAGCACTTCCTCCCAGGTTTTTGGAGGAATGTTGTACCTATAGCCATATTGATCCTTAAACTTGTCTTGATATTCTGGAACTTCTAATGCATCCTTCCTCCAGTAGAAGATGTGGCAGTCCCCATCATATGGTGTGGCATATACTTTGCCTCCCCAAGAAAGTATCTTCTCTCTTACCGTTGGGACTACATCCTCCCATCCCGGGAACCCATACTTCTTCATAAAATCGTCGAGTGGCAGTACATAACCGCCACCCATTATGTCCCCAGCCCAGTCGGCCGGGATAATTAGGATATCATACGTACGTGCCACCTTTAAGTCAAGCATAATCTTCTCGAACAGCTCTGCATAAGGAATCTCCACCACGTTAACTGCCTTTGCACCTGTTAGCTGACACCATACATCTCTCCAGTGATATACGGGCTCCGCGATATATGGGCCTGTTTGAGTCGCAACAGTAAGTTCAACACCCTCAAATCTCACGGCTGTCGGAGTTGTAACAACCGTGGTTACAACTGTAGTTGGCGCAGGCGTGGTTACAACTGTAGTGGGTGGCGGAGCCGTCCCAGTGACAGTTACAGTTTCCGTCTTTGTTACCGTTCTCTCAACGGTTCTCTCCACAGTCCTCTCGATCGTGGTGGTAGGAACCGCTGCGCTACCAGCCAGATATCCGCTAACACCGGCAACAACTCCCGCCACGACAACACCAATAGCAACCTTACCAGCCGTTGATAATGCTTGTCTTCTGGACAACTTCTTTAAAATCAAGCTTTTTCCATTCAAGCTCTTATTTGCGTAATCTATCCCCTTTTTCTCGTCTCGTGTCATAGCAGTATAGCGGTACGTCTGCCTGGATATATATTTTTCCAATACGTAAATAAATGCGAATGAAAGTTGTAAAAATATTTTTACTTCACGTGAGTTTCTGCCTGGACTAGAAATGATCTTTCTCGTAAAAATGGCCTATGATATCATAGAATTGCTTGTAGGCGTTGTAGTAGTTTTCGTACTTTTCATGGGCTTCCCTATCCGGCTCGACTATGCTTGCAACTTGGATGAATCTTTCAAGAATTTTGTTCAAGTTTCCTCCTTCGAATTTTAATCCAATCATGCAGAGCATGGCTAGACCATTTAATCCCCCTTGATAGTTTCTCAGCAGCTCAACCTTCTTTCCATAAACATTTGCCCTAATGGAGGTGAGTAGTGGACTGGTTGCTCCCCCGCCAACAAGTCTAACTGCACAAACCTTAACCTTAGTTAGCTCCTCAATTAACTCTAGAATTCTTCTTAATTCATAAGCGATTGACTCCATAAGAGCTCGAAATATATGGGCTCTTGTATGCATTAGGCTCAGACCAATTATTCCTCCTTTAAAGTTGTATCTCCCCAGCACCCTCTCTCCTATGAAATGTGGAAATACTATTAGACCATCCGATCCAATAGGCACCATGCTAGCTTCTTCGTCTAGAACTTTATATGCTGTTCGATGAAGCATGCTGGCTACAGCCTTTTCCGATTCCGCGAAATTTTCTCTAAACCATTTCAGTAGTCCTGCTTCAACTTCATTAAAGAGTATCCATTTGCCATTAATTACATGATGAAGATTTAGCAATCTCTCATCAGTTTTTAAGTCTTCTGTAGATACCGCCATTAGGGATGATGTCCCCGCGATATCCACGGCAAGATCAACGAAGATTCCACCTGCTCCTAGCATTGCACATGGAAAATCACCGCCTCCAGCTATTACGGGCACGCCTCCTTTCAAGGAAAATTCACGTGCAATATCATGTCTAAGTTCGCCAACTACGTCATGTGATGAGAATATTTTGGGCATCTTCTCCAAATCTATTTCGAGTATCTCTGCTAAGTAAGGGCTCCATTCAAGCTTTCTACAGTCAAAAAGATAAGAGCCCGAGGCTTCCGAGAAATCTGTAACGAATTCTCCAGTTAGCATGCATATAATTGTGTCCTTCGGTGTTAGGAACTTATAAGTTTTTTCATAAATATGTGGCAGATTATCTTTTATCCACCTTATCTTTAAACCCATCCAAGCAGGCGTTATTGGATTACCAGTAATTTCCAAGAGAGCCTCCTCGTCAATCTTGCTTTTCAGCCATAAGCATTGCTGGATGTTTCGTTTATCGCACCATAATGGTGGTTGATTATAAAGAAATTCACCCTCCTTTGATAATGATACTGGCCCATGCATTTGACCACAGACACCTATTGCAGCTATTCTATCGGGATCAATTTTGCTTGAGATTACTGCTTCTCTAACAGTTTCTTTTACAGCATGCCACCATATTCGAGGATCCTGCGTCGCCCATAAGGGGCTAGGGACTTCCAGCTTATATTCATAATAGCTTATGCCAAGCACGCGTCCAAACTCATCAATTATAGCCGATTTTGTCCCCTCGGTACCAACATCAATTGTAAGAAAACAGGCGCCTTTGTCATCCAGCCTCATAGCGAGTTAGTAACCATTTATCCCTGCTAATTAATTTTAATTCCTCAATTTGTTTTAGAAGATAGGAGAATCTTATTTTACAAGAGCGATAAAGGCGCGCGATCAGTTAATAAACACTCCTGCTTATGATGATAATGGCTTACGACCTGCCAATCTGCCGGCTGAGGCTGAGAAGGCGCTGGCGAAGTATCAGGCGGCTAGGACTATTGAGGAGAAGATTAGGGCGCTTGAGGAGGCTCTTAGCCTGATACCTGATCATAAGGGACTGGAGAAGCTTAGGGGAGGTTGGGCGGAGGATGGAGCTTAGGAGGAGGCTGAGCGCAAGGCATCCCTGAGAGCCGTCAGAAGGGATTATTTTCACGTTCCTAAGGAGGGTGCCGCCTGGCGTGCCTTGATCGGTGCAGCGAACTCCCGGCAAGTCAAGCCTTCTGCAGGGCCTTAACGAATGCGAAGCCCCAGGTTCTCGAGCCATCCGCTCACTACAACCATGCCCGTCCAGGATGATGATATATGAGGATGTTGAGATCCAGCTCGTCGAGCTTCCCGCGGATCCTGACTGAGGGGCTTGGAGGAGACACAGTTCACGAATAGGTCGATTGGATTCTCGAAGAACGCGGACCTGATATTGATTGTGCTCTGACGGGGCGCGGGATCCGGCAAGCCAGCTCGAGAGAATACTTGAGATATATGATGAGTCCGGTGTCAGCTTTAGGCGTGAAGAGGTGTGAGATCGAGATCGAGAAGAAGGATAGCGGTGGGATAAGGCTTGTCGTTTTCGGAAGTCTCAGGGCTAATGTGAGGGAGGTGGAGGATCTGCTTAGATCTGTTGGGATAAGGAATGCCGTGGTCAGGGGTTCACGGCGAGGCCAGCATCGAGGACTTCGGAGGAGGTCGTGATAAGTGGAGATGACTCATAAGAGAGCTCTGATAGTTGTGAATAAGATTGATCTGGCGGCTGCTGATGATCTCGAAGAGGTTAAGAGCATTGCTGGCGAGATTCCGGTGGTGGCGGTCTCGGCCGAGGGCGGCGCCGGGCTCAAGATCTTAAGAGGCAGATCTTCAACTCGCTTGACCTGATAAGGGTCTATACGAGGAAGGCGGGCATCACCTCGGATAAGCCGATAATCCTCCCAGAAACTCGACGATAAGGGATCTGGCCGAGATAATTCACAGGGACTTTGCCGAGAAGATGAAGTATGCAAAGGTTTGGGGATCATCGGTCAAGGTTCAGGGCTAGAGGGTTGGCCCGGATCATGTCCCTCGAGGATGGCGATATTGTGGAGATAAAGATCTAGGCTGGGGATGATCTGAGCAGTTGAGGTTCGAGTGCTTCGCGACCACGATCATGGGGCTTGGAGGATGTCGCGGCGCGGGAGTGTAGGGAGATTATCGGGGTGGAGGCGAGACCCGATATCGGGAAGATATTTTTCGAGGCGGATGAGGATGATATCGATAAGGCTGAACCTCGCCTCTAGGACTATCCAGACAGGGTCTTCGTGGCTCCTATCCCGATCCAAGGCGGAGGTTTTAGACGATGTTTACAGGGCTGCAAGCAGCGTTGATTACACGGAGTTCATCGGAGCTGATCAGTGCATCTGCTGTTAAGGGCGAGAGGCACTCGAAGGACAAGCCATTCACAGAGCATGGATATGGCGCCGCCGTCGGCAGGGCTGTAATAGAGAGCTTTAGAGAGAGGACGGGCGTGGGAGGCTCAGGGTTAACTCTAGATAATCCCGATGTCCAGCTCTACTGCCTCATCAGGGGACTCGGAGCTCCTGATAGGCCTAGACACGACCGGGAATCGCTCCATAGGAGATATTACAGGGTTTATCATCATAGAGCCGCGCTTCAGCCGAGACATAGCCGCGGGCATGTTAATGCCTCGGGGTGGAGGAGGGAAGAGGCTCTCCTAGACCCCATGTGCGGCGGCGGGACAATACCGATAGAGGCGGCTCTAATGGCGCCTCAAGATACCTCCGGGTGCACGAAGGCTCAGCGACCTAGCTCTAAACAAGCTCAAGTTCATAGATGGGGAGAGGATAAGGGAGATCGCGGAGGAGCTTGAGGCCGAGGCTGATCTCGATTCAGGCCTAGAATCATCGGCTCCGATGCATCGCCGAAGAGTATTAGGGGCGCGGTCGCGAATGCCGAGGCAGCAGGGCGTCCTGGAACGCCGTCAAGCTCGTGGTCGGAGATGTGCTGGAGGCTTGGCGAGGTGGCTCGATGAAAGGCCCAGTCATATCATTGATGAACCCGCCTTACGGATGAAGGATGGGGTAAGAAAGATAGAGAAGTTTTATCAGAAAGTCTGCACATCAATACGCCGAGTGCAGCTCCGATGCAAGGCTGACCGCGATAGTCTCGAAGCCCGTGATCTTTGGGAGGGCTCTTGAGTCGGCTGGATATGTTATCGAGTCGAGGGAGGCAGATAATGTATGGGAGGCTTAACGCCTTTATAGTTATGGCCACACCCGGGTGAGGCGCCTCTAGCAGCCACAGCCCGCATCCAATGGCGCGGTAGGTTAATTATTTCCCGTAACCCGCCCGGCGCCAGAATGGACGCCTTCGAGGGAGGATGTGAGGACCGCTCAAAGGCTTCTGAGAGAGGTATGGCCTAAGCATCGGGCGGAGGATCGGCGAGATCGCGGAGAGGCTGATATCGCTTCACAGGAGAATAGAATAAAGATAAACCACTCGATAATGGAGTATGTCCTTGCAGCGCATCTCCGCGAGCAAGGGCTATAGGGTTGAGCTCGAGTATCCCTCGCCAACGACCTAGTAGCGGACGTGACCTGGAGAGATGGAAAGAGCCTGATAATCGAGGTTGAGACCGGGTTCACATCGCCCGAGAATGCTCTCGACCCTCAAGCATATCTCACCGCGAGGGCTATTAGCAAGATCGCGAGATATAGCCCCCATGCCGATAGATTCAGCCTGGCGACACCAGCCCACAACATACTCCAGATACCAAGAACCCTCCTGAAGCCGGCGGAAGCGCTAGGAGGCCCGCCGAGATACAGCTTCTCAAAAGCCTCTGCGACCAATACTACTATAGGACGCCCGAGATCGCAGTCGAGAAGCCTCGAAGATGAGGCTACACGCGATCTACGTGATAAACGTCGACCTCTAGGAGGTTGTTGCAGGGCTTAGCCCGAGAAAGTACCGAGAATGTGAGCGACCTCTGCCCAAGCCTTCAACAGATAAGAAAATATGCTGGAGGCTGGCCTCGGAGGCGCGTGGCTTGTGAGCATCCCACCGCGTGAGCTTTTCCCCGAGGTGGGACGCCCCTTCAGCCACACCGCACCGTAGCTCTTCAGTTACGCGGCGCTCACGGGCCGGCATGTGGTGCTCCATGAGGACGGCTTTCCGGGCACCCCGGCAGCCTCCTTCTATGGGCGCGTCCCTGTTCCGGCCAGCCTCGCTAGATTGTATTCATTGGGGGCGAATAAGGCTTTCCAAACCCACACGCCCAGTCATACTCAGGGATTTAAACGGTATTTATCCAAGTGGGAAGCTTCTACTCACTGAGCAAGCCTTCTAGCAAGATTCTCTACAAATCTTCTCATAAACCTCGGCGAATGTCCTGTATGTTCTTCTCCTGAGCCTGTATATTGTTGTGAGGGAAGAGTATGGCGGCCTGCCGCCATCACTATCTTTGAGACGAGACCCCCAATCGGGGTATAGATGCGAAGCTCACATGAATAGCACGCTAAGCTATTAAGCCGAGAGTCGCATAGAAGGTCGATAAAGATCCTTCTAAGGGCTCCTTGGCTGTCCAATCCTACTTACAAGCCTTACCGTGATAAGGTCTAAAAGCCTCTTCATCGAAGAGATTATCATATAGCTGAAGCCGATAACAGAGCGGCCTCCAAGATTAATATGATGTGCCTATGGAGCAGGAGCTTTCCATTAACTCCCAAGAACCGGAAATCAAGCAGAGATCAAATAATCAACCCGAGAGGATTACAGCGGTCAGGATCAGCTTCAAGTTCATTCTTCCAATGAGCTGGCACAGCCCCTTTACAGGGTCTATTGGATGCAATATCCTAGGCCAGGGCTCTTCCCCAATAACAACGGGGCGCGACCCGGCTAATCTGATACGGGCGGCTAAGATCAGGCCAGCCGTATAGTATGCTAGGGGATAAAGCTACGTAAAGCAACGCGATGAGAGGCATCCCGAGAATAGCGGCTAAGAATACCATGAAAGAGCCTAACATCACGCGTGAACCGGAATGAAACCGATCTGTGATATATCGATTCCGGGCTTCCTTTGGAGGGGATGGGTTAGGTAGCTCACTAGGATTATGTTTGCTGATGCGAGAATTGAGATGATGCCGATGATCTGGTCGAGGGTCATGGCGCGATAATAAGCCCCATTATCACGGAGAGATCGCCAGCCTATTCAGAAAAGAGTCCAGTATGCCCCGAAGCTCGATACCCCTCCTAAAGAGCCTTGGTAAGCTCTGCCATCCACGCCATCAACTATTGATGATGCTTGGATCAGCAGGCCGCCCATGAGAAAGCTTTGGAGGGCGAGAAAATGGCTCCGCAAACACAAATCAGGAATGAGATTATGGATATGATGTTTGATTGATATAGCCTCCGGCCTACAGAGTGATATCGAGTCCCTTGATGAGATCTGCCTATTGAGATATCGTGATACAAGCCCATCACTCGGTCTCGTAAGCCCCTTCCTATATCCGCCAGTAGCTTCCTCGCCTTCTCAAGATCCTGAGTGTATCCACATCCTTCCAAAGCAGCCCAGTAACATCAACAAACCCACTTGATTCTCGGCGGCAGCGAGGTTCAACGCATCCTTTATCGCCGCCTTCGAGCCTCCTTAACCTGATAAGCCCCCTCGATATACTTCCTAGCATGGGATTACAATAGATGATCCTGTATCGATCCTGTAGAGGGGCTTAAGGACTTATCAGCCTCGACCACTCTCCCATTCAACAGCATCAGCTTCATGCTTCCTCCTCAGCCTCGATAACCGAGGGCTCCCTATCCAGACATAGCATGAACGCTTCCCGCGCCTTAACCGCCTCACTCAAGACCTTTTCAACAGCTCATACTCGAAGATATGATCTGACATTAAGACCAGAAAGCTCCCATCAACCCTGCCCACAGCCGCCCAGAGGCTATAAAGATTCTCAAAGCGATCAGGATCCAACTCTACAAGCTCAACATCGTTAGGAGCCTCGCTCGAATAGAATGCGAGAATTCACGCCTAGTGACCACGATGATCCTCCTAGGCCGGCTCGCCTAACCCTCTCTCGAGGATAAAATCGAGAATATCTTACCCCAGGCTCTGAGCTCCATCAAGCACTTGGGGAGGCCCCGGAAAGGGCTTAAGCCTACTCCCAATACCAGCGGCCAGAATTATCACTGAAACATCCTCCAGAATGAGGTAAAGACATGCTCCAAACCATCAGTCCAAGGATGAGATATAAGTCTTGGGAGCGCTACCGCCTCGAGAAGTAACTACGACAGGTTTTATCCAAGAGGCACCACACATACTATTGGCTGGCGGCGACGGCGGTGCCGCCCACGAAACGCCCTCGGGCCGCTGACCCGGCCCGCCCATGTGTGGCGGCCTCCTCCGCCAGCCACAGAGATGGGGACCTAAGCACATGATCACGCCTAGGTCTTACGCGGGCCCCGTAAAACCCCGCCTGGAAGCGGCACCCCAGTGCGGCGACTCCGGCTGATCCTGCCGGACCCCACTGCCATCGGGGTGGGACTAAGCCATGCAAGTCGAAGGTCCCCTGGCTCCGGGGCCTGGCAGACGGCTCAGTAACACGGGCCCAACTCTGCCCTCGGGAGGGGATAACCCTGGGAAACTGGGGTTAAATCCCCGATAGGTGGCGGGCTCTGGAAGGACCTGCTGCTGAAAGTGGTGTACGGGGATGCTCCGTACACCAGCCCGGGAGGATGGGGCTATGGGCCCATCAGGTTGTTGGCGGGTAACGGCCCGCCAAGCCTACAACGGGTACGGGCCCTGGGAGGGGAGCTCCGGAGACGGGCTCTGGAGACAAGAGCCCAGGCCCTACGGGGCGCAGCAGGGCGCGAAACCTCCCCAATGCCCGAAAGGTGGGGGCCACCCCCGAGTGCCGGCCTCAGTGCTGGCTTTGCCGGGTCCTAAACAGCCCGGCGAATAAGGGGGGGCAAGACGGGTGTCAGCCGCCGCGGTAATACCCGCCCCCGAGTGGTGGGGGATCATTACCTGGGCTTAAAGCGCTCAGCCGGCCGTGGTGTGTCCTCCGGTTAAATCCACGGGCCTAACCCGTGGGCTGCGGAGGATACTACCCGGCTTGGGGTGAGGAGAGGGCGGCGGTATTCCGGGTAGGGGTAAAATCCACTGATCCCGGAGGACCACCAGTGGGCGAAGGCGGCCGCCCAGAACACGCCCGACGGTGAGGGGCGAAAGCTGGGGAGCAAACGGGATTAGATACCCCGGTAGTCCCAGCTGTAAACGATGCGGGCTAGGTGTCGGGCGGGCTATGGGCTCACCCGGTGCCGAAGGAAACCATTAAGCCCGCCGCCTGGGGAGTACGGCCGCAAGGCTGAAACTTAAAGGAATTGGCGGGGAGCACCACAAGGGGGTGGACGTTGCGGCTTAATTGGAGTCAACGCCGGAAACCTTACCGGGGGCGACGGCAGGATGATGGACAGGTTGAAGGCCTTCCGGACGAGCCGAGAGGAGGTGCATGGCCGTCGCGCCGGTGCGTGCCGTGAGGTGTCCTGTTAATTCAGGCAACGGCCGAGACCCCCGCCCCCAGTTGCCATCTGGCCCGAGAGGGCGCCGGGCACTCTGGGGGGACTGCCGCCGAAAGGCGGAGGAAGGAGGGGGCTACGGCAGGTCAGTATGCCCCGAATCCCCCGGGCCGCACGCGACGTTCAATGGCCGGGACAGAGGGTTGCGACCCCGAAAGGGGGAGCCAATCCCTAAACCCGGCCGTAGTTGGGATCGAGGGCTGCAACTCGCCCTCGTGAACGAGGAATCCCTAGTAACCGCGCGTTAAAACCGCGCGGTGAATACGTCCCTGCTCCTTGCACACACCGCCCGTCGCTCCACCCGAGCTGGGCCTGGGTGAGGCCCGCTCCCTCGTGGGCGGGTCGAACCATGGGCCCGGTGAGGGGGGAGAAGTCGTAACAAGGTGGCCGTACGGGAACGTGCGGCCGGATCACCTCCTACCGCCAATTCCGTACTCCCCCGCCTGGGGCGCTTCCAAGGGGGGATGCGAGAGGGGCCCCGCGTAAGAACCCGCTATCCTTGATGCAGAGATTAGCCTTGAGGGTATAGTCTAGAGCATGTTCCTTAGCTGTTCTATTGTTCTTTTTCTTTTGGAGTCTCGCCCTTGAGCCAGTGCTCCATTAGCTGGTCATGTTCTGCATCATCCTTCTCCACGATGTTGAACTGTTTTCTCTCGATCGCTAGCTTGACTGCTACTAGGTGGTAGCATGTCGGCTTCTCCCCGCTCATGACCCGGAAGAAGAAGTCTGGGCATGAGCAGTAGCCAGCCTCAGGGAGGACGAGATATTCTCCATGTCTTCCAACGACCACCCATCTCCTCCTCCCACTTGGCTTGAAGACATGGAGTCTTACCCGGCCCATCCTCACGGCATTCTCAGCCTCAACAAGTATGCTCGTCAAGCCTCCTGCTCCAGTAGAAGTCTCCTCAAGTATCCTATATATCCGAGGCGCTCGCCCTCAAGCGTTATCGCCTCGGCTTGGTCGAGGTCGAATGCGCCGCTCCTCACTAGGGGCCAGAGCTTCTCCTGAGGCTGAAGACTGTTCACGGATAAGCCGGATACTATCGGGTTGAAAGCCGGCATCACTATCAAGTCTATCCCACCCCTCCTCCTCGTGCTTATCCCCAGCTTCTCGGCAAGCCTCCTCTTATCGCCGCGAAGATATAGCCAGGCCTTCCTGCTTATGACCGAGCCTATATCAGTCCTCAGGCTCACGACCGGGTGGAGATGGCCCATCACTATCACATCGGCCTCTAGAACCCGCTCATCAGGCCAAGCATGTCCGTGGAGGAGGTATATCCTCCGCCTCCCCTCAAGAAGCATGCCCCTTGAAGGCTGATACGAGACCAAGTCTCCTAGAATCCTATCCACATCACCATCGTGATTTCCGGGAACGAGGATTATCTCAACACCGAGCTCACGCATCCTCCTAATCGCCTCAGGCATCTCCCTCCACTCGATCCAAGAGGATAATGGGACCATGTGTTTCAAGTCTCCTAGAAATATCAGCCTCTCGGCACCTGTTTCCTCGAAGAGCTCGATGATGCTTCTCTCAAGCCTCCAGGTCTGGCTGGGAACCCTGATACCCTTCTCCGCAAGCTCCGCCTCAAAGCCGAAATGAACATCAGCAACTATTAATGATCTAACAGGCTTCTCGATCAGCAGGGCAGGCCATCCCAGAATAAACCTCAATCCTCAGCCAGCCTAAGAATCACCACAAGGCGTATTTAGCTTAAGCCCCCCTTCAAAAAAGAGAAAAATGGGGGAGAGAATTTGTGGAGCTAGTAGGAGAGCTTGAGAATGCTCTTCCACTCCTTTGTTAGTTCGCGTATGGCTGTCTCGGCGTCGATTCTGCCGGCCACGTATTCTGTGACCCACTTGGCTATTGAGTCCTCGAGCATCGGGTTCTCTGGGACATAGTTCCTGAAGTCGGCTCTGAGTAGTGAGTCTAGGAAGACCTCCTTGAATATGCCTGGATACTGTGGTGCGAGCTCCTCTATCACGGAGCGGCGGCCTGGGAATGAGGATGAGACCTTCCACTGCTTTATCGCTGACTCGCGGAGCACGAGGTACTGGCAGTAGAGCCAAGCCTCCTTCGGGTACTTCGAGTACCTGTTAACACCAACCTGCCATGTTCCATCTATCGGGACTCCCGGTGCCGGGGCCACCCAGATCTTACCAGCAGTCTCCGGGTACTCCTCAGGAGCCTTCTCGATAAAGTCTATGAATGTTGAGGCCCATGATCCGGCCCACATTGCTGCATGGCCTCTGCCGAGCAGCTCCATGCATTCTGACCACTCGGTCTGCATCGGGTTTGGCACGTATTCGCAGAACTCCTTAAACATCTTTAGCACCTTAACGCCCATGTCAGTGACATCGGGGTCGAATGCTATCCTGCCATCTTCCGTGAAGAGGCCTCCCCATGGCTCCTTGAGTTCGCCGCACTTCGCCTTGCCCTCCGGCGAGTTCCTCCACTGAGCAAAGAGCCAAGCATACTCCCAGTGGATCGTATGCGTCCTCATCGCCATTATCGTGTTGCCAGCCTCAACTGGTGAGTCGGGGTTAAACTTCCTAGTGAAGAACCTTCCAATGGCATAGACATCCTCTAGCACGGTTGGGACCTTCAGCTCTGTTGGTATCTTCTTTGGGTCGAGACCTATCTCAGGAGCCTTGGCCTGCAGGTCTGCGAGGTTCTTGTCTATCCACTTCCTATACATATCCTTGATCCTTGGATCCTCCCAGAGATCCTTTCGATAGAACATTGCCATGACGTTCGCGCAGATCACATATCCTATTCTCCTGCCCTCCCACTGCATGTATCTCCTATCAATGGTTGGAAGGAAGTCGCCGTAATCCTTGAAGATCTCGGCATCTGGGTACTTTGCCCTTAGCTCATCAATCGGATAACAGTGGGGCGCGAACGCGCCGGTGTAAATGCAGTCCCACATTACGACATCATATTCGCCCGCGCGTGTTGCGAATTCATGAAGCTGCCTGTCCCTACCAGTCTCCCAGTCGAATAGAAGTGTTTCAACCTCAATATTCGGGTAAGCTTTCATGAAGTCCTCCTCGGCAACAGCCTTCATGCCTGGGGCGGCGTGCGCGATCGCGACAACACGAATCTTCGCCTTAGGCTTTGCGAGATACTGCCAGCCCAGATAGCCGCCGACACCAGCCGCCACTGCAGCTACTCCAGCCGCGATAGCGATCTTAGCCGCCCTAGAGAGCGCCTCCCTTCTCGATATCTTTTCATTAAAGAGTGGATGAGGTTCTTTTTCACGGGACATAGCAATTATCATAATTTCTCGGAAGCTTATAAGGCTTTTCATTCCGTCTAATATAGTTCTCGCAAATCTTTAAATGAGGAATAATTCACTAAAACTGCATAGTGTTGAGAAAATGAGGCGTGGCGTGCTTCCCTTGATACTGCCCGCGCTAATTCTTCTGCTGATGTTGACGATCTATCCAACAATCTACCTCTATTACATGATGTTTCAGAGCTTTAACCCATTAGTTGACTTCGCTCCGAGATTCGCGGGCCTTGATAATTTCATGACATTCGCAAATGATCCTGAAGCATGGTATGCTATTGGGATCATGTTTCTCCTGACAGCGATTACTGTCCCGACTCAGGTTGGGCTGGGGGTACTGCTGGCGATAATCTTCACATCAAGATATCTTCAGGGGAAGATCCTCATAAGATCATTAATGCTGATCCCGATGAGCATACCTGCCGTAATAGTAGGCTTGAACTGGAAGATGATCTTCTTTACATACGGGCCGCTGAATGCTTTCCTCCAGTCTGTTGGATTGCTCCCGCAGCCATGGCTCAGCGCACCATTCGGCGATCCATTCAACGTAATTTTCGTTCTGGCTGTTCTGGATATATGGCAGTGGACTCCCTTCGTTATGCTAGCTGTCGCTAGTGGTATTGAAAGCGTTCCCGCCGATATACGGGAGGCCGCCTCCCTCGATGGCGCGACGGGTTTGAGCCTATTAAGGCACATAGTCCTTCCGATGGCGAAGACGGTTATAATGGTGATAGCCCTACTACGACTAATAGACTCCCTGAGGATCTTCGACATAATCTATATGCTGACCTTCGGAGGCCCGGGAAACATCACGACGACGCTGCCATTCTACATATACAAGGTCGGGTTCACACTAACAGCTGCTAAGGCAAATATCGGCTATGCCGCCCTCCTCTCCGTAATCCTGCTCGCAATGGCCATAACACTAGTCATGATGACCCTCATGAGACTATTCAAGGTTGAGAAGATAATATGGGGGTGAGAGAATGAGGAGAACCCATATACTCACTATCATCGTCACTCTTGCCTGCTGGCTACTATGCATCGCATACCTGACACCATTTATATGGATGATCGCCACATCCTTCAAGCCTATAGGCGAGTGGGCGACTCCCGAGCTCATACCTAGGGAGCCGACGCTCAGGAACTACTTCGAGGTGCTTGTCACGGGCGGGATCTATGGCGTTAGAGGACATTTCCCGCCAATAGGCCGGTATCTGATGAATAGCCTGATTGTATCAATCTGCGTATCGCTTGTAACATGCATCCTTGGCGCGATGACAGCTTACGCGATACTTAGATACCGTGCCGGCGGATCAGCATTCGCCAACTGGATTCTAAGCCTGAGAATGATACCGGCGGTCGCCATACTATACCCCCTCGTCGTCTTAACAAGAACCGTTGGGCTCTACAACACGCTCGGAGGCCTTGTACTAGTCTACCCGCTGGTGACGCTCCCGATAACGACATGGTTCATGATAGGCGCTCTTAAGAGTGTCCCAAAGGAGACTGAGGAGGCGGCGATGCTTGATGGATGTAATGAGTGGCAGGTATTCTATAAGATCGTCTTGCCGCAGGCTTCGGGTGGGCTGGCAACCGCGGCAATATTCGCCTTCCTATTCAGCTGGGCGGAGTTCCTGATACCGCTGCTTCTAGCGCCTGGAGAGGCTGCCATGCCATTGACGGTCTTCGCCGCCTACTTCTCCAACCAGTATGGGATCCTCTGGGGACCACTAGCCGCCGCCGGAGTAATAATCTCAATACCGGTGATAGTGTTGGCAATAGCGATCCAGAAATACTTGATCAGAGGCCTTACGCATGGGCTTCGGTCAGGTAAACTTGAAATCAATGCGTATAGCTATTTTCCCTCTTTAGCGTTTCTGGAGCTCTGCAAGTCTCTCAGGCAGGAACTCCTCCACTATGAACTCGAGGCCATATCTGCTGAATGCCTCCAGCTCCGCCTTCCTCTTAATCTTCCAGAACTCCTTTATCTCCCTCCTCCACGGGTCATTCTGATATCTTGGATCATTCTCGAGCTCCTGGATCCGCTTGATATCGCGTTCGGAGAGTTTCATGGATGGGAGCTTGTATCTTCTTATGTCGCTGGGCCACACCCCCGCCCAGACCGCATCAGGCACGTTTATCTCCTTTATGTGGGCGCTGAGAGCTGAGCCATGTATAAGGACGCTCGCGATGTGGACTCCCCATGGATCCGCATCCGTGAAGACGTATATCGGCAGGTTCAGCTCATCGTGAAGACGTCTTATCAGCTTCCTACAATTTCTTGGCGACTGGCCCGCCGTATGTATCAGTATCGCCTTGTATTTCTTGTCAGCTCCCTCTTCTACGAATCTCGCGAAGACCGCGCCCTTCTCTATCACGAAGACCTGCTCGGCTCCGCACTTGACGAACTCGGCTGTCGTCAGCGCCGGGCCTATGGCGAAACCATCAGGATGCGCTGAGAGATCTATCCTCTTTCCACGGAAGCCCGGCACCGTATACTCTATCACGAGATCCCCGTATATTGACGCCCTCTCCTCCGGGAATATATTGAAGTCCTCTCTCGGGAAGTCTAAGATTGATTCAAGCTGCATTATCAGCTCATCGCTCTCATCTTGATCCTCGAAGTCTATTCCCTCGCCTATCGCGACGTAGTAGGTGTCCCTGAGCGTTGATGTTTTACCCCGCTGGATGAGCTGCTTGGCGAATGCGGCTATCCAGAGGAGCTGGGCAAATGGCCTCAGGTGCCGGACATTCCTCGCGGTTCTCTCCATCCTCCTGCTCCCGAGCACATACTGTCTCAACCTCTCATCATACACTATGTTTGAGGTAGTTCTCGCCGGGATCTCGAGCCTCGGGAAGGCCCCCCTTTCCAAGTCGGATACAACACGCTCTCCAAGTTTCTTGAGGCGCTCGAGCACAGCCTGCTTTATCTTGTCAGAGGCATAGATCTGCTTACTCATGGATGCTCCTAGCCTGATCCCGCGCCATCCACTTATTAGCGATTACGAGTTTATTCTCAAATTCTAGGTGACTAGGCAGCTTGTCCACCCGCAGTCCATACACTTAACGCAGCCTTCTTGATAGATGAGGTTCGGGCTTCCACATTCGGGGCATCTCTCATATGGCTCCTTCTTGACCGATTTACTGCTGACGGCTTTCTCAACCTCTATCTCCGCATGTTCTCCACCCGCATACGCTACTTGGAGTACCCTCTTCTTACGCTCGACATCATCTACCTCTTGGACGCTAACGGCGGGTGGCTCGATCCCGAGTGACCTCATGAGCTCGAGAGTCTTGTTGGGGGTTAGGGCGATGTATTTTGAGAGCCTTTGCGTCGGCGTGACCAAAACCTGCGCGGACTTAGATGTATCCCTGTAGATTGTTATACCCTTCAGCCCAAGCTTATAGGCAAAGAGATATGCCTTCAGGACATCATCAACCGTAACCCATGCTGGCATGTTTATTGTCTTGCTGACCGATGCATCAACCCACTTCTGGAACTCGTATTGTGCCCTAACATGATCCCACCAAGGTATATCATAGGCGACAAGAAAGACCCTCCTCATATCCTCCGGGATCTCCTCGATGCCCTGAACGGATCCACCATTCTCAGCCACCTTCTTTAGTATGACGTCATTCAGGAGGCCACGCTCCTTCAACTGCCTCTCAAACTCTATGTCTACGTAGTAGAATGTTCCAACGGTTACGCGCTTCTCATATACTAGGGCGAACTGCGGCTCCAGCCCGGATGAGACGTCGACGAGCATCGAGATGCTGCCTGTCGGCGCGATCGTGGTTACGTGGCTATTCCTTATCCCATGCTTCTTTATCTCCTCGACAAGCTTATTCCAGTTCAATGTCCACTCCTCGGGATGATAGAATCCCTCGATCGGGAGCTCTCCCTTCGGGTATGCCGAGTCCCAGTAGAGCGGGAATGGGCCGCGCTCCTTGGCGAGCTCAACGCTTGCGAGATAGGCGTGATAGGCAATAAACTCCGCGAGCCTGCTCATGAAGCGGAAGCCCTCCTCACTGTTATACGGTATCCTGAGCGCGAATAATGCATCCGCAACCCCCATGACGCCGAGACCTATCCTCCTTGACCTCTTCGTCCTATATTCTATCTGTTTCAACGGATACTTGTTCACATCTATCACGTTGTCGAGGAACCTGACAGCAAGCCTCACAGTCTCCGCAAGCCCATCCCAATCAAAATACGGCCCCGACTCACCATGCCTAACAAATGCGTAAACATTCACGCTCCCAAGATTGCAGGACTCAAACGGGTAAAGCGGCTGTTCGCCACATGGATTCGTCGATCTTATGGGCCCGAGTTTCTCTAAGAATATGTTGTGTTTGTTCATGTTATCTTGAAAGAGGACGCCTGGATCGCCTGTCTTCCATGCCATCTCGGCGATTGTTCTGAGTAGCCTTGCCGGGTCTATGGTTCTCCAGATCTTTCCATCCCTTGGGTTTCTTAGCGGGTATGGTTTGCCCTGCTCATAATGTTCCCAGAAGTCCGGCGTGATCAGGACGGATATGTTGAAGTTCTCGAGGAAGCCCTCCCGCTCCTTCGCCTTTATGAATGTCTCGATGTCGGGGTGCCATATCTCGAGTATCCCCATGTTTGCTCCACGCCTCTTCCCGCCCTGCTTAACCACATCTGTCACGGTGTCTATTATTCTCATGAATGAGACTGGGCCTGATGCAACGCCGAATGTTGAGAAGACGATGTCCCCCTCAGGCCTTAGCCTGGAGTAGTTTATGCCTACGCCTCCACCCGACTTGAATATTAGGGCTGCATGCTTCGCGGCATCCATTATCGACTCTAGGTTATCGTCTATGTGTAGGACGAAGCACGCGCTGAGCTGGCCCAGCCTTGTGCCAGCGTTGAAGAGTGTTGGGCTATTCGGGATAAACCTCTTGCTCACCATAAGCTGATAGTATTGGAGGAAGTTCTCGTAGTAGCCCTCGAACTCGCCCGCCTCGAGCATCTTGAGGAATTCGCTCCAAGAGACCTTCATTGCCCTCTCCCGGTTCAACTCATCATAGAGATACTTCATTCGTTCTAGGTGCCATCTATTCCAAGTTACCTCAAATGATCCATCCGGCTTCTTGCCGAGGCCTAGCCTCCCCTCATATTTCACTGAGTCGAAGTCCTCTTGTGGATGCTCCTTCTGGCCGAAGTCTCTATCAAAGATCCGGGGATCATGGAGTATGTCTGGGATGACTATTAGGGCTGCAACTCTCTGGAACATCTGCTTCGGCGTCTCCCTCAGCCTGCCGCTCTCATCCCTCAGGAGATATCTACTTGCCATAAGACGGAGGGCATTAAGGCTAAAGGCCTTGTCAACCTCATCAACATGATCCTTCTCAAGTATTCTCTTCTTCTCTTCTCTAATCCTCTCCCTCTCCTTTCTGTATAGGATGTACGCCTTCGCGACCTCGTAGAGGTCGAATTTTACGAGGCTTAGCTCGACTATATCTTGTATCTCCTCGACATGTGGTATCTTCTCGGCCCCATATTTCTCCGCGATTATCTTCAAGACGTATTCGACGACTTTGTTCAGACTCTCCTCGTCATAGCGGTTGACGTGGACCATCGCCTTTCTTATAGCTTCACGTATCCTAGTCGGGTCAAAGTCGACTATTCTTCCATCTCGCTTAATGACCTTCTTAACCGGGAACTCTAATTTTCTTGAGTTATCCTTCAACTTTCTATACTCCCCAATTACATCTTCAAGCCACTCGATTGATTTAAGGGTTGAGGTGATCTCCGGAATGAGCCTATCATCGCGTGAGGAAAATAAGTGGACTTGAATCGAAGATCTTCAGCGTGGTGAAACGATCTTAGGAGGAGGCTTTATGGAAAGGGCTCCGGGAAGGCTTGTTTTTCGCCTAGGACTGGTTGAGCAGGCTTTTTCTCCGTCATGCCCGGTCTTTGGCCATAGCTGGCAATACTCCTAAAAGAGAATAACCCCTCCACTGGGCCGTAGGAAGGCATATTTTTCTCTAGGCTTTTAGTCGGGTTACTGGGGGCTAAAATGGATCTGGAGACGAGGATGAAGCTCATAATGCGGCCGCCGACCGAGGAGGTCATCACGCCGGAGGAGCTCAGGATGTTGCTTGAGGTAAATGAGCATCCAGTAGCGTATGACGGCTTCGAGCCCAGTGGCTTAGCTCATCTACCCCTCGCCCTACTAAGGCCCATAAAGCTTGAGGATCTGCTGGAGGCTGGATGCAGGTTCAAACTCCTTCTCGCGGACTGGCATGCAATGATAAACAATAAGATGGGAGGTGATCTCGAGAAGATAAGAAGAGTTGGGGAATATCTTCTCGAGGTCTGGAAGGCTGCTGGAGTAGATCTTAGCAAGGTTGAGATCGTTTGGGCCAGTGACTTGGCAGCCGATCC
The DNA here is from genome assembly GCA_021323375.2 of Candidatus Wolframiiraptor gerlachensis. GTDB lineage: Archaea > Thermoproteota > Nitrososphaeria_A > Caldarchaeales > Wolframiiraptoraceae > Wolframiiraptor > Wolframiiraptor gerlachensis. Next base: position 50,554 of record JAJPCT020000026.1, on the reverse strand, counting down.
CGACTATTGGAAACTCGTTATAAGGGTGGCGAAGAATGTGACGATAAAGAGGATATTGAGGGCTCTCCCGATAATGGGGAGGGTTGCTGGGGAGCTGGAGGAGGCGGCCCAGATAATATATCCGGCGATGCAGGTCTCGGACATATTCTATATGGGTGTTGAGATATGCCAGCTCGGACTTGATCAGAGGAGGGCAAATATCCTCGCGAGGGAGCTCGCGCCCAAGCTCGGATTCAAGAAGCCCGTGGCAGTCCATCATCATATGCTCATGGGTCTTCAGGGGCCATCTGAGCTTAAGGGATTCGAGGATGATCCTCGGATGAATCTCCAGATAGCGTCGAAGATGAGCAAGAGCATTCCGGAGACCAGCATCTTCGCCCATGATGATGAGGAAACGATAAGGAGCAAGATCAGAAGAGCTTACTGCCCGCCGAGAACCGCCGAGAACAACCCCATACTGGAATACGCCAAGTACATTATTTTCAGGAAGCTTGGAAAGCTGCATATAGATAGGCCGAGCAAGTATGGCGGTCCCATCGAGTATTACTCCTATGAAGAGCTTGAGAAGGATTATGTTGAGGGCAGGCTTCATCCAGCAGATCTCAAGGAGGGCGTGGCAGAGGCATTAAACCAGCTCCTAAAGCCCATCCGAGAGCATTTCGAAAAGGATCCGCGTGCAAGAGAGCTCTACGAGTTCGTCAAGTCCCAAGAGATCACGCGATAAGGCTTTAGAGGGGCTAAGGCGGGATTTATCAAGTTGATCGAGGCTCTCATCTACTTGATCATATTAATCCTGCTGGGGTTGTTGGCAGGATTTCTCGGCGCAATGCTCGGCCTCGGCGGCGGCTTCCTCATCGTTCCCGCCCTCATGCTTCTAGCGGGATTCGACGCCCATCACGCCATTGGGACCAGCATGGCCGCTATACCCTTCACGGGATTCTTGGCAGCATTCGCCTATCATAGGCAGGGTAGGCTCGACTGGAGGCTCGCACTGGTCGCTGAGACCACGACGATGCCGGGATCATTTCTAGGAGCGGTGCTCACGGGGCTCATCGCACCTGATCCGCTGAAGATACTATTCTCCATCTTCCTCATCGCCCTAGCGCTCTCAATGATCCTGAGGAAGAACTCGCAATCTAGCGGGAAAGCGGCTAGGAGGGGCGACGGGATCGCTGTTTGGAGGAGGGTTCTCAGCGACTCGCGCGGCGAGCTTTTCACATATTCAGTGGACTTGTTGAAGCTCCTCCCTGCAAGCTTTCTCGCCGGGATCGTCTCGGGATTCTTCGGCGTGGGCGGCGGCACCATAAAGGTCCCCATGCTATATCATCTCGGAGCTCCCATGCATGTGGCCATTGCGACCTCAACGCTAATGATAGCGCTCACCGCCATCTCCGGGACCATCGGCCACCTACTCCTAGGACATGTGAAGCTTATCGAGCTACTCGCACTCGCACCCGGGATAATCGCTGGAACCCAGCTCGGAGCATCCACTGCTTGGAGAATCAGGTCGCCGACATTGAGGATAATATTCTCCCTAGCACTTATCATTACCGCCATGATCTTGCTCGTGAGATAGGCGTATGTGCCCCACCGCCGACAACTCCCCATCATGGCTGGGGCTCAGCGCCCCTCTCCGGGGAGCCAAACGCAGCGGTGGGGCAGTTATAAGGGCTCTAAGGCCGCTTAAATAATTTGGGCAGAAAATTCACATTCTCGAGAATCACGTCAGCTGAACATCTCGTGAAGAAGGCGTATGAGTATTTGTTCGTTAGGACTGCTGCTAGGCATGTCTCGACGTTATTCCCCCTCGCCTTCATGACTAGGAAGTAGTCTTCCCCACCATCGCCGACATAGAGCACTCGCTTGGCACCGAGTCTCTTACAGCACTCCAATAGTCCTGCTGGATTGGGCTTATCCATCTCCCTCCTGCTATTATCTCCTGTAAAAATGCTCGCCTCAAGATCAAAATAGTGGAGGATTGGGCTTAGAATCTTTTCAGCCTCCCAGCGCCCCTTACCAGAGAATATCGCGAGACCCCTCGGCGCAAGCTTCCTGAGCTCCTCCAACACTTCCGGCTCGATTATCAGCCTCTCATTCCTTATGAAACCGGGGCCCTCATAGAATCTTGGATTCACGCCATACTTTCTCCTTATCCCCTCAGATCCGATGTATAGTTCGCTGAATAGCGTTGTCATTATTCCGGAGCCGTATGGCGATATGGGGCCGATAAGCTCCCTAAATTCCCTCAGCCTTCGCAGGGAGACAGCCCTTCTATCCAATAATGCCTCAACATCCCCCGGAGACACATATTCCCCGAGGAGGGGGATCGTGCTGGAGATAAGCCATCTAAGAGCATTTTCTAGGGGCTTTGGGCTACTTCTATCCCATGAGACTCGATTCATGTAGTGGCTCAAGTCTATTGGCCCCAGATCTCTCCTCACGAGGCCCGGGCATCCAAGCTCCACATAAATCGCCTGAAGGATTACTGAGATGATGTTCCTGATATTATTGAATCCCCCGAGCATCTTCATGAGCTGGAAGACCTCATCATAATCGACACCCATCCTGCATTCTATCCCAAGGAGCTGATCGAGGTAGATCGCTGTTATTATCTTTCCGGCGAGCGGGAATGATGTTGAGACATCTACGAGAGTCCCATCGCAGTCAAAGATTATCGCCTCAATTTCCCTCAGCAAGTCCAGTTTCTCCTCTAGCGCGAGAACCCCGCCATCCACCACAATGTAGCGCATGAATCCTCACCGTCCAAGCTTCTTGGCCAAAAGGCTAAGATCAAGTTCCATCGCCGCCGTCGGCATGCTCAGCCTCCAGTTTGTTAGGACCTCCGGGTGGATCTCGCCGAGGAATCCCAGCGCGTCGCCGCCCCATATTATCTGAGCCGCCCTACCCTCTATGAACGGCATAGAATCCAGTGGGCTTAGATCCCACCCCTCCACGCCAAGATTCCTCAAGATCTCCTCAACCACCGACTTAATCTCAGAGTATGATGCCTCTGAATGTGAGGAGGCCGCGGCCAGCCTAAGCCTCCTAGAAGCCTTCTCCGGCCTAGATGGATCGGGATGGACGACATCCCCTATCTCGAATATCCTCTGCGGATATAATGCCTTAACATTCAGGGCGAGGGTCTTCATGAGGCTTGGTAGAACCCATGTTCTTAGGATCGAGTATTCCTGTGAGACAGGGTTCTTGAGCTTGATATGCGTATGAGGCTGAACACACATCTTGACATACTCATTCTCGACGTTTGTTAAGGTGAAGTTCATGACCTCCGTAAAGCCGAGACCTATCATTATCTCCCTAGCCAGATCCTCCAGCACCGTATCGGGGTGAAGCCCTCCATACATCAATATATGGGGCTGGGTTGGCTCAAGGTTACCATAGCCTATGCCCATCGCCACATCCTCTATCAGGTCGACCTCATGCATTATGTCGGGCCTATATGGCGGCGGGACAACCTCTATCACCTCCCCCCTAGCCCTGGCATCATGCCTCATTCTTCTCAGTGCCCTGACTATGTCGATGCTTTTCAGCTCGAGGCCAAGGGTCTCATTCACGCTGCTCCTCCTCACCCTCCATCTCCTCGTCTTATAGATGGGCGTTGATATGATCCTGTCTGGATACTTAACCTTGACGCGCTCAACCACGCCGCCCATATCAGCCATTGTCGTCGTGAGTATGTTTATCGTGTGAATGACTGCCTTGAAATCAGTGCCTGTCACGTCGATGAATATGTCCGTGGTCTTCTCGCTAAGCTCCGTCAGCCTAGAGTTTATTATCGGCGGGAAGGAGAGGACCCGATTCAAGGAATCCAGTATCAAGGGGTAGAATGGCTTCCCCCTCAGGATGTGGGCGTATCGGATCCCCTTCTCATGCCTCTCTAGTATCTCGTCGAGCGTCATGGGGGAGTATCCGCCCAGAGGTATAAACTTGTATTCGTCACCCCTCGCCGCGACATACTTGAATGGGGGCTTGACCGCGGAATGGTCGTGGAGCCCTATCGCGACCTTTGCCCTATCCCTTCCGAGGATCCAGTGAAGATCCTCCTGCATTGCTATCAGCTCCCCAAGCTCCTCGGTTCCCAGCTTCAGCCCCCTGACTATCGCGGCGGCTACATAGGGTCTTACATCCCTAAGCCTAGGATCAACCTCAATATACGTCCTAGCAGGCCTAGGCCTGTATCTCGGAGCTCCTACCGATATCCCGAGGAGGCCCCTCGCCGCCCTCGCAATACCCACAGGGCTCGAGAAATCCGGCCTATTCGGGTTATACTCGACCCTGAAATACTCGTCTGTAATCTCCTCAACATCAAGGCCGAGGTCGTGGAGGAGGTTTGAAAGCTCCTCATCACTCAGCTCTCTTCCGAGAAGGCTCCAGAAACGCTGTTTCCTCACAGTGAGAGCTGGCATTTTTCACTAAACGCCGCCGAGACCCATTAAATGAACCTTTCGAGGCTAGCCCATATTTATTAGATGGTTACCATGCGGAGACATTGTATGCCGGAAGACTGGGAGCTTGAGAGGTTAAAGTATGAGAAGCTAAAGAGGTTGATGAGCGGGGCCGATAAAACCCAAGCCGAAAAGCTTACAGAATATTCGAAGCCGATCCACTTAGATGAGGAAGAGTTTGACGAGTTCATCAGGTCTCATGATCTCGTCTTAGTGGATTTTTGGGCTGAATGGTGTGGGCCCTGCCGCATGATAGCCCCAATACTGGATGAGATAGCGAGGGATTATGCGGGGAGGCTCGCTGTGGTGAAGGTGGATGTTGATAGAAATAGGGGACTCGCTATGAGATTCGGGATCATGAGCATACCAACGCTCATCATGTTCAAGAGAGGGAGGCCCGTGGAGATGATGATCGGCGCTAGGCCAAGACCCGCGATAGAGGAGATGATCAGGAGGCATCTCTAGCCCCTGGAAACCCATTTCTAGAAGACATGCATTTGTAAAGATTCTGACGAGGGCTTGGCTATCCTAGAGGAGCTGCTCACGATCCTAGCGGCTGTAGGGATGTCATGGGCTAGGATGACGGTGGCCCTTATCGTCTCAATAATCTTCTCCCTATGTGTTGGGATCCCCGCCGCCGTTAACAGGGTGGTGGAGAAGATCGTAATTCCAGCCCTTGATATACTCCAGTCAATCCCAATCCTCAGCTTCTTCCCAATAGCATTATACGTGTTCATAATTATTCACCCAGTCATAGGGCCGGAGCTCGCCGCAATCTTCCTAATATTCACGAGCCAGGCATGGAACATAGCATTCGGGGTCTATAAGAGCGTGAGGCTAATACCCCCGGAGCTCTTGGAGGCCTCTAACGCCCTAGATTTAGGCCTATGGAGGAGGCTGTCCAGCCTCTATATCCCGGCGGCTTTCCCCGGCATAGCCAGCAACCTTCCACCATCATGGGCCAATGGGCTATATTTTCTCGTCGCCTGCGAGATAATCACGATAGGGGAGGCCGAGTGGAGCCTCTTCGGGATAGGAACGCTCTCGACGAGCTATATCATGGCTGGGAGGGTGATCGAGTTCATAGCCAGCTTGGTCGTGGTCGTCGCCGCCGTTATTCTCACGAATCTTCTCGTCTTCATTCCCGTGATGAGGCTTAGCGAGAGATACAAGTTCGAGGAGAGGGCGGCTGAGATACCTAGAGTCTGGATCGAGAGGGTCTCAGGGTGGCTATCACGCATGGCAAGGCGGATATCATTCAGCTTAAGCCCCCGAATCACATTATTCGAGCTGAGGATTCCATCCGGGGCCCCGAGGATCCTGCTGATCACCGCGCTAGCTGTCGTGGTCACGCTTCTAGGACATAGTATCTCGGGAAGGGTCTCGGCCGGGGTCACGCTAGCCTGGGCCCAGGATATAGTGGAGGCATTTCAAAGACTGGGCGTGGTGGATCCCCTCGTGATGATCGGGTTTTCGCTAGCCCGCGTCTCCGCCGCCGTGGCCTTCGCCCTCCTCTGGACACTGCCAGTCGCGATCCTAATCTATGAGAAGGGGATGCTTGAGAAGATCCTGATACCGCTATTCCAGATAATAGCATCCTTCCCGGCGACACTCATCCTCCCGCTAATCGCGAAGGCCGTCGTGGATCTAGGGCTCCCACTCGAGCTAGGCGCGCTCCTCATGATACTCCTCGGAACACAATGGTATCTCCTCTTCTTCCTACTGGATGGTCTGAGAGGCATACCGTATGAGGAGGAGGAGGTTTGTAAGGCCCTCGCGATGACTAGGCTGCAGAAGCTCAGACACCTCTATCTCCCCAGGATGCTTCCATCGCTTATCATGGGGCTCATAGTCTGCTTCGGCGGCGGGTGGAACACCTTGGTAATAGCTGAGCGCGCGATCTTGGGAGAATTCACGTGGGACCTTGGGAGCCCCGGCATAGGGAGGATGCTCAGCATAGCCGTGGATGAGGGGGACCTCGCCCTCCTAATCGCCGCGACAATCTGGATGGCGGGCTTCATAGTCCTCCTGAATAGGCTCTTATGGAGGAGGCTATACGAGAAGGCCGTGAAGATGGTTGGTGTTGCGTAATGAATGGACCCAGCATCAAGGAGCCGATACTGGAACTCAGGAACATAGTCTTCGGATATAGGCTGAGGAAGGGCGAGAATATCAGGATCTTTGATGACCTCTCCCTAGACGTGAAATACGCGGAGTTTATTGGGATAGCTGGGCCGAGTGGATGCGGCAAGAGCACGCTAATCAGGATAATGGCGGGCCTCATTAAGCCCGAGAAGGGTGAGGTCCTCTTTAGGGGCAAGCCGCTCAAGAAGCCGACGCCGAGGATTGGGATAATGTTTCAGAGCCCAGCCCTCTTCCCATGGTATACCGTTCTCGAGAACGTCATGCTGGCATTAATCCATGAGAAGGATCTGAGTGAGAATGATAAGATTGAAAGGGCGAGGGTGTTTCTGGATATGGTTGGCTTAACGGCCTTCGAGTCCGCGTATCCCGCGGAGCTGAGCGGCGGGATGAAGGCTAGAGTCGCGCTAGCCCGCGCCCTAGTCTCTCAGCCGGATCTCCTCCTAATGGATGAGCCATTCAGCAATCTAGACCCGCTGACAGCAATATCGCTGAGGAGGGAGGTGGAGTCCCTCTGGCTGAATCAGAGCATGCCGCCGAGCTCCGTCGTCATGGTGAGCCACGATATAGAGGAGCTCGTGGAGCTATGCGACAGGATAATAGTCCTGACGAAGAGGCCGGCTAAGATCGCCGGGGTAGTCGAGGTCGATCTCGATAGACCGAGGCAGAGGAGGAGCCCAGAGTTCTACAAGTATGTTGACGAGATCTACACCCTTCTAAGCTAGCTCTTCTTTACCTTGAACGTCTTCTCCTCTCCATTATACTCGACGAGCTCTGTGTATAGTAGCCATTCTAAGAGCATGCGGTGAATCTCCTCCGGGTCCCTGTATTCCTCGCTAAGCCCGCTTATCTCCGAGATCTCCTCGAAGAGCTCCTCGGCCGTGAACTCCTCCCTCTCTTCAACGAGTTTGAATATCGTGGCGAATGGCTCGACATTCCTCAGAGCATCCCTTAGAATGAGCTTCTTTTGATCCGGCCTTGCCTTCACAAATTTCCTGCCGAGCTCCGTGAGCGCTATGTCTCCATTCTCCACCTTCACGAGGCCTAGGGCTTCTGCCACGTCTATTACTGGGAGGAGCTCATCAACATCGCTCTGGAGATTGATTGCTATCCGGGCTATATCCACCTTGCCCCCGTGATCGAAGATAACATTAACGATCCCAGTAATCATCTCAGGCGTTACGGAGGAGGAGATTTTAGGCCTACTACTCATCTACCACCTTCCTTGTAGAAAGAATAGAGGCCCCATGAGATAAAGGTTTTCCCGCAATATTTTCAAGAAATTCTCGAGCAGATCTGTTCGATCGGATTAAGTCTCATGTGGAGTTTTCGATACTCCTCCGCGCTTTCCCGAAAAGATTCATCCAACAGGATTCTTCTTATCGCTGATTCAAGCGTCTCACGTGAGAGCTTATCCTGCTCGAGGATTATGCCCGCGCCGGACTCGGCGACCGATAATGCATTGCCAAGCTGCTCACCATGCGCTGGTATCGGTATCATTATCACGGGCTTCCCAGATGCGAGGGCCTTGGCCAGCGTCGTCTGCCCAGCCCTGCAGATAACCAGATCCGAGATCGCGAATATCCTCATCGGATCATCCACCCATCGGTAAACCCTCACGCGCTCGGCAGCATACCCGGGCTCATCGCCGCCGAGTGTCGCTATGACCTGATACTCCCTAGCGATCTCATCGAGTATTGGCAGTATCTGCCTCGTCAAAATCCTCCGCTCATAAGCTGGGCCGCTGGCATGATAGAATATTATCGGGCCGCCTCTCGGATCCAAGCCATACATCTCGCAAAGTTCATCTCTCCGCGGATTCTTCTCAAGCCTCTCGATAACTGGGCCTATGAAGCTGGTCTTCTCGAGAAACCTATCCGGGATGACAAGATTCCACTTCGAGATCGTGTATGGCGGGGGATAATCCGCTATTAGGATCTCGTTGCTGAGTCCCCAAATCTCCCCAGGAGCATAGCAAGCCGCCTCGAGAATCTCTATCAGCCTCCGATACCGGGGGTACTCTATCCTTATGTTGAATTGGTTGAGTATCGTGAATGTTGGCTTCCCGAGGATCTTTCCGGCCAGCGTCGTGGATACTCTCGAGTCTGATAAGACTAGGTCCGCATCCTCGGCATAGCCAAGCTCGCAGGATAGCTGCTCCAAAAACCTGATCGGAAGCGTGATGTTTCGGAAAATGGTCATCTTTATGCTGACCTTGCCTTCGGGCAGCACACCATAGGATACCGGCGGCGATGGCAGCGCATTAACTCCAGCAGATATTAGATATCTCAGGCCATCGCCGTAGGAGGAGACGGTTATCGTGAAGCCGCGTCTCTCCAGCTCACGTAGTATAATCAGCGATCTCGCGGCATGTCCATAACCTATACCGCATATTCCAAGGTGTATTCTGCGGGGCGGCATTTCACGCTACCTTTCCACATCAACATCTTCCTAAACTTCTCTCGATAACCCTGCCCTTAGGAGACTCCTCCTCGAATACTTGCGCAGAGAACCTGTATAGCCTCATCTTGCCGGTAAGCCAGTATGTGGGCGCGAGGCCGGCCTTAATGCAGAGATGCATGAGATACTCCTCGGGCGACCAGCCATATTCTACTGGAACCTGCGGGAGTAGGAGGCCGCTATAGATGCCCGCTTCAATTATCAGGCCATCCTCTCCTATCCTTATCATGTTCGGGAGCTCTTTTGGATCCGTGAACTTTATCTCCTCGGGCGGCGTTAGCACGCTAACCTCCACGATTATGCTCGACATCTCCTCGAGGGAGACCGACGGGAACCTGGGATCCTCGGTCGCTGATGCTATCGCAGCCCTCATGGTTGCCTCTATCAGCGGGTATTCGGGCAGCGGGATCCCTATACAGCCCCTCAACTCCCTCTCCGGATAGGTGTAGAGGGTTACGAAGACGCCCTGCTTCCTCCTAATCTTCTCGGGAGCATCATCGGGTGGAGCCGGCATCTTCCCGGAGAGATAAACCTCTATCGTCTTTCTAGCAAGCTTCACAAGATATGTGCCCTCACTTAGGCTGAGCCTCTCCATACCATCGAGATAAGCCTCATCCTAGATATTTAAAATTCCGCGAGCGTCATGTTGTTGAAGAATTTGAAAGCCTTCTCCTGGCCTCCTCAAGCGTCCGGCTTATGTTCCTCCAGTGAGACCCACGCCAATACTTCTTGCCGCATCCGGGGCAAACCCACTCCTCCCTGCCAGACCTATGCTCCAAGTTTAGCGGGTGATTACAGACTGGGCATCTTGTGTGTCTCGGGTCGAAGCTCAGGCTTAGGCCAAGCTCACGCGCAATTCTCGCGAGGATCCCGGGTATATCGTTCTCCTGGAATAAGAATGCTCTTAGCCCCCTTCTCGCGGCAATCGCCGCTAGGCCCCTATCCATGGTGAGTATAACCCGGCCCTCAGCCTCAGCTATGCCTAGAACCTCCCTATCACCCCCACCCCAGTAAATCGTATCGTATCCGAGTATCCTTAGCCATGAGACTATGTTCTTGAGCATGGCATCCGCGACGAATCTACAGCTCCTCGACCCCTCTACGCCCACGCCTACAATAATGTAAGGATGTGATGCTATCTTTTATGTTTCAGCGCGCTGCTGAAGCATCATCAGGACATATCCTAGATCTGAGAGTCTGGGTATAATCGCGAGGCCCAGCTCCCCGATTATCAAGGGCTTCTCAGCATTTCGTCTTATGAGAATCGCCTTCATCCCGGATGAGATGGCCCCTCCAATATCCTCCATGAGCTCGTCCCCGGCATGCGCCGCCTCCTCGCTCGAGACCCCCATCGAATCGCATAGTTTCATGAATATCCTTCTATCCGGCTTGCCTATGCCGACCTCGTCCGCGTATAGCTGCGCTTCGAGGAATCGCGAGAGCCCTGCGCCCTCTATGACCCTCTTCGTCAGCCTTCCAGGCCAGTAGAAGACGTTGCTGACTATCGCGAGCCTAAACTCCCTTGATAAATCCTCTAAGGTGCTCCATGCATCAGGGTAGACCAGCTCGCACGGATCCATTATGCTAAAGGCGTCCTCCACGGCCCTTGAGACCACGTCCCGCGGAATGCGGAGCTTCTCGGCGAGCGCCTGCTGAGCGGCATCCACAATCACCGAGTCGCTGATCATCCCGGAAGCCCACTTGGGCTTGAGCCCCCTGTAAACGCTTATCATAACCCTGAGCATGGATTCCCCATCCATGCCGATCCGCTCGCCCAGCCTCTCAGCAATAGCCCTCGTTATCAGATCAAGCCTAAGTAGAGTATTCCACGCATCAAGCGAGATAAGCCTGATCATTAAGGTTCGTAGATCTCGGGCGACTCAAATACCTTGATTACTCCTCACTCTCCCCTTCTCTTCTTCTCAGGAGATCAAGCCTACAGTCCTCGCATAAATATTGGCCCTCGACGTTTAGTAGCATGTCCGACCATTCTCCGCAGCTATCGCAATATCCCTCGAGGTATCCTTCACCGCTTCTCCTGAGAAGGCGGAGACCCATTATCTTCATGTTCTCCTTCACTATCTCAAGTATCTCCGGCGTTACTTGTAATATGTCCTTGAGGCTTACTATGCCCGCGAGCTTATTCTTATAGACCACGGCCAGCCTGCTGACGCCGAGCTTGCTCATCTTCCTGACAGCATCCTCGATCTTGGCCTCGGGATCTATCGTGTGGAGTGGCGTAGACATTATATCCCTCGCCCTTACATCGCTGGGCCTCGCATTCTTGGCGATAACCTTCTCAACTAAGTCCGTCTTGGTTATGATCCCGAGCGGCGAGCCATCATCAGAAGTAACGATGACGGCTCCAACCTTATACTTCATCATCTTCTCAGCAATCTCCTGAGCGCTCTCATCCAAGCTACACTCTATCACTGGACTTGACATGACCTCGCGGACAAGCACTTCATCAGTAATCCTCAAGCCCTACTCCACTGCCACATAACCATATAGCCGGATACTCTTAAATGTTTAAAGCATCTAGGATACAGAGCCCCCACACATACTCAGAACGCCATATTTCGCAAGTAGCTCAACAATATTGCTCTCAGAATGAGCGTATGGAAGATGTTCGAGGCTAGTTTACGTTTCCTCGCAAGAGTATACAGGTGCTGACCATTGATTCATCAGCTTATAAGGGAATTTATACATTATCGTGTAAATTGTATGTCTAAATGCTCAGAATTTTTATATTTTCGTGTAAAGGATCATTCGCCATGAGCAGTGAAGCGATAAGATATTCTCGGCCTGATGCCCTGACAGCCATAGCCTATACTGTTATGGCTGCAGCGGTGACTGGTGTGGGCTTCCTCCTAACAGCACCAATACCTCTAATCCCAGGCGCTATTCACTGGAGGGTCTTGGCATTCCTCCCATGCGTCTTTGGAGTTCTCTTCGGCCCTGTGATAGGATTCCTCGCGGGCGCGCTGGGCAACACGTTATGGGCCGTCCTAGGCGGATACTTTAACCCAGCCACACCAATATTCGACTTAATTGGCGTCGGTTTGACTGGGCTAATCCCAGGGCTCTTCTGCAAGCCCGAAGATTCTCTAAGCTCGAAAGGTCTCCTCAAGATCATGATCATCTCATTTATCTCGGGCATAATCATGGTGCCGATAGTCGCCATAGGCTTTGACTGGGTTGGGGTAGCGCCCTTCGGGCCAGCTATAATGTTCCTAGCATTAAGCGATCTACCGCCGATCCTTATTGGAACACCAATAGTCGTAAAAGCTGTAGTCCCGCCGCTGCTTAGGAGGAGGCTTCTAAAATGGAGGCTATAGGCAAAGACGGGCTTAGAGTTGAGAATCTCGGATGCAGATATGATAAGGACTGGATCTTCAGGAACTTAAGCTTTGAGGTAAAGCCCAGAGAGGCCGTCGCGATCGTTGGCCCAAGCGGTTCAGGCAAAACGACGCTGGCATACTGCCTAGTCGGCATAATACCAAACAGGATAAAAGCTGAGGTTGAGGGAAGAGTCATAGTTGATGATAAGAATGTACTCGCATCAAAGATTCAAGAGAACGTGAGGCTGATAAACATCGTTATGCAAAACTATGAGATGCAGATCTTCGGCCTCACGGTGGAGGAGGACTTGGCCTTCAGTCTAGAAAACCTCGGTCTAGATGATCGCGAGATAGAGGCGAAAGTTAGGTGGGCGCTGGAGAAGTTCAGCCTAATGAATTATAGGACATATTATGTCCATGAGCTATCAGGCGGACTCAAGCAGAGGCTTGCAATAGCATCCGCGATAATCACGGCCCCGAAATACTTGGTAATGGATGAACCGACTGCTAATCTAGACTGGGGAGGAATCATGGAGCTCGCTAAAACGATTAACATGTTGAAGATGGATGGCAAGGGCCTAATCGTGATGACTAGAAGGCTCAAGGGGCTGGAAAACTCCATTGACAGGATAATATCCCTAAGTGGAGAAAGCATGCCGATAAAGCCTGAAGTGGAACTACGCGAGAATGTTCCATCCCCATCACCCTCCTATGGAAGCGATCCCGTAATAACGTTTGAGAATGTTTGGTTCAGATACTCTAAGGAGAAGAATTACACGCTGAGAGAAATTGATTTGGAGATTTTCAGGGGCCAGTGTGTGGCTTTAATGGGGCCAAATGGCTCCGGTAAAACAACTCTGGTCAAGCATATTAATGGTCTGCTCAAGCCGGTTAAGGGGAGGGTTATCATTCTAGGCAAAGATACTAGGAGGTATAGCACCGCGCAGCTATCGAGGTCTGTGGGCATGGTTTTTCAGGATCCGGACAAGCATATAACATGCGAGACTGTTTGGGATGAGGTTGTATTCGGGGCGAGGAACCTAGGCTTAAGCGAGAAATATGCGGAGGACGCGCTTAGGGATCTCGGCCTTATTGATCGCAAGGATGATCCACCATATCTCCTCAGCATGGGCGAGAAGATTAGGCTATCAATAGCGGGAGCTCTCGCGATGGATCCTGAGATCCTGATACTCGATGAGCCCACAACGGGACAGGATGAAAGAACGCTGGCGATAATCTCATCAATGATAAACCGCCTAAAGTCTATGGGCAAAACAATAATCGTGGTAACACATGATAGCGACTTCGCGTTAAGTGTAAGCGACAGAGTAATAGTGATGAAAGATGGCACCATAGCGGCTGATGGATCCCCTCGGGAGATCCTCTTAAATCGGCTTATTGTCGAGGAGCTAGGGCTGGAACCTCCGGCTGAGCTCTTAGAGCTCGCGGAGGTGGTGACGTGATGGTCGACCTCGATCTCGATCCGAGAACAAAGATTATCGCCTTTTCCTCGGTTATTGCACTGGCCTTTATAAGCAAGGATCTTCTCGTGATCGCCGCCTTAGCAGCGGCTATTATGGCTGCGCTGCTCCTCAGCGATAGACGAGGTTTCATAATGAGGGGCTTAAAGGGCATGACCCCCCTCCTCATAATCGCGTTTCTATTATGGTCATTCATGCATGAATGGTCTCTATTCCAGCGCCATGAGAGCGGCATCAACCTACAGCTCGGCGTATTCATGAGCCTGAGGCTGTTTCTGATATTATTGACCTCACTGGGATTTATCGCGACAATTGGTATGAGGGATCTTGTTAATGCACTGAACTCCTTCAGGCTTCCATATAAGGCGGTCTTCGTGCTGGGCCTTACGATGAGGCACCTACACACCATAGCTGAGGACTATAAAGCCATCAAGGAGGCACAGTCATCAAGAGGGCTCGAGCTGGACAAGGGCTCGCTATTTAGGAGAATTAAGAACTATGTTCCTGTTTTGATCCCCCTATTCGTCAGAAGTATTGAGAATGCGGAGAGGCTTACCCTAGCGATGGAGCTCAGAGCATTTTCGCTCAATAGAAAGAGGTCGCTGGGTCGAGAACTCAAGATCTTGGACCTCGTCGTAATTGTGGGCTTCATATCGGCCTTGACCCTAGCAATTCTCCATTACTTGTTTGCGGTGATCTAAGATGCTTGAGCGCGTTGAGCTATACAGGGGCCAGGAATCTCATAGGGTTTGTGTGGCTGGCGTCGTCAGGCATCTGCCCCTAGTTCAGGTTGATGAGGGCTTATGGATAGCCTCTAACGGTGGGATAATTTTCGGCGATATAGAGTTCATCTCGGCGGCGGCGAGGGCTATTGCGGAGAGGCTAAAGCCGTTGGGGCCCGACATCATAGTTACCCCGGAGGCTAAGGCCATAGCCTTCGCATATGAGGTCGCGAAATCGCTAGCCCATAAGAGGCTTGTCGTGGCTAGGAAAAGCATCAAAGCATACATGATGGATTATCTCATTGAGGAGGTTAAGTCTATAACCACGAGGGAGAGGCAGATAATGGTGTTAACCAAGGAAGATGTCAAGGAGGTCTCTGGCAAGAGGGTCTGTATACTCGATGATGTCGTCTCAACGGGTGGAACAATAAACGCGCTGGAAAAGCTTGTTAAGAGAGCTGGGGGAAGACCGATATGCAAGGCGGCAATATGGGTAGAGGGGCCATGGTATCGAGATGACCTAATCTACCTAGGAGAACTGCCGGTATTTGTCACAGAAGATAAATTGAGGGAGCTTGAGGAAGCTCTAGCCCATCCCTGAGACTTCATGCGCTCTGTGAACATCATTTCTTAATTCCCAGCTCTTCGACGGCCTCAACTAGATTTCCTCTTCCATATGGTATTATCTCCTTTATCTGCTCCTTTAGATCCCTTATTGTTTTTAAGTCCAGCTCGACGCCTGGGAGGAGTTTTTTGAGGATCATGTCCGCGAGCTCGTCTGCATGTTTACTCCCCGGCTCGAGCTTCACATATGATTTGGCTCTCTCGGCCACGGCTGTTGGCGGGCCATATACTAGCTCGAGATCCTCCGTGATCCCTATTGCCAGCTCAAGCCTTGTTTGAATATAATGTCTCTCGCCCTTTATGATGAAGCCTCCTCTCGGGAGGTAATGGCCCGACGGCGGCTCAAAGGATATCTGGTCCGGCTCGACATAATAGACCGTCATCGTTCTCAAACCCTCTTTCCATGCCCTGCTATAGACCGCGGCGAACTGCGCTGCCTCTATCCTCGACTGCTCGCTGGATGATCTTCCATTCTTCAGGATGACCGCCGCGGCCCCCCTAACCTCCGCGTGAAAAACCAGGTCATCGGGCTCCAAGTGCTTCTTCAGGAGGGCTATGTTGCTTGATGCATCCTTACCAGCCACTGCAAGGAAGCCCTCGGACGTGATGAACCACCTATACCTCTCATACCACTTGGCCCTGCTAGGCTTAATCCTCGCAGACACCCTAAGCAGCAGCTCCTCAGCAGACTTCCTCATTAACTCCCTAAGCTTTTCAACGCGCTTCTCAAGCTCATCGGCCTCCGCCCTCAGCTTCTCCGCCGCGCTCATCACCTTCTTGGCCTCATCGAATATCCGTGAGACCTGCCTCATAATCGGCTCATCTGGACTCAGTTCGACCTCGACGCCATCATCGGAGACAAGCATCTTCCTGCTCCTTTCATCAACGCTTATCCTCATCCCATCAATATCATGTTTCCCCGGCACATGCTTTAGGGATTCGATTTGGCCCGATGCTTGAAAGAGCTTCTCAGCAATCCTCCTTAACCCTATTGCCCGAGCCGAGAGCTCATCAGCTTTAGCTCGCCTCTCCCCAATCCTCTTCTCGAGATCCCTAAGCTTCTCCTCCAAAACCCTCCTCTTTTCCTGCTCGAGCATGCTGGCCAGGTAATGCTCATATGCGATCCTGAAGGCGTCATTCAGGCTTTCAACCCTTTCAAATCTCCAGCCTCTAGACTCATAGATCTTCATGGGGTATGGTAGCGGCTGGACCACGCCATCGGGGGAGAAGGCTACAACTGGCTGGCCATTATCAATCATCGCGAAGACCTCTCGTGCTACCTCCAATATCCTAGAGACCTCCTCCGCGCTAAGCTCGCTAATCTTTCTCGAGCGACTGATCCCAGCGAGCTGTAATATCTCCTCGGCATATCTTCCACCAAGCCCGGCCTCCGAGGCGAGGATGGATACGATCTTCTTCTCTGGCGCATGCCGCCTCTCCAAAACCTCTTTCAAGGTCTCGAGCGAGGGCGCCGGCTTGAGTGGTGGGAGAATATACCGCTCCCCGGGAGCTATCCGCCTATCCCGCATCTCCAGCCTCTGAAGGCATGCAAGTATCCTGCCAGCCTCATCCGAGACCACGATAGTCCCCTTTGGGAGGAACTCGCAGATCATATTGAGCCTCTGCCTGCCCTCCAGCTCCATTATCAGAATTCTCTCACCCTCGACCAAGCTAGCTCCACTTATCCTCATGCCCTCAATCAGGCTCCTCATCATCTTACCAACCTGCGAAAGCTCAATGGGCTTCTCATAGCCACCATGAACAAAGTAGAAGAATAGGCCCGGCACTATCCTAAGTTCCCCAGAAAAACTCTCAGACCTAAGCTTGAGAATAATCGATCCATCATCCATGTGATAGAGCTTGAGAATCCTAGCTCCAACTATTAGGCCCGAGATCTCCCTAAGAGCCCTCCTGAGCTCAAAATATGATGCAGGCTCCAATCCTCTCACCAACTCTCCAGCCCCATCATTCTAGACGAATCCTTTTATTAACAAGTGTTGCCCGCAAATATTAAGAGATCTTGGCTTTCCGGATTCAAGGTGACACGGTCTTGAAGCTCGAGGACAAGCTTTACTGGGCTAGGTTCATTGGCGGTGTGATGATGGGCTCATTAACAGCTCTCCTGAGGTTGTATGAGCCGACCATATTCCTCGGGATAACGCTCGCCATCGCCGTCTACATACTTTCAGCGATAATACTTAGGATAATATTGCCCCAAGAGCAGAGGATGATGCTCGGGAGGAGACTATACTTGAGCGGGGCAACCGCCTACGGGGCTATGTGGATCATCAGCCTGATAATCGTCTTCAACATACTTTGATCAGCATCAATAACTGGGCTTAAATTTAATAGGAAGACTCTCATCGTCACGTGAAGATGAGTGAAAGATCCCTTGACGAGGTTATCATAAATACCATCAGGTTTCTCAGCCTTGATCAGATTGAACGCGCAAAATCTGGTCATCCCGGAATGCCCCTAGGAGCAGCACATATAGCGCATCTAATCTTCAGCAGGTTTCTGAAGTTCAATCCCAAGAACCCGAAGTGGATTGATAGGGACAGGTTTGTCCTCTCCGCGGGACATGCTAGCGCTATGCTATATGCGACACTCTTCGTTAACGGGTATGATATAACGCTTGATGATCTTAAGAGGTTTAGGCAGCTTGATAGCATAACGCCGGGTCATCCGGAGAGCTGGCTGACGCCGGGCGTCGAGACCACTACGGGGCCTCTTGGTCAGGGTCTCGGGAACTCAGTTGGAATGGCGATCGCTGAGAAATATCTCTCAAGCTACTTCAATAGAAAGGGTTTCAATATAATTGACCATTACACCTACGTGGTATGTAGTGATGGCGATCTTATGGAGGGAGTGTCAAGCGAGGTAGGTGCTCTCGCCGGCCACTTAAAGCTCAATAAGCTAATCGTCATATGGGATAATAACAGGGTCTCGATAGATGGGCCGACGTCGCTTGCATGGTCCGAGAATGTTGTGGAGAGGTTTGAGGCATTTGGCTGGCATGTCCAGAGTATTGAGGATGGGTATGATCTTGACGCGCTTGAGAAGGCCTTGAGAAGGGCGAGGGAGGAGACGTCTAGGCCCTCATTCATAGCCGTGAGGACGCATCTAGCCTATGGGACTCCTATGCAGGATGATTGCAGGGCGCATGGTGCTCCACTCGGAAAGGAGGTCGTGATGGAGGTTAAGAAGAGGGCTGGATGGCCGCTGGAGGAATTCTATGTACCCGAGGAGGTTTGGGAATATAGGAGGAGGAAGATCGAGGAGGGTGAGCGGAGGGAGGCTGAGTGGAGGAAGCTCTTCGAGAAGTATCGCGAGAATTATCCGGAGCTCGCCGACCTCCTAATAAGGGCGTTTAACAGGGATTGGGGCACCGAGTATAGGAAGCATCTACCCACCTTTAGTAAGGATGAGGAGCTCGCCACCCGGCAGGCGAATAATAAGGTGATCAACGCGATTGCGAAGTATCTGCCCCTGATGATCGGGGGGTCCGCGGATCTCGCGGAGTCAACTGGCACATATCTCCATGATTATGGTAGCTTTCAGGCCGATAATCCTCTTGGCAGGTTCATACACTATGGCGTCAGGGAGCATGCGATGGGGGCCATAATGAATGGCATGGCGTATCATGGCGGGATCTTGCCATACGGTGGAACATTCCTCGTCTTCTCGGATTATATGAGACCGCCGATCAGGCTCGCGGCGATGGCTAGGCTACAGGTTATCTACGTATTTACTCATGACTCTGTCTGGGTTGGGGAGGATGGGCCCACGCATCAGCCCGTGGAGCAGCTTTCATCCCTCAGGCTCATACCAAACATGTGGGTCATTAGACCATGTGATGCGAATGAAGTTGCGGTCGCGTGGGATATGGCGATAAGCCGGAAAGATGGCCCCACCGCCATAATTCTCACTAGGCAGAAGGTCCCAACCCTTGATAGGAGCATATACCCGCCGGCCGAGAGCATAAGGAGGGGAGCATATGTCTTGGCGGATGCAAGGGATGGCGAGCCCGATCTCCTCATCATAGCCTCGGGCTCCGAGGTGCACGTAGCCCTCGATGCAAAGAAGATACTTGAGAGCCGGGGACTCAGGGTAAGGGTTGTCAACATGGCATCATTCGAGGTCTTCGAACTCCAAGATGAGGATTATAAGAGAAGCGTCATTCCAAGACACATTAAGCGAAGAGTCGCGATAGAGGCTGGAGTGGGGCTCTGCTGGTACAAGTATGTCGGGGAGGATGGCCTCGTGATAAGCATAGAGAGGTTTGGGAAGTCAGCGCCCTATAAAGACTTGATAAAGGACTTCGGCTTCACCCCTGAGGCCATCGCCGATAGAATCATTAAGCAATTCGGGCTGGAGTAGGGCTTCCTTCTAGGATTCCTGCTCGGCCTCCGCCTCTACCTCGCCCTCCTCCACGCTTTCTAATGCTGCCTGCTCTTTAGAAAGCTTATGCGGTACTGGAAGCGAATCTATCATATCTATTAGGTCGATCCAAGCCTGTATGAAGTCTTTGGGTGGATCATAAGCCTCCTTGAGTAGATCTGTGAATATCTTCTTGAGGTTGGCCTTATCCTCGCCGCCGAGGTATCTTTTCCAGAGCTGGAATATGAAGGAGTCCCGGTCATCGGTGATATAGGCGTAGTATATCCCGTAAAGAGCCTTGTAGTAGCCATTATTGCCGAGCTTTTTCTCCAGCCTGCTAAGGGACTCCTCGGCCTTGCTTATCTTGCCCGAGAAGAGTAGTGTGAAGAAGTTTTTCACGGCTCTACCAGCCTGCTGGCTCATTCAGCAGCCTCCCCCTCCAAGTCCTCTATCCCGTTCTCCGTTATCCTGAAGAGCGCCTCGCCCTCCGGGAGATATGGGCTCGCCACGAGCCTCGCTATCCTAACATTCTTCCCAGCCGCTTTTCTCAGATATATTCTCGTGTGGCTCGTGTGGCCGACAATGTGACCTCCCACCGGGAGCACGGCCATGGCGCTGAAGAACTCATCAGGCCTGGCCATCACCTGGTTCGTAACAACCGCTGCGGCGTTAAAGGCCCTAGCAAGCCTGAGAAGCTTATGCATATGCTTGTTAAGCTTTTGCTGCCTCTCCGGCAGGCTCTGCCTCCCAACATACTCGCTCCTGAAATGCGCTGTGAGCGAGTCTATTATTATCAGCCTGACATTATTCTCCTTGATCACCCTATCAGCCTTCTCGAGCAGTAGAATCTGGTGATCGCTATTGTAGGCCTCCGCGTAGATTATCCGCTCGCAGGCCTCATCCGGATCGAGCCCCACGTGTCTCGCCATCTGGGCTATACGCTCGATCCTGAAGGTGTTCTCGGTGTCTATGTAGAGGGCCGCGCCGTTCAAGCCACCCCTCTCAGGCGGAAGCTGGACGTTAACAGCTAGCTGGTGACATAGCTGGGATTTACCGCTCCCAAACTCCCCAAAGAACTCCGTTATCGACTGTGTTTCAACTCCTCCGCCGATCAGGTTGTCGAGGGCCTTGCTGCCGGTCGTTATCCGCCCAACACCCTTCTTAAGCTCGGCCAGCTGCTTTGCCGTCACCCAGCTTATCTCTATTGCCTCCCTAGCAGCCGCTATTATCTCAGCAGCCCTCTTCTCACCAATCCCGGCAGCCGCCAGCTCGGCGATCGTCGCCGTCGCCAGCGACTCTATCGTCGAGAAGCCTATCTCCCTAAGCTTCTGGGCCGTGGCCGCGCCGACCGAGGGCAGATCCTCTATACGGAGATAGATCTTTTTCTCAGCCTGCATCTCCGAGCCACCCTCAGACCCTCGGCCGCTTCGACGAGGCACGCTATCCCCCAGCAACGACATATAACGACTAGCTTTTGAGTCTTATCCAGCCTCTTTCCTAAGCCGCATGGAGCCCAATTTTCGGGAGGATTAGCTGGTGTTCTGCCGCTCGGGGCTCTCCGACTGTCTCCTCCTACTCGGCCTCTCGACCAATCTCTCCAAGTATTCGCCGAAGAAGAACCAGATCGAGAAAGTCACAAGGGATAATCCTATCCCAATGGCTAGGCCCATGTATAGGGCCTCCTTGACCGGCTCACTTAAGGCGGTTACATCTATCAGCATCGTTGTTATGAGGAGCATCGCAATGAAGAGCAGGAATCCCTTCAATCTGCTCTCGATCCTTATCTTCTCTATCAGTGCTGAGAATGCCGTGAAGAGGATGAGCGCTAGGACTATGACGCTTATCACCCTAGCGCCGTAGATTAGCGCCGAGTTGGCTAGGCTCAGGTACTCCGGCCCCAAGAATATGTGAATTAGACCGTAGAGCGATGCCAAGAGAACTCCAGCATAGAAGATCCAGAGGATGATGGAGTTAAAGGATATTGGGAGCTTCACGCCGAGGCTCCTCTCCACGAATCCATCGAGATCCACGATTGAAAGAAGCTTCTTGATAGCCCCGCCTATGAACTTGAGCACTAGAAAGGCGATTATCACCACGATTGTCCCGAGGATGAGCTTCGGGATGAGCGTGATGAAATCCAATAAGAGCTTGGATGCGAACTCCCTGAGGGCTTCCTCGCCTAAACCATTCATGCGATGGATTAGGGAGACTCGGCTGCTTTTTAGCTTACCCCTAGACCCCGGCTAGGAAGAAGATGAATTTGTAGAGTATGTAGAGGAGGATCAGCACCATGGCTAGGGCGAGGAGCCTGACTGTGAGAGCCACCACCTCCTTGCTCGTCTCCAAGATGTACGAGTATCCCATGAGGCTATTCGCGTAGATGAGCTGAGAGTATGTTCTCGCGACTTCCTCTGGCACCGTTGCGACCTCCGGTACCGTGAGGAATGCGAGTGCCACGGATAGCAGCCTAATTAAGATCACTGAGGTGAATAGGAGCATATAGCTCTGGCTGAAGATCATGCCGAATGGTGTTGCCAAGAGCTGGGAGAGGTTCGCAAGCATGGAGAGCATTATGCTGGACCTGACCGCACCGAACTCCCTCAAGTACCTAGCAAATAGGAAATTTCCGAGAAAGCTTGCTCCAGTGAACATGAACGAGCCGAAGGCCATTACCCCAAGATGGGCTGTGGGTATTGGCGTGATGAAGGCGGCGATTGGGACCAGTATTAAGCTGCCGATAGCAAGTCTAAAGCTTCCGAGAGATCTCCTCGCCCAGAAAAATGATCCCACAATGCCGAAGATCGTCGAGATGAAATTCATGGTGGCTGCAAGGTAGTCTGGCGCCCCTAGAACCCCCATCAGATAGGGCGTCCACACTATTCCGAGGAGGTTGCTGGATGTCAGCATCGCGAGCAGGAACGATGATATTGTGAACATCTGTTCGGGCCTTTCAACCTTCCTCGGCACTTCAGCGCCCTCAAGATGCCTCATATCTGCGATAGAGAGTACGAGTGTGGCGAGAAGGCCTATCAGAGAACCCATGACAAACGTTATGACAAATTTCAGGTCTTCTGGCAACATTGCTAGCGTCGTTATCGCCGCCATAGATCCTATGATACTCATCAGGTTTCCGGCGATCGCTCTCTTCGCGGTAACATCTCTGACTCCTGCCTCGTCGAATGATAAGTAAATTAGGAGATTCATTAAAGATACTATGATTGTTGACGAGAAGCTTATCACTGTGTAAAAGATCGCTATGCTCACCAGATCTCTTACGAGTACTATTGGTATCCAGAAGACCCGTTCAAGTGCATGGAATAACAGGAGTTTCAGCTTAACTCTTCGGGTAAGGAGGTTCGGGAACCTCCAAAGAATTATCGAGACGAGGGATGCGATGGCTGTGGCGATTAATGTTATAAGGGAGATGCCGCCCACATCAAATTCTATCGAGGCTAGATAAATTACGAGGAGATTCCTGGTCAGGGCTAGGTATATCCCCGCGAAGGCCATCTCCAAGGTCAGGAGAAGCCTTAAACTCAGGGACATACGAGCTAAAGACAACCCGAGCCTTACCTTTAAGTGGGGCGGCTAAAATACGTTCCCAGCGAGTGAACACATATATCATATTTGGGATGGAACATCGAGTTGAGGTATAGTTATGGTCATGGAGTATAGGTTTTTGGGTAAGACTGGCGAGAGAATAGCTGCGATAGGTCTTGGGACGTGGCTGATTGGCGGTGGTGGCTCGCCAGATTATTCAAGGGATAGAGAGGCCGTTGAGGCGATAAGATATGCTATAGAGCTCGGCATGACGCATATAGATACTGCTGAGATGTATGGCGGTGGCCACGCGGAGGAGCTCGTCGGAGAAGCGATAAAAGCCTTCAAGAGGGACGAGGTTTTCATAGCAAGTAAGGTGTGGCCAACAAACCTGAGATATGATGATTTGTTGAAGGCTTGTGAGAGGAGCTTGAAGAGACTTCAGACAAGCTACATAGACCTATACTACATACACTGGCCGAGTGATGTGATTCCCCTCTCGGAGAGCATGAGGGCTATGGAGCGCCTCTATAAGGATGGTAAGATAAGATACATCGGGTTAAGCAACTTCTCGCCCACCCAGATAGAGGAGGCGAGATCCTATCTATCCACAACCGATGTGGTCGCGATCCAGGCGGAGTATAGCCTCTATAATAGGAAGATTGAGGCGGATCTGATACCATACTGCTTCAGGAATGGCATGACTGCGGTGGCCTACTCTCCCCTCGCGAGGGGCGCCCTTCTAGCTGATCTCAAGAAGCCCACGGAGAGGAGGATCCAGCTGCTCATGGAGCTCGCCGAGAAATACTCCAAGACGCCTGTTCAGATAGCGCTTAACTGGGTTATCTGGCATGATCAAGTGATAGCGATACCGAAAGCCCTGCAGAGGCAACATCTTGAGGAGAATGCAGGCGCGGCTGGCTGGAAGCTCGCAAAAGAGGATTATGACATGATCTGCAAAGCTTGGTAGCCGGGATATCGCCGCGGGGAGAGCATATATTGTGAGAAAACAATAATTGATCATGGCTTGAGCATGGTTAGATCTCGCCGTGTCTACATGGATTATGCCTCGACGACGCCGATTGATCCTAGGGTTCTTGAGGCTATGATGCCGTATTTCCGCGAGAAGTTCGGGAACACGATGAGCCCCCATGCCTGGGGTATGGAGGCGAGGGAGGCCCTCGAGAGGGCTAGGGAGTTTGTTGCCGCGTTCATCAATGCAAACCCTATGGAGCTCATCTTCACGAGCAGCGCGACGGAGAGCAATAACCTCGCCATAAAGGGCGTCGCCCTAGCCAATCGAGGAAAAGGCAGGCACATCATAACATCCAAGATAGAGCATCCAAGCGTCCTAGAGCCATGTAAGTGGCTCGAGAAAAACGGCTTCGAGGTAACATATCTCCCAGTGGATGTTCACGGGATCGTGGACCCCGGCGACGTTGAAGAGGCGATTAGGAGGGACACGATACTCGTCTCGATAATGCATGCGAACAATGAGATCGGCACAATAGAGCCCATAAAGGAGATTGGCGAGATTTGCAGGGAGCGCGGAGTATATTTCCATGTCGATGCTGCTCAGAGCCTTGGAAAGCTCCCGGTGGACGTTGAGGAGATGCGCGTGGACCTGTTGACCCTGAGCGCTCACAAGATCTATGGTCCTAAGGGGGTTGGTGGCCTCTATGTCAGGGATGGCGTCAGGCTGGAGCCTCTACTTCATGGAGGCGGCCACGAGTATGGATTGAGATCCAGCACCGTGAATGTCGCGGGGGCCATCGGGTTCGCTAAGGCATGTGAGATCGCCAGAGAAGTCATGCATGATGAGGCCGAGAGGCTGGGGAGGCTTTGTAGAAGACTGATCCATGAGATGCTCGGGATAGGTGGCGTGCACCTGACCGGGCATCCGGAGAAGAGGCTCCAGACGATCGCGAGCTTCTGGCTAGAATTCATCGATGGCGAGAGGCTGATAATGGAGCTGAATGAGAGGGGTGTGGCGGCCTCAACAGGCTCCGCCTGCTCAAGCGGGAAGATCGAGCCAAGCCACGTCCTACTAGCCATAGGACTAAACGAGAGGCAAGCCAAGAGCGGACTAAGGCTCAGCATAGGGAGATGGACCACCGAGGATGAGATCGATTACGTGATCGATTGTATGGGGGAGATAGCCGCGAAGTATAGGAGAGCATGATATCGTTGCCAAAGGGGGCGATGTTTAAGACGGACACGCATCATATCTTCCATGGATGGTGATGAGGGCGGTCTCGCTGATCTCGGGGGGAATAGACTCACCCGTCTCATCATATCTCATGCTTAGAAGGGGCGTGGAGCTAGTCTACCTGCATTTCCACAGCTTCCCAATCGTCTCGAGATCCAGCGTCTATAAGGCGATGCAACTCGTCAAGATCCTCTCAAGCCATGGGCCCACGCGCACACTATACCTCGCGCCCCTCGCCGAGATACAATCCTACCTTAGGACGAGGGTTGATCCGAGATATCTCGTCATCCTGTATAGGAGGTTCATGCTCAGGATCGCTGAGAGGGTTGCTGAGAGGGAGGGGGCTGCATTCCTTGTTACGGGCGAGAGCTTGGCCCAGGTATCCTCCCAAACACTCCAGAATCTCAGGGTTATAGATGCCGCTGCCAGAATCCCTGTTTTAAGGCCGCTTATAGGATTTGATAAGGAGGAGATAATGAGCTTGGCGAGGGAGATAGGGACATATGATATCTCGATAAAGCCTCAGGAGGACTGCTGCACGCTCTTCGTGCCGCGGAGGCAGGCGACGGCGGCTAAGCTGGAGGAGATCGAGAGCATCGAGAAATCCCTGCCAGTCGAGGAGCTTATCGCGCAGGCATTAGAAAAGATTGAGAGGGTTGAGGTTTCCTAGCCGCCCTACCTGAGCCAATATAGCTCCATGTATCCGCAGACCGCACACACCCTGACTTCAATCGAGTTATATTCTTGGAGTTCTGCCGGGAGAAAGCTCTTAACGGAGAATGGGCCGACCCTTGCCGAGAGACTCCTGACCAAGCTCTTCATCTCGCCGCCGCACTTGGGACACATATGGGCCATGCGCTATTGTGATAAGGCTCCTAGATAGCTTTAATGCAACATTCATGGCGGGGGTTGATGTTTAAAGCATCCCATAGACAGGGTTTTAGCACGTATGAAGGCTGTTCTAATTGTTTGTGATGGGTTGGGTGATAGGCCCACGAGGGCTCTCAGGGGCTTAACACCTCTTCAGGCAGCTAGGGCTGACACCCTTAACAGGATAGCATCTGAGGGAGAGTGCGGGATAATGGATGTGATAGCGCCGGGCCAGCCTCCTGGAAGCGATACAGCGCATCTCGCGCTCTTCGGCTATGATCCGTATGCGTGTTACCCGGGCAGGGGGGCTTTCGAGGCGCTTGGAGTAGGCGTCGAGCTACAGCCGGGCGACGTGGCCTTTAGATGCAACTTCGGAACGGTGAACGATGATGGCATTGTAATCGACAGGAGAGCTGGGAGGATAAGTAGTGAGGAGGCTAGACAGCTCGCAGAAGCTCTAAAGGATATAAGGATAGAGAGCGTTAGCGGCGTCCAAGTGATCTTCCATCACTCATCTGAGCATAGGGGAGTTTTGGTTCTCAGGGGTGAGGGGCTTTCTAGATGCGTCTCCGACGTCGATACTCATAAGGCTGGTGTAAAGCCCGCGGTCCCACAGCCCCTTGATGATAGCCCGGAGGCTGAGAGGACGGCTAAGGCTCTTCGGGAATTTCTCGAGAAGGCTGGCAAGATCTTGGCGGAGCATCCGTTGAACCTAGAGCGTGTCAAGAGGGGCCTCCTCCCGGCGAACATCCTCCTACCCCGCGGAGCGGGAACACTCCCCAAGATAGAGCCGATCACGAGGATTTGGGGCATAAGAGCCGCGGCGATCGCGGGCGGGGGATTATACAAGGGAGTCGCTAGGGCCGTTGGCTTCGACCTAATCCAAGTCCCCGGGGCAAATGGGACCGTGAACACGAATCTTAGGGGGAAGGTTGAGGCCGCTATAAGGGCCTTAGACAGCTATGATCTCGTCTTCCTACATGTGAAAGCAACGGATAACGTGAGCCATGACAAGAATCCCGTCAAGAAGGTTGAGGTGATAGAGTGGATCTCGAGGGAGCTGACACCATTAGTCGAGAAGGTGACCTCCGAGGAATACTATCTCGCGATCACCGGCGATCACACGACGCCGAGCGAGGTCGGGGAGCATAGAGGAGACCCAGTTCCCATCGCGATCATGGGCCCCGATGTCCGGAGAGACGATGTCAAGAGGTTTGACGAGATCTCATGCGCTCGTGGATCTCTCTGCAGAATACGTGGAACAGACCTCATGAGGATCCTGATGAACTACTTGGGAAGAGTCCCGTTGTTCGGCGAGTGAGCGGCGGCCCGCAAGCATCCTCCTAAGATTCTCTAGAACCCTTCTTCCTTTTTCCAGCTCGAGCTCGCATCTCAGCCTGATATAGCTCTCACGATCCAGTTCTCCTCGCCTATACCTTTCCACGGCCTCCTTTATCCGCTCATCAACCTCCTTCAGCCTCGCCTTAAGCATAGCCCTAACCCTGTCGCGAACACTCATCAGCAAATACAACCTCCCTCCGCGAAAAATATTTACCATATGAAGGGTACCTCCATTTTGTATGAAGGCCGTATCAGTCTGGATATCCGGTTTCAGGAGCGCTGTGGATA
Organism: Candidatus Wolframiiraptor gerlachensis; assembly: GCA_021323375.2. Lineage (GTDB taxonomy): Archaea > Thermoproteota > Nitrososphaeria_A > Caldarchaeales > Wolframiiraptoraceae > Wolframiiraptor > Wolframiiraptor gerlachensis. The sequence continues at coordinate 22,693 of JAJPCT020000026.1, read as the reverse complement.
ATGGTAGAGCTCATAGCGTTGTCGTGGATCTTCCAAGAGATCAGGGGGGCGAAGATCTAGGCCCAACAGCCCTCGAGCTGGCACTCATGAGCCTGGCCGGATGCATTGGGACGATCTTCGCCATTGTCGCCGGGAAGAGGAAGCTGAGCTACCAAAGCTTGAGGGTTGAGCTTGAGGGAGAGAAGGGAGAAAAGACGATCGAGAATATCAGGGGGGTTCTTAGGATAAAGACGTCTGCGAGCAGGGAGGAGGTTGAGACGGCACTGAAGCTGACGATGGAGATCTGTCCTGTTGGATTAATCTTTGAGAAGGCGGGGATAAAGCCGGAGATCCGGTTGGAACTAGAGACCTAAACCTTCCTCATCTTTATTTTCCACTTAGGGCTGCTGAGCTGATATGAATAGAAGGATCCTAGTAGCTATAGGGGCTTCGAGCGATCCTAATCCTCCATCGGCCGCGGCGGATAAGGCGCGTAGCTTCGCCCGGGCCCTCCTAAGATACAGGGATGAAGTTATCTTGATGAGTGGTGGTGATGGTGGGCTGATGAGGATAGCTTGCAGGGAGTTTGTTGAGGGCGGCGGGCTGACTATAGGCATTATACCGGTCGAGGACGAGGTCATAGGCGAGGATCATCCTAGGTATAGCCCGTACAACGTGATACCGATTCTCAGCGGGATGACATATCAGATGAGGAGCATAACGCTCGCGAGGAGCTGTAGCTCGATGGTGATACTTGGCGGCGGCGCTGGGACGATAATCGAGGCATTTCTCGCGTATATCTATGCGAAGCCACTGATAATATTGACCAGGACCGGTTATCCCTCGGATAGGCTCCGAGAATTCTGCGAAGATGGCTACCTAGATCATCGCAGAATTATTAAGGCGTGGTTTACAGATGATCCTGTGGAAGCCGCTGAGCTGGCTTATAGCCTCGGTAAGGCTAGGTCTTAAGCTGGACTATCGAGCCCAGAATCGTTATGATCGCTATTATGACTAGCTGCAGGAAGTCTGGCAATGGTACTCCAGCCTGTTGAAGCCCTGCCGTGAATATCAGGGAGCCGACGAGGGCTGTTATGATTGAGAGGATCTTGTCGAAGAGCACAATCACTATTACCAGCACTATCAGGGCGATGATTATCGCTAGGAGTATGTCAACGATGCCTCTCAGGAGCATGAATGTTGCGAGACCCGCGATTATCCCCGCGCCGAACTTCATGAGCAGGAGAAATATCACGCCCACTATAACGAAGCCTACTAGCGCGGCGATGTAGGTGTATGGGGGTGGGATGAACATGGGCGATATCAGCAGGGCGAGAAGCGCCCCAACAAGCCCACCTATCAAGAAGAAGACGGCCTTCGCGAGCTTCCTCCCGAAGAACGCGACCACAAGCCCCAAGATTATAAGCATCAAGCCTGATACTAGCTCAACCTCACCACCTAGCCCAAGCATGTTATTTTTATCACTCAAGCTCGGGATTAAGCTTTTCCCCTAGGCATCATTCCAAGGCTCTAAGGGACTTGAAGAACGACGAAAAACCGCGCGGATATCGAGACCGCGAGGCAGAGGGCTGTAATCACGAGGACCACGTAGTCTATGGATCTCATCCTCAGTTCTCTCAGAAATGTTCTTTTCTCGGATGCGCCGAAGCATTTGACCTCCATGGCCTCGGCGAGCTCATAGCTCCTCCTAAGAACATTGACTATCAGGGGGATCAGCACTGGGACGTATCTCTTGATCCTGGTTATCGGGCCTCCCTTATCGAGCTCTAGGCCGCGGGCCCGCTGCGCATCTATTATCGCCTGAAGCTCCTCAGCGAGCACCGGCGTGAACCTTATCGCGGATATGAGAGCGAACGAGTACATATATGGTATCCTGAGCTTCGTGAAGGTCATCCCAAGCTCCTCCGGCGTCGTTGTGAGGAAGAAGATGGAGAATGATGCAAGGAAGCCTATCAGCCTATAGGCCGCCGCGAAGCTCCTATAGATTATCTCGGGATCTGTGAACGCTCCGGCCTGAAGCGATAGGAAGATATAGTTCATCGCGAAGACGAGTGTTATGAGGGGTATGGCGCCATAGACTGTTCTAGCCCATCTCTTGAGGGTTCTGCTAGCCGCTGAGAGTGCTGCCTCAACGGCGATCACGATGCTTGTGACTGTTATCTCAGAGTAGAGTAGGGCTGTTATGAGGAGCGTTGAGGATATTAGGAGCTTGACCCTCGGGTCAAGCCTGTGGATGAAGCTCGTGCCGGGCTGGAAGCGCAGGCCCTCAAGTATCGCCGCCATCAGCCATCACCAGAAGACCCGCCCCCAAGCCTCACCTCCACCACTATCATCCTAGCATTCTCGAGAGCTTGTTCGCCAAGTTTTAGTGATGAAACGAGTGCCCTCACGAGGTTGTGGAGAAGCTGCTGGGGCCATGGCCCGAGCGGAACCTCAACACCATCCACGATCACCCTGGCCTTAGATAATCCCCTCATGACACAATCCCTTATCATGGCCTCACCGCGCCTAATCGCCTCAGCCATCCCTTGGCAAGACCCATACCTGCATTTACCGCAATCCAGGCCTGGAATGAGCTCGACCCAGTAATCCATTACGCTCTTCCTTAGGAGCTCTAGGACCTCATCCTCACCCATAACCCTAACCCCGGAAATCTCCCCCATGGATCCGGGCGACCTTAGAATAATCGCCCTTACATCCGAGATCCTCTTCAGCGCCTCCTCAGCCTCGCGCTCATCCTCGGCGCAGAGAATCTTTGGATAACTCGATTCCTTGAAACCCTCGAGGAGTATGAGGTCCGCCTCAACGTGGAGGGATCTTATGGCATCATCTAAGGATGCTTGAGCGCGCCTAATCGTGATGAGCTCGGATGGCGAGATTATTGATGTCTCGATCGCGCCTGCTTCGAGATGCCTGTAAGAGTCTTTGTCCGCGAGATCAACATTCTCTCTGGAGTGCTTTATCGTCGCAACCCTCACGCCAAGCTTGGAGAGCTCGGACACGATTCTCTCAATGAGCCTAGTCTTACCCCGACCCCTACCAAGGCTAACAACACAGAATATCGGCGGCATAAGACGCTCTAAACATCCGATAAGCCGGTTCTTTATCCTATCTCTAAATATGAGGAACCGCGCTACACTCTCAGCTCTTTATACCTCTTGATCCACTCCTCCACGACATCATAGCCATAGAGCTTCTTCAGCATCTCCCTGCCCTCGGGGGTGATCCTCTCCGGGCTCCACATGGGCTCCCAGACCAGCTTGACCTTGACGCTCTTAGCCTCCGGCACCTTGCTCCTAACCTCCTCCTCAATCCTATAGATGATGAGGCCGGCCATCGGGCACCCAACAGCCGTCAAGGTCATGCTTATCTCAACATTACCCTCATCATCAACATCAACTCCATAGACTAGCCCGAGATCATAGACGTTCACGGGTATCTCGGGGTCATAAGCTTCCCTTAGAGCCGCTATAACCTTGCTCCTGACCCGCTCTTTATTAATCATTACCATGTTATGATTTGGGGCGCTATATAAGGGCTGCTCAAATTCCACAGAGATTTAAAATTGGGGGGTTCCAAGCTAATGCTTGAGAGATGGCGTCTAGGAGGCGTAAGCTCGAGGAGGAAGTTTTCGAGAAGTTTTCCGCGGGCTTCATAGAGAGGTTGTCCAGGCTCGGAATAAAGCCCATGGCCGTAACAGCTCTGGCCTTCATTACCGCTCTGGCCTCAGCCGCATTCTATTATTTAGGAGCTGTCGCCCCAGCGAGCTACTTTCTCGCCGTCATATTCCTAGCGCTCTCCGGGTTCTTCGACGCCGTGGACGGGGCTGTTGCTAGGAGACTCAAGATGACAAGCGACTTGGGCGCATTCCTAGACTCGGTCTTCGATAAGCTGGGTGAGGCAGCGATATATGTGGCGATCATAGCCTCGGGGGCCGTCAGCGCCTTCTGGGGAGCATTCGCCCTAACATCATCACTCATGGTTAGCTATGTAAGACATAGGGCTGAGCCCCTTGGAGTAAATCTCAAGGGGGTGGGGTTCATGGAGCGGGCGGAGCGCACAATACTACTAATCATCGCGTCAATCATAACGCCGTTCATCAAGCAGGCTCTAGAGATCTCCATGATCCTGATAGCCGTGCTCGCGATGATTACCGTGGCCTGGAGGATGATTTACGCCATCCAAACATTAAGGGCGCGGGCTAGTCATAAGCGCTCCTGAACCTTATAGCGCCCTTCTCGAAGACCAGCTCATAGACCTCATTCACATCCAGTTTTACCCCAAGCATCTCATATTCCTCCTCAGTTAGGAATAGTATCATCTTTGTTTTCGCGGGCGGCGCGAGCGCAAGCCCCATAGACTGGAAGTAGCTTGCAAGATCCTGTAACATGGACTGGATCATCAGCGTCTCAGGCGCCCCGGGGATTCTAGGCGATGCTTGGACACGCTTCTCCTCTATAAGCTCTATCATCTTGCCATATCTGCCGGTCTCAGGATCCCTCACGCTCGAAACCCTATGAACTCTGACGAGCACCATTTTCACAGACCTTCTAAACAGATTCCTCTAAGTCCTCGATGTATTTAGAGTATTCATCGGCCTCCATTAGATCCTCGGTTCTCAGCTCCTCGGCCAGCTCTATCTTCACTATCCAGCCGCTGCCATATGGATCCTCGTTTATCAGCTCCGGGTTATCTATAAGCTTGGAATTTACCTTAACAACCCTACCGGAGACCGGTGAATGTATCTCGACTGATGCCTTGATGGACTCTATCACCGCGAGCGTCTCACCCTCCTCGATGGACTGGCCTATGCTCGGCAACTCGATGTGAACAACATCCCTAAGCTTCTTCTGACCATAATCAGTCACGCCTAGGGTAACTACGCCGTCCTCGGGCTTGATCCAGATGTGATCCCTCGTGTAGTAGTAGCCTTCAGGAATCTGGTATTCTCCCGACAATTTTACCTCGAATGGCGAAATCCGCGCCTGACTATAAAGTTTGCCCTATGCTTTCAGGACCGCAATAATTCCTCGATTGACTTATACTCGCCCTTCTTATAATAGAGTATCCGCGATCGCAGTTTTACAGGCATACCGAGATAATCGAAGAGATTCATCAGCATGCTTCCTCCTATCTTCTGGCTGATCTCCCCCTTGACTATCTTCTCCGCCAAGATCATCACGATCTTCTTGGTCTGCTCGGGATACTGCTTAAGCGCCGCGTCGAGCACCTCATCCCCGCGATCCACGAGATTTTCCCTAACTATCCTAAGAGCCTCCTCGAAGCTCAACTGCCTCTCCGCCTCCTTCTTAACATCCGTGGCTTTCGCCTTGAGGGAAGCGAGCTCCATAAGCTTCCTGAGCTTGAGCGCTCTAAGCTCTAGATCCTCATCCATGCCCATCACCTCTAGCTAAGCATTTATTCGGGACCTCGCTATAAAAGGCTTGCAGGCCTCGAAAAGATCAACACTAAATATTCACTAGAGCTGAGTGAATTTTCCGAAAAATCATGTTTTCTCTTCTTGATGCGGCTGAATTCTGCTCGAAACGATATGCCCGCCGGACCGGCTACGAGGACTCGCCGGCCAGCCCCACCCCCCACATCTCCCATTTTTATTCTACACTAGACTAGACTTTTCACTATCAAGTCGCATATTCTTGAGAGGATTTTGTTTAGATTCTTTTATTTATTCATACATAATTAGGAGACAAATGACTCGTCCTGTTCCTAGGCAGGTATTGAACCTAATCTTGCTTCAAGTTCTCTGATCGCGTTATCTTCTGCATACTTCCTATGCGCATAGATTTACGAAATAATCAAACTGATGATTAAGAGGTTAGCCTAGCAACCCACCAGAATAATGTTTAATAGCTGCGCGATTGAAGCGAGGGACGATCCAGGGTTGCCCTACTGTCGTGAGTGCGGGGCGAAGATCCTCTATGACCGGAACACGCGCTCCTATGTCTGCCTGGGCTGCGGGCTCATTTACACCCCTCAGGATCTAGTAGTTGATGCGAGAAGGGATATTGAGGTGGGTGTGACAGAGGAGAAAAAGAAGAGGAAGTATGCAGAGTATTTGGAGTGGTGGGCCTCATCTAAGAAGTAGGTGGTGGGCATGGAGCTCGTTCTCTACGCTGAGAAGGAGGCTGGCGAGAAGCTCATGAACATACTATTGAAGGATGATATCGTGTCGAGGGCCAATGTGATCTCGCGGGATGCGGGGATACTGGGCAAGAGCGGCGTCTACATAAGGATAATCGGGAGCGAGGAGCAATGCGGGCGCGCCCTTGAGCTGGCCAAGGATCTCGCGGTCGAGGTTAAGGGCGAGGAGAGGGAGGAAGTGCTGAGGATCTTGAAAAGCGAGGACGAGAAGATGCTCTCGGGCTTCTCCGGGATCTTCTAGCTGATTAATGCTCATAATGCTTACTTGTTGTTCGGTGGGGGTGGGCGGTGTGAATACGATATTCATTGTTGGCACGGCTGGCTCGGGGAAATCCACGCTAACATCCGCCTATGGAGATTGGCTTAGATCTCAAGACAAGTTCGTGGTGCTTGTGAATCTCGATCCAGCCGCCCAAGTCCTCCCCTATGAGCCGGATGTTGATATCAGGGATTTCGTGGACTATGAGAGGATCATGTCTACGAGGCGCCTTGGGCCGAACGCGGCTCTCATAGCCTCTATCAGGGAGGCTGCTAGGCATGTCGAGGATCTTAGGGAGGAGATAAACTCCTATAACGCCGACTATGTCATAGTTGATACCCCGGGGCAGCTCGAGCTCTTTGCCTTCAGGCAGGAGGGGTACATCATAGCCGAGAACATAGGCTTCAAGGATAGGAAGGTCATGGTATTCGTCTTGGACCCCATGTTCTGCAGCGTTGTTAAGAACTTCATCTCGAGCATGTTTCTCTCAGCATCCGTCTATTTCTCGCTCGGGATTCCCATGGTCCACGCCCTAAATAAGATAGATGCCATCTCGCTGGAGGACGTCGAGAAGCTGGAGGCCTGGAGCGAGTCCTTCGATACGCTTCTCCTAGACCTCGAGAGTATGACGCGTGGGAGGCTTATGAGCTTCTCGCGCGAGGTCGCTGAGACTCTCCGGGACATCATAGCAAGCATTCCAATAGTCCCTGTCTCGTCTACGACTATGGAGGGGCTCTCCGAGCTTCACGCCGCGCTCACCAGATTCTTCTTAGAAGAAGATCTAGAGCTGAGGTGAGTATCATGTCTTCTCTGAGCGAGTATGAGAAGATCGAGAACGAGGTCTTGGAGCTGAGGGAGAAGCTGAGGCAGCTCAACATAAGGATAAGCGAGGTCGAGGAGGAGGTTAGGAGATACGCGGAGAAGAGGGATAAGATCCATGAGGAGATGAAGCCCTACACCGAGAAGCTGAGGGGCCTGAGGGGGGCTGATAGGGAGAAGCGCGACGCCCTGGCCAAACTCAGGGAGGAGCTCGGCTCGATGAAGGCGGAGCTTAAGGCCAAAAGGCAGGAGCTTAGAGCTGTTAGAGCCGAGTTTAGAAAGCTGCGGGTGGTCAAGGAGTCCAGGGAGGAGATAGAGGCGAGGATGCAGGAGATAGACTGGAGGATACAGACGGGACCCCTCCCGAAGGAGGAGGAGAAGAGGCTGAGCGAGCTCCTCGAGGAGCTTCACGCGAAGCTCGAGCAGGTGGTTAAGAGGGAGGAGTTCCAGTCTAGGCTTCAAGCCCTAGAGGAAGAGGTCGCCAAGGCTGAAAGCGAGATAGAGTCCTTGAGGGAGAAGATTGGCGCCTTGAAGAGGGAGCTGGGCGCGAGCTTCGAGCAGAGGAAGGCTTTGAGGGAGAAAATCCAAGAGCTTAAGCAGAAGAGCGACGAGTGGCACGCGAAGTATCTTGACGCCAAGAAGAGGCTTATGGAGCTTGAGGCCGAGAAGATACTGGTCTCATCGAGGCTTATCGAGCTTCAGGAGAGGCTAGAGAAGCTTAAGCAGGAAGAGGAGAAGAGGAGGGCTGAGATGGTCAAGGAGAGGCTTAAGGCCGAGGCGAGGCTCAAGCTAGCCGCTGGGAGGAAGCTTAGCTTCGAGGAGTTCAAGGCGTTAATGGAGGATGGGGAGGGGCTGGAGGAGCTCGTTGGAAAGAGCTGAGCAACCCTTATTTCATCCCTCCAGAAACTTGATACGTGTAGATAATAGATGGCCGAGGCGCCGAAGAAGCTGCTGATCCTCGTAGTGGATCGTGACGATGATATCGGGAGGAAGACTGGCATCTCTACACCAATCATAGGCTTTGAGGAGAATCTCAAGGCCGCTCAAGCCCTATTACTGGCCGACCCGGAGGAGGCCGACGCCAACGCCATATTCGGGGCATTAAAGGTATACAGGGAGCTTTCTGAGAAGTTCGGAGGCAATATTGAGGTTGCCACGGTCGCTGGGAAGGAAGGCGAGGGCATCGAGGCCGACATGAAGATAATGGGCGAGCTCGAGGAAGTCCTCCAGAGGTTTAAGGCGGAGGCATGCGTGCTCGTGAGCGATGGCGTCACGGACCAATTCGTAACTCCGATAATCACTTCCAAGCTCCCTGTAATATCCGTTAGAAGGGTTGTCGTGAGACATAGTGAGGCCGTCGAGCAGACATGGCTCGTTCTCGGAAGATACCTGAAGCTCGTCTTCACGGAGCCCAGATACGCTAGGATATTCCTCGGGATACCGGGCCTCCTAATGGCGATAATAGGCATACTTTACATAATCAACGTGGCCTCGCTCCCCTTCATACTCTCGGCGATCGGGATATACTTCATCATAAGGGGCTTCGGCCTCGATCAAAGGATTGCATCAAGTTTCAAGAATATAACAAAGCTATTCAGATTGCCTCCATACACGCAGCTAAGAGCATACGCGGCCATCACCTCCGCGCTCCTGCTCGTGCTCGGATTCTACATAGGCTATATCTCGACTTTAAAAGCGATACAGGAGGCTTACCCGGATGCACCAGAATTCTCGACACATGTTCTCTGGTGGCTTGGAAAGCTACCCTTCATAGCCGGGACATATATAAGCAACTCGATAGACATAATCTCGATCGCCATCTTCATAATGCTGCTCGCGAACATGGTATACTACCTGTTCATGCGAGATCCAAGCTTCTGGCTCATGGTCCGCGGGTCGGTTCTGCTCGCATGGCTCTGGGCGCTGCTCAAGAGGACCGGCATAGTGCTCGTGGTCGGCGCGTCCGGAGGCTTCGAGAACCCGCACATCCTCCTACTAGTCATCACAGCAGTCCTCGGAATGGCAACAATAATAGTGACGATATGGGTTACTAGAATCCTGCGAAAAACATATTCCAAGTACTTTAGAAGAAAGATTGAGCGTTAAGGTTAAGGTTATCAATCGGCCTAACCCAAGAGCCCTTGACCGGGATGGGCATATTCCAGGGCCTGCTGAGGTTTTTAGGCGCCTACAAGCTTTATGAGAAGTGGCTTAGCCGGACGATATCGCGAGGCGTGATACCATCACATATAGCGGTTATAATGGATGGGAATAGAAGATGGGCTCGGGAGAAAGGGCTTGAGCCATGGTACGGTCATAGGGTTGGGGCGGAGAAGGTTGAGGAAGTTATTAAGTGGTGCCTCGAGCTAGGGATCAAGGTCGTGACATTCTTCGCCCTCTCCACCGAGAACTTTAGGAGGAGCGAGAAGGAGATCGAGGAGCTACTCAGGATATTGCGTGAGAAGGTTGAGGATGTTCTTAACGGCGACTTGGTGCATAGGCATAGGATAAGGGTGAAGGTTCTTGGCAGGAAGGAGCTCCTCCCCGATGATTTGAGAAGCCTTCTTGAGAGGCTTGAGAAGGAGACGAGGGAGTATGACAACCTTTACGTGAACTTGGCGATCGCCTATGGTGGGAGGGCGGAGATAACTGATGCCGCGAGGAAGCTTGCGATGGATGTCTTGGCGGGGAAGCTACGTATAGAGGATATCAGCGAGGATGTGATAGGCCGATATCTCTATACGGCGGATCTCCCAATACCGGATCCGGATGTCATTATAAGAACATCTGGTGAGGAGAGGATAAGCAACTTCCTCCTATGGCAATCGGCTTACAGCGAGCTCATCTTTCTAGATGTTTATTGGCCCGAGTTCCGTAAGATAGACCTGATGAGGGCGATAAGGACTTATCAGAGGAGGCAGAGGAGATTCGGGGCCTAGCCTAGGGCCAGCTCATAGGGCGCTGAGGTCAGTCTCTCGACTCCATCCCTCTTGATGAGGATCGTGTCCTCGATTCTGACGCCGAATCTTTTCGGGAAGTATACTCCGGGCTCCACGGTTATCACCATTCCCTCGGTGAATATCTCCTCGGAGTCCCTGAATAGCCTCGGTGGCTCATGAATCTCTATCCCGACGCCATGGCCGAGCGCGTGTAAGAAGTAGTCTGCGTAGCCCGCCGACGCTAAGACCCCATGCGCTGCATGGTAAATTTCTGAGGCCCTTACACCTATCCTGATGAGCTCCTCGGCCCGGCGCTTAGCCTCTGAGACGGCTTGATGCACCCTAGATACCTCATTCGAGCCTGGTCCTAGATAGAATGTTCTTGTGATGTCGGAGCAGTAGCCCTCATAGATGACGCCGAGATCGATCACGACGACATCACCTCTCTCGATCATCCTATTCCTGTATACTCCATGGGGTTTTGATGAGTTCGGGCCCGATGCGACTATTGGGTCGAATGCCGGCCCATCTCCGCCTAGGCTTAGCATCTCCCTCAATATCTCAGACTTAACCTCATATTCTGTTAGGCCCTCTCCAAGTAGCTCGGATGCGAGCTCCATGCATCTGGACGAGATCTCACACGCCCTCCTTATCTTCTCGATCTCAGACTCATCCTTAACCATCCTGAGCTTCCAGATGTGCTTGGAGACCGGCATCATCGAGCCGACAAGCTGGCCTGAGACCTTTAGATAATCCTCCACCTCCATAGCATCGAACCCGATGCGCGTTTTGAGGCTTTCTGGTATGAGCTCGAAGACTCTACGAATGTCGGAGCCTTGCTCAAGCTTAATGACCTGAATATCCCCCGGGACCGATTCCTCAGCCAGCTCAAAGTTCAGGGGCGAGACATAGAGCGTGGGAAATCCATCAACCGGGACCAAGAAGTAGCCGGTACCTCGATAGCCGGTGAAGTAGAAGATGTTCGCGGGACTTCTCAACAGCGCCCCGCTTAACCCATCACCTCTCAGGGACTCCACAAACCTTCTCACGCGGCTCAGATAGCTCATCCCGATGCCAACCACGAGATTCCTAGGCTGGGGTATTTAAAGCCCTCACTCTCCCCCGGGTAAAGCCTTATCACTTGTAATTGCTTGAGTGAGATCCGTTGAGGATCTGTGGGATAGATGAGGCGGGTAGAGGAGCTGTCATAGGCCCGATGGTGATCGCGGGCATCCTCGTGGATCAGTCGAGGGTGGGCGAGCTCATCGAGGCCGGTGTCAGAGACTCTAAGGAGCTCACGCCGGGCGTTAGGGCCGAGCTCTCCAAGCTGATAAAGAAGATCGCGGAGAGGGTTGAGCTAGTAGTTGTCGAGGCCCGGCTAGTAGATGAGTCCACGAGGAGAAGCGGCGCCAAGGGGATCAATGAGCTTGAGGCCCGTATGATCGCAGAGATTATTGATAGGCTTAGGCCCGACGCCGCCTACATAGACCTGCCCTCGACAAAGTATTATGATTTCAGGGCGTTGATAGAGCGTTATGCGGGCCACCAGTGCTCCCTCATACTCGAGCATAAAGCTGATCGAAAGTATCCAGTCGTCTCAGCAGCCTCTATTATCGCGAAGCATGAGAGGGATATGCTTGTCGAGAGGCTGAAGGCCGAGCTCGGGGACTTCGGCTCAGGATACCCCTCAGATCCAAAGACCCGGAACTTCCTACTCCAAGCCCTTATGAGGGGGGATATCCGGAAAGAGCACATAAGACTTACATGGAAGACTATTTCAAAGCTTGCACAGAGAAAGCTAGACGATTTCTAGCCCCCGAGTGAGGGGGTGAGCCGAGGACTTGTCGAGGATCTCGAGGAGGATGTTTGTAGCAGGTGTCGTCGCGGGAGCCGCGGCGGCAATCTACTCCTTGATCGAGGCGCATAGGATGATCGTGACGAGGCTTAGGCTTGGGCTAGGCGCTAAGACGGCCTTCCTAGTGGATACGCATATCCATGGCATGGGACCTGTTGAGAAACAGGTTCTAGAAATCCTCGGGGAGGAGAGGCCGAGGATAATTTTACATGGCGGCGATGTTATTGACGAGTTCACGGGCTCACTTGACCAAGTCAAGCTCTACCTCTCATCTATGGAGGCCGATGAGAAGTATGCCGTCCTTGGTAACCATGATTACTGGTGTGCCGGGACGAGGAAGCTTATGCAAATCCTTGAAGAATGCGGCTTCAAGGTTCTCCGAGATGAGGTCGTGGAGAGCGGGATCGGGCGAATACTGGGCGTCGATTGGAGGGATGATAGGAGATATGCTTTTGGGGGGCGCCGCGCTGACATAATATTGGCGCATGATCCTAATGTCGCCCTTTATGCCCATGATGCAGGAATGATCCTCGCGGGTCATACTCATGGTGGGGTGATGTTCGGGCCTTTCACGATATTCACGAACTCCGCCTACACGCGTGGACTATATGATCTCGGCGACACGCTGCTCTACGTCTCGAGGGGGCTCGGCAGCATTATCCCACTCAGGCCAACCTCGCCGCTCGAACTCGTGATCCTCGACTAATCCCGGTAAGCGAACATTCTTTATCGGACAAGGCTGTAAAATGTCTCCGGGATATGAGCGCGGGATCTGGGAGGATCTTCTATGCCCTGACTGGACTGCCGGGGTCCGGGAAGACCACGGCCATCCTAAGGATTGTTGACCGGCTCATGGGGCTCGGGGTTAGGGTTGGCGGGATGTATACTCAGGAGATCCGGGAGCGGGGGAGGAGGATGGGGTTCGCGGTCAAGAGGATTGGCGGCGGCGAGGGGATACTTGCGCACATAGATCTAAGAGGAGGGCCGAGGCTCGGGAAATACGTTGTCAACTTGAATGATCTTGAGGGCGTGGGGGTTGCGGCCGTACTCGAGGCCGTGGAGAAGGCGGATGTAGTTGTTGTTGATGAGGTTGGCCCAATGGAGCTCTATAGCGAGAAGTTCAGGCAGGCGGTTGAAAAGCTCCTAGTCTCCAGCAAGCATGCGATCCTCACGGTCCATTATAGGTCGAGGGATCCACTTGTCCTCAGGGTTAAGGAGCTTGCTGGAAGGAGGCTGATCACTCTGACGCTGGAGAATCGTGATAGGGTTCCGGAGATTGTTGTGAGCGAGGTCTTGGGGGCGCTTGGGAGGAGATGATGCCGGAGCCCGGATATGAGCTTGAGCTGAGGAGAGAGGGGAGGGCGATATTCTACTCGCCGAAGATCCCTGAAGAAAGGAGTTTCGCTCCAACGAGCCTGCCCGTCTTCTTTAACCCATTCTCGAAGCCGAATCGTGATGTGACGGTGTTATTCCTCGCCGCATGGTTTGGGGGGCTCAAGATCAGGGCTTGCGATGCTCTTGCTGGTGTTGGTGTTAGGAGTATCCGGATGCTCCTCGAGACCGATGTTGTCGGCGAGGTGACCGTGAATGATGTCTCACCTAGGGCATATGAGCTCATCAAGCTGAACATGGAGATAAATAAACTCGGGGAATTCGTCGAGGTGACCTACATGGATGCGAATGAGCTGCTTGCCGAGTGTGGGAGGGAGAGACCGAGATACCATTACGTGGATATTGATCCGGCGGGGTCGCCGGCGCCATTTATCGAGAATGGGGTTAGGGGTTGTAGGAGGGGCGGCGTTATAGGCGCGACGGCCACGGATATGCCGGCACTCGTTGGAGCCAAGCCAGAATCATGTCTGAGAAAATATGATGCAAAGCCCCTGAGAGTGCCATTTTCCAAGGAGATCGCCCTGAGGATTCTCGCGGGATTCATCACCAGGTCGGCGGCCAGGCTTGGGATCGCCGCCAAGCCTATACTATCATTCTCGAAGGATCATTACATCAGGGTCTTCGCCGTGGTTGAGAGGGGTAGAAGGCTGGCGAACGAGGTGCTCAGGAGCATCGGCTGGATCTCCTACTGCCCCTCATGCTTGGCAATACGCGTCGCGGGCAGGTTTGATGGCCCGATCATGGCATGCGAGTCCTGCGGTGGGAGAATGGATTATGCTGGCCCAGCATGGATTAGAGAACTCACGAGCCAGGAGCTGGCGGGTAGAGTCTATCAGAAGGCCTTGGAGAATCCGGAGCTTTATCGGGAGTCCCTTAAGCTATTGGATGGATTAAGGAGGGAGGATCATGGCTTATTGGGATACCATCCAGTAAACCATCTGGCTAGGATTTTTGGAGGCTCTCCAGTCAAGCCCTCCATACTCATAGAGAAGTTGAGGGAGCTTGGCTATAGGGCCTCGACAACCCACATAGATCCAAGCGGTGTCAAGACTGACGCCCCGTTAGAAGTTCTAAGAAGGGTCTTTGAGGAGCTTAGGTCTAAGAGCTAAAAAGGATCCAAATCCAGATGATTATGTTGGCCGGAGGGAATGCCTACCCGGAGATGGGTTGAGGAGGCTAAGAGGGATCCATACAGGCGGAGGGCGAGGGAGGAGGGTTATAGGTCTAGGGCGGCCTACAAGCTCGAGGAGGCTCAGAGAAGATTTGGGCTCCTAAAGAGGGGGGATATAGTCGTGGAGCTTGGGGCCTGGCCCGGTGGCATGGCGCAGGCCGCCTCTAGAATCGTGGGCCCGGAGGGCCTAGTAGTTGCCGTGGACGTGAAGAGGTTCAAGCCCTTCGAGGAGGAGAATATCATAACACTCCAGCTCAATATCTTGGAGGATGATGTTGTCGGGGAGGTTTTAAGAGTCTTGGATGGGAGGCGTGCAGATCTTCTGATTTCCGATGCTTCGCCATCTTTCACGGGGATAAGGGAGATAGATATTGTCAGGCAGTATGAGCTCGCCCTGAGATCTTATGAGATAGCTGGGAGTCTGGTTAGGCGTGATGGCTCCCTGATGCTGAAGGCATTTGATAGCGAGGAGGCCGTGGAGCTGGCGGAGAAGCTTAAAAGAGACTACGCAGTCGTGAAGAGGTTTGTGCCTCGAGCTAAGAGAAAGACGAGCTCAGAGTTCTACTTCATAGCTATGGGTAAGCGCTTCTAGGACTTAGCCTCAACGCTCCGCTCCCGAATATTCTCGGCTTGAGCCGTCTGTGCTTGAGCCTCGCTCTTGACGGCGAATGACTCAATCACCCACTTCTCCAGCTTCGGGCAGTTCTTCGGCGATATGACGCCGCCCTCCCCGCAGACGTGTTCCTGCTCACATGCTAGGCAGGGTGCGCCTTTAATCGGCTCTATCGTCACCCTCCTGATAAGCGGGACAAGCCTCCTCGTCCACCTATCCCTCGCGAATTCCTTAACCCTCTTCACCATCCCCTTCTTCTCAAGCCTGATCGCTATTCTAGAGCCCTCCCTACTGGTCACGCCGAGCTTATGCCAGAGCTCTGACTGGAGAAGACCCTTATCCTGATACTTTAGCAAAAGCGCTATAGCCTTCTCCTCAAGCTTGCTAAGCTTCTGGGGCAAGAAGAGACACCCAAAGACAACATATACCCACACCCATCTTATAAAGATGTTGAGTCTCTTTAATCCCACCGTTTCCATTGACCTTCATAACCATCGCTCGACTTCTCAACAGCGATAACACGGCCTACGGGTCTATGAGATAGATGTTTTCCTCGATATGATATCATCCCGGATCTCCAATACGACCCATCCTCTTCAGCTTATCCACGATTTTCCTACTTAGCTTGGTCGCCTTCCCGCTATCAAGACAATAGGTATTGAGAATCTCGGCCCTCTATTTCCCATACCCTCCTAGAATCCTCATAACCTCTACGCTCATCAAGCCCACCCCAGAACTGTTTTCTACACTCCTCGCATATCACCTTAACAATTCTTCCATTTACTATGACCGCATATCCTCTAGCCCTTTCTTCCAGTTTCCTCCTTGTAAGAGCTATGAGCCCTGGGGTGTAGAAATTAAAAGAGGGGGTTGGCAGGTCGAGGCGGCTTATCCGCTTAGTATGGTGGGTGAGGCGGTTTAACAGCCTTTCGCGCGCGGCGAGCCGTTACGCTATCCTCCAAGCCTCCTCCCCCTCACCCCACTCATAGTAGTATGGCGTCCACCTGAAGAGGAGGACTATAAACATCTCATTATCCCTATCCCGGCAATACCATACCTGAATCTCCCCACCCGGATCAAGAACATATTTCTTATTAACATGCCTAATATCATGCCTGCTCTCCCGGCGCTCCCGGGGAAGCTCGACCCAGAGCCTCCCAATCTCCTCCTCCAGCTCACGCATCCCCCTCAGATCCATAAACCCTAACACAGCCCCCTTCCCGCTAGATCACTCCCACCACTTTATCCCCTTCTAGGATTACGATCTCCCCAGCCCAGATACTCTTGACAAAGCTCCTACTCCCTCATATCCTCCCGGAGATATGCCGAATCCCCATACTCATTAAAAGCCCAGATAGTGAAGATCCTAGACCCGGGATCATAGACTACTGTAACTAATACGTATCCCCCAGAAGCTGGGCCTAAACCTCCTCCCAAGCCTCCTTATCCGCCTATAACACTCCCCGCATACCATCTCATACTCCTCTGACCCGCCCTTAACGAATAGGCCGTCTATACCCCTCGGGATACTCCTCTCAGCAGGCTCTCCACACACGCATACATGCCTCCCCCTCATCCTCATCACCTCACTCATAGACCGTTATTGTGTAGTGTGGTTCTATCCTGCCCTTTTCTCTCACGAGATACGCTAGATCGCGCCATGCATCCGGGTCATTATCTGGCGAGATCTCCTCAAGACTTCTCTCAAACTCCTCATCCCCGATCTCATAGACCTCAACATATCCATCCTCATTACTCCTAAACCAGCTTATCATGACCTTTCTTGACTTGCTACTGCAAGAGGCTCTATTACTTGTTATTTGTCGCCTGCCTAGCGCTATACTCCTACCTACTTTTCTTGGGGCTTCCAGCGGGGATCATAGACCCACTACTATGGTGGATCGCCATGTCGTTGATGGCGCCACTATTGCTGGCGATGCTTGAATGTGGGTGGCCGAGGAGGGATTTATTCCAGCAATATTCTATGGGGGAGGAGGGGTTTAGGAGGTTGTTGAGGGGCGTTGAGGATCTGTATGGCGGCGCGTTCGCGGGGCTCGGCCCCGGCGCGCTCCAAGACCTTAAGAGTCTCATAGACTGTGTTGACGGATTTCTGGATCTCTTGGCTGATCTGAGGAGGGATTTCAGGGTTAAGCTGATGGACTATGGAAAGATTAGGAACTATGTCTTCGAGTTCTGCCGGTTCTACGCCAGGTGGTTTGGTAATATGTTGATGGAGAGGCTGAGGGCGGAGATATACGAGCTGTTAGATGAGGCAATTAGCTGGTGGGGAGAGCAGGATGTCCTCGACATCATTGGGAGCTGATCTGGAGGTGGAGTGAGGATGCCGCCAGCCGTTATTAAGCTTGCCTCACGGAGAGAGGTCAGGGTAACTGTTGTTGGGAAGGTTTTCGAGGCGAATAGGGGCAAGATACTGGCTTTGAATAAGGCTCTTGACGAGTATCTTAGGCTTGTGAGATGGTATCTTGGCTTCGACTCCACGTCAAAGGTGTTTCTGCATAAGAATTGCTATGAGAGGGCTAGAGAGCTCTTTAACCTGAATGCCGCCCTGATCCAGACCGCGAGGGATAAGGCCGTTGAAATCCTGAGGAGCTTCAAGAGACTGAAGAGAAGGGGTAAGGTTGAGGCCGATAGGCCGAGGATTAAGAGTGTGTCCATGCGTTTCGATAGAAGGTGCTATAGGTTCTCTAAGACTGGGAATGTTCTGACGCCCTACTGGCTGACGCTGAGCCTAAACAAGGAAGAAAGGATTAACCTGCCAATAGTTTTTGGTGAAAAGCAGAGGCAGAGGATTGAAGAGGCCCTAAGAGGGGAATGGAGGTTTACAGCGGTTGAGATGGTTAAGCGGGATGGTGAGTGGTATGCGCATTTTGTTCTTGAGAAGGCTGTTGAGGTTGTGGATAAGCCCGAGACGATAGTAGCGGTGGATGTGGGTGAGCGGAACCTAGCCGTGGCCGTGGCGATATCAGTAAATAATCCAGGCAAGCCCATGAGGGGGCAGTTCTGGAGGGGCGCCGAGGTAAAGAGGATTCGAGGACTCTATGGCCATGTTAGGAGGAGCCTGCAGAAGAAGAGATTGCTGGGAAAGGTTAAGAGGCTTAGGGGCAGGGAGAGGCGTAAAGTGGAGCAGGAGCTACATAAGATAGCCAATCAGATAATAGCCTATGCCAGACAATTCCCAAGACCGGTGATAGTGATGGAGGATCTTACGGGGATAAGAGACAACTTCGATAGGGGCAGGAGGCTTAACAGGCGCTTCCATAGCCTGCCATTCAGGAGGCTGCAGACGTATATAGAGTGTAAGGCTCTCCTCGACGGGATAAACGTGGTCTATCTGCCAAGGAGATTGGTCAAGAATACTTCTAGGACATGCCACCGTTGCGGGCATGTTGCCCGCAACATTAAGGGAGGAGGAGTATTCAGATGCGAGAGATGCGGCATGGAATATGATAGAGACTTGAACGCGGCCATAAATATAGCCCGCAGGGCAATATGCTCTGCGGGATGGGGGAGCTGCGGGTCCCCCGAACCGGCAGATGAGGCTGAGGGCGTGAAGCTCCAGCCAAACGCCGGAAGCCCCAACTTCTAAGGCGGGCAACCCGCAAAGATGTCATGTTAGGGGCGTCGTGTCTGGCTGACCTACCCTCTCCCCTTCTCCCATTTTTGCTGTTCGGCGCATAATCGGCCCATCTCCCCCAATCTCCTCCTAAGAGTGGCTAAGCTTATCTTGGCGAGGCCTGCGACGCGCCTTTGAGAGACTCTGTAGCCGAGGCTTCTAGCAGCGAGGTATACGGCTGCTGCTGCAAGAGCCCTTCTACTCCTCCCTTGGGACAACCCGGCCTTGATCGCCAGCTCGCAGATCCTGCAGGCATACTCCTCCACTTCCCCCGGGAGACTCAGCGCCCCGATGAGCCTAGCAATACACGCCTCTACACTCTCTAGCGCCTTTACTCCAAGCGCGTTGGCGAGCCGCATGGAAAGACTCCTGATAGATGCCGGGTCCAGCCCAGAGGCCTCAGCCAAGTCTCCTGCTCCAATTGGCAGGTCATGAACCCTGATCGCGAGATGTAAGAGTGCTAGGGGGAGCATGTTGATCTCCCTCGAGTATTCTGCAAGCCTAGACCTCAGCCTTCTCAGGAGAAGGGCCCCGGTCTCAGCAACGGCCCTCGGTAAGCCCATACTTGTGCTCAGGCGATAGATCTCCGAGAGGATCATAACAAGCCTGCGCTCCTCCCATCCCCTCAAACCCCTTTCTACTGGTGAGTGTGTGGAGAGGCCGAGATCATGGATCAGCGGTGTCAGCGGTGCTCCAGCCCTCTCCCTCCTAAGCCTATCACCATCGCCATAAGCCCTCCACTCAGGGCCGCGGTAAGGGAGGGCCCCCACAACGGCGCCGCATCTCGAGCACACAAGCTCGCCCGAGAACTCATCCTCCATCAACCGCCCTCCACAGACCGGGCATACCTCATTCATGCGGTCCTTTCTGGCGAAGACCTAGGCCGAGATCTAATAAAGAGGATGATATGGCCAGCTTGCTTCGGCTCTCCGCGTATTACTTGGATCTGCGCCCGGTATCCCGCTTCCCCCGATTCTCCCGGAGCACATAAAGAGGTGTTCCCTCCTCGTAATCCAGGTTCCCGCCCATCACTTCTACAAAGAAGTGGTTGACGGGCCCGAGGACGCTCACAACCCTTCCAACCTCCCTCAGCCGCGAGTCATAGATCTTCTCGCCAAGCTCTGGTAGAAGCTCGGCCTCGACCACTAGGCTCCCCTCAACCCTTCCCCAGACCTTTCCAAGCCTCTTCAGCTTCTTGGTCTCGCGGCTCATCGAGCCTCACCGGATTTCATGGCCTTTGCTAGTACCTTTATCACCTCGCTCTTCTTCATGGGCTTCCCGGGATTCACTATAACCTTGCCGGTCTTCCTCCACCAGAAGGCTGGATGGCCTCCAGGCTCAATCACAGCAGACCAGCCAAGCCTTCTAGCCGCCTCCGCGATCTGCTCAGCCCTAGGATTTCTCATGGAAAGGCTGAGAGGAACCCGCCTACAAAGAGACCTACTGACCGAGGCATCGAAATATATGGGCCAGATAACATACCCCCTCTTCTTTAACAAGTTGTTATCGCACCCTACTTAACTAGGATCGCATTTATGACTCCATCTTGTCCAGGCCTAGATGTTACAACCGCTCTGCCGAGCTCGGTCTCTATCACCGCGCCCCTTGTTATGACTCCCCTCCTCTCTAGATCCTTGTTGGCCGGATTAGCGACAACTCTCAATATCTTAACCTTCCTCGAGATCTTCTTTTCAGGATCGGTTACGTTCGCATAGAGATCCGCCATTAATGCGTATTTCACGTTTCCGCCCCTAGCCCTCTTCTCCTTAAGCTTGCGCTCGCCCAGAATCGTGTAAACCGGATCTTCTCCACGCTCATACCTCCGCTTCTTCCTATAGGGTCTCCGCTTTCCGCCGGTCGGCTTCCGCTTATGCAGATCCCAGTGCCACTGGACCATTCCGCTAAGACGGAGAAAAATCCAGCTAATAAACGATTCTTAAGGGATGGTGTAAAGCCCTTTATTCTCGCTCTTCTCCAACTCTTCTGGATATGCTCGAGGATATAACAGGCTACTCTGGAGAGAGATTTCTAAGGGTGGGAGCGCATAGCCACATTAAGGGGCTCGGGCTTGAGGGGCTTAAGGCAAAGCCTGTTGGGGGAGGACT
This sequence comes from Candidatus Wolframiiraptor gerlachensis, assembly GCA_021323375.2. GTDB lineage: Archaea > Thermoproteota > Nitrososphaeria_A > Caldarchaeales > Wolframiiraptoraceae > Wolframiiraptor > Wolframiiraptor gerlachensis. The sequence continues at coordinate 1,744 of JAJPCT020000026.1, read as the reverse complement.
CGTGGGGCAGGTTGAGGCCAGGGAGGCCGCAGGCATCATAGTCCGGATGATCAGGGAGGGTAAGATGGCTGGAAGGGCCGTCCTCTTCGCCGGCCCGCCTGGAACGGGAAAGACGGCGATAGCATGCGCTATAGCCCGGGAGCTCGGCAGGGATGTACCATTTGTAACCCTTAGCGGCTCCGAGATCTATTCCTCGGAGCTGAAGAAGACGGAGATCCTGACTCAGGCGATGAGGAAGGCGATAGGTGTCAGGTTGAGGGAGAAGAGGAGGGTTTACGAGGGTGAGGTTATTCAGCTCGAGGTGAAGACACGGAGGCATCCCTATAACCCGTATCAGGAGATCCCGGATCACGTCGTCATAGGCCTCGCGACTAGGGATGATCGGAGAATTTTCAGGGCTGGAGCAACCATAGCCTCCTACATATTGTCGCAGGGAATTACCGTCGGGGATGTAATAACGATTGACGCGGAGACGGGCAGGGTTACGAGGATTGGAGGATCGGAGGAGGCTGCCGAGAAATATGACCTAGCCACTGTGGATGAGAGGCCTGTGCCTAGGCCGGGAGGGCCGGTTGAGAAGGAGAAGGAGTTCATCTATGTCCTCACGCTCCATGACCTAGATCAGATCAGTGCGCAGTCTAGGAGTGGTGGGCTATTCAGCCTCCTTCTCGGCGCGCCGCCAACCAAGGAGATAGACAACGAGATTAGGAGAGAGGTGGATGAGATGGTGAAGAAGAGGGTTGAGGAGGGAACCGCCGAGATAATACCGGGCGTATTGTTCATAGACGAGGTTCATCTCTTGGATATCGAGGCGTTCTCGTTCCTGAATGCCGCGATGGAGAGCGAGCTCGCGCCGATAATAATCCTCGCCACAAATAGGGGCATGACAAGGATAAGGGGGACGGATATGGTCTCCCCGCACGGCATCCCACTCGACCTCCTCGATAAAATGCTGATAATCACGACGAGGCCGTATACAAGGGATGAGATCAAGAAGATCCTAGAGATCCGAGCAGCCGAGGAAAGGGTCAAGCTAAGCCCAGAAGCCCTAGAAAAGCTCACCGACATAGGAGAGCAATCAACACTCCGATATGCTGTCCAGCTCCTGACGCCAAGCCAGATAATAGCTCGAGAAAATGGGAGGGAGGAGATTACACCCGAGGATGTGGAGAAGGCAGTCAAGCTCTTCAGCGACGTAAAGCGCTCAGTCCAAGAGGTGGAGATGTGGAAAGACAAATATCTCTATTAGTCTCTATTAGCTATGTTACGTAAAGATGACAAAACCCAACGATTAGATTATCTTCTGGAGAACTATTTTCTCATTTACAAATGCTTTAAACCAATCCGCCAGCTCAATACCTAAGCCCGGCTTCATTCTAGGAATCCTCATTCCGAGAACAAATGTCTCAAGAGGATCCTCCCTAGTTATGTTCATGTCGAAAAGTAGCAAATCACTATCTAAGTCAACATTAACGACGCCAAGCATCGCAGATGCATAATGTATTCCCGCTGAAATCGCTATATGCGTCTCCTCATTGCATCCAACCATCAATTTAATCCCAGCTTCATAAGCCATTCGAGCAGCCTTAACCCCGTAATATATCCCGCCTACCTTTTGAAGCTTAATTTGGAGAAGGTTCCAATCTTCCTTGAGAAATACCGGAACGAACATATTTTGGATGATGCTGATGCCAGAGATGTTGAAGAAAAGATTAAGAACCTTCTTCGGTTCTTGGAGGAAATG
>JAJPCT020000025.1 GCA_021323375.2 Candidatus Wolframiiraptor gerlachensis | reverse complement strand
CCTATGACATTTAGGTTTAATCCTTTATCTCACCAGATCCTGAAAAAGTGTGAAAATATTATGGGATAAAGCAAAATCTGTCCCAAAAATTGGGATAGAAGGCTAAAACATGCATAAAAAATAGCAACATAAAACACATGCTTTCAATCAGCATTTACTCTTATATGTTTTCCTTTCAGACATTCTTTTGCTCTTTTCTTGTCTGTTATGTGTAGTTCTACTGGTGCGTCCCATGGAAGCCCATACATGTCAATCGCTCTTCCCAGAATCTCACCATAAAGCCTCTTCCTATTTCTTGGGAGCATGTCGGCAACTATCAGGATATCTATGTCGCTGAGGATTGTGGTTCTTCCCTCGGCAACCCCGCCGATAACATAGACCTCGACATTCTCGCCGAGAATATCTCTAGCAGCCCTGCAGATGCTCTCAGCATACTCCCTCCACCTCCTGAGATGCCTAAAATGATACCTAACCCAGCTTGACACTCTCCACCACCTCATCCAATAACCGGATCAACTCATCTGCAACCTTCACCAAAGCCTCAACATCCCTCCGATCATAATCCACTTCACCATACCTCCCACCAATATACGCCTCCTCGGCGAGAGCGAGCTGGGCCCTATATTCATCCACAAACTTCCTTATCCTTTCTGATAATTCCTCATAACCACTTTTCTTCAAATATTGTGCCAAGAACCCGAGAAGCTCCCTGAGCCCATGGCCTCTAAACTTCTCCCCAAAAAGCTCATACAGGACTGCCTTGATGTAAAGCTGCATGGCCTGCTCCGCGAAGAAGGCCGCGAGATCCGCATCATCAACATGATCCACCGCTCTAAGGAAGCTTAGAGTCCTCCTCTTCAGCCTGGCAACATACTCGCCGCTCAAGCCCGCATAAACATGATACGCCAAGCCCTATATTCTTATCAGCTTGCCCCTCCGCTTATACCGCTCCAGCATGCTCCTAGGCCTAACATGGATCTCGAAGGGGTCGCTGACTCCAGCCTCCCAGAGCCTCGGCAAAATCTCCTCAACACCCCTATCCGTAATCACAAGAACATCAATATCACTTGAATAGGTGTAGCGCCCCTCCGCGACAGAGCCGAAGAGATAAACCTCCGCACATGGATCAATCTCAAGCACCTTCTCCTTGATCACCTGAAGCCACTTATCAAGCTCCGCGAAAACCCTCTTCCTCCCCAAACTCTCTCAAAAGATACCGCGAGGAGATATAAGCATCCTCAAGAAAAGAGAGCTCCAAAGCCCTCTCCTTAAGAAGCCTCTTAATCCGAGGCTCATCCTCACTCGAAACCGATGCAAGAATCTCGAGAAGCTTCCTAAGACCATGAGTCCTAAGATAATCAACGCCATGGAAAAGAAGCCTAGACTTGAGGAAAAGCTGCAAGGCCTGCTCCAAGCTAAATATCGCAAGCTCATACATCCCTTCCCCAGCCTGATAATCCGCGGTCTTCAGAAACTCTCTAACCCTCCTCTCCAAATGCTCAACCTCATCACGTTTAACCAAGAAACCCACCAAGAGAATAGCCAAGGAAGGGCCGTTAAAACCCTTCCCCAAAGGGAAGGATTCCTAGAATCTCGGCCTCAATCCACCGAGCTTCCTCAACCTCGCATACTCGTTCAGCTTCTTGTATACCGCCGAGTGGGGAGCGCCGTTTATCAGGTCTATCACAGCCTCCTCGGCAGCCCTAACATCCTCCTCCTCGCCAATAATCGCGACGGTATCACCATAGATCGAGACATACGTGTTAGTGGTCTCCTCGATCATCCTCCGAGTCCTCCCCTCCCTCCCGATAAGCCTAGCTCTAACCCTGACGAGATTATTCCTGCTCGGCTTCACGTAATCCGCGATATCTATCACGCTGAGAACAACATCATCCTCGAAGAGCCTGAAAGCCCTCTCAGGCGAGAAACCCCTACCAATAGCCTGAACAACATCTCTCGCCTTGAATAGGGCCACGGGATCACCACCCTCCTCAGGCCTCCTAGCAAGCCTAATCCTAACAGACCCACTCCCGCTATCAACCTCGAGAACAACGCCTAGAGCCTCCTCGATCCTCCTCTTCACGGACCCCTGCGGCCCAATCAAGACGCCGACCCTCTCCCGCGGAATATTCAACATGAACTCCGGCTCAGGCCGAAACTCCATAACCCCTCCCCTGAGAAACCCTCAAAAACCCATCATCCTTAAAAGCTTAAGAGGCTAGACAGCCCGCTCAAAGGGCCTCCTACCAGCAATCTCCTCGAAGAGCACCTCAGGCTCCGGGATCTCGACACCCATCTTACCAAAATACCTCACGATGTTCCTGAGATCTCTTAGGAGAAGCTCGTCGGCGACAGGCTGCTCAACCCTAACAGCCTGGGAGAGATCTATCAACACGATATCATTCCCCGGCGTTATGAAGATGTTATACTCGCTAAGATCACCATGCACCAGCATCGCACCCTGATAAAGCCTCCTAACAGCCTCAATAGTCTTGGAATATATCTCGGGATAGACATCGGGTTCCAGCTCCACCTCCACCAGCAATGGATACCTCTTTCCATCCACGCCCATAAACTGCATCCCGAGAACATTATTCCTCACGAAGTAGGGCCTCGGGACGGGGACGCCCACCTCATACGCGTCCTTCAGGTTCCTATACTCCCTCCTCGCCCACAGGTAGATAAAGTCCCTGAAATCCTTGGGGACGCGCTGAAACCTTGGATCATGAAGCACATACATGGAGCGTGTCTTTCTAAACTCCGCGCTCGTAATCAGGTAGATCTTGACCGCGAGAGCCTCACCACCCCCACCCTCAGCATAATAGATCCTCGACTCCTTCCCAGCGCTCACAACACCATAAAACTCCTTGATAAGCCTCCGATTCATCAGCTCATAGATCGTCATGAGGGTCTGCTGGTCAAAGACCTCCTCCAAGACCTCATTCAACTCAGACCTCTTCCTGAGATAACGCTGCTCCCGCTCATAACGATACTCCCTCATCCTAAGCTTCTTCTCCAGCTTATCCTCTCTGGGCAAAGTCTCTCAGAAAACACGCCCAGCCCAAATAAAAGCTTTGAAAACCACTAAGCGCTAAGCTTCTCCTTGAGAAAATCGGGTAGGACGCCCTGTTCGGCAAGCTTAAGGGCTTGGCCCTTCGTAAACCTCCACCAGACATCACCACGGCTATCACTCTGGAAATCCCATGGGCTCACAAGAACCAAGTCGCCCTCCCTTATCCAGATCCGGCGCCTAAGCTGCCCTCTAATCCTGCAAAGTCTCCGCTTGCCATCACTACACTCGACAAGAACCCTATCATTACCAACAAGCTTAACCACCACCCCATAGACATCCGTCGGACCAGGCTCAGGCATCTCCTCAAGCTCATCAGGCTCCGAGACAATCTTTCTCTTACCCATATCCAAGCCACCTTACTACAGCCCACCTAAAAAGGCTTACAAGGGGAGGCTCAGTTACCCCAGGTATCGTCACACATCAGAGTCCCTGTGCATGCATCATTGCCCCGCCTAAGAGCTTAGCAAAGCTTCTTAAGAGCTTTAGTCAGGACTCCGTGATATCACGTGATCTCAGGGAGTTTTTGCCGAGCTCCGTCAGCCTATACCTGTATGGCTTGCCCTCCCTGATGAGGAGCCCGCCCTCAACCAGCCTCTTAAGAGTCCTTGCAACATGCTCCCTACTTAGCCCGAGAGCCCTGCTAAGATCTCTAGCGCTCTGTGGGCCCCTAGACTCGATCAGCTCCATGATCCTTATCTCGGTCTCCGTGAGATCACACGGCCTCTGCTCGGTCCAGCCCAGCTCCCCGACGACCATGAGCCGCTCCATCCTCCTCCGAGCCCTCACTAGGAGATAGGTGAAGATGGCGGTCTGAGCTAGGAAGAGGATCGAGAAGATTATCACGAGGATCTCAGGCTGGCTCATCAGGTATAGCCCCCTATTGTGTGATATCACGTGGCGTCACGCTGCTTATCAGGTTAGCTGCCTCCTCAACCATGCCCTTCTTGAGGAGATCGGCCGCCTCTATTATCGCCGAGACCGCCTCATCGCCCAGAACGCCGAGATACCTGAGGAGGAAGAGCGTGTATATGCTCCGCTTAATGTTGTCTATCGCCTGCCTCATGGTTCGGGCGTAGGCGCCCTTGCTAACCCCCCTTATCCTAGCCTTCTCCCGGATAGTCACCTTCCTCCCAAGATTCGCGGAGCCCAGCTCTATTAGGAGAACCTCGAGTTGCGGCTCAGTCAGGTATGAGAGCTTCAGGAGAGACTTTAAGACATTTTTCTCGGGGATTTGGACGCCGCTCTTCTCGAGAAAAGCGAGGACGGAGCTCCTCATACAAGCCTTCCGCGTGTTATACAGATTCGTAGACTATTGAGGATTACCTCTCCCGGGCCTCTGGGCCGAGATCGTACCAGGGGAATCTCGCTGGAATATTCTCCTCGCCTGCTGGGACGCGGGGCTGGGCAAGCCGATACCTTATCTGATTTCCGAGCCTATGCTTCTCGAGATAACCCCTCTCCGCGAGCCTGGCCAGATATGTTGATGCTGTGCTGAGCGTTATCGGCTCCCTATACTCGGTCATATAAGCCTCCACAACATCCCTTGAGGTGAAGTATCCGAAGGGAAAGTATTTCGCGAGGATTCTGGCAAGCTTACCAAGCTTGCTATTCTCGTAATACTGCTCCTCGTCCTGATGCTCCCTGCCCGCGAGCCCGCCATAGAGCTCTAGGAGATCGGCCATCTGCATCAGCTTCTCCCTACTCAGTCTGCCCTCGAAGATCAGGACTAGCTTATCCCCGTTATCATCAACCATCTCCAGCCTAATCTTCTTCCTCCCGCCCTGCCCCGCCATTCCACGCTAGCTTCCACGCTCCCGGATATATCTCCTTTGAGAGCCACAGGTAGACATGTTGCCTCAGGATAATACCGTGAGAATCAGGATGAATTACTCGGGTGATGATCTTATCTGCTCGAGGATGGATATGGCCATCCATAGCTGGGTTCGTGTAAAGACTGGTAAATTCGGGTCATTCATTATGCCTTCTATCATCTCGATCGCATTCGCGGCTCTAACCGCCGGCTTATACCGCTCATCGAACAGCGCGTCAGCAGCCTCCTTCGCCACCCTCCGAATATTCCTGGGAGTTGAGACATCATTAGCTATGGACTCCAAGATCTGGACCACATTCTTCCTTTTTTCCTCCCAGCTCTGGGAAGCACCACTAGCCATGCTCCCACCCCGAGAATAATATCCCTGAAGATTTCGTGAAGCCGCTAATTCCACGGCGCCCCTTTCTCAAAAAGTTTTCCCTATGAGGGGGATGAGGCGAGCTAACCTAATATTGTTAGAGTCTCCTGCTTTCTCGGACTTGCTGGAGCTGCTGAGCCATCCACTAGTAACACTCGCCATCGCCTGGATAGCGGCATATCTCGTGTTGAGGTTCCTAGTGAGGTGGAGCCCTAGAGGAGTTAAACTCTATCCACTAGGCTTCATCGTAAGATCTGAGAGGGCTCTTGGAATCCTAGATAGATTCTCCTCCAAGGCCCCAAGACTTCTCAGAATATTATCGGACGTCGGCATAGTCTTGGGCTTTGTTATGATGGGTGCCGCGATCTACCTGCTTTCCAGGAATCTCGCAACATACCTGTTCACGCCATCGCGGGTCGGCCCCCAGAACATCGTCTTGCCCCTAGTCATAGGCGTGACCATAAGACTGGAGCACCTGCCATATCTGCTCCTCGCGCTGGGGATAATACTCGTGACACATGAGGGGATGCATGGGCTAATAGCGAGGGTCGAGGGGCTGAGGCTCAAGTCCACTGGCCTCTTCCTCTTCTACGTATTCCCCGGAGGATTTGTTGAGCCGGATGAGGAGGAGTTCAAGAATGCTCCTGTAAGGGTTAGGGCGAGGGTCGCTGCTGGCGGGAGCCTCGCGAACCTCATAGTCGGCCTCATCGCCCTCCTTATAGTCTTCGTGGCATTTATTCCCGTGGAGGCTGGCGTGATCGTCGCCGGTGTCGAGGAGGGAGCAAAGCTATCCGTGAACGACGTGATTTACAGCGTGAGTGGTGTTACAGTTAATAGCACGAGCCTCTACTGGAACATAACAGCATCGGAGACGATAGTGATCGAGAGTAGTAAGGGGAGGCTTGTCTATGGGCTGCGCGAGCCGATAAACATGCCGATAGGCCAGGTGCTTAGGAGCCTTGGGGTCACGCATGTAGCCTTCTATTATCCGATGAGGGTCGGCCTCGGAGACCCGATGCTCGAGCACGGCCTATACAGGCTCCTGCTCTGGATCCAGCTGCTTGGAATAAACGTCGCGATCTTTAACATGCTCCCGATTAGCTTCCTCGATGGCGGCCTTCTCATAACAAGTCTCTTGGAGAGGCTGACAAAGAGCGAGAGGGCTATCAGGGGCGTGAGCACAGCCCTGACAATATTCTCCCTTGGCCTCATAGCGCTCAATATAGGATTCACATTCAAGACCTTCGGCCTAGTCCAGATCTAGGCTCTCAAGGCATCTCTTATGCGCTGCTCTAGCTCGCAGGCCCTACATATCCTCCTGCTCGAAGGCTCCCCGCATAACTCGCATACCTGCTCACCGCCATATCCAGCCCTCATAATCAGCCTCTCGAAATTATTCAGGAATGAGAAGAGGGCCTCGGGCCTATTCGCGGAATACCAGTTTAGGAAGCTCCTAACCCTATCCCTCATGGATGTGCGGGTGTAGGGGCATGTGATTGTCTGGAATGGGATGCCTTGGAGATAGGCGTAGAGCGCGACCTCTCGCTGGGGTGTTAGCCTGAATGGCGCGACCCTCGGCACCGCTCCGCCCTCCTCTCTCCTAAGGCCCACGGGCTTAATGTTCCCCTCGCCCTTGAGCAGGTTCAGCAGATATGTCTGGACCACGTCGTCGAGTGTATGGGCCGTTGCTATCACCGTTGCGCCGAGCCTCCTCGCCGCGATGACCAGAGCCTTCCTCCTTAGGACGCCGCATATCGTGCATGGCTGAACCCCAACTCTCTCCGCAGCCCCGGACTCAACCGCCTCGCTCAAGTCGAACCCGAAGAGCTCCTTAAAGCTGAAGGAGGCGAATGGGACGCCGAGGCTCGAGGAGAAGCTCTCCGCGATCTTTATCGCCTCACTCCTATAGCCCTCAATCCCCTCATCTATCGTAACCGCGTAGAGCCGCGCATGCGGGAAGTCCCGCTCTATCAGATGTAATATCTTGAGTAGGCTCAGGCTATCCTTGCCGCCCGAGACCGCCACGAGTATCCGGTCATCATACTTGAGGAGATCATACTTGGAGATCGTCCTCCTAACCCTGTCAACCATGCTTGAGCAGAAGCATCGAGCGCAGAGTCGCTCACCAGAATATCGCCTAAAGTAGATCGACCGATTCTCGCCACAGAACGTGCAGGCGCCAGCTGTCACCAAGCATCCAACCTCAATCATCAGGCCATGAGCTTAAGAACATGATAGAAGGGGGGTTGCCAGCACCCGGCTTTCGCGGGGGCTCCCGCACCCCACTACTCGCCAGGCGGGAGGGGGCTTGACTTCCAGGTTCGGAATGGGTCTGGGTATTTCCCCCCTCCCTATGACCGGCAACCCCAGCTTCACTATGATTCTGAGCGAGTTTTATCCTTTTTCCTCAAAAGTAAAAATGGGGGGTGGGGCTGGCCGACAAGTCCTTATAGCCACAAAGGCTGGCAGGATGCCGGTCATTACCGTCTATGGTTTTGTAAATCCATGGTGGAGCACCCGCTAGAGCCTTACCGGCCTTTGTGGCTTTTACTACTCGCCGGCCAGTGGCTTCACCATTGTGAGATACGCTATCCGTAGTGCCTTGTAGGGTCATTAGTTGTAACTCGCATAATGCTTAGAGTGAGTTTTCTAGGCGAGCTTTAATCCTTTCCCATCCGGCTGGGAAGGCCTACATATGTATTTAACTTGGGATTTAGGATGGTTTTCTAGAGGGGCTGAGAATTGGGTTTTTCCAGCGGAGGTGCTGAAGCCTTTGCCCGCATGCAGATTGCTGGTCAGGGAGATCTACTAACCTCCCTCATACAGCTTGTCTGGCTCCTCTTCCTGATGATCTTCATCTTGTATCCGAATTTCTCCCAGCGGCTCCAGCTATCCTATATCCTGAGAGATCTTGAGAGGAAGCTCTATGGGCTTAAGCGGATTAGAGAGGAGGTTAGGAGTAGGGTCATAGAGACTCTTCGAAAATATTCTGACGGGAATGTTGATCTGGAGAAGGAGGTTGATCAGATCCTCCTATCCTTCGCGATAACCCCCGAGTCGATGGACCCTTACGGCATTGTGTATAAGCTCGAGCACATAGTCAATACTTGGGAGGATACTTTCGAGGAGAATGTTAGGAGGCTTTGCCCGAAGGCTGATAGAGAGAGGGCGAAGACTCTGACAAATCTTGTCGAGGTTGCTAGGGGGATAGATTATCTCTACAGGGTTGTTAGACACTATTACCTCTTAGGCAAGAAGACCTCGAACATATACATCGTGCTCCAGATCCAGATGCTGATGCCCCAGCTGATGGAGATCGCTGAGGCGTATAGGCAGGCCTGTTACGCGTTCATGCAGGGCCAGCCCGTAGGGGATGGCGTCGGAGTCCTAGCCGCTGCAAAGCTCGTCGAGGGATTGGAGAAGAAGACATATGAGGTTGCCAAGGACACCATAGTTCATGAGCTCATGATGGATGGTAAGAAGCTCTTCGTTCTCAGGGCTGCTGGGCCGGGAGGGACCGTCGGGAAGCCGGCTGACGGCATAATTAAGATAATTGAGAATGAGGGGGAGCGCGTCAAGGCGATAGTGATGATTGATGCTGCTCTCAAGCTCGAGGGCGAGGATACGGGGAAGGTTGTCGAGGGAATAGGCGCGGCGATAGGCGGGATAGGCGTGGACAAGTTCAAGATAGAGGAGATAGCGAAGAAGTATAACATCCCGCTCTATGCGCTCGTGATCTACGAGTCCATAGGGGAGGCGATAACCCCGATGAAGGAGAGCATCGCTAAGGCGGCTGAAGAGGTCGTGGAGCGCGTCAAGAGCATAATTAGGAGCAAGGTCGAGGAGGGAGCTTCGGTGATCATCGCCGGGATAGGAAATACTGTTGGGATAGGATTAAGTTGAGGCTTCAAGCGAGATTATGCCTGGAAGAGGCGGGGTAAAGCATGTTTCCAAGCGGCCGGGAAAGGCAGATTTTGAATCCCTTAACCTTCCTCAGGTGCTTGAGCTGCTCAACCATAAACTCTAGGCCGTTTAGGGAGGGGGATTATGTTTTCGGCGAGGTTGAGGAGAAGTGCCCGAAATGCGGTGGAGATAGAATGAGGATCGTGGGCATATATGTGAAGGAGCCGGAGCAGCGGGAGAAGAGGCAGAAGCAGACACTCTAAGCCTTTTTTCAGGTTATTATCTCGCATCCATCCTCGTAGACTATAACTGTGTGCTCTGCTTGGGCGACTGGCTCGCCGAGCCTTTCGACAAGGACCGGATAATGCTGTATCCTACCAGATTTGACCAGCCTTTCATGAACATCTTTAACCTTCTCATAGCCCTCTATCCATCTCACGGCATATGGTAGGTTGCCGAACTTCTCGGCGAGGTACTGGATGAGCCTCCTCTCATCTTCTCTGAGCTTCTGACGGCATGTTTTCTCCGGCTCCACGCGGTATATGGTCGCTATCTTCGCTGAGACCACCTCGCCAGCCCCCCTCATGGTCGTCAGGAAGGGCTCGACGGCGTAGATGTGGCCCGCCTCAAGCCTGCCTGGGCATGCCCCGCCGACGTTCGGTATCGTCATCCCCGCATGAAGCTGGTTCCGCCTTATCTCATGGCCTGTGAGATTTCTTATGGGCTTGAAGCCGAGCCTGCTCGCCGCCTCCTGCACTGTAAGTCCAATTCTCGAGACTGGGACTCCGGCGCGCATGGCCCTTATCGCCTCCTGAAGGACTATTCTTGCCGCCTCCACCATCGGCTCGAGCTCCGGCGATAATGCGACCGTCGCGGCGGTATCAGCGATATAGCCATCGAGAGATGCGCCTACATCAACCTTGACCAAGCTCCTCGGCGGTATTCTCAGCTGGTCTCCGGGCGGGGATGTATAATGGGCGGCCACCTCATTTATGCCGACATTGCATGGGAATGCGGGCCTAGCTCCTTCTAGGCGTATAATCTCCTCGACAGCCTCGCAGATCTCGATTACGAGGGCGGCCTCTCTTATGAGCTTGCAAGCCTCCTCCCGAGCCCTTCTCGCTATCAAGCCCGCCTGCCTCAACCTATCCAAGGCATCCTCGCTCAGCAATTCTCCCTCATCCAGCCTTCCTCACAAAAGCTCCACTAGATAAAATTAGGCTGAGCTTATGGAGTCCCAACCTTCGACCTACACTTATCACAGACCCGCTTACCGCCGACCGCGTAAAGGTTCTCCGTCTTCCTCCCGCAGATCTGACACCTAGGCACCCGCCACCACCCCCGCCGAGAGAATATTCTCTGAGAGCGGAAATAAGGGTTACCGCATTTAGCATATATATTGCTGGGCTGCTAACGGGCTGTTCGAGGAGATGGCTGAGGCTGGCGGAGCTGGAGAAGAATTCATAGTCACGCCGTGGAGGGTTGAGGGAAGGGTAGACTATGACAAGCTGATTGAGAAGTTCGGGACAACGCCGATAGATGATGAGCTCCTCCGCAGGATCGGCAGACTCGCCGGCGAGCTCAATCATCTCCTGAGACGCCGGATCTTCTTCTCCCACCGCGACTTGGACAAGGTTCTGGACGACTGGGAGGCTGGGCGGGGATTCTTCCTATACACTGGCAGGGGGCCAAGCGGGCCCATGCACATAGGCCACATCCTGCCATTCTATCTCACAAAATGGCTCCAAGACAAGTTTGGCGTCAACGTTTACATACAGCTAACAGATGATGAGAAGTTTCTTGAGGAGGAGCGGGGTCTCACGCTCGAGGAGACGAGGAGCTGGGCCTATGAGAACGCCCTTGATATAGCGGCCGTGGGCTTCGACCCTGACAAGACCTTCATCTTCCAAGACACGGAATATATCAGGAACATGTATCCTATTGCCTTGAAGGTGGCGAGGAAGGTTAACATGAGCTGGGTTAGGGCGGTCTTCGGATTCGACATGCAGACGAATATCGGGATGATCTTTTACCCGGCGATCCAGATAGTGCCATCGCTCTTCGAGAGGAGGCGCTGTCTCATCCCATGTGCGATAGATCAAGACCCATATTGGAGGATACAGAGGGATATCGCTGAGAGCCTCGGCTACTATAAGGCCGCCGCGATCCATAGCAAGTTCCTGCCGCCGCTCACAGGCCCCACGGGCAAGATGAGCGCCAGCCAGCCGGAATCCGCGATCTACCTCCACGAGGATGAGGAATCCGTGAGAAGAAAGATCTGGAAAGCCTATTCGGGCGGGCAGCCAACCGCCGAGCTACACCGCAAACTGGGAGGAAACCCGGAGGTGGATGTCGCATTCCAGTGGCTCTACTATTTCTTCGAGCCAGATGACGCGAAGCTGAAGAAGATAGAAGAGGATTACAGGTCAGGAGCACTCCTAACAGGCGAGCTAAAGCTGATCCTGACCGAGAAGGTCCTCAAGTTCCTCGAGGAGCATCGCGAGAGAAGGGAGAAGGCGAAGGAAAAGCTCCACCTCTACAAGTACGATGGAGAGCTGGCTAGAGAGATGTGGGGGAAGATACACGAGTAATGCTGCTTCAGAAGGTGGTTGCTTGCCCTATCTCTGGAGGTTCAAGAAATTTCCCGAGGGGGTTTCCGATCCAAAGCAACTGCGGATACTGGTTTTCCTGAAGAATAATGGCCCGCATACTTCGAGCGAAATAGCTCGGACTCTAGGATACTCGGTCCAGTTCACGCGTAGAGCCCTGCAGATATTGAGGAGGATGGGGGCCGTCGAGGTCTACCTAAAGCCCAGCAGAAGCTTGGAGGATTATGGCGAGTAGAATGAGAGGTGCCGGCTCCGGGCTTTAACCCAGTAAGGTTATATCTCCGGCGGGCTATCAGGAGGAGTGGGGCGGCGGCAGGTAGGGCCGGGGAGCTAGCCCTTCCCTGTAACCCGAAATGGGCTACATGCGGGGGCCGGATAACCCGAGGGGCGCCTGCGAGGGGGAGGGCGCGGCTGCGGGCTTCGGGGGATGAGGGCGCGCCCACGCAGGGCCTCGTAGGAGGCTGCCCCACTCGTAGGGGTGGGCAACAGCCTCCGAGCACGCCGAACCGCGTTAGGCCCGGGAGGGAGCAGCGCTAAGGCGTGGCGGGGCCGCGCGTGGATCACGTGCCGGACTTCCTCCCGCCGCCCGCGGCCTCCCGTCCTCCTTGCCACCCTCAGGGCCGCCGCCCCCTCAAAAGAAGAGATCTTACTCGTTTTATCCAGGGAATGGACGCCATGCTCTCGGACCGGGACTTCCAGAGAATAGTCAGGGAGATAGACTCCGTGAAGAGTCTCGATGTTGTCAGGTTTGTCGAGGAATCATCGCCTTGGTTTAGGCTTCTCGACCGCTCCATCCAGCGTGTATCCCAGGTCTTGGAGGAAATTGGGGTCTTCTATGTCTTTTATGGTCTTCGCCCCCTTCCCCTCTATGGCGTTCCATATATTGCGAGGGATAGGATCTTCGCGGTAAAGGTTGGTGAAAGCTTAGATGGCGTTGTAGAGGCTTTTAGGGGGCGTGGATTCGAGAAGGTTATCGGGCCGCGTGGCAGAATATCTTTCCTCGATCTCCAGAACAACAATGTGGTGATGCTCCTTGATTCACCGAGGCCGCTTAAGTGGAGTGATGAGCTTGCTGGAAGATGCTTGCAGAGGATGGGACTGAGGATACTATCTCCGGAGGATTATGCCTTGAGCCTCATTGTGGGGGAGACTGGCACTATGAGGATGGAGCTCGCCGCGAAGGTGATCTACGCCAACATGGATAGACTCGATAAGGCCTATCTCGAGAAGAGGGCCTCCGAACTCTCGGCCGGAAAATTCTTGAAAGCTATTCTCGAGGGTGTTGAGGCGGCTAGTCGGCGATAAGCGTCCTAATCCCCAGGATCGCGTCGCCGAAGAGCTTCTTAACCCTCTCGATGACATCGTCCTCGAGCCTGGCGGTTATTATCAGGTCTGCGTCTCCGTAAACTTCATCCACCTGATCCACCTCGCTCCAGCTCAGTATCTCTGGTATCTTCTCCCTTACCGGGAACCTTGGATCGAGGTTTAGGAGGATGTAGGCCTTCTGGGGCTTCAGGAGCTTCTGCAGGGTGAGCTCATCAACTTCCAAGTTCATGCTCTTGAGGGTCTCCGCAACCTCTCTCGGGCCAAGCTCCCCGCCCTTCTGCTCGGCGAGCCTCGCGATCATGGAGGATGCTTCTTGGAGCACCTCATCATCCACATCATTCTTGAGGGCCTTCTGGATGAGCCTCTTACTCAGGTAGGTCGTGGCCTCGAAGTAGAGCCTGTCAAAGTCATGCCTCAGCTTCCCTATTGGGACATAGCCCTCGGGTGCCTTCAGGGCCATGGATTGATGGACTCCCGCGCGGATTGTCTGGGCTTCCCTGCTTAATGGATGTCTGAATGGTATCCTTATTCCCGTGAGCTTGGAGAAGGTCTCATAGAGCTCTCTCAGCTTGTCTCGTCTGATCCTAAGATCGAAGCCGTGGATGTCGATTAGCGGTGCTGCGACCTCGTATAGGTCCGCTATCCCATTCCTATCGCCTATGCCGAGTATCGAGACATGGAGCTCATCCGCCCCCACTAGGGCCGCCTCAATCGTGTTCGCCGAGGCATAGCCATAATCATTATGGAAATGCGCTGAGAGCGGTGTTCTACAAAGGGCCACGAGCCTTTCGAAGAACTCCCGCGCCTGAGGTGGGGTGAGCATCCCACATGTATCCGGGACACTTACAACAGTCGCCCCAGCCTCCCCCAGATCATCCACGAGCCTGGCTAGGGCCTCGATACCCCCATCCTCGCCGAGATAATACCTCGATGCATCCTCGATCGTGGCCCTCCTGTATTTGAAGCCGTAGGAGACCGCGAGCTCTAGGGCCTCCTCAAGCCTCCTCTTCGCCTCCTCGAAACTTATCCCGCCGAGCTTAAAACGTCTATGAAGTTCCGTCGGCGCAAGGTAAACTCCTACGCCCTCCACATCATACTTCGCAGCCGCCTCGACATCCTGTCTATATGCCCTCCCATGTAACACGATCTCGACCTCATAGCTCCTAAGAGCATCTATCACGGCTTCAACATCCTCGCGGGTGGTTCTTGGGGGATAATCTATTGTCAGCTCAACCCTATCAACACCTATGCAGGCCAGAAGCTCCGCGATCTTAGCCCTAACCTCGCGCCTAAACCGCTTATACAGCTCGCCCTCCCTGAGAGTCGTATCAAGTATCTTCGGCAACTCTCGCCGCCAACCGCCCTCATTCACATTCTTAAGCATTGATTAGGAAAGCGAACCTGCTTAACGAGAATCGAGAAAACTTCCCATGAAATCGTTTTTAGGAAGGGAGACGAACATTAGACAAGGGAACCATGGCGAACTTCCAAGTAATCTTCTCGGGAAATGAAGATGAGCTATCCAGATTTATCCTAGCTTGGAAAATGTCCTCCGAGATCAAGAGATATGATGAACTGAAGAGCCAGATAGAGGAGCTTGAGAAGAGGCTTAAGGAACTCAGGGACAAGATACTAGAGCTGGAAAATGAGAGGATAAAGCTTCAGAGAGAGGTCGCCGAACTCACAGCCCTTAGGGAAAGCATGCGCAGAGAATTAACAATACACAAGGAGGGCTAAGCTGATAAGAAACAAGGCATGGGCTGCAGAGCTTCTACTCGAATATCTTCCTGTAAGGCTCGACAACGTCCTTAACGAAGGCATTTATCCCCTCTATTGTCTTGTAGTGTAAGAGCATCTCCTTTAAGACGTAGAAAGGTATCGTTACTATGTGGACCCCGAGCTCCGCGACTTCTCTAACCTGCCTCGCGTTTCTCATGCTTGAGGCGATGACCTCAGTCTTGAATCCATAGTTTGAGAATATTTGTAGTATTGATCGCACGAGATCCACGCCGCTGTATATTCCATTGTCATTCGCGAGCGCGGCTGTGCTCCTCACCCGCTCATCCAGATAAGCCTTGGCCAAGGAATCAAGCTCAAGCGAAGATATTACCCTGCCTAGCTTCTCCGCCTCCAGCATTCCCATCAGCTCAAAGTCATAGTAATCTTCCTTATTGTAGTCCTTGCCCCTCTTCATACCCAGCTTATCCCTCAGGTAGTCGTCAATCCTGCCCGCGAACGGGCTTACATAAGCTGCGCCTGCCTTCGCCGCGAGCAGGGCCTGCTCCGGCGTCATTACCAAGGTCGCGTTCACCGGGATTCCTAGCTCGCTCAAAGTCTTTATGGCCCTCAAGCCATCATAGATGTTGCTCTCACCATCGAGACTTGGACATACCGGGATCTTTATCACGACCTCCCCATATCCAGCAAACTTTTCATAGAGAAGCTTAGCCTCTTCAACCATCTTCTCGTATGATACGCTTATCACCTCTAAGCTGACCGGCCCTGGAGAAGTTCTCAGTATCTCCTTGATATACTCCTCCATGTTTATTGATCCACTTCGCTTATCAACAGCCTGCTTTATCAGGGATGGATTTGTCGTAACTCCATCAATCACGCCCAGCGAGGCCGCGAACTTTATCTCCTCAATCTCAGCCGTATCGAGAAAGATCTTCATCAAAGGAATGGACTTTTTGCCACGATATTTAAGTTTCCTCAGCCGCTGCCGGCCCTGCAGCGGTATGATATCTCGGCATTGTAGCGAGATTCATGACTATCTCCGCTATGTCAGCGCTATAATCCGCTATCCTCCTGAGGCTCTCGAGGACGAGCCTCAGCCCCGTTAAGGTCTTGGCATCAAGCCTCGAGGACAGGACTTCATTCACGGCCTTTGACTCGAGCTCGTGAAATCTTTCAACCTCCTCAATCACGGCATTTGCCTGTTTAGAGTTCATCTTTAAGAGAGACTCCATCGAGCTCTCGTAGATTTTCAGTGAGAGATCAGCAACCTCCACCACCTTGTTTATAAGATTTGAGGCGTTCGCAAGGTTCATGGACATCGAGAGCTTCGCTATCCTCGCCGCGTGGTCGGCGATCCTCTCCATGCTCTTGACTATTACCCTGTATCCGAGGCACTCCCTCGGGCTCATCCCCATATCCCTCATGAATATCCTGTTCTCAACCGCCATCTTTAATCCCCTCACGACGAAGAAGTAGAGCCTATCAATCTCATCATCCCTCTGGATAACGTCCTTTGCAAGTGACGAGTCTTGAAGCCTTAACGCCTTTAAAGCATCCATGCACATGGAGGCCACCATGGAGTGCATCCTGCTGATAGCATCCTTAACCGGGAACTCGACCAGGCCGAGCAGACATCTAACAACCATGCAGTCCGTCGACTCCTCGACTGTTTCCAGCCCTATCAGCTTACTCCTCATCACAGCCTTCA
Organism: Candidatus Wolframiiraptor gerlachensis; assembly: GCA_021323375.2. Lineage (GTDB taxonomy): Archaea > Thermoproteota > Nitrososphaeria_A > Caldarchaeales > Wolframiiraptoraceae > Wolframiiraptor > Wolframiiraptor gerlachensis. The sequence goes on along the minus strand of JAJPCT020000025.1, from coordinate 70,037 downwards.
AATACGCCTTATACTCGTCAACCCTCTGCCCAAACTTCACCCTGATGACATCATAGCCCGCCAAGTAGCATGATATGAACTCACGGACCACCTCGCCGAGGGAGCTGGCCGAGGAGGCATCTATGAACGCCTCGACAGGCCTATTGACCTTGCCGCCACCCGGGATTAGGAGCAGGCTCATATCCGGCTGCCTCACAATCTGGATATAATCGCCTGGCTTAAGGCCCAGACTCTCAGCCCAATCCTTCGGGAGAGAAACTATATAGGTAGAACCCCCAGTAATCTGAACACGCCTCAACTCCACATTAGACCTCATCTCACCTAAATAGACCACAAAAACTCAATATAACTCTATATTCGGTTATACCCGTCTGAAGTCAAAAACTAAAACTAACTAGCCCCGTGGATTCCCCGGCAGGCTACATATCCTTCTCCCAGAGTATTATTATCCGTCCCTCAACCATCTTATCGGATGCCGTAATAGGCGAGAAAGCCACTAAGATGAAGCCCTGAAACAACGCTCGAAGATTTAAGCAAATCACTAGGGATATCCGGATAACAACCCCAACATCCGCTTAAGAGGCTGGAAATAACTAACAAATCGTACTAGAAAAAAGAAGAGGAGAGAAAAAGAGGTAAAGGAGGGGGTTATCGGCGACCGATCCTTTGCCGGTAAACCTTTTTATCTCGCCCAAGACTCTCCCGCGGCGCGTCCGGCTGCCTGCCGCCCCGATGTCATCAACCCTAAAGGGGGTTGACGGCTGGGGCGCCGGCTGGCTCCATCACCCGCCATTGGAGAAAAGCTCATTAACAACCCCCGCCCAAGTACCCTCGGGCCCAGGCCCTACCCGGAGGGTACTTGGGGAGGGTGCCTCCCCTTCCCCTCCGAGTGATGGGGCCTGAAACTCGGGGTCTTGGGCGAGGGCGTCCTTAAGCGCTCTTCTGTAATCTCTTAGCTGACTTCCAAGTATTGTTGCCAGGTAATGGAGCCCGTTCAGAAGCAATGCTGTTCGGGCCAAGTTCCTCACAGCTACGTGATCTCGGTCATCAGTAAACCCGCACCTTTCGCACCTTAATCTGTCCCATCTCCCGCTCTCGTGCTTCATCATCGAATTACATTTAGGGCAGAGCCTACTGCTATAATGAGGTGGGACTGTTAGAAGCTTTCCCGCTTTCCTCGCCATTGCCGTTATTCGCCTGACAATCTTAGCTATCGGCCAGGAGCTAAATAGAAGTGCTTTCTCAGGGTCTTTGGATTTCAACTTTAACTTCAGCTGTTTACTGTCGAGTTCCTCGATTACCACCGCGTCAGCGCTCCGAACCAACTTCTTAACTAACCCAACTGATTTATTGATCCAGTCATTGTCGAGGTTTTTAGCATATTTGAGCCATGAGGATGCTGGTCTACCATGCAGCCTCATCGAGCGTCTGTTCACCTTTCTCACAAACAGTAGTTTGCCCGTGTTCCTTCGAACCCTGTAGTATTTGACTACGTGTATCAGCTGTAAAACTTCTACCTCAGCTATTGTTACATCCTCAACGTTAACATCGATTGTAACAAGCCTTAACCGCCCTTTACAGAGATATCTTTGGAGGAGCGGCGGGAGCTCCCGCCCCAACCCCCCAGAGAGGCGGGAGCCAGCGGATCCCCTAGCATTGATACTTCTTACGGATGTCATTGTGACGCCTCTTTACTTCGGAGCTTCTTCTAGAATTACTTGTGCAGGGACGATTACCCTGCCAATCGGGTGGGCGATTACCACCCCAGCTTGGCGAGCCGATTACTCGCCCAACCGCCCAGTTGGCCTATGGGCATACTACCCCCTTTACCTCGCTGGCCAACCAATTAAGATATATGAAAACAAATATTTAAGCGCATCTTTCATAATCGAGTTAATCAAAAATAACCCTTCTCGAACCTTTCCGTTAGTGGTGCTTTTTAGAAAGATCCGGCTAAAGCCCGATGATGGTGTAGTCATAATCAAGGGCCAGCCATTCAAAATGATAATTCATAAGTGGTACGAAGAGGGAGAGCGCTCTTACGAACTGCGAGATCCTGAAGGAGAGGTTCTAAAACTCATCCGCGACGTAAAGTTTCGTGAAATACCCAAAAAGTTAACGATCTCCTGCGACTACGTTGCCCGCAAGATAAAGTTCAACGACGGCCCCCGCATGTACTTCACAATTAATAGAGATTCGTTCAGATGCTCGATATGCTTCGAAAAATACAATAGTCTTCTGGAGCAGTCAGAATACTTTACACGTCTATCAAGAATGCTTGAGGATTTAAGATACGATGTTAAGCAAGTAAAACATAACGGCAAATGGCTTGAGGTACAAATTGCTCCAATGCAGGATTATCGGATAGGGGATTTGGCGGCCGAAATAGTAAGAACGATTTACGAGGTTAACGAATGGGCGATCGAGGAAGAAAGGGAACTCCAAAATTATGCACTGAGGCTTAGAGACGAATTAACAACAATTAGTGGTGAGCACGTAGTCAGACAATTAAACCTGAAGGGTGTAGCAAAGTGGATTATAGGGGCCCTTAACAGCACGGATATAACCTATATATTGTTAGGAGCTAGACTCCTAAGGGCGCCTAACATAATCGTCGAGAGGGTATTTAAGGAACTGGTGCCAGACTCTAAACCCACAATTCAGAAGCTCAAATGCTTGGGGGTAATTTATGAAGAAAATGGCTTAAGATTTTCCAAAATTGGAGGAAACCTCAGTGACATGCTGCGTCAAGCCTATGGTGAGGTATCTAGGAAGCCTTATCAACGAGAATTGCCGGTGACTAGGTATTTTGCGCCTGCCGCCCTACTATACATTAGCAGAAACCTTCTATCATTCGCTATCAATAAAAGCAAGACCCTAAAAAGCAAACGCAAGAAAGCCGGGTTCTTCCAATTCATCAACGAGCAGCTCTTCAAGAAACTAAACTTTGTTCATCTCTCGGTAATCATGGGAATATCCCTAGGGCAACTCCCACCCATAGATCTCATCGAGAGGGAAATCGAGCAACTCATAGATCTAGGAGTTATCTCTACCAACCTCAAACTGAAACCCTACGGGCGATGGATAGCTGCCTTATTGAAAGGATTCAGCCGAAAGGTCGTTTCACAATCCTCAGGACCTCTATCAACCGACCAATTAAAAATTATATGGAGCTGGGAGAGCCTGTCGAAAACCACCTACACACCAGCCCAATGCGCAGAAGAGCTGAAAAAGAGGAAGGGGTGGTGGTTGTATCCCGCGGGCAGGATTTGAACCTGCGGCCACCCGGTGTCTGTCCGCCTGGTAGGCTGAGTGCCGCGCCTCTTTGGGCGCGGGCTACAGCCGGGCGCTGTTGGCCCCCTTAGGAGTCTACCAGGCTGAGCTACCGCGGGGGCTATCTTGTGTCTTTTCCTAGGCTCTAATTAACTCTTTTGTGGTTTTTCGCCGAATTTAAGGCCTCTACCAGCCTTTGAACCTCCTTTTTGAGCTCTTTACTCATCTCTAGAAGCTCTTGGAGCTCGCTTATCTTTGCGGTGGGGAGCTCGATCTCCTGAATACTTTGCTCGGCAGCTGATTCCTGCTCAGCCCTGCCCTCCATCATGATAGCCTCTTGACGCTCCGGGGCCTTATGCTCGGCTTCCTGCAGCCGGCTATGCTCCTCCATGGATGTCTCCTCCGGCACCTCCGCGATCTCCACGAATTCTCGGTGTAGCCTGCTCGAGTATTCCTCCTTAATATCGGCTCAATTTTGAGAATTGAGCGGGGTGTGCCACCAACAGTAGACCTAAGGATGGACTCAACCTAAACCCCAGCCTCCTCCCCTTCTTCTGTATTGTGAGCTTTCCGTTTTCAGAACGTGCATATTTTCATCATTCGCTTTTCTCAGCCCGGTAGAGGCTCATCACCTATGCGCCTCATCTCCTTACTTATACTGAGGGTCTTCTAATAGTTCTCGCCCCCGGGGCCGGGCTCCCTTACCTTACATTTAATAGGATCCGCTGATGAATGTAGCTGGAGCTTGTGTTGATGCTCATGGGAGGAATAGGGTTTGAGCGCTGGAGCACCTTCGATGAAGTATCTTATCGAGGCTAGAATCGAGGTTAATGGCGTAGTGGATAAGAACGATGTTGTTGGCGCGGTCTTCGGCCAGACTGAGGGGCTTTTTAGCAGTGAGTTTGATCTAAGGGAGCTTCAGAAGAGCGGGAGGATCGGGAGGATAGAGATAACGGTCAATGTCCAGGATAAGAAGACTTTTGGCAAGATCATAGTGCCGACCGCGCTTGACAAGTACTCAACGGCGCTTATAGCCGCCATGATTGAGAGTATTGAGCGCGTGGGACCGTATACCGCATCCGTGAAGATTGAGAAGATTCATGATCTCAGGGCTGAGAAGCGTAGGAAGATTGTCGAGAGGGCTAGGGCTATACTCTACGAGTGGGAGAAGAGCAAGATCCCCGAGGAGGATGAGATCCTGAAGGAGCTCGAGGAGTCATTGTTGAGGGCAAAGATGATTGAGCTGGGGCCCGAGAGGATTCCAGCAGGCCCGGACGCCGAGAAGAGCGATGAGCTGATAATAGTTGAGGGGAGGGCTGATGTGATAAACCTGCTCAGGCATGGCTACACGAACGTCATAGCGGTTGAGGGGATAAAGATACCTGAATATGTTAAAAACCTCGCCAACAGGAAGAGGAGGGTCATAGCCTTCTTGGATGGGGATAGGGGCGGAGACATGATACTCTATCAGCTGCATAGCTCCGGTGTGAAGATCGATGAGGTTGCTCGAGCGCCTTATGGTAAGGAGGTTGAGGAACTGACTGGAAAGGAGATCTCGGATGCCCTTCACCGCGCTGTGCCGCTTGAGGAGGCCCTGAAGGGCTTGAAGATGCCTAAGGCCGTTGAGAGGGAGCGCGTCGAGCTCCCCGAGGAGATTAGGAGATATGTTGATGAGGTTAAGGAGAGGCTTATGGCCGTCCTGCTGGATGAGGGCTTGAACGAACTTAAGAGGGTGCCAGTAAGCGAGCTAGCCCAAGAGCTCGAGAACTATAAGGACTCCGTGAAATACGTGATATTCGATGGAATAGTCACGCAGAGGCTAGTCGATATACTCTCGGGGAGGCCGGATGAGGTTTACCTGATAGGCGTCAGGATAGGGGATATCTCGAAGCCCTCTGACAACGTCAAGGTTGTGACATTCAATCAGCTCTAACTTCTTCTCAGTGGCAGCTTCCACCTGAGTATGGCGACTATGCCGCCGAGGCTAGCAATCTTCTCCGATGCCTCGAGCCCATCCACGAGCACATGGAGCTCCAGCCTACCTCTCTCGGTTTGCTCCAAGAGCTTCTCCAGCCTCTCATTCTCTAAGTTGTTCCAGAGATAGGATTCTGCCACGAGGATCTTCTCCACGGCCCCGAGACTCCAGGCCTCATAAACCTCGTCAAGCCCTATCGCAACCTTCTCCGGATCACTCGACATAATTCTGATGAAGCTCTCCGCTTCCATCATGTCCCTGAATGGCTTCAATTCCCTCAAGTGCTCGGGTATCGCGCTGGATCTCAGGGCCTCTCTTATGCCAGCCTCGCCGCCTATCGAGGTGCTCAAGGATCCTACGATCCTGTTCAGGAGATCCTTCTCACGCTTCCTGAGATACGTGAGAAACCTCTCGACAAATATTCTCGGGCCGATGAGGAGTATTCCGGCCTCAGGCAGGCCCTTAATCGCTTCGACAACCTCATCGAAGAACTTTTCAAGCTCCTGCTCGCCCCATTGAATCGATTTATCAGCCCTTGGCAGGCTTTTCGAGTGTGCGACCCTTACACCTTTGCTTGAGAACTCGGCGACTGCGAGGTCCTCGTCATCGAGGGAGACGCAGATGACCATGCCCTCCTTCCTCTCCTCATAACTTTTCGCGAAAGATCGGAGCCTCTCGAAATCCCTCTGAGACTCTATCTTGATGGGGATGCCGGGGTAGATCGTGAGCGTATGATGTTTTCCGATGAGGTCTAGATCGCGGCTCTCGTAGACTATCCTCCCCGAGAGCCTAATCCTCCTCATAAGCGGGTCCGCCGTCTTGGACTCTACCTCGACCCCGAGGATCACCTGTATCCTCTCGCTATCTGTCTTACCGCTCGCCCTCTCCTTTTTCAGCTCTCTAGATGTCTTCGAGTAGACTATATCGCCCGGCTTCACAAGCCTGAACAAATTTATCAAGTCTAGGCTGCTCTCGGGAGTTAGCTCGATCCTCCTCTTAACCGCATCCACGCGCCCGACTATCATGCCAGCCTTACAGCGCCTCCTAGAGGAAACCTTGTTGAGAACGTAAAGATATATTCTGCCATGGCCCCAGCGCAAAGGTTTTTCGCCTGAAAGCAGCCTAGGGAGCGTCAAATGATTGAGGTTGTGGCCGCGATCGCGGTTGGCTTGGCCCTTGACTGCTTCTCGGCGGCCTTTGCCGCGGGGGCATGCTGGGAGCGCGTGAAGGCGTTTACCCCCCTCCTGCTCGCGGCATCATTCGCCGCCTTCCAAGCTGGGATGATATTGCTGGGATGGGCCGGCGGGAGCCTCATAGAGGTAGCAGCCCATTATGATCACTGGATAGCATTCATTCTCTTGGCCGCTGTGGGGGGCCACATGATCTGGGGAGGGCTTAGCGGTGAGCCGATGGGATGTGAGCCTCTCACACTCCGGCTTCTCATCACCCTCTCCGTGGCCACGAGTATGGATGCGCTTGCGGTTGGCTTCAGCACGCCGTTTATGGGGCTTGAGGTGGTCAGCATGTCCGTCGCAGCCGGCCTCGCCACCCTCATACTAGCGATCCTAGGATACTTCATGGGTCTAAGGGTTAGGGGCTTAGCGGGGGAGAAGGCCTCGATAGTAGGGGGCGCCATACTCGTGCTCCTCGGCCTCAAGATCTTGCTCGAGCACTTGGCTGGAGCAACCTAGCCGAGGACGCCGGGAAATAATCTTAGGAGGGTTTCTCGAGGATATTCTTGAATGCTGGAGGTGAGGTATGATGATGCGCGGTGGAGGCTTTTGACGCGTCTTCGAGAGAGGGCTCTCGCCCTCATGAAACCCCTCTTGGATCATGGTCTCAACCCGATAGTCTATGGAAGTGTCGCGCGTGGAGATGTTGATGAGGAGAGCGATGTAGATGTCTTCATACCATTCCCGGCGAGCACGGCCATGGTGGAGCTATATCTCTTCGAGGCTGGCGTGAGGGTGAGAGACAGGATCTTAGTTCAGGCCACGCCAAGCCACGTGCCCAAGGCATATCTCGTGATAGACGACTATACCTCGGTCTCTTTACCCCTCTTGAGGATGACCGAGGATGAGATGGGCTTCTACAGGCTCGCCGGCCAGCTCTCATATGAGGATCTGAGGAGAGGGCTGAGGGTTCCAGGCATGAATAAGGAGCTCATGCTGATAATCCCGACGCCCGAGGGCCATGTCGAGCTGCCAGTCGAAAGAAACATCGAGGAGGCCGCCGCGATCCTCGGTATAGATCCAAAGATCCTCAGAAACAGGGTGAGAGTCCTCAGGAGGAGAAGGGAGCATGGCAGGACTGGTGTCTACCGTGAGATAACAATACCGCAGGAGAAATCATTTGAACAGGTCTTGGATGAGCTGATAGACCGCGACCCAGCGCTTAGGAGAAGGATCAGGACTATCGGCAAATAAGAGATAATTATGTGTGGTTGCCATGAAAATTCGGTGGATATGAGGCTTCTACTTATCTCCCCGCCCACGAGATCCGTTGTTAAGGAGGTTTTAGGGGCATCTGGGCCGCCTCTCGGCCTCGCATATTTGGCCGCTGTTGCTAGGGAGCAAGGATGGGAGGCCAAGATAATTGATTGTCTCACGGAGAACCTAACGCTTCAGGATGTTGCGAATATTGTTAAGAGATTCCAGCCCGATATTGTTGGGTTGACGGCCACGACGCCGGCGATCTACGACGCATACGCAGTCGCTAAGATCGTTAAGGAATATTCCCCGGACATCTTAGTCCTTCTCGGCGGACCACATGCGACATTCATGGCCCATGAGGTCCTCCAAGAATGCCCATACATCGACGTGGTGATTAGAGGCGAGGGGGAGGAGACATTTAGGGAGATACTCAAAAGAATTGAGCATGGAAGGGGTCTCGAGGGAATCGCGGGGATAACGTATAGAGTGGAGGGCAGGATAAAGGAGGGGCCACCGGGAAAGCTCATAGATGACCTGGACGCGCTTCCAATACCCGCCTATGATCTTCTTCCTATGGAGAAGTATGTCGTCGATAAGGTCAAGTATGCTGCTGTAATCACGTCGAGGGGCTGTCCCTATGGCTGCATATTCTGCTCCTCATCACTTCAGTTCGGCAAGAGGTGGAGGGCTCATAGCCCCGAGAGGGTCCTAGAGGAGCTGATGATGCTGAGATACGACTACGGCGTCAGGGAGATCGAATTCCTCGATGACACCTTCACGCTAAAGATGGGCAGGGCTGAAGAGATATCCAAGATGATCGTGAGGGAGAGGCTGGACATATCATGGAGCGCCTCCTCCAGGGTTAACACGTTCAGTAGGGGCCTCGGCGAGGCCATGAGGAGGGCTGGCGCCCATACGATCTACTTCGGCATAGAATCCGGTTCAGATGAGACCCTGAGACTTATCGGGAAGGGGATAACTAGGAGGCAGGCTGTGGATGCTGTGAGGGCTGCCAAGGACTGTGGACTAAACGCGCTTGGCTCATTTATCATAGGATTCCCGCATGAGAGGGAGGAGGACATAAAGGCGACGATAAGGTTTGCTGATGGCTGCGGGGTTGATCTCGCCCAGTTCACAATAGCCACACCATACCCCGGCACAAGGCTCTGGGATATGGCCGTGGAGGAGAACCTGCTCCTAACTAGGAATTGGAGGAAATTCACGACCCTCGACGTCGTCATGAGGAGCCTCTACCTAACTCCCGAGAGGATCAGGAGGCTGCTCCTCTGGGCATATATTACCTTCTACCTGAGCCCGAAGCGGGTTCTCAAGGATATAATAGTTGATAAGGGCTTTATCCTTAGGAGAGCGCTCCCAGGGGCCATCCGCTATCTCAAGAGATTTTTCCAAAGGGCCTGGGAGTAATACTGGAAGCATCTTTATAGCTCGATCTCGGGAATATCTTTGTGGCCATGTCCTCGGATGAGGCCGAGTATATGCGGAGAATGGCAGATGCCCTTAGGAGTGGGGCTAAGATGCTCGCCGACGTCTGCCCGGTCTGCAGCAGTCCCCTCTTCGAAATAAAGGGCCAGATCTGGTGCCTGAAGTGCAATAAGAGGGTGATCAGAGTCTCGAGCGAGGAGGAAATCGAGGAGGCCTTCACGGGCATTACATTGAACGAGCTCGTGAAGACCCTAACCACGAAGATCGAGGAGGTGAACATCGCGCTAAAGCGGGCGGCAGATCCAAAGGAGGTAAAAGAGCTTATAAAGACCTTGATAGGCCTCTTAAAAGCCCTCGAGCTCGCATCAAATCTAAGAGAACGCTTTACAGAACAAGAGTGAAGAGCTTCGCATTTCGTGTAGCCGCCGCATCCCAAATAATACCCTAGAATGCCCCTGAAATCACAATTATGATTAAGGGGCATTATCGGTAAAATATGTTCACCTGCTTGTTATGATGAGCGTTCCCGGCTATAAGTCTGGTCGTTTTCAAGAAAGTGATTAACCATGAGATAGTTCCTTAGTAAAAATGTTCAATTTATGAGAAGAATACGCTACGTTGATCGGGAAAGCCGCTAGACGCCGGGCTAGTTCCCTTTTCACGACACCTGTATAGAGCCGGGATACGAGGATATGTTTACAGATGGAGTCTTCCAGCGGAAAGCGTGGGGTCCCTTCAATTTCTGGTGGAGAGGCATATCCTGCCTTGTCTCGAAAGAAAGGCCTTGAAAAAGGCTTTTCATTCAGCCACTTCACAGGCTTTTTCACGATGTGAAATGTTATGCAGTGTCATTGGTTCTCCCGAAAGACCCACACCCCTATATTTCCACTGGAAATAAAACATTAGCCCGAGAAAACCAATTTTAGAGCTCCTTCGAACAGTTTTCGAGAGTTTACTCGACATTTCTCAAGTATTCAGTTGATTAATCTTCGTTCCTGATTACATTAAGGGGCTACTTTGAATACAAAGTCATCAATGAAATCTCAATCATATGAGGGGCTCTTCCATAGGAAATCTGGGGGTGGAGGGGATCCCTTGGAGGATGTTTTAAAGAAGGCTCTTCAGAGGCCGAGGATATTCGTGAACCGCGAGGTGATGAGGTCTGATTATGTTCCAGAGAAACTTCCGCACAGGCATGAGCATATCAGGCGGCTTGGCGAGATATTATCCCCAGCCCTAAGCCTCTCAAAACCCAGTAATGTCTTCATTTATGGTAAGACGGGGACTGGTAAGACCGCGGTAGTACGCTATGTATTCAAGAGGTTTCAGGAGGTCGTCGCCAAGGAGGATCTGCCTGTTGCTTTCGCATATGTTAATTGCAGGATAGCTGGGACGGAGTATCGGGTGCTGGCGGAACTCTGCGAGAGCATAAGCGTCAAGGTGCCCTTCACAGGCCTTGCAAAGGCTGAGGTCTTCGCGAGACTTAGGAGAGGGCTAAAGGAAAGGGGGATTCTACTTGTGGCCTGCTTCGATGAGATTGACGCGCTTGTGAAAAGTTATGGCGATAACCTCCTCTATGAGCTCTCACGGATAAATGAGGGCATGGAGGGATGTGGCCTCACAATGATCGGGACCTCAAACGATCTCCATTTCAAGGATTACTTGGATCCAAGGGTTCTTAGCAGTCTCAGCGAGGAGGAGCTTGTCTTCCACCCATACACGGCCATAGAGCTCGTGGATATCTTGAGTGAGAGGGCGAGGCTGGCCTTCAGGGAGGGCGCGGTGCCTCAAGAGATCATAAATCTGTGTGCAGCGCTTGCCGCATCCGAGCATGGTGATGCGAGGAGGGCCATAGACCTGCTTAGAGTCGCCGCCGAGGTCGCCGAGAGAAATGGGGATGAGGTGGTTGAGGAGAGACATGTGAGGATCGCTCAGAACATCATAGAGCGCGGCAGGATATTCGAGGCCATATCCACCCTTCCACTCCATAGCAAGCTCGTCCTCCTCAGCATGCTCCTCCTCGCGAGGGGCAATGTCTCGAGCCCGGTCTCAGGCATGGTATACCAGACATACAAGGAGGTCTGCAAGCAGATCGGCATAGAGCCCTTGACAGATAGGAGGGTTAGCAGCCTTATATCGGAGCTAGACATGCTCGGGGTCGTGAAGAGCGAGCTGGTGAATATGGGCAGGCATGGAAGGACGCGGAGAATAATACTCCTCACGCCGCCCGACGAGATCGAGGAGGCGATACGCGGGGATGAGCTCCTCTCGCCCCTACTCGACTATAAGCCATCAGCCGCAAGATAATTGGACAATAGGCTGTGAGGGATGTTGAGGCGTGAGATCCTAGCAAGGAAGATCATCGAGAAGGCCACGTCCCAGGGATATACGGTGACTAAGGGAGCTCTAGAGATCCTCGAACGAGCTGAGGCGCCCCTCGAGATATTGGAGGAGGCGATGCATAGGCTGGAGAGGAGCGGGGCCATGATAATTGATGAGCGCCTCCTGATAGAGTTGGTTGGGGAGGTGACTGGAGAGTCGCCGGTCGTGGCTGAGGAGGGTGATATAGAGGAAGCCGAGGAAGCGCGTGAGGATTTAGTGGTAGAGGTTGATGAGCGTTTTCTAGCAGAGTGGAGGATTCAGGGAACATTCGAGGAGTTTCAGAGGTATTTCACGAGCAGGTATGAGAAGCTTTCAGGGCTTCTGCGGGAGAGGCTTAGGGGCGCGATCTTGCTGAGGGAGGCCATGAGGCTCCGGGAGTCGCAGGAGGCAAAAGTCATCGTGATGCTCATCGAGAAGAAGGAGTCCGAGAAGGCGTGGATTCTGAGGGTGGATGACCCGAGCGGGGAGCATAGAATAATCGCGCCGAAGGGTGGTGTCTCAGGGGATAGTCTGGAGCAGCTATTACCTGATATGGTGATCGGGGCGAGGGTTGTAAAGAGCGGCGAAACACTCATCGCGAGGGAGCTCATACTCCCGGACTTGGCCGCGGAGCGCTTGGAGAAGACGGACCGAGAAGCGCTCATCTGCATGATCTCCGACATACATGCAGGAAGCAAACACTTTAGGGAGGATCTCTTCGAGAACTTCCTAGACTGGATTAATCGCGAGGATGACCCCGAGGCCAGGAATGTCAGGCTCCTGATAATCGCCGGGGACGTGGTGGATGGGGTGGGCGTGTACCCGAACCAGCATAAGGAGCTTGAGACATTCTCAGTCGAGGAGCAGTTTGAGAAACTTGCAAGGCTATTGTCTGAGATCCCGGGGCGCGTGAAGATAATAATGGGCCCGGGAAACCATGACCCGGTTCAGCGAGCCCTTCCACAGCCCCCACTCCCCGAGAAATATCGCGCGATACTTGAGAAGTCCGGGAAAAGCTTCATCTTCGTCGGGAACCCCGCTTGGATCAGGATCTCCGGAAGGACTTTTCTAGTTTATCATGGCCAGGGGCTGGATGACGTGATACAGCAGGTCCCCGGGTTCTCGCATGGCAGCCTGGAGAGGGATCTTGGGGAGGTTTTGAAGCTCGTTCTCAGGTGTAGGCATCTCTGCCCAATCTATGGCGAGACCACGCCCATAATCCCCACGCCCGAGGATATGCTTGTGATAGACCGGGTTCCACATGTATTCCACACGGGCCATGTCCATGTCGCGTATGCGGGATCATACCGCGGCGTTAGGATCATAAACTCCGGCACATGGCAGGAGCAGACAAGCTATCAGAGAAGCGTGGGCCTCGAGCCAACAGTCGGGGCCATGGCCCTGATAAACCTTGGAGATCTCTCAATAAAACTCAGAAGATTCGTCTAGGCATTCGAGGAGACGAACAACATGTTCGCGAGCATGCGATTATATAGACGCCGAGCATTAGATCCTACCTGAGGATGATGAGAATTTTCGCGATAACCCTCATCGCGATCGCTGCATCATATGCCGTCGGTGGCTATCTCATCTATCACAGGATCTTTGGGAAAGGGTTTCAATTCTCTCTCCAAAATATTTCTCCGAAGCAGCCCTAACCCGCTCGATAAAGGGTGGATCCGTGTAAACCCTAATGATGACGTGCATTCTCGACGTGAACTCGAGGAGTGGCGACGAGTATTCCACGGTCCTCGGCTTGCCATACCGATCCTCGTAAAAGGAGATTTTCCCACCATCCCTAAATGGTAGGGATGTTATGTATGGTGTGTCGAGCCAGATCCTATCCTCTGGCGCGCCTGAAAGAGAGGAGATGTCGCTCACAACCTCCTCCGGGTTTCTTAGGGCATCCGCTGGGACCTCTTCCTCTCTCAGCCTAAGCTCGTAAGCGACCTTGGGTATAATCCTCCTCTCTATTCTATCTATGATCCACCGCGTCTTATCATTGGCTTTCATGAGGCACCAGACGGTATAGTCGTCGTGGCCCAGATACTCTTCGACGCTCATCCTAGGCAGGCTCATGATCTCATCGAGTAGCTTGGCGCCGGATAAGAAGAGCATCTGAGCAGCTCTCGCGGTATGATGAAGATAAATATTCATGAAGTTCTGGTATCTAGCTAGGGCCATCTCCTCGACCGCGCCCACGGCATTTATGTTGATCGCGAGCTTCCCATCTACGAGCCTGCTCCTGAGGACTATCCTCCTAACATCTATTAGTCCATAGGGAGCTCCAGTGAAATAGGAGTCGCGGACGAGGAAGTCGAGCTTATCCGCGTCTATCGGCCCGCTGATAACCACAGACTCAGGCGCCTTCCCCTCAAGCACCTCCAAGATATCCTTGAGCATGATGCCGCATCTCTCTATGGCCTCAGCAAGCTCGGAATCCTCCCGAAGGATCTTAGCAGTCATATCCTCATGGCTCAGCCCAGCCCTCTCCAATATCGTCTCGAAGAGGTGAGAGTATGGCGTATGGCCGACATCGTGGAGCAGACCCGCGATCCTCAGAACCCTAACTCTATACTCCTCCAGCCCGAGGCTCCTCGCGAACTCGCCTGCAAGATGCATGCATCCGAGCGAGTGGTCGAATCTGCTATGCCGGGCACCCGGATAAACGAGGTATACAAAGGGGAGCTGGCTTATCCTCCTAAGCCTCTGAACAGCCCTAGCATCAACAACTTGAAGCTCCTCGCTTGAGACCTCAATATACCCGTGGACGGGGTCCTTAATCAGCTTAATGGGCAACTCGCCGAGAATATGGTAGGCCGCCCATAAAAACGCTATCGCCTATCCCTCAAAGCATTCTCAACAATAGAGGTGATCTCGGAGAAGACATCATCCACCGGCCTCCCGGCATCAACCTTCACCAGCTCGCCCCTCTCAACATACTCGAGATACTTCTCCCTAACCCGCTCTAGGAAGTCCTCATCCTCGAACCTGCTCCTCTTCCTACGCCTCGCCAGCCTGTTAAGCCCCCCGGATGCGGTGACATCGAGGTATATCCCGAGATCCGGCCTTCTCGCGAACTTATTGATCTCCTCAACCCATCTCTGATCCCCCGTTGTAACTGATTGATAAGCTAGCGAGGAGTGGAGATACCTATCCGAGACGATGATTAAGCCTCTTTCCAGGAGGGGGCTTATCACGCACATGAGATGATGAAGCCTGTCGGCTGCGAAGAGGAGAGCCTCAAGTCTTGGATCAACATCCCTCGAATGGGCCATGGATCTTAGAATCCTGCCAAAGGGCCCGCGAGTCGGCTCATAGGTGTAGCGGGCGTCAAACCCCTTCTCCCTAAGCCAGTTGACGAGCAGCCTTGCCTGCGTGGTCTTCCCGGCCCCGTCTATGCCCTCTAAAGCTATCAGGAATCCAGCCGGCATTCAGCATAAAACCTCGGATCGGAATAAGATAAACCATTAGCAGAGTCCTTCACTCGCCGAAATATGCTGCGACGAGCTCACCGATGAAGTGCGCGATAAATATGACCGCGGTGGCGACGGTCAGGTGCTCTGCCGCGATCCTGATAAAGCTCCCACCACTATCCCTCGCGAACTTATAGCTTAATGCTGCTAGGAGTATGAAGCCCCAGGTCACATTCGCTATGATCGCGCTCTGGAGGTCGAGGAGCAGCAGTGGTATTAGGAAGGTGAGGGCGAAGCCTAGCTTCGAGAGAAGCGTGGCGATAGTCGAGAGCCAGATCTCGCCCGATGTATGCCTAGCCTCAGACTCTTCAGACATATGGATCCCGAGAGCATCAGATAAGGCGTCCGCGAAAGCTATGGTGAGGACGCCGCCGATTACCGCTAGCCTCGACTGAGTCCCAGAATAAAGGCCGATCATAAGCCCAAGAGTAGTTATGACCGCGGAGGTCAGGCCGAAGCTAACGCCAACCATTATAGAATGCCTAGAATCCATCCAAACATGGTGAGAAGCCCACCCTAAAAACCCATGTTAATGTGAGTGTGGGATGCGCGGCGGGCGGGATTTGAACCCGCGCGGCCCATCGGGCCACAGGCTTAGCAGGCCTGCCCCCTACCAGGCTAGGGAACCGCCGCACTCGTCCCGTAATCCGATTCTCCTATGAGCAGGATTAAAGGTTTCGGGCCTTTCTACTCGCGCCATTTTAAGCATGAGGCTTAATCTTTTTTAACCCGGCCTCACAGGCGATATCTAGGTTGGGTGAATAAAGGGTGTCTAAACGCCCCTCATTGTCTAGGCTTGTCCTCGATGTGTTAAAGCCCCATATCCCGGATCTCATCGAGTTCTGTAGATCGCTCTCTGAGGTTGAGGGCGTGAAGAAGGTATCAGCGGTGGTCGTGGAGGTTGACGCCGAGACGGATACGGTGAAGATCACTGTGGAGGGGAGGGACATAGACTTCGAGGCGCTGAAGGAGCGGGTGAGGGAGCTGGGCGGCGCGATTCATAGCGTGGATGAGGTGGTCTTCGAATAATGGAGATGAGCTTGGGATGATCAGGCTGTTAAGGGGCTCGATCTCTAGGATAATGAGGTATTCTGGCGCTGGGGAGTTCTCTAGGAGATATGCTGTCATGAATGCGTTTGATGGAGTAGTGACGATTCTCGGGATAGTTCTCGGCTCGACGCTGCTTGGCGAGGCCAGCGCGGGCAATGTTGTCGCTGCTGGGGTTGGCGCCCTAATAGCTATGGCGATCTCGGGCGTTAGCGGGACATACATGGCTGAGAGGGCTGAGCAGGAGAGGAGGATAAGAGAGCTCGAGGAAGCGATGCTCACGAGGCTTGACAACTCGATCATAGCAGAGGCGAGGAAGAGGGCTGCAGTCTTCTCAGCAATAGTGGACGCGCTCGCGGCACTCCTAGCAGGCCTAGTCCCATTATCACCATATTTCGCCGTGCTTTCCGGCTTGCTGAACCTGCATCTCGCCTTCTACATCTCTCTAGGGCTCTCGCTAAGCTTTCTATTCACTCTAGGCCTATTCTTAGGAAGGATCGCGAGGAGCAACTTGATCATATCCGGCCTGAAATCCCTTGCAATAGGAGCTGCAACTATTCTCCTGATAACACTCCTGAACCTATTTCTCTGAGCTCCTCCGGCCTGTAAACTCCCTTCTCGGTGATTATGTATGTGACGAGCTCGGGTGGTGTTATGTCGAAGGCGGGGTTCCAGGCCTCAACACCCTCCGGCGCTATCCGCCTACCATTCATATAGAGAACCTCCCTCGGATCCCTCTCCTCTATGACCACGTCCTCGAGCCTGCTCTCGAAGTCTATCGTCGAGGTGGGTGCGGCCACGAGAAACGGTATCCCATAATATTTCGCGCATATCGCGTGGCATAGTGTCCCGATCTTGTTTATCACGTGGCCGGTCCTCGCGAGTATCCTATCCGCTCCAACGATCACCTTATCCACCTCCCCGCGCTGCATGAGGAATGCTGCCATGTTATCCGTTATCAGCTTGACGGGAATTCCGTCTCTTAGTAGCTCCCATGTAGTGAGCTTAGCCCCCTGAAGCTTTGGCCTCGTCTCGCATGCATAGACCATGATTTTCTTACCCTGAGCATGCGCTGCTCTTATCACGCCGAGAGCAGTCCCATAGCCCGCCGTCGCCAAGGCCCCAGCATTACAGTGGGTCAGTATCCGGTCCCCATCCTCTATAAGCCTCGCGCCATTCTCACCTATCCTCCTATTCGCCTCAACATCCTCCTCCATTATCCTCAGGGCCTCCTCCACGAGCCTAGACCTGATCTCCTCGATGCTGCCAAGCGACTCAGCGAGCCTCATCATCCTGTCAAGAGCCCAGAAGAGGTTCACGGCCGTAGGCCTGCTGCTCCTCAGAACCTCATAGCTCCTCCTAAGCTGCTCTAGGATCTTCTCACGAGCCTTTGCCCTAGAATGATATGCTGTTAGCGCCATCCCCATCGCGGCGGCGACGCCTATCGCTGGAGCACCTCTAATCGCCATATCCCTTATGGCCCTAGCCACCTGCCTCGCCGTCCTGAGACGGAGATACCTCACCCTATGAGGTAGAAGCCTCTGATCAAGAATCTCCACAACGCCATCAATCCATCTAATGGTCCAGACCTCCGAGGACATGTTAGGCCACCCCTACACGATGCTCTTCAGGTCAAGCTCGATGACCCGTCCCGTCTCGATGGACTCGAGTATCGCCTCGGCGATGGCCACGGCCTTTAACCCGTCAAAGGCGTCGGCCAGCGGCTTACCACCACTCGACACACACTCCACGAAGTGCTGGAGCTCGAGCTTGAGCGGCTCATCCTGCCTCACTATCGGCTCGATCACCATGTCCGCCTTCTCGAGCGAGACCTCCTGGGTCAGGAACTTTATCGAGATGACGCCGCCGCTCCCCGTAAGCTCCATCTCCCTCTTCTTTCTCGGCGTGAGCCAGTTAGCCTCTATGAACGCCGCCTTCAAGCCATTCTCAAACGAGAGTATCGCCTGAACATGATCCTCGAGCTTGTGGAAGTGTCTCCCACCCCTAGCATAAACCTGTGTTGGATCCTCTTTCAAGATGAATCTCGTAAGATCTATGTCGTGGATCGCCGTGTCCTTGACCACCCCCACGTCCCCTATCCTCTCGGGCCACCAGCCAATCCTCCTCCCATGGATCATCAGTATCTCACCTATCTCATCGGTCTCAAGGAGCTCCATGGCCTTCCTGACCGCTGGGTTGAACCTCTCGATGAACCCGGTCATGACTATCCTGCCGCTAGACTTCATCGCATCAATTATCCTCAAGCATCCCTCAATGTTTGATGCTAGGGGTTTCTCGACGAAGGTGTGGAGGCCTATCTCAAGCGCCTTAACAGCGCAGTCCGCATGGGTTATCGAAGGCGTGCAGATCGTCACGGCGTCAAGGCTCTCTCGGCTGAGCATCGCGTCAAGGCTCGTGTAGTATCTCTCCACACCATACTCCCTCGCCACACTCCTCGCCCGCTCCTCGTTCACATCGCATACGGCGGCCACGGCTACGCCGAGCGACCTTAATACCCTGACATGATTCCTGCCCCAGGAGCCGACCCCGACAACGCCGACGCTCAAATCCTTCCACAAGCCTAGTCAGCCTTCACCAGTGAACCGCCCGCTCTTAAGTTTCCCGCTTTCTAGCTAGTAGAATTTTGTACAGCCAGAGCTTAGTGAGCTTATACCATCCTAGAATCCATGCTCCGGCGATTATGAGCCCAAGCACCACCCTGGCGATGCTTATAATCGTGTCTCCGGGAAGCTCTAGCGTATAGAGCACCGTAACAGTGATCACGTAGCTTACAAGGAGGAATATTGCCCAAACCAGGATCAGGAGAACAATTATCATGAGAATGTTTCTCGCCAAGCCCATTCTCGCTCAGCCTCCCAATAGCAGGATGTGCGTCAGGAATCCAAGGAGCGTGGCGAAGGCGGAGATCAGGGTCATGGCATAGACAGCCCTCCTCTCATCAATCCTATTGCCGGCGCAGATCATCCTCAGGAGCGTTATCGGCGCGTCTGGGTCTTTGGAGGCCGTTAGCACGCCATCCTCAACTATGACGGGCCTTTTGCCGATGTTCTTGGCCGATTTGAGCCCTCGAATAGAGAACAGCACATACATCTCGTTCATTATATGGGGCATGAGGGCTATTATCGCCGCCACCTCGATGCCCCCCATTATGGCTATGGAGGTTATCCCTGCTCCAATGAAGAGGCTCCCAGAGTTGCCGATGAACGTCTTGGCTGGATACATGTTGTAAGGGAGCATGGCCACAGCGGCCGCGAGAAATACTAGGCTTAGAATGAGGAGCTGGAGGTCGCCCCGCATATAGAAGATCACGGAGCTCATTATGAGGAAGGGGATGGATGTTAGGAGGGCCGAGCCATTGAGGACATCAAGACCATTGATGGCGTTGCAGACCACCGGATAGGATGCTATAACTAGCACGGGATATACTCTGTAGAGCCTCGTCCTCCCGAGGAATGGGATGAGCGGCCTAGGAGAATATGCTCCTGAGATAAGGATGGGTAGGGATGCGAAGATGAGCAGGAGGGGTTTGAGTCTGGGATTTATCTCCCCCCGTAGATCTTCTATGAGGCCTATGGAGGCGGCGACTAGGCAGGAGAGGATTACTGGTATGAGGAGCTGGAATCCGCTTACATGTGCTCCGAGGATCATGCCGGCGGTCGCGCCGAGGATTATCGCGAGGCCGCCTGTCTTCGGAACGATGGGCTTCCAGGGCTTATGGACATCCACGCCCACGATCTCGAGCCGCCTTCCCAGCATAATCACCGCGGGCGCCAGAAAAAATGTCACCAAGCCGGAGACCATGGCTTCCAGCATCCTTGCACCCAGAGCAAAGCTCGGGATAAAAACTTTGATCCAGGTCACTGGAGCATGGGAAGCATAGCTACTCGAGGAAAATGATCATCACTAGGTCTGACGATGATAGTTCATGGATCTTACTGGAGGATTGTATCTTGGAAGCCTGCGCCGCGCGGGGAGATGCATTAACCATAATCTATAAAATAGTGCTCAACGGATAGTATATTGGGAGTTGATTGGTAGGTTTGCCGCCACCTCGATAATCTCCTACCTTCTCTTCCTGCTACCTTACATACTATCAGCTTTAACGAGCTCATACATGGTCCTCGTTATCATAATCATGTCTGCCGCAATCGCCTCCGCGATCATCTCGGGCCTACTTATCCGCAGCCACTACTCCATCATACCTCCGCTCTCGGGCTCCGCTGCATCATTCTTGACGAACTATCTCTCGGGATTATTCTTGGCCGCATCATCTCGGGTGTATTTTGATTGGCCCTACTTGGCTTTGGGCCTCATAGCATCCCCAGCGCTGGCTCTCCTCGTTGCGGAGCTTAGGGCTGAGCGGGGGATTGAGCGCGAGGTAGAGGTAGCGGCAGTGGAGGAGGCTGCGAGGCCGGAGGCCGAGATGGCCGAGGAGGAGGTGGAGCTTATCGAGTGCCCGTCATGCGGCCGCCAGATACCATCAGACTCCATTTACTGCCCATTATGCGGCTCTAGGGTTGCTGAAGAGAGATGAGGGTGAGATTCCTAGCATTCGATAGCATGGGAACTCGAAGCATGTGCACGCTAGTGGAGGCTGATGATGCGCGGATCATTATCGATCCGGGAGCCGCTCTTGGGCCATGGCGATATGGGCTGAAGCCGCATCCGATAGAGCTTGAGAAGCTGAGGGAGCATAAACGCGCTATAGAGCATGAAGCATCCGAGGCAGACCTGATAATAATCACGCATTATCATTATGATCATTTCCCGAGGCCGGGGGAGGATATCGGGTGGCTGAGGGGCAAGAGAATACTCTTGAAGGATGCAGAGCACATGATCAACTTCAGCCAGAAGGTTAGGTCGCGGATCTTTCTCGAGAGGCTTAGAAAGCTCGATGTGAGGGTTGAGGTCGCGGACTCCCGGGAGCTGAGGATCGGTGGATGCAGGATCAGGTTCTCCAACCCGGTCGAGCATGGGGATGATCCGAAGCTTGGCTACGTGCTTGAGGTCCTCATAGAGGAGCGCGGCGAGAAGCTTATACACTCATCGGATGTAGAGGGCTTCGTCTCCAAGGATCAGGTGAAGTTTATCCTCGACAATAGGCCTGACATGTTGATCTGTGATGGGCCCATGACATACATGCTCGGATACAGGTTGAAGGATGACGTTCTCAGGGAGTCAATAAGGAACATCTCGGAGATAATCGGCAGAGGATTCCTCCAAGAAATGATCTTAGACCATCATCTTCTTCGGGATCTGGAGTGGAGAAGCAGGGTGAGATCCGTGATGGATTGGGCGGATGTATGCGGCGTGAGAATATGCACGGCGGCCGCCTACATGGGGCTTAACGAGAACCTCCTAGAGGCAAATAGGAAGAAATTATATGAGGAGTTCGGTGGGAAAGCATAGCAGTGCATCCATTGCGAATATGCCTCCTTTTCCTATTTGCGCCTCCTGCGCAGCACGCCTCTCGGGTCTCTTACAAGTAATGTTATCTCCCATATTATCAGGGCTGCTAGTAGCATGGTGAGGCCCAGCGCCGCGGCCTCCGGCGTCAGCTCTATGAACTCGCCTCCCTCCATCATGTATCCAACCACGCGGTCTATAAGGGCCATTATCGTGGCCCCCCAGAGGATGAGGCAGAGAAGCCTAAGCATGTACCGGTCATTATCGGCCATCAAGTACCATAATGGGGTGATGATGGTGGCTGCGAAGGCTAGGATTAGGAGCCACATGGCGGCTATGGCGATGCGCTGGCTTTGGGATAAGTCTTGCTGGAAAGGCTTATATTGGTGTTACTGAATAGCGTCAACAGTGTTACAAGGAGGAAGAGGCATATGGCGTGCTTTCTAGTCCCCATGATCCTCGCCGTGACAACCTCGATCATGCAGAAGACGGCTCGAGGCTTGGCAGAGAGGCTGAAGCTCTGGATTCTCAACGCGCTTCTCTGGGGCGGGTCGATTCTGCTGGCGCTCGAGCATGCCTGGCATGGAGAGATAGTCCCATGGCCCCCATTCCTGACCGCGATGACGAGCTCCACGGGCATCCAGATAATACTTCATGAAATGGCCACGATAGGCGTCGCGATGACGGCGGCGATCACGCTAACTTGGGCCACGATCCTCATGATAAGCCGCTACATGACGGGAATCACGGCCCTGAAGAATATCGAGCGCGCTGAGGGGTTGCATGCCCCGTGCCAGAGCGCCGAAACATAATCCCCTCTTTTTCTCTTAACATGATTTGAGGGCCATGTTCTATGGGCATCTTCTCCAGCCTCGGGCTATTAAGCCGATACATACTTATTTCCTCGGGATCTGATCATTCATGGTTGCTGGAAAGGCTGGAGGATCATGTCACTGCTCGATGAGGAGACTGTTCTCGGGATGCTGGCTAAGCCGGTCGAGGCCCTCTTCAGGGAGAGGTTTAAGCATCTCACGGAGCCTCAGCGGGAGGCGATACCCAAGATCCTAGCCGGCAGGAATCTTCTGCTCATGGCGCCGACTGGGACGGGTAAGACGGAGGCCGCCCTCCTCCCAATCCTCAGCAAGCTCTTAGTGGAGGCGAGGTCTCCCGGCATCAAGGTCATCTACATAACGCCCCTCAGAGCCCTGAACAGGGATCTACTGGAGAGGATCGAGTGGTGGGCGCAAAGGCTTGATCTCAGGACTGCTGTCAGGCATGGTGATACAGGCCCGAGAGAGAGAAGGATCCAGACGCTTGAGCCGCCCGACATACTGATAACAACACCCGAGACCCTTCAGGTCATTTTAACGGGCAGGGTTCTGAGGGGCCATCTCAGGAACGTGCGATGGGTCATAATAGATGAGATTCATGAGCTCGCGACTGATAAACGGGGCGCCCAGCTCTCCGTCGGCCTCGAGAGGCTGACGAGAATCACGGAGAGGGATTTTCAGAGGATAGGATTATCCGCGACGATAGGTGAGCCGGAATCCATTGCGGAGTTCTTGGCCGGTGTTGGCAGGAGCTGCGAGATAGTCAAGGTGCCGGTAGCGAGGAGCATGAGCATAACAGTCCTCTACCCCGACCCAGATGAGGAGGATGTTGTCCTCGCCGAGAGCATAGGGGTCTACCCGGATGTGGCCGCGAGGCTGCGGGTGATCAGGGAGCTTGTCGAGTCCCATAACTCAACCCTGATTTTCACGAATACGAGGCCGCTCGCCGAGATACTGACGAACAGGTTCAGGGTCTGGGATGAGCAGGTGCGCATAGGGATACATCATGGCTCGTTGTCGAAGACGACGAGGATCTTAACGGAGGAGGCTTTGAAGACGGGGAAGCTTGCCGGCATAGTCTGCACATCATCCTTGGAGCTCGGCATAGATGTGGGGAGAATAGATCTCGTGATTCAGTATAATTCGCCTAGGGAGGTTACGCGGCTGATTCAGAGGGTTGGGAGGAGTGGCCATGGAGTGGGGAGGACTGCGAAGGGCGTGGTGATAGCCATAGATTCTGACGATGCGCTTGAGGCCATGGTGATAGCGAGGAGGGCGATGCTCGAGCTCCTCGAGAAGCCCGAGATACCCATGAAATGCTATGATGCGCTAATGCACCAGATAGCAGGACTCCTCATAGAATATGGCAGGATCGGGATCTCAGAGATCCTCGAGATAGTCGGGAGAGCCTACAATTACAGGGATTTGAAGCTCGAGGAGCTGAGACAGGTCATTGAGCACATGAGAAGCCTCGGGATAGCGGATCTAAGAGATGATCAGGTGGCTAAACCGAGGAATAGCCGAGCCTTCTACGACTACTACTTTAACAATCTCTCGATGATCCCGGAGGAGAGGCAATATGTTGTGATAGATGAGTCGAGTGGGGAGCCTGTTGGAATACTTGATGAGGAGTTTGTTGCGGAGTATGGTGAGCCTGGCACGAGGTTCATCCTGATGGGGAGGGCCTGGGAGATTCATCATGTTAGCGGAGATAGGATCTATGTCGCGCCGCTTGAGGATTATGAGGGCGCGATCCCGAGCTGGGTTGGAGAGGAGATACCAGTCCCCTATGAAGTGGCGATGGAGGTCGGCGCCCTGAGGAGGGAGTATCGGGATAGGGTCCTCGCCGGAGAGCCGAGGGATCTCATCGCAAGGGATATTGCGGGGAGATATGGCGTGGATGCGCAGATCGTTCTCAAGGCTTTGAGGGAGGTGGAGGCCCATCTGAGACGCGGGATACCCGTGCCAACAGACCGCGACATAGTAATAGAGGAGGCCGGTGAATACGTGATCCTCCACATACATGGCGGGCTCAAGGTGAATCGGACAAACCAGAGGCTGATAAGCCACCATCTCTCCGAGAAGCTTGGGGCGCCGATCAGGGCTCAGCAGGATCCATACAGGATAGCGCTCAGATCCAGACTGATCTCCGGGGATGCCGTCTTCAAGGCGATGCGAGAGGTCTTGGAGAACTTCGATGAGATTTTGAGGAGGAGCATAGAGGGGTCCACGCTCTTCAAGCGGAGGCTCGTCCACGTGGCGAGGAAGATGGGCGTGATAGAGCATGAGGCGAGCCTAGTGGATCTGAACCTCAATCAGCTCGCCGAGGCCCTCAAGGATACTCCGGTATATCGGGAGACCATGAACTACACAATCTTCCACGATTATGATCCGGAGAGGGCGAGGATGATCCTCAGGCAGATTATCGAGGGCGGGCTTAACGTGTACTTCTGGAGGTCGCCGAGCGGGGATCCATCGCCTCTGGCAAAGCTTACTCTTAGCAGGTTTGAGAACGAAGGAGAGGTCTCGACGCCGGAGCGGATGAAGAGGGTTGTCCTGATGGCGGTTCGGGGAAGGCTCTTCGGCGAGCAATGGCTCGCGGTCTGCACAGAATGTTATGAATATTATGAACAGTTGGCGGTTAAGGAGCTTCCAGAGGAGCCTAAGTGCCCGGTCTGTGGATCGAAGCTCATCGGGCTGACAAAGCACTCGAGGGAGGAGGTCTTGGGCCTTATCGCGAGAAGAGGTAGGCCGATAAACAGGAAGGAGCGGAGGATAATGGCCGAGTTGAAGAGGAACGCGGTCCTAATCTCCAAGTATGGTAGAACGGCGGCAATAGCTCTCTCAGCACGAGGCCTAACACTCAAGGAGATAACGAGGATACTGGAGGAAGAGCGCGGTGAGTCCATGAGGCTGATAGAGCTCCTGATAGAGGCGGAGAAAAAGGCGCTCCAGAGGAGGCTCGAGGTGGGCCGCTAGGATCCTGTGCCGCAAAGCTCCCCCGCGACCAGATGTGCCAGATACGCACTCCTAGCCTCGGTCTCTAGAAGTTCAGTAAGCCTCTGAGCAAGCCTCCTAGGAACACTTCTCAAGAACGAGATCTTCGGGATCCTCCTCTTCTCCTCCTCAGCCGCGTAGATTAGGTCTTGGAGCCTAACCTCCTTCTCGAGGCCCATGAGCTCCTCAAAGAGCTCCAGCGATACCGGCTCTCCAAGAGCCTCCATGAGCTCCCTCCCAGCCTCTATCATCTTATTCGATGCTCGAAGGCCTTCCAGTATAATCTTGAGGGAGGCTAGGCCGGCTTCCTCGAGCGCCCTGCTAACAGCCTTCAAGTCATAGACTATGATACTGAAGCCCTGATCTATGAGTGAGTTGAGATATGTTAGGAGGCTTGAATGCGACTTGTCCGGCGCGCCGAGCTCGTAGAACCCGG
This sequence comes from Candidatus Wolframiiraptor gerlachensis, assembly GCA_021323375.2. Classification (GTDB taxonomy): domain Archaea; phylum Thermoproteota; class Nitrososphaeria_A; order Caldarchaeales; family Wolframiiraptoraceae; genus Wolframiiraptor; species Wolframiiraptor gerlachensis. Next base: position 44,340 of record JAJPCT020000025.1, on the reverse strand, counting down.
CGGATGTTAGGGCCTCCTCGCCATCAAATATCGCGACCCCGTAAAGGCCGCTCCTCAAATCCTCTCTGAGAAGTATGGATACCGCGGCGATGGATGCAAGCCTCAGCGCCCTCGAGGGCTTCGGGATCGTGATGCTCCTGCCAGCAAGCTCTATCCTCAGCCTCTCCCGCAGGAGGAGATAATCCAAGATTTTTAGTGTCTGTCTCTTGACTAGATCCCAGTCAAGTTTTAGCGTAATGAAGCTCGAGTAGGCGAGCTCATCAACCTCTTCCAAGAAGACCTCGTCAAGCTCATCCGGCTCATATTCTCTGATCTTCTCCGCGAGGTCCTGCCAGTTTATCCTTGAGAGAAGCCCGGCGCTCTCGGTCTCATGCATCCCAACAACTTTCCTCTCACCCATGATCATAATATCATATTTTATTGTGTCAAAGGCTATTCCGAGGATTCTCCTGAGAGCTATGATGAGGAATGCGAGGCCAAGTCTGAGGAGCTGTGGATCCTCCTCCGGGCTGACCTCGAAGCTTATCCCATAAGTGTAGTCTGTGTAGATACCATTCGTCGGCGCCGGGACTTCGATTGTCCTGCTCTCTCTGATCGTGATGGTTCTCTCCCCTATGACCTTGATAAGCCTTTTGTCCGAAATTATCCTCCAGATCACCCTATTCGGTATCTTTGTGTATAGGCCGAAGCCGTTGCTCGGGGCATGAACGACGCACCTAACATCCGTGTGGATCTTGCCGGCGAAGTAGTCTCTCCTGAGATCGGGTCTCTCCCCCCACCTCCATTTCGCCTTCTCATACTCCTCGAGAACTTGGGCGAGTGCGTCATGCCTCCTTAAAACCCCCTCGCTAAGGTCCTCCACATAGACCGCTGTAACAGTCCTCGAGCTCCTCCCACCAAGTTTATGCTCCACGACAACTCCATCACTGCTATAATCTATGCATCCTATCTGGAACTTCTCAACTAGATCAACGTGCGAGATATCCTCGAGATACTCTTGGTCGCCGAGCCTCGAGACCCTTATCCGCTTTATCCCATAGGCGGGGGCGAACTCGTAGAAGTTCATCTTGAGCCAGGTCATCTTGCCCCTTCTAGTCAGCTCCCCATCGGATTCAAGGCCGAGCTCCCTGAGAAGCCTCAATTCATCCTGCGTGAGCTCCTGCCTGAGTGATGGTGAGACATACTTGAATAATGCTTCAAAGAACTTGCCATATAGGTTGTCCCTGTTGACCATCACCTTCTCTTGTGGAAGTTCCATCCACTTCCTGAGGGCTTCAACGCCTCTTGAAAGGAGCTCATGATCCCATGCTCCCTGCGGGATTATCACGGTCTCCGTCTCCTCTATCTCCGGCCTCCTGCCCTTTCTCCCCTCACGCTGCTTGAACTCCCTGAGGGAGTCAGGGAGCCCGACATGGACGATCCTTTTAACAAGACCTATGTCTATTCCCTGGCTAAGGGTCCTAGGCGAGACTATGACCTTTATCCTCCCAGCTCTCGCGCTCTCCTCAACCTCCTCCCTAAACCTCTTGGAGAGGAGATGGTGATGGGAGGCTATTCCCGCGCCCTCGCCAGCCCTGAGCCTCACCCTCCTAGCAACCTCCTCGGCTCTCGCGATATTCCTCGTGAAGACTATCGTAACCCCATCATCATCCAGATAATGCTCGAGGATCTCTGCGATATCGAGAGACACGTCTGGGATCTCGACACCGAGCCCCCGAGCCGCATCCAAGACTCTGAAGTAGTATTTCTTGAACTGCTGGAAGTCGCTGAGCGCTCTTCTAACATCTTCGCCGAGCATCTCCATCTTGTCGGCGAGCGCGGCTCTAACCCTATCCCAGACAGCTGTAAGGCTTTTCCCCAACACGATATAGACGAGGTTTCTCGGATGAAAGGACTTACCATCAACTATGACTGTCTTCCTGCCATTTATTGATGTGAGGTATTCGGCGACTTCCTCCGGATTTGCGAGGGCCGCTGTCATGAAGGCGAGCTGGATGCTCGGGTTCGTGAGCCTGAGGAGGAGCCTAATCATGCTGAATAGCAGCGCAATCGATCTCGGGCCGTAGAAGTCGAAGTCGTCTATGACGATCATCCCAGCCTTCTCGAGGAATGGTCTCAGTAGTGAGGCTTTTCCGGCGCCCATCTTCTTGAGCTCATTAAGGAGGAATGCGGGGTTTGTTATTACGATCCTCGACTCGGCGATCTCCCTCCTAAGCCCACGATACCCGATGCTCTTCACGAGCTCATCACGCTTCACGGCATCTAGGGCCATTACCTTGAAGCCGAGTGCAGAGCCATATTCCCGCAGTCTATTAAGTTGGTCGTTTGCAAGCGCTAGGGTTGGATAGACTGCAAGGGCGCCCACGCCATCTAAGGCCACTCTCAGAAACCATGCTTCGGTCTTCCCGGAGCCCGTGCCAGACTTGAGGACGAGGTTCTCACCCCTCCTAAGAGCCTCCATCGCCTTAACCTGATGTGTGTAGAGCCTCTGACTAGCAATCCTCCTACATAGGGGAGAACCCGACCTCTCAAGCTCAGGGATGAGGTCACCGAACCTGATATTGGAGATCTCGGGGAGCTCAGGCGGGATCTCGAAGGAGAAGTAGTCGTATCCAAGCCTTTCGAGGATCTTGGCCGTCTTCATCCACCTAATGGGCATTCGCCGGGAATCCTAATAACGATTTACTGGCTCTAGAGAATCCCCAACTAGGCTTGCAGGCTCAATGCGGATCGCACGCGGCTTTAGAAAGCCTTTATAACCCATGAAACACATAAATGCTGAGTCATGTCGTCGAAGAGGCTTGAGAGGTCGGCGAGGAATAAAGTCCTCGCGGGGGTTATAGGCGGGCTTGGGGAGTATCTCGGGGTTGATGCAACACTTCTCAGGATTGTCGCCGTGATCCTCCTCATACTCTCACCTGTGCTCATGATAATATTCTACGTTCTTGGTGTCCTGTTAATGCCAAGGGCAGGCGAGGAGAAGCCACCGATAGCGAGCTTCGACATCTCGCGGCACGCGAGCCTGATAGTGGGCCTCATCCTCGTGATCATAGGCGCGGCCATGCTCGGCTCAGCTACAGCCCTGACAATCTCTTGGATCCTCCACCCGGTCGGCATAATCCACGCCATCCAGGCAGCCCTAGCAATAGTCCTAATAATCATCGGGCTAGTGATAATGCTTCCAAGCCTTAAAAGACTCTAAACGCATAGAGCCCTGAAGTAAAAAAGATAAATAAAGATAAAAATATAAAAGGTAGTGATGGGTCATCCGCCTGGAGAGCCGTGGAAGGGCACATCCCTCCATATCATGTCCCATTCATCCTCATATGTCATAGCCTCAGCCCTGATTATCACATCTAGGATCCTCTTCAGTAGCTCGTGATGCCTCCTCTCATCCGCTAGGATCGCGTTTAGGACAAGCTTAATCTTCTCGTCTTCGATCTCCGGCAGAATCTCCTCGACCCTCCTTATCAGCCTAGACTCATACTCGATATGCCTCTCGATAAGCTCCCTCTGCTCATGTAGTGTCTCGTGGCTTAGGGGTGGACGGGTCTTCGTTAACATCATCTCAACCGCCTCATACATCTCCGCATGCTTCATCGAGTCATGTGATATTCCCTTCAAGACTGTGTTGATGGCCGGGCTGCCGATGCGGGGGAGAGACTCCTCTAAGGATCTGACGATCTCCCTCTCAACCTTGATCTGTTCGCGGATGAATTCTAAGAGATTCTCCATTGAAGACATGGACAAGCCTCGGAGGTAACGCCGCCGCCCCGAAATAAATGTGTTATTGCACAGCGTGGAAACTTTATTACCCATGCGATGGGGTTAGTTTCCATGAGCGGCATCAGCGGGGATGAGCTTCTCAAGCTGATTTATTGCTGTGGGGTTTTGGAGGAGCGGGTGGCGGAGGCCTATAAGCACATGGCGGAGAGGGCTGGGGACTCCATCCTGAAGGCCGTGCTGGGCTATATAGCGGATGACTCGTGGAAACATGCAGATGCGCTAAAGAGCATGGCCGCGGCCCTAGGCGCGGGGGCGATGGACCTGGAGGAGTGTAGGCGGGTTGCTGGAGAGCTCTGGGCCACAACGATGCGGGGCGTGGATCGCGAACTTGCTCAGACCAGCAGGCTCACGAGAGAGGAGCTGGCATCCATGATAGAGTCGCTGGCAGACTTGGAGAGCGCCGTCATGGAGGAGTATTTGATGATGCTCCAGGCGGAGGCAATAAAGATGCTATTGGAGGCTAGGCCTGAGGCAAACTGCCTCAAGATGATCATAGAGTGGATGGCGGAGGATGAGAAAAGGCATGCACGGATACTCGAGGCGCTGAAAAGCCGATGAGGACATGTCATCCAGCATAATTGCTCAGAGGTGGTGCGGGGGGTGGGATTCGAACCCACGAACCCCTGCGGGAGCGGGTCACCCATCTTGCAAGGGGATCTTGAGCCCGCCGCCGTTGACCAGGCTTGGCTACCCCCGCACCCTCCCAGAAACTAATTCTCCCACACCAGATATTTTAATCTCAAACTTGTGTTCCGCTCCTAGGGTTTTTGAGGCTTTTAAGGCTTGGGTTGAGGTCTGCCTAAGAAATTTGTAGGGCTCAACCTCTTAGGTGCTGCAGAGGCCTCATCACAGGCGGCTACGGACTTGCTTGAAGATTTTTGATGCGCTGGTTTTCCTCAGCTTGGGGTATGCGGGTTTTCAGACCCTACGTGGACTGGCGCATGTCTTCGCGAGTATTGGATGATAGGCGGCTGAGAAAGCAGAGGATGGAGGCGAAGCAGGTTATAATGGCTATTCTCCGCAAGATGGGCTTGATAAGGGATGTGAGGCGCGGCTGGTTCAACCACCCGATAGTCCTCATGTACTATAATTATGGCAGGCCCTATCTCAGGGATTTCATTGACTACTTCAATGCCTGTGTCGAGGAGTGGAAGCGTCGTGGGATGAGAGGCTCGATCAGCTTATCAGATATAGAGCACTTGACTCTGGGTGTGGTATCGGCTGAGGACCATCCGTTGACGCATGTGCATGAGGTGGAGTATCAGCAGGTTCTGATATTGAAGGATCCAGGGCATTATCTGAGGGCTTTTCGGAGGGAGGAGGTGTTGGAGGTTTTCGAAATCGAGCCTGTGCTGATAAGCGGTGTCAATAACTGGATTTTCAAGAATGGGGGCCCTATGAATCCGCGCTGAGGCGGGCAGTGAAGGTGGCTGAGCAGTTGGGGATAATATAGCCGAGTTAGGGGAAAATGGATGAGGTGATTAGAGGATTCCGTGGAGCAGCCAGAGCATGTAGAGGGGTATGAAGACTAGGGAGATGGTATTCAGCAGCTTTATCAGGATGTGTAGTGATGGGCCGACAGTGTCCTTTAGCGGATCTCCCACGGTATCTCCGACGACCGCCGCTTGGTGAGCCGGCGACCTCTTCCCACCTAGGTTCCCGGCCTCGATGAACTTCTTCGCGTTATCCCAGGTAGCGCCTCCCCACATCATCATTATCGCGAGTGGGATTGTGGAGGCGGTTGCGCCGATTACTAGCGCGCCGACGCCCGGGCCCCCGAAGAGGAGGCCTATGATGAGCGGCGTCAGGATTATTGTCAGGCTGGGTGCTAGCATTCCACGGAGAGCATGCTCTGTTGCTATTGAGACCGCCCTATAGTAGTCCGGCCTACCGCTTCCATCTAGCAGGCCGGGTATCTCCCTGAACTGCCTCCGAACTTCATCGACCATCTTGAAGGCCGCCTGCGTGACCACCTTTAAGGCTATTCCGGAAAATAGGTATGGTAAGAGGGCGCCGATCAGGGCGGCTATTATTATCCCGGGCTTGATGAGTATGAGCTCGTTGAAGAAGGCGGCCATGGATTCTAGGAGGGCTGAAGGCGTTATTGTGGTTATCCCAACCTCCCTTGCCACATAGTCTTGGATGAATGCTTGGAAGAGGAGGAGCGTCGCTATCGTAGCTGAGCCCATGGCATATCCCTTCGTGAGAGCCTTCGTCGTGTTCCCAACAGCGTCTAGCGGCTCGAGGTTATCCCTGATCTCCTTACTGAGCCTGGACATCTCGGCGATCCCGGCAGCGTTGTCGGTTATCGGGCCGGCGCCATCCAGGGTCATCACGGTCCCGGTGAGCGAGAGCATTCCACGCGTGGCGAGCGCGGTCCCGAACACCCCCTTAATGAAGTCTGTAAGCCATCCCCCCTCCATCCCGCCTATAGGCATGAGTTTCCCGAAGAGGAAGGAGATGCCGAGGGCTGCGGCTATAATGATTATGGGCTCAGCGACAGCCCTCATTCCAACCGAGAGGCCTCCGAGGATGTTTAGGGCCGGCCCGCTGACAGAGGCCTCAGCAACCTCCCTAACAACCCTGCTCCTCATACCAGTATACCTGTTAGTCGAGAGGACGACTAGGGTTGCGCCTATTATGCCAGCGGCACCAGCTCCGAGCATGTAGAGCCACTGGACTGGGAAGAGCCAGTAGACAACGCCCGCATACGCGATGATGGAGACGATGGCTGTTACGACTATGCCGAATGCAAAGGGCTCAAAGGGCTCCTTGAAGGTCTTGTAGGAGAGGATCGCCGCGAGACCCGCGACTGTTGAGATTACTCCGACGGCACCTATCGCGAGCGGCAGCACCATGAAGAGCGGATCATGCGTCAGGACATAGAGGACCCATCCTATGATCATTCCTCCAAGGGTCTCGGCCGTGACTGATTCGAAGATGTCGGCGCCTCTGCCCGCGCAGTCGCCGACATTATCTCCAACTTGGTCGGCGATGACCGCCGGGTTCCTCGGATCATCCTCTGGTATCCCGGCCTCAATCTTTCCAACGAGGTCAGCGCCTATGTCTGCGGACTTCGTGTAGATCCCGCCGCCCAGCTGGGCGAAGAGTGCTGAGAGGCTTGCCCCGAACGCGAAGCCTGCAAGAGCATCAAGAACCATCCTGAACTCGATCATCTCGGGTAGGCCTGCGGCTAGGAGCGAGTAGGCGAGGAATAGGATCGCGAGCCCGAGCAGGCTTAAGCTATAGACCGAGAAGCCGAGCACCCCTCCGCCTAGGACCGCGACCCTTAGGGCTGCGAGGCTGCCGCGTTTAGCGGCCTCAGTAGTTCTGACATTGGTTCTTGTTGAAGCATCCATGCTGAAGAATGCCGCCGCGACCGATGCGCCGCCGCCGATCAGGGTCGAGAGGCTTGTGAGAAACGCCTCTCTAGTAGCTATCCCCGGATCAACATTCATTGCGGCCGTGTAAATGGTGTAGATCATCACAGCGATCACGATGGCGAGCCCGAGCGTGAAGAGCATTATGGTCCTGATCTGCTTGTTCATGTATGCCCTAGAGCCCTCCCTGATAGCCTCCCAGATACTTATCATCTCCCTACTTCCCATCGGGTATCTACGGACAATTGCGTAGAGAAGTATGGCGGCAACAACGCCGATGATGCCGAAGGTGATCGCCATGATGACAACCGTTAATGAGGGACCGGAGAGCAGCATGCTCATGTATCACCGGTCGCCTAGAGGCCGGACTGCTTAACTCATAAACCTTACCACCGTCATGATACAGGCCGATAACTGTTAAATCCCGAGAATCCCAGTATTTGTCTGGGCGTGGCAATGAAGCTCTCGGGTGTAACGGATCTGCCTCTCCACGAGGGTAGGGCTCCGGCGTGGCTCATGGCCAGGATGAGGAGGATGGCATATGCGATCGCGAAGGTCATCGTGGATGATTATGGACGGAGGGAGCTTCTCAGAAGGCTCAGCGACCCATACTGGTTCCAGTCGCTTGGATGCGCCTTGGGATTCGACTGGCACTCAAGCGGCCTCACGACCACTGTTGTCGGGGCCTTGAGGGAGGCTTTGAGTCTAGATGTTCATGGGGTCGCGGTTGCAGGCGGCAAGGGGATGATGAGCAGGAGGGTTCCAGAGCAGATAATGAGATCCGGGATCGATGAGGATAAGGCCGCCAAGCTTATCAGGGCGAGTAGGCTCGCTGCGAAGGTGGATAATGCGGTCCTTCAGGATGGCTACCAGATCTACCACCACGCGATAATATTCACGGAGGATGGCGAGTGGGCGGTCATCCAGCAGGGTATGAGCCCGGATCAGGGATATGCGAGGAGATATCATTGGCTTGGTGAGAGGGTTGAGTGCTTCGTCGTCGAGCCGCATGCGGCAATAGCCTCGATAAGGAGGGAGAAGATCGTGCTGAACATGGTCTCAAGGGAGAGCGAGGAGGCGAGGAAGGCCTCCGTTGACCTCGTCTCCGAGAAGCCGAACACCCTGATAAGATTATTGAATCTCGTGTTGCGTGGGCAGGAGACGCTGTCAGCGTCAATCGAGGGCGATGAGGCTATCCCTGTCAAGGAGCTCCCAAGCTTCCTGAAGATGCCGAGGAGGATAGATTGGAAGGCAATTAAGAGGGCTTATGATGTTAGGCCAAGGAAATATGAAGAGCTTGTCGAGATTAGGGGGATTGGGCCTTCCACGCTTCGGGCTCTCGCCCTAATCTCCGCCCTAATCTATGGCGTGAAGATAGACTGGAGGGATCCTGTGAAGTTCAGCTTTGCTGTGGGCGGGAAGGATGGCGTTCCATATCCGGTCTCACGGAGAACATATGATGAGGCGATATCATTCATGCAACAGGTCTTGGAAGGGGCTGAGATAAATGCCGAGGAGAGGAAGGAGGCTCTAAGGAGGCTTCTCTATCTCGAGAGAATGTCATATGGTTAAAGGCTAGAGGTCGTTATCCCCCGACGTCCACGTGATCGAGGGGCCATGCTTTACATAGATCTTCTCAGCATATTTCGTGTGCCCACACACGAATGACTTGCAGTATTCGCAGTAGAGCTCCCTTCAGATTATCTAATCGGATCTCGCCGAGAACGTCTCGAATATATCTCCAATATAATCCTTAACCCGGTTGTCGATGAGGAATGCGATGACCCTACTCCTTATGCTCTTGACTAGGGGCTCCGGCAGCCTAAGCTTGACGCTCAGCCTCCGCCCGATGAGATAACTCGAGGATTATAGCCGTATAAGGGTTGGCTGAAAGCGGGCTGCATAAACATAACAGGGCTGTATGTTGCTCGCACCTTTCCCAAGAATCTCATCGGCTGGAGATAATATTGCCGAGTTTCTCCAGACGAAGTATTTTCGTTTAGCCCGGATCCTGGCTAGGGCCTCGATTATCGCGCCGTGGCTAAGCCTCCCTATCCTCTCCACCTTCTCGGCGCTCATCATCTTGGATCTTGCGATTCTCTCAGTGATGGTGGCCATGCTTCTCAGTCCCCTCCTATCCATGGCCCTGAAAACCTTCCTAATATAGGCCCTTGATGTTATGAGGTCTGGATTAAGCCCGAGCATCCTCAGCCTCTCAAGAAGCTTCTCAATATCTTTTCATGACTTGGACTTGTATTCTACCCTCCTCATGCCGGCCTTATCGAAGAATGGATTGTATCTGGCCATGGGTGCGAGCACATTGACATATGGTGTCCCGGCTAGGAGCGTAGTCCCCCTGACGAGCATCGCGCCCAATTCTATGCCACGATACTTCGGATATATGATGCCCTAGAGATCCTGTTGAACATTCTGTCTATGAGGCTAGCATAGGACCTTTTACCTAGGCTGAGAAAATATTGTGAGGATAATGGGGAAATGCGGGGATGAAATAGGTTTTCTTGCCGAGGAGATGCGGAGATCTTCCGTCAGGGAGATGAATATTACTTAAAGGCGTTAATAGCCACCCTCACCTGGAAAACATTAAGGATTGAAGATAGGCTTCAAAGGGCGCTAAGCCGCCTAAAACCCTAAATAATCACTCGCAAAAACTAATAAATGTGATGCATGGAGATTTAGGCGCCGGGGTAACTCAGCCTGGTAGAGTGCGGGGCTCATAATCCTCCCAAAGCCTGGTCAGAGGATGGAACCCCGTTGTCCCGGGTTCAAATCCCGGCCCCGGCACACGATAACCCGCATTATTTTATTTCGTTTTCATAGAAAACACTGATTTATTCGAATTTGTCGGGAGCATATGCTCACATTTAAGCAACATTAGCATAAGGGTGCGAGCTCTATTCAGGGTTGATCTAGGTTTCCCTGTCACTGCCAAAGAGTCTAACAGCTGAACGCTTAATTACAGCAACACGCTCTAGCTCAGTTTCGTACCCAAGCTCACTTGTAATCCTGTCAAAGACTTGTAAAACGCTCACTAAGGCTCTAGAGCGGTTCTTGGGATGCCGTCTCCTAGTATGACCTATTATTAGTGGTATCAACCTTCTGGACTTAGCGTAGATCAAGCCTGTTATGAGGCCGAATATCATTACAGAGAGTGCATACATCGTGAATCCATGGTAAAAGCCAAATAGAACTGCTTGGATAACAACAGCTACAATTGTCTTACCAGTGAGCTTTTCAAGCCTAGTTAATAAATAACCTCTCCAAGTAAGCTCTTCGCAAGCACCAGCTATAATAGAGCCGATAGTAGCTAGATATAGTAGTACATGAAGTGGTAATGCCTTAAAGATACTAGTATCGTAGCCGCTGCCAAATACTAGCGACAATCCATAGCTAAGAGGCATGCACACTACAACTAGCCCAATAGCTATGGTTGTTGAGAGTAGTGGTTTATCTCTTATTCCACCAAGAATTTCCCTGATATTCTCTCCTTCACTCTTAAAAACATGAACGCTAAATAAGCAAAGACAACGTCATAGATGCTCCACAGATAAGGCCCATAGAGAAAAATGTGGTACACACTGTTCTTAGCAAACTCTCTAAATCCGACAAGAGCCCCTATGATCATAGGCGTAAAGATAGCGTTGACAACAATAGGTAAAAGGCCAAGCATCAAAACACGTGGTTTAATAGACTGAGCCACTCTGAAGCACCCGCCTTATACACTATTTAAGGCACTATATTTTTATTGTAAACTAGGGTTATTGCACTATATAAGTAATAAAACATAGTAAAACAATAAGTAAAATAACTTAGGTCATTATTCTAAGTGTTAGTTAAAGGTACTACCTGTTCACCGCGGAGTATTCTATATACAGAGGACTTACTGACCCGAAACATTTCAGTGAGCTTACGTACACTCTTAACGCGGTCGTAGATATAGCAAAACCTCTCGAGCATCTTCCTCTGACAACACACAGACACTTTGTCCCATTTTATACCCGTTATGTGGGACACAGTAGAGGATAAAAATTTAGTCGGCAATAATTTTCAACCCTTTACTCTTTTTCATGTCGTGTTTCATATCGTGTGTGGCGGGCCCGCCGGGATTTGAACCCGGGACCTCCGGCTCCGCAGGCCGACGCCCTATCCAAGCTAGGCCACGGGCCCTTCTAACACCTCCTCCGATCCGCCCGCTATTGATCTTTTCTAAGCTAGAGGTAAGCTTTTTCTTGGAGATTTATTCGGGTTTTTCAGTATATGAGGTTGAGGGTTAAGGCACCTGCGTCCTCCGCGAACTTGGGCCCTGGCTTCGATGTTTTCGGGCTCGCGTTGATGGAGCCTTATGATATCGTGGAGGCTGAGCGGATCCCGGATAAACGTGTTGAGGTTGAGGTGCTGGAGGGCTACCGTGTCCCAGCTAGGCCTGAGGAGAATACTGGGGGCTATGTTGCCTTGAGGATGATGGAGGAGTTCGGGCTCTCGGAGGGTGTGAGGCTGAGGATCTGGAAGGGGATAAAGCCGGGGAGCGGGCTCGGGAGCTCAGCAGCTACAGCGGCCGCGGCGGCTTATCTCGTCAACAAGCTCTTTGACTTGGGATTGAGCCGGGAGGAGCTTGTGAGATATGCTGCGCTGGGGGAGCTTGTCTCGGCAGGCGCCCCTCATCTAGATAATGTCGCTCCAGCAATATATGGGGGGTTCGTCATAGTTTCTCAGGAGCCGAGGCTGAGGATCTATCATGTGGACCCCCCACCAGATCTCGGCGTGGTCATAGTACTCCCCGACGTGGAGAAGGGGTCTACGAGGAGGGCGAGGGAGGTTGTTCCCAAGGAGGTTCCCCTTATATCGCTTGTGCGTAATGTTGCTAGCGCGTCTATTTTAGCTACTGGGATGGCCCTGAAGAACATTAATATGGTGAAGGAGGGGATGAGTGATGTGATTGTCGAGCCAGCGAGGGCTAGGGCGGGGATAATACCTGAATACGAGGGGGCTAAGAGATTGGGCGAGGAGCTTGATGCCGGGGTAGCTGTAAGTGGCGCCGGCCCCGCCGTGATCTGCGTGATCGAGAAGGAGCGTAGAAAGCTGGCAGCCGATGCCTTGGAGAGGTTCTATGCATTACGCGGCTATAAGGTTCAAGTCTATATCACCGAGCCGGGGCCGGGTGTTACCGAGATCGGGTAGATGAGGGTGCATTACTATGCCGAGATACTGGCTTCGCTGTATTGGATGTGGTGCCGAGTATCCTGGGTCTGCTAGGGTATACTCGTGCCCAGCGTGCGGCGACCTGCTCGACATAGTATATGATATGGATAGGGAAGTTTCCGAGATACCATGGCTGAGGAATTTCGAGTCGAGGCCGCTCGGGGTCTGGAGATACAGGGAGCTTCTCCCGGTAGAGGATTACCGGCATGTAGTCTCGATGAATGAGGGTGGGACGAGGTTGATAAGGTGCAGAAACTTGGAGCGAGAGCTTGGCATCAAGGAGATCTATGTGAAATATGAGGGTGATAACCCGACTGGGTCTTTCAAGGATAGGGGAATGACTGTTGGCGTGACGAAAGCTGTTGAGGCCGGCGCCGAGATGACAATCTGCGCCTCGACCGGGAATACGAGTAGCAGCCTTGCAGCCTACTCGGCTCGTGCGGGCCTTGGATGCGCTGTGCTGGTCCCTTCGAAGAGGATCGCTCTCGGAAAGCTTAGCCAGGCACTGATCCACGGCGCCAAGGTTTTAGCGGTTAGAGGGAATTTCGACGACTGCTTACGAATAGTCAGGGAATTGAGCAGGGATCCGAGATTCTACCTCTTGAACTCCGATAAACCCGTTTAGGCTTGAGGGGCAGAAGACGGCGGCCTATGAGATCTATGAACAGCTTGGCGGAGACATTCCAGACTATTTGATAATACCTATTGGGAATGCGGGCAATATTGTCGCCTACTGGAAGGGCTTTAGCGACCTGAAGAGCCTAGGCTTGGCCGATGGGCTTCCAAGGCTTATGGGCGTTCAGGCTGAGGGCGCATGCCCGATTTACAGGGCCTTCGTGGAGGGCGCTAACGAGATAAGGCCCCTCAATAATGTTGAGACCATTGCAACAGCTATCAGGATAGGCAATCCCGTGAACTGGAAGAGGGCTCTAAGAGCTGTGAGGGAGACCGAGGGGCTGGTTGAGGCGGTATCCGACGAGGAGATTCTCGCCGCTCAGAGAATTCTAGCCTCGAGGGAAGGGATATTTGCTGAGCCGGCTGGGGCTTCTCCAATAGCCCTTCTAATTAGGGCTGCGAGAAGTGGCTTGATCGAGCATGATAGCAGGATAGTCTGCATAGTTACGGGCCATGGGTTGAAGGATCCTGACATAGTCCTGAAAAGCTCTAGAAACCTGATCGAGGTGGATGCTGAGATAGGCTCGATTCTAAGAGCCTTGGAAATCCCCATGCAGGGCCGATTATTCTAGCTAGATCTCCGAGGCAATTCGAGACAATAGCTCCTCGGCGTATGGGTATTTCTGCATGTTCTCCTTCATCACTAAGAGCTTTCTCTCGATTATGTCTAGGGCTACTCTCGCGGCTAAGGCCGGCGTCCACCCCTCGCCAATACCTACCACGTGAGCCTTATCTGTGTTAAGCCTAGCCCTGCAGTGGATCATGTGAGTCTCGCCATGCTTCTCCTTATGCTCCTTGAAGTGGAGCATGAGGTAGCCAACCCCAATACTCTCGCCAAGCCTCCTGAGAAACCTCTCAACGATCTCCATCACCCGCTCCTTATCTGATTCCGAGAGGTTGTTGACCTTGAAGCTTAGCTGGACGCTTATCGCCCGCCTCTCCTTCTCCGCGAGAGCTGCGATGGGTGCAAGTATATCCGTCCTCGTCAGTATTCCGACGGGCCTTCCATCATGAACCACCACGAGACAGGATACATCCGCCTCAAACATCCTCCTTATGGCCGCGCTTAGAGGCTCATCAGGCCTCGCAACAATAACATCAGCGGTCATAATGTCCTTGACCTGATGGCTTAGAGTCCTGAGCTTCTCGCCCACGTATTCTCCACGTGTTGCCCTCTGCCTAGGTTGTATAACCTTGACTATGATGTCATGTATTGTGATTACACCAACGAGCTTGCCCCCATCAACAACGGGGAGCCTTGAGATACCATATTCCCTCATCAGCGCTATCGCTTGGCCGATGGTATCCTTCGGGTCTATGGAGACGAGATCCTTGCTCATCACATCCTCAACCCTTATCTTGGAGAAGAATTCATCGCCCACTGCGCGGACGACATCCTCGACTGTGATGACGCCGATGATTCTGCCATCCTCCTCAACCGGCAGGGCGAGCACGTGGTTCTCGAGCATCAGGCGAGCGGCCTCGGCCACGGAGGCGCTGGAGCTTATCTTGGGAATCCTAGCAGCAACAGTTCTAGCCTTCATGGTATCCGGGTTATATGTTGCTCGCATGATCATCCTCTCCGTTATCGCCCCCAAGATCCTGCCATTCTCAAGCTTATCCATCACGATCACGAGAGGGGCATTATGCTCTCTCATGATACCTATTGTCCTGCTAACAGGGTCGTTTCCATCGACAAGGTATACCTCCCTTCTCATAACATCCCTGACAAGGGGGATCCAAGCGCTCATACCCCAGAGGTATAATGTTCTCGGTGACATTTATTCATGGCCATTCCATGGGAGAAGGGTTTTAGCCCCAACCCCACCTAGATTAACTCGGCTGGATTGAGGCTCGAGGAGGCGGCTGAGAAGCTCAAGGAGGGGATTAGAAGCAGGTCGCTCATGGTCTTAGTAGGGCTTATGGAGGTCTTCTATGAAGGCAGAGCCTCCTCAAGCCTAGGAGAGGGCGAGCGCCTCCTAATAATCAAGCAGGATGGAAGTGTTCTAGTTCATAGGCCAACAGGCTATGAGCCCGTAAACTGGCAACCTCCCGGATCCATGATAGATGTGGCCATGAGGGATAATGAGCTGGTCATAGAGGCGAGGCGTCTGAGCCCGGAGGAAATTCTCAGGATCACGGTGAAGAGGGTGTATAGCTTGGAGGCATACAGGCTTGAGGACTCGGCAGAGTTCGCGATGTATGCGACGGAGGAGGAGATGAAGAGGGCGATACTTCTAGAGCCATCGCTTATCGAGGAGGGCTTTAAGCCCATTGAGGATGAGAGGAGGGTCGGGCGCGCGGGCTTCGTGGATATCTTCGGAGTGGATTCCTCGGGAAACATCGTCGTGATCGAGATAAAGCGGAGGAATGCGACCTCAGAAGATGTAAAGCAGCTAGTCTCCTATGTCAGGGAGATTGAGAGGGAACTTGGGAGAAGGCCGAGAATGATCCTCGTCGCGCCGGGCGTCCAGAGATCGGCGTCGAAGATGCTGGCGGCCCACGGGGTCGAGTTCAGGTGCCTAAGCCCGAGGAAGTGCCATGAGGTTCTCAGGCGCGGGAGGGGCTTAGACGAGTTCCTTGGCTAGAAGAGCATCAGAAGATCCCTCCTAAAACAGTCTCCTGGCGACATAAAATTCCCATATCTCATGAGCAATAATCTTAAGGACTTCAAATAAGGGCTCAATAATAAAGTAAGGCTTAGATCCATTCTCCTATCCCCTTTCCCGGCCTAAATTTGAAATAAAAAGGTAAGGGGTTAGGGTGGGGCTGGCCGGCGAGTCCTCGTAGCCATAAAAGCCGGCAGGGGACCTGAGTATAACCATCCACGGAATCATAAAAATCCTCCGTGGTGGGGTGCAAGCTACAACCTTACCGGCCTTTATGGTTTTTACTACTCGCCGGCCAGCGGCTTCACAGTCATAAGATATGCTATCCATAGCGCCTTTAGAATAATTAACTGTAACCTGTATATTGCTTGCCTCTCTGGCAAGAGATTAACAACTTCAGCAACTTCATTCGAAACACTCACACCTCTCTTAGTGTTTATGTAAAGGTTTGTTGCACACTGTGCGAGAGATTTTCTCAGTTTATGGTAGTATCTTTCCTCATTTTGGCCCGGAATCAGTCCTAGTAATCCTTTTAACCTCACTAATGGTAGGTGAAGCGGTGGCTCTAGTGTTAGTATTGCCAATCTGGTGCTACCCTTAACCCCGAGGATCTCACAGGTTTTTCTGTAAACCTTCCCATATATGAAGAGGTTGGCGACCTGTCTAATAATCTCCTCAGAAATTCTTTTTTCATCTATCTTCATGAACCTTATTGTTTCCTTAAGATTGTAGTCAAAGCCATCTTTTATCAACTTCTTTAGTGTCATTCTCCACCTTACAATCTTCTCATAGTGCCTTATCAACGGTTCTATCCGAGCCTTAATCTCCAGCTCCTCAGCAGTCAGCTGCCTAAATGCCTCTCTTGGAATACATGCAAGCAATCCAGCATCATTCTCATCACTCTTCCTCAAATTACTTTCTATCCTCAGCTTCTTCAGCTTAGTGATGTCCTTCAGCAGATACACCCTAACACCCTCCTCAACAATTCAAGAACCTCATCATAGATCTCCGGGAATAACGTGTCGATGAATATCTCGTCGTAATCCTTGAGCCCTGTCAGCCCACTCACCTTAAATATCCTCTCACCATCATAGCATACATGCGGCTTCCCCCTTCTCCTACCACCCCTACCAATCCTAGAAGTATCAACAAAAACAACCCTACTCGCAGTCCTCAACCACCTCCAGCAGGCCTTTAAGCTCGTCACATAGCACCCTCATCATGGATTCCCCGATATACCCGGCATAAGCCCCAGCGAAATCATTTATCCTCTCAAGACTCTCGAGGACTAATGTCCTCACCAGAACCGGATGAAGCCCACCCCCATAACCCTCTACAATCATTAACGTCTCATTCGTGTAATCAAATATCTTGGTGAGGTCGTCCAGCAACTCCACTCCCTTAAAGCAGCCCACAAACCCCCCATACAATCCTTGGACTCCAGGCAACCACATCCCCACATATCCCTGACATGCGCCCCTCCTTTATTCATTGAGGGCCATCCCGAAAATGGAGGCTCACCCCTGAGGAATTTTAAGCCCACCTAACTGATAAGTAAGATAGGATCAAGAAGGTTCCGCATATCGAGAAGCATGAGGTCGTATGCAACCTATGCAGGGGACTCATAACACTTACAAAGAAGGAGCTTGAGGAGAGGGCTAAGGGCTATGCGATTATAGTAGATGGGGGATTATTCAGGTGATATGCGAGGAGTGTAGAAAACGGTTCTGGAAGTGGATGGATGAGAGGGTCATCGAGGAGTTCAGGAGGATGATGGATTTTGGGCGTGTGTTAGGTTTGGGCACGCGGGAGAGGATCGCATGACATGATATTGTTTATGAATGACACTAGGAGGAGATGGGAGGTTATCGAGGATGAGGAGAGAATGAGGATCAGTATTCGGGCAGGGAAAGTTCTCAGATATCGCGTATGAGTCATCTGAGGGGTTTAGGCCCATGTATGTGATCCTCATTCCTCATGGCGAGTGTGGATGCTAATCTCAAAATAACATCACCTTCTGCTCTAATACGAGCTTCTCCATCTCCCTGATCTCCTTCATCTGCTCCTTGGCTATCTCAGCAGCCTCATAGGCGAATGACCTTTCATCTATGTTCTCGAGCGATGTGTATTGTATCGAGATCACGAGCGGCCTGTTTATGGGCCTGCCTATCTGGCTGAGTATCCTAACATAGACTTCATCAACCTTGCCCGTCTCCTCGTATATCCTCTCGGCAATCCTCCTCGCGACCAGGTTATAGAGCTTCCCAACATGGGATCTAACATTCTTGCCGGCTGTCGCCTCGAGAGACATCTGCCTATTGGGCGTTATGAGGCCATTCGCCCTATTACCTCTTCCCGTATTCCCGTCATCGCCACTCTCAGCCGATGTCCCGGTAACCGTGAGATAGAATATCCCCTCATCCGGCCTGTCAGCAGCGTTCACGTAAACCTCCACGCCCTCATGCCTCTCCTCCCTCAAAATCTCGTCAGCTATCCTTAGAACCTCCTCACGTATCTCCTCCTTCACAGCCTCATAGTGCCCCGGATCCGGCGTGAGGGGCGCTAGAATGCTATCGGCAACAGTGATCAAATACCTCTTACCGACTCTCAGCCCCATAACCTTGCAATCCTCACCGCTCTCCGGAACTCTGCCCTTAAATCCCCGCGAGTTTATCCTCCTCTCAACCTCGTAAACGAGTCTTTCAAGCGGCGTCAGGGGAGCATAACCGACGCCATAGGACGTGTCATTAGCCCTTGGAACCTCATCCGAGCTATCCACAGTCCTCCTTAGATCCGCGCTACCCATCCTCACCTTAACATCGATCCTGATATGCTCCTCGGGATCCAAGAACCTGAAATTCTCCCTGATGAAATGTTTAACCGCCTCCTCCACAAGCTCCCTATAGGGAACCTCGATATACCCGGATGGTGTCGAGATCTTGGTCGTGGCTCTCCCAGCTATGATTATATCAATAGGCTCCTCAACTACTCCTCCACCAAACCATACCTCGGAGTGGCCGCCAACCAGAAGACCCTTATCCAAGTTATGATGAAGGATCTGGCCAAAGTTCTCCAGATAATATCGTGAGAGCGCTACGCTGGCGCATTCGCAAGCCGCATCTATAATATAGTCAGGATGTCCCAACCCCTTCCTCTCCACAAGCTCAACATACTGATCCTTCACCGGCAGCCTATTCAATCTCTCAACAACTATCTTGGATCTCTGCATATCGGCTCTACGAGAACCTATCCTAGAATATTAGTATTTAAGTGAAGCCTCACCTCGCACCGTGAAGGCCGCTGGCTAGCCCTCAGAGAGCTGCGGATTCAACTGTATATACATTATGTTGTTGCCCCTGATGAGGACCTTCGGATACTGCGCCTTCCTTCCATTACCTTCATACTCCACGGCCTTCTCTATCACTATGTTCATGTAGCTGTCACACTCGACCATCCTCCCCTCATATACAAGCTCGTTCTTCAGCTTTATCCTGACGAACTTGTCCACGTGCTTCATTACCATTGCTAGCGGCCTCTTGCCCATGTTCATCTGATGTCCCTGTATCTGCGTCAATGTTCTTCAATAGATAGCTGGAGCGCGCTGATTTTAAGCTTTTCTCAGATGGTGCTCGAGGATAAATACGAGCAGCGCTCTCATTCAAGACCTATCTCTTTCCTCAACTCGATGGGTATCCTAAGCTCGGAGAAGCAGAGCCCACATGTGAACAGGTCTTCAGAAATCCTTTGTGAGAGGCGGAGCGGTGCGTCACAAACAGGGCACCTCGGCTCGCCCTCTCCGACCTCATAAAGTGGCTTCTTACACTTGACACATCGAGTTGACTTCAGTGGATTAAGCTCCCCACAGTGGGGGCAAACCATGTCCTGTCCCCTATTAACCACCTGAACCTCAATTGTCGGCCTCTCTTCAGCGGCCTCTTCTGGAGCTGGCGCCACTTCCGCTTTGGGCTCCTCGAGCTGAACTATTTTCTCTATCTCGCGCTCTATCTCTGTAACGAGTTCATCTGGCGGCGCTAGAACCGCTGTTGAGGGAGTTGCCCGCACCCTAGGCATGCTCCTGATCGGGAGCGTGGATGGATAGGCAATCTCCGGCGGAGCTCTCGCAGCCTTCATGAATATGAAGAGGCCTGTGGCGGTTACCACAGCGCCCGCGAGCGTGAAGTATAACATGAGGGGTAATCCCATTATCTGCTGGGAGAGGATCCCCCTAGTCGGCGAGTCGAGTGGAAGCGTGAGGAAGTAGATGACTGGTGTGAGCGAGATCAGCGCTCCTAGGATGCTGATCATAGCTCCCGTCTTCATTGATGCCATTACCGGGGCACCTTCACCCTATTGACGGCTCCATCAAATTAAAAAGCTTTCCTCGAGGACCTTTCTGATCAGATCAAGGTATTCTTCCGGTATTTCTTCGATACGCCACTTTCTCCTGAAGAACTTGATGAGGTTTGACAGATCCCTCCTAAGATATTCCCGGGCCATCGGGTGGCTTGGTGGAACCCATTGAGGCCAGTCTATTATCAGTATCTCCTCCTCCGGCGTGATCAATATGTTATATGCGCTTAGGTCGCTGTGGACGACGCCAACCTCCCACGCCCTCACAGCATTTCTTAGGATCTCGCCTAGAACCTCGATGGGTCTGCTAAGGCTCTGGATTATCGCGAGCTCTATCCCCTGAAAGAACTCGGTCACGATCACATGCCTATTCCTCGCGACGGGCTTCGGGACCTTGATCCCCGCCGGGTGGAGCATTCTCAAGGCCCTATACTCCATTCTAGCGGATTTTATGGAAGCGGCTAGATGGCTTGGAGCCGTAACTAGGCTCGTCCTATGCCTCTCATATTTCCTGAAGCTAGTCCTCCCTATCCTGAAGAACTTAACTACAAGTCTTTTACCATCTGGGGCTAGGGCGTCATAGACATCGGCCTCCTTCCCGACCCCGAGAGGCCTCCCAAGGCTCGTGATGATATTCCTGTCGACAAGCGCTTTCAATGCAAGCATATCTAGGCCATAATAGTTTATGCAGAATCCCTTCTCATACCCCATCGGCGCCCAGATGAGCTTGTATTCGTTTAGCTTTTTCAGGAGCTTCTCAGCCCTCTCGCCCAGCCCGGTCTCGCTGTATATCACCTCCCTCGGGACGATCTCGTATCTCGCGAGGTTCTGCTCTATCACCCTTAGAACCTTGAAATGGTTTTCATCAAGCTTCCCGAATATGTCTCTGACATAGCTTATGAGTGATGGCAAGGTTTCACCTTGATACCTCTGCCTCCTGAATCCTCGAGATGGCAATCGTATATCTCTTGCCCTCTATCATCCACTCCTTCATATAGCCCTCAAGCTTCTCGGGCTTCCCTAGGGTGAGTCTGATTCTCTTAGCGCGCACCTCCTCCATAATATAGTCCTTCATCTCTTGGAGCAGCTCCAAGTCCTCCTCATCCTCAGCGATTATCGTCGCCTCGATGTAGTCAGAGATCATGAGATCAAGCTCCTTCCTCATCACCTGGATCCTCCTAATAATCTCCCTTGCGAGCGACTGCGCAACTATATCCCTCGTCTCGGAGAAGTCGATGTATATGTCGGCGAATCTTCCCTCGATCTTCCCGAGGTTGTCAGGCAGCTCCTCCTCGAAGGATAAATCCTCCTCTGTAAGCTCCACCGGCGCGCCATCGCTCAGGATGAGCTTGAATGATCCGCTGGACTCGATCTCCGATCTAACAAGCTCGCCATTCATCCTCGATAGCCTTTCTGCGACCTCCCTAACCCGGCCGCCGAGCCTCGGCCCAAGTCTCTCATAAACTAGCTTACAGATTATCTTGATGCCCTCCGGCCTCTCGCCGACCTCAAGTATCCTAAGGTCTATGGCGTTGACTTGGGGCTTGATAAAGTTCACGAGCCTCTCTAAGGCCTTCTTAGCCTTCGCGCTTCTCGGCGCTATGATCACCGTCTTCACGGGCCACCTGAGCTTCCTGCCATGCTTCTGCCTGAGCGCCACCGCCTCGGAGATCGTTATCCTAGCAATCTCCATGCAATCCTCAATCTCCTCGTCAATCATCTCCTCTTCTGGCTTCGGCCAGTCACATAGATGAACGCTCTCAGGATCATCTCTAAGCCTCAGATGCTGGTAAAGCTTCTCGGCGAGATATGGGGTTATTGGGGCGAGCATGAGGATGAGCTTCTTCAGGACATAGTAGAGGGTCGCATAGACCGCGATCTTATCCCAGGATTCTTCCTCAACCCAAACCCTCCTCCTGATCGACCTGACATAGAGCCTGCTTAGATCCTCGAGTATGAAGTCTTTGAGAGCTCTCGCCGCGGAGTGTATATCAAGGGACTTGAGATGGCTCGTCACCTGTCTGCATAGGCTATTCACCTTCGAGAGTATCCACCTATCCTCTGCCCTAAGATACCTCTTCACGGACTCCACGCCAACCCTCTCTGGATCGTATTTGTCCAGCTCGAAATATGTCAGGGCGAAGGAGAAGACGTTCCACAGTATGTTGAGATCTTGGATCACCTGTTTAAGCTCATCCTCCACGAAGTTCATGTTCTCCCATGGAGCCGACTTGGAGACTAAGTAGAATCTCAGCGGATCCGCACCATATCTGCTCATAATATCCATAGCCCAGATAACGTTGCCCCTGCTCTTGCTCATCTTCCTGCCTTCAGCATCGAGGACATGGCCTTGGTTGAGGACGGTCTTATACGGCGGCTGGCCATAGAGTAGCGTTGACGTGAAGAGGAGCGTGTAGAACCAGCCGCGCGTCTGATCTATCGCCTCGGTTATGAAATCATATGGGAAAAGCTTTCTGAAGAGCTCCCTGTTTCTCAGGCCATCTATGCTAGCTGTATGAGCCATGCCGGAGTCGAGCCACGTATCCATGACGAATGGCTCCCGCCTCATGAGGCCGCCGCATTTCCCGCACCTGAAAATCACCCTGTCAACCCATGGCCTGAATAGTTTGATCTCATCCGGCTTTATCTCGGCCTCCTCCAGCTGCTTCTTGCTCGAGACAACCTTTATCTCGCCACACTTTTCACATCTCCAGACCGGGAGCGGGGTTCCCCAGATCTTCGTCCTGCTAATGCACCAGTCCTCGGCGTTCGCGAGCCAATCGCCGAATCTGCTCTCGCCGGCCCACCTCGGCTTCCAATTCACCCTCTTATTCCCCTCGATCATCAGCTCCTTAATCCGCTTAACGCTCAGGAACCACTGCCTGCTCGAGAGATAGATGAGCGGCGAGCCACACCTCCAGCAATGCGGATAATTATGCCTGACCACATCACGCTTCACGAGGAAGCCCTTCTTCTTCAAGATCTCCATAACGCGCTCGGCGACATCCTTGAAGTACCCGCCGGCGAATATGCCGCCATCCTCGGTGAAGTATCCATTTGAGGCTACTGGATTGAAGATTGGTAGGCCTATTCTCATTCCGACCTCGAAGTCCTCGGGGCCATGGGCAGGCGCTATGTGAACGCATCCAGTCCCCTCCTCCATGGTAACGAACTCCGCCTCGATCACCGTATGTGCTGGCGGCTCGTGGCTCCTGTGCGCTGGAACCTCCTCGATCAGCGGATGCTCATATCTAAGGCCTGCTAGCGCCGAGCCCTTAAACCTCTCAACAACCTCATAATCCATCACGTCTAGGGCTCCGAAGACGAGTGCCATGAGCTTAGAGGCGAGTATCCAGTACTCATCCCCCACCTTGACCCTTACATACTCCTCGTATGGGTTGACCGCAACGGCTTCATTCGCGACAAGAGTCCAGGGCGTGGTCGTCCAGATCACGATATACTGGTTGCTCGAGCCCTGAAGCCTGAACTTGACGTATATGGATGGGTCCTCAACCTCCTCGTATCCCTGCGCGACTTCATGGCTGCTTAGCGGGGTCTCGCATCTCGGGCAGAATGGGACAACCCTATAGCTCTCCATGAGGTCGCCCTTCTTGTGAGCCTGTTCTATGAGCCACCAGACATGCTCCATGTAGCTTTCATGTCTCGTCTGGTAAGCATTATCATAGTCTAGCCAGACCGCAAGCCTCTCCGAAGCCCTTCTCCAGTGATCAATATAATAGTCGACAAGCCTGTTCGCTTCCTCAACAAACCTCTCCATGCCGATTCTCTCAATATCCTTTTTCGAGCGTATGCCGAGTCTCTTCTCGGTCTCGAGTTCTGTCGGGAGGCCGAGGCAGTCCCATCCACCCCTCCTCCAGACATAGAGCCCATTCATCCCATAAAACCTGAGAACTATGTCCTTGTATATCCGCCCACGCGCATGGCCCACATGCATGTAGCCATTTACAGTCGGTGGCCCCTCGAGAAAAGCGAAGACAGGCCCACCCTCATTCCTCCTGAAAACCTTCTCGAGGATCCTATTCTCGCTCCACCATCTCGCAATCTCCTCCTCGACGCTGAGCGGATCATATCTGCCAGCTAGCCCCATACCTCAAACACCTCCTCGACTAAGCTCAATAACCCAGATCCCGGGCAGCGGCCAACCAATCCCCAGGAAGCTAGATAATTTGGCGGGCCATCGCCGCCCCTTCCCAGCCCAGGAAAAAGCCCCGAGGATTTAAATGTTCCACACAGCAGCTCACTAGGAGGAGAATAATTATATTCTCAGCGTTTTCAGCCCCATCCAAGCTCCCTAAACCTTTCTATGAGCCTTCTATAAGCCTCATCACGATCGGCGATGTCCATGATGAGCCTCTCGAAGGGGCAGATTCCCTCGCCGTGTGCCTCGATATGAGGTACAAGCTTCTCATAATGAAACTTAATCCCGCTTTTCTCGAGCACATCCAATGCATGCCTGCTTAGTGTAGGCGCGTAAACGGCCTCGACACCATTCACGGCGAATATTATCGCTGCGGCCTTGCCCACAATCCTATCAGCGACCGATGAGCCATCTAGAATCTCGGGGCTCTCCAAGGCTATCTTGGCAAGATCCCTTAAGCCCTTCGACCAACCCGTGAAGAGGACCATGCCGCCCCGCGCGACCACGATATTCGCGCCTCTCTCGGCTAGAGCCTTCTGCGCGATGATCAAGTCATCCAGCAACAAGACAGGCCTCCAAATGCTCAAATACTACTCAAAGCCCTCGATAAATGCCCTCACATTCCTCCCCAAGACCCTGTGATTATATCCTCCCTCAAGCACCGCGTATCTCCTGCCCTCACAGGCCCTTTCAGAGAACTCCTTGATCAGCTTACCAGCCTCACGATAATCCTCGGTCTCAAGCATCTCGCCCCAATCCTCCACATGCCGATCAAAGCCCGCCGAGACAGCTATGATATCACATTCCCCGACCGATTCGAGGAAGCGCGTTAGATCATCTAAGAAGACCTCACTTCTCCCCAGCGCGACATGATGATAAGTTACATCAGGGTTTCCGGCGAAGGCGTTCGCAGTTCCATCACCATAATGCAGATCTATATCAACTATGATGGCCCTCCTAATCCTTCCTAATCTCCTAAGTCTCTCAACAGAGATCGCGATGTTGTTGAAGTAGCAGAAGCCCCATGAGCTGCCTGGGCTGGCATGATGCCCCGGCGGCCTGATAAGGCCGAAAGCCGGTTCACCGGATACAGCTATCTCAGACGCCATTATAGCGCCGCCAACCGCTAGCAAGGCAACCTCATAAACCTCATCCATGTTTCTAACCCGGCTTATATGCTCCCTCGTATGAATAAGCTCAAGATCATGCTCGCTCGCCGGCCGAGGCTCCACAAGCTCACAGTCCACAAGCTCCTCAAGTATAGCCTCAAGCCTGCCGGGAGCAGCAGCCGGATCGGAAGAATACACCCTACAATAATCCCTGTGAAAGACTATCTTCATGCGCGATATCTTGGTTTCAGGAGGCCCGGTATAAGGATTTGCTAATCCGGCACGATCACTGGAACCATCGCCTTCTCCTCTATGCATTCGACGACGCGCTTATAGTCTCCGACTTGGACAAGGTACATCCCGTAGCTCTCAACAGGACATATTTCCTCTGAGCCCGCAGGAATTTTCTCAATGAGGCAGAGCTGATTTGACCTATTATCGAGCACCCTTATGTCGGTGAGGTCGCGGTCTGCATGGATTACTATGGTCTTGTGACGGCAGTACGCGTAGAATTGTGAAGTTGGCCACGGCCGAGATATCTGGGGGATAGCATACGTGATATAGAAGTGCACAATGATAGCCGCGATAACGATCAGGGCAACTCCTATGAGGAGAACGCCGATCTTCGAGAGATCCCTCGCAACCTGCATTCTCGATCTAGGGGTGTTGGAGACCTTATATAAGCCTTGCAATTCAGCAGTATGACTCGCGATTATTCAGGGGTTATTGTGCTGCGAACGCTTAATTAGGCGATTAGCGGGCTTTCAGGTGGAATGCTGTTCTCGGAGCTTGTGGAGTTCTATGAGAAGATTGAGGCGATTAGCGGAAGGATAGAGATGACTAACCTCCTCGTCCAGCTTCTCAGGAAGACCCCGCCCGAGATAATAGATAAGGTTGTCTACCTGACTCTCGGTGAGGTTTATCCACCATTCGTCGGCATCGAGCTCGGTGTTGCTGATAGACTTGCCCTGAGAGCTGTCAAGCTAGCGTCTGGAGCGAGCGAGAGGGAGGTTGAGAAGGCTTACAAGGAGCTGGGCGACGTCGGCCTCGTCGGCGAGAGGATGCTTGCTAAGAGGAGCCAGGTAACCCTCTTCATGCAGCAGCTAACAGTCCAGGACGTATACTCGGCGCTAGAGAGGATTGCGAGGGAGACTGGCGAGGGCGCGATGGAGGCGAAGGTTCAGATTCTCAGCGGCCTGCTCGCATCGGCCCAGCCCAAGGAGGCGAAGTATATCCTCAGGATTGTGACCGGGAAGATGAGGCTCGGGATAGCGGATATGACGATACTTGACGCACTTGCGATACTCTATGGAGGTGGCAAGGAGTGGAGGGAGCTCTTCGAGAGGGCATATAATCTCACGTCAGACATAGGCTATGTGGCCAAGGTAGCGGCGACGAGCGGGATTGAGGGCCTGAAGCAGATCAAGATAGCGATCGGCAGGCCCATAAGGCCGATGCTTGCCGAGAGGCTGGCATCAGCGGAGGAGATACTCCAGAAGCTCGGTGGAAAATGCATGGCCGAGTACAAGTATGATGGCGAGAGGATGCAGATACATAAGAAGGGTGATGAGGTGATAATATTCTCGAGAAGGCTTGAGAATATCACGTCCCAGTATCCGGATGTCGTGGAGCTTGTCAGGGATCATGTCAGGGCAAATGAGGCTATACTTGAGTGCGAATGCGTCGCGATAGACCCGGATACCGGCGACATGCTGCCATTCCAAGAGCTAATGCATAGGAAGAGAAAACATGATATTCATAGGGCGATCGAGCAGTATCCTGTGAGGATACACTTCTTCGACGCCCTCTACGTGGATGGTAGGGATCTGACGCTCCAGCCCCTAGAGGAGAGGAGGAGGATACTAGAGCAGATAATTATGGAGGGTGAGAAGGTTAAGCTGAGCAAAGCGATTATAACGAGCGACCCGAGGGAGCTTGAGAGATTCTTCCATGAGGCGATAGAGAATGGTTGCGAAGGTCTCGTGGTGAAGGCGCTTGGCAAAGAGGCCATATACAGGGCGGGCGCGAGGGGGTGGCTCTGGATAAAGCTGAAGCGGAGCTATAAGAGCGAGATGATGGACACAGTTGACCTCGTGGTCGTCGGGGCATTTCATGGAAGGGGTAAGAGAAGCGGGACATACGGCGCGTTGTTGATGGCCGCCTATAACAAGGATAGAGACGTCTTCCAATCAGTCTGCAAGGTTGGAAGCGGGTTTACTGATGAGGATCTCAGGAAGCTCCCGGAGATGCTGAAGCCGTATGAGATACCGCGTAAGCATCCGAGGGTGGAGACGGGTATGGAGGCTGATGTCTGGTTTGAACCTAAGCTGGTGCTGGAGATAATTGGCGACGAGATAACGATAAGCCCGATACATAGCGCGGCATGGGGCGTCGTCAAGGAGGGATTCGGCCTAGCGATAAGATTCCCGAGATTCACAGGCAAGTACAGGTTCGATAAGGCGCCGGAGGATGCGACGACCGTTGATGAGCTCCTCGAGATGTATAGGAGGCAGTTGAAGAAGGTGGCTGAGGCCGCTGATGGAGGTGTACCCAGCGCATGAGCGAGGACTCTGAAAAAGCGCGAGCACTAGCCGCGATAAAGGAGTATATCGAGAGGAGGATAAAGGAGCTCCAAGACGAGCTCGAGATCCTCGAGAGTATGAGGAGCTTCGTGGATGAGGAGCTGGCGAGCATAAGCTTCAAGAAGGCGACTGAGGCGAGGCCCGTCAAGCCATCAGCACCAGCACCGGCGCCAGCCCCGCAGCCGGAGGCGGAGAGGCTTAGGGTTCTCAAGTCGAGGTCCGGTGAGGTCCTCGCGAGGGTGGCCATCTCACCTAATGAGGTGAGGTTCCTAATCGAGCCCGGGATAAACTTGACGAGGGACTCGAGGCCCCTCCAGTCATTCCTATTGAAGAAGGTTCTCGAGTCCATGAGCAAGGCGGATCGAGAGCGCGTTGATAAGGGCTTGATACCGCCGGGCCACGAGCTCGACTACGATATAATCTATGAGGGAGACAGGGTCAAGGAGATAGTAGTGAGGAACTTTAGGGAGGAGTATAGGCTGAGAGAGATAGTTAATGCTGTTAGGTGGACTCTCGAGACTGTGGCGAGCGAGGCGAGGTAATGCCGCCTACTCGCCCATAACCGTGACAACAACCCTCCTGCTCCTCGCCCTCACATCAAGCTCTATGAAGACTATCTGCTGCCAAGTCCCGAGAACGAGTTTCCCACTCCTCACAGGCACCTCGAGACTCGGCCCAATAATGGTCGCCCTAACATGGCTATGGCCATTATAGTCACCCCACCGGAGATGATGCTTATACTCCGCATCCCTCGGCGCAATCCTCTCCAAGGCCGCCGAGAGATCTTCCCTAAGTCCAGGCTCATACTCTATCGTCGAAACCGCCGCGGTGGACCCGATCGCGAAGATATGGGCAACGCCACTCCTCACACCAGACCTCTCAACAACCCGCTCAACCTCACCCGTAATATCCACAACATCCCCCTCGCCCCGAGTCCTAAAAGAAACCTCCTCCTGATACACCACCATAACGCTCCCACCAGCGGAACATAAGCCGAATCCCATAAATATATCTAAAGCCGAAAACTATTAAGAAAACAGAGATGCGATTAGCTAGAGAGATCGCACTAGCGGTGCTTGTCCTTCTCACATTCCTACTCTTGATAAACCTTATAACCCCTACTCATGCTCAAGACGGCCCAACTCTAAAGATCAAGGTCTATACAATGGATGGGAAACCTCTTGCAAATGCCTACGTAAAACTACTGAGGAATGAAACCATAGAAGCCGTAAAAAGGACGGGCTCTGACGGAGCAGTTTCTTTTACCGATTTAAGTCTAAATCAGACATATGTTATTCATGTTTACTATCCAGCCGGACATCTAGTGGGA
Organism: Candidatus Wolframiiraptor gerlachensis; assembly: GCA_021323375.2. Classification (GTDB taxonomy): domain Archaea; phylum Thermoproteota; class Nitrososphaeria_A; order Caldarchaeales; family Wolframiiraptoraceae; genus Wolframiiraptor; species Wolframiiraptor gerlachensis. The sequence goes on along the minus strand of JAJPCT020000025.1, from coordinate 15,143 downwards.
AGTGATAGCATCGTCATGAGTAATGTGTCGCTATCAATGAACATTACTGTTAATGTGATGAGCAAGTGGACGATATATGTTTATGATAAGAAGGAGAGGGATCCTGTCCCTGGCGCGAAAGTCTTCTTAATTCACAAAGCAAATAACACAATAAAGTATTCGGGCTCGACGGACTCGGGTGGAAAGGTGGAGTTTGGCCCGATTCCATCTGACTCAAATTACGATGTTATAGTGGAGTTCAGGAAGAATAACTACTCACTTGGAGCCGAACCAGTTCCACGTGAGAAGGCGACCAAATTAGTCCTTCCCCTTTATAGGGTGTCGCTATCTATTGTTGATAGGAAAGGTTCTCCTGTCGAGGGTGTTGAGGTTGAGCTTAGGGAGGAGCTTGGTAAGAGCCCTGCGGCGACTGCGACGAGCGATTCTAATGGTTTGGCTACAATGAAGCTGATCCCGACAAATACCGAGTATTATGTCATTGCTAGGCTCAAGGGCATAACAGTATATACGTCGAGCGAGAGGGAAATCAAGGTTCTCAATGATGATGTCTTGGAGAAGATAGTTGTTAACGCGATCAAGCTCAATATCACGGTGATGGATTATGATGGCGAGGATATTCTAAAGGATTATACTTTCGCCGGGAAGCTGTTTAAGGATGGTCGTGAGGTTGGGTCAGCCTCATCCGAGAACGGCGTCATCCGCTTCGGTCACACCCCATTCGAGAACTATGATCTCAAGATAATGCTCGGAGAAATAACAGTATACTCTGGCAAGTATGAGGTCAAGGATGAGTCGGCCGAGGGTACTGTGAAAGCTTGGTTCTATGATATCGAGATAAGGGTGAACGCATCGGCCATTATGAACGCCTCTATCACCAAGTCCCTCGTGGGGGAGCTGAGGGCACCGGGCCTGAGATTCGAGTTCCAGACAAAGGACTGGGAGGCGAGCATAATGAACGTCCCCAAGTTCGACGAATATGTAGCATCCCTCTTCTACTCGGGGAGGGAGGTTTTCAGGGCTGAGGGCCTGAGGATAATCGAGGAAAATCAGGTCCTGTGGCTGAACATGAAGGGCTACAGGCTGAACATCACAACCATGAACTTGGATGATGAGCCTGTGAGCGCCGATATAGTCGTGGTGCTCGAGGGTGTCGGGAGAATCACGTCATTCAAGACTGGTGTGGATGGCCGGGGGTCGCCCGGAAGATTGCTCCCGCTAACATATAGGCTCGAGGCCTATATTGATGGGATGCCCACTGGGGTAGAGACCATAGACCTGACCGCTGATAAGAGCATAATGATGAGGCTCTTCTTGAGAAACATATACTTCAAGATATTTGATAGGGATGGGGAGGCAGCCCTCGGAAACATATCACTCACACTCATGCATGGGAAATTCTCTAGGTCGGGCAGGTATCTCGGGAATGGAACCCTGCTTGTAGGAGATCTGCCGCTCGGTGAGTATAGCCTAATCGTGACATATTATGGCTTCAAGGTCTTGGAGGATTATGTGGAGATCTCGCCAGAGAATAGGCTCCTCGAGCTTAAGGCCCCCGGGGTGCTTGATCTCGAGCTCATATTCCTCGATTCCGATAAGAAGTCCTTGGATCAGGGCAGAGCAGTAGTCTCCTTCGGCGAATACGAGTTTGAGGGCGATATAGGCGAGGATGGACGGGCAGTCTTCAAGAACCTGCCAAACATAACTCTTAGCATCGCGGCGTTCTATAGGGGTATAAAGCTCCAGATCGAGCCGAGCGAGATAGATCTCGTCAGGGACGATATGAAGGTGGCGATAACATGTTCTGTCCACAGCTTTGAGGCTGGGATCCTTAGAGGTGATGGAAAGCCCCTAGAAGAGGGGTTAGCCATGCTCTACGTCAACAACATGCTGCTCGAGACATATAACCTAGCTGAGAAAAACAAGATACTCGAGAGGCTCCCCGAGGGAGATGTCAGGGTTGAGATAAAGTATAGGGGAAGGAATGCTGGCCTCTTTAACACGTATCTGGAGAAATCAATGCTGGGTCTCACGATATACTCTACGATTTATCCTGTTGAGATCTTGGTGAGGAATCCGGATGGAAGGGCAGTTGGCGGCGCAAGTCTCATCGTCGAGGATGAGATGGACGTGATAGCTGAGGCGGTTAGCGGAGCTGATGGGACAATTAGGCTGCTACTGCCAGCAGCAGAGAACTATAATGCCATCCTAAAAATAGGCAACGAGACATATGGCTTCAGGCTTACTGTTGAGAAGTCGAAGTCGTTGAGCTTTCTGCGCCCGGCCCCATACAAGATGGGTTTCGAGATGACGATCGTGGCGAGCGCCATAAACCTCATGATTTCGGGCTATGCGATCTCAAGGCTTCCACGTGGAAGGCAGCAACCTAGGAGGGAGCCGAGGAGGGTTAGAAGGGCTCCAAGGATCTAGAGAAGGGGATGATATCATGGCTCGGCGGATCTCGGCGGCCGACATTGCCCTCATAATACTAACCCTGCTACTATTGATGGTGATCGTCTACAGGGTTTCTGGAAATATTACGCCGCTGCTGGTCGTCAAGTCGGGGAGCATGGAGCCGACGCTAAGGGTCGGGGACGTGATAGTAATAGAGCCGGCCAGCCCCGAGGACATAAAGGTGGGAGACGTGATAGTCTTCTGGAACCCCTGGTATGGAAACCTCGTGGTTCATAGGGTTGTCCATATAACAGAGGAGGGGGTATATACGAGGGGCGACGCGAATGCTGGAATTGATCCATGGTCTCCAATCCCATACAGGAGTATCGTTGGAAAATGGACGGGCTTCAAGATACCATACTGGACCGGGATAGGATATCTATCACTATTCCTTTCGGGCGAGATCTATCCACCATATGGAATGCTTCTTCTCGTCGGCCTAATAGCCATCAACCTCTTCTTCGCCTTGAGGGGGCTTCTTCGCCGCGAGAGGGAGCCCGAATCTTCTCAGGAACAAGGTGAAGATGCTCCACCTGCGTGAATCCCAGCTTCTTGAATGTCTTTAGCCTGAGCCAGTATCTCGTGTTTATCTCGCCGACAACGCCCTCCAAACTCCTCTTAACCAGCCTCATCAGCTTCTCGCCCTCTTGATCTAAGTCGAATAATAGGATCACGCTTTTAACATCTTTCGCCTCAAGCCTTCTCCTCAGCCCCCTGATGGATTTGACCGGTATTATCTCGCCCATGATCCCGAGGATCCTGAGGCTTCTAACGTCTCTCTCGCCCTCGACAATTATCGGAACACCATCCTCAGAATCCCTTCTAAGGTTCTCGACTAGCTCCTCGAATTCTTCGAGAAGCTCGATCCTCCTATATTTTCCGATTATCAGCAACTCACCTCCGGCGATCTAAGCTGTTGGCCAGGCAAGTTTTAATCATTTTTTGATATCAAGTTAGGGGCTTAACATAGTCATAACACCGCCCAAACACATACGCCTGTATTACTAACGGCTTTATCTCCAAACACGCCCCCTCCCCTGTCAGGAGGTGGTGGGGGTGAGGGTTGTAACAGTTCATCTCCCAGAAGCATACATAGAGGCAATAGATCAATTGGTTAGGAAAAGGCTTTACCCAAACCGGGCTGAGGCAATTAGAATGGCTATTAGAGATTTCATAATGGAGGAGGCAATGAGGGGTGAATGACGACCTACTTCTCTTTGGGAGAGACTTCTCCGATGACGTGAAGATAACGCTGATAGGCGTTGGAGGAGCTGGCTGCAACACCGCTGATAGAGTTCTCGCGATGAAGTTGAAGGGAGTAAAGATCGTGGCTGCGAACACTGATGCACAGCACCTGGAGCTCATCAACGCTCACGAGAAGATCCTCCTTGGCAAGGGTACGACGAAGTTCCGGGGGACGGGCGGAAACCCGGAGCTCGGGAGAGCTGCTGTAGAGGAGTCCATAGACGAGGTCAGGGCGGCGCTGGAGGGCTCGGACATAGTATTCGTGTCGGCGGGCCTCGGCGGCGGCACCGGAACCGGCGGAGCGCCCCTCGTCGCCGAGATAGCTAGGGAGCTTGGAGCGATCGTGATAGGGGTCGTCACGCTTCCATTCAAGTTCGAGGGGAACGTGAGGAAGAGGATCGCGTTGAAGGGCCTTGAGGACATGCGGGAGAAATGCCACACAGTTGTCGCGATAGACAATAACAAGCTGCTCGAGCTCTATCCGCAGTATAGCTTGAAGGCAGCATTCAGCCTCGCGGATGAGGTGATAAGCAATATGGTGCTGAGCATAACGGAGTCGATCGCCAAGCCCAGCCTGATAAACATAGACTACGCGGACTTTAAGACCATTATGAGCAGGGGGAAGCTTGCGGCCCTTGGGATAGGGAAGTCATCGACGCCGAATAGGGCTGAGGAGGCGACCTTCATGGCCCTCCAGTGCCCACTCCTCGACATAACCTATGAGGGCTTGTCGGGCGCGATAATCCATGTCTCGGGCGGCGATGACATGAAGCTTAGCGAGGCGGCGAGGCCGGCTGAGATAGTCTCGGAGCTCATGGGCGAGGAGGCGCTGGTGATCTGGGGCGCGAGGATAGACAGCTCGCTCGACTCAACGCTCGAGGTCTCGCTAATCTTGACAGGCGTCGAGAGCACAGAGCTCCTCAAGGCAAAGGAGGAGCCGAAGCCGCTGGAGGAGGACGAGATAGAGGAGATACTCGAGGACCTTGGAATAAAATCCATCTAAACTATTTTTTTAATCTCTCAAAAAGCTTCCGCACCTGCTCCTCAACCTCCTCACTTGTTATTTTTCTGAAGAGGGGTTTAGGCTCGTTTATCCTGTGCCCCGGCGGTATCATGGCCTCGGCATCACTCCATCTAAGCTCTGACACTCTTTTCCCAGTATTCATGTAATCGAGGATCCTCTGGGCAGTGAATGGGAGGTAGGGCGCCGAGATGACTGCCAGCGAGTAGACCACCTGGCAGAGCACGTAAACAGGCGTCCTGGCCTTCTCCGGATTACTCCATGGCGCCTTCTCATTCATGTAAGCGTTGCCTTCCTGCGCTAGGTCGAGGATGGTCCTCAGCCCCTTCCTGAACTCGCATGCCTCAATATGCTCCTCGAGCATCCTCGCATACTCTATCCTCCGGCTAAGCATCTCCTCATCCCGCTTATCCATCTCCCCGGGCTGTGGGATGACCCCGCCCATCTTGGAATAGGTGAAGCTTAGAACCCTGTGGACGAAGTTTCCATATGTGCCGATGAGCTCGCCGTTTATCTTCTCGGCGAAGTCCTGCCACTTGAAGTCCGTGTCCCTCGTCTCGGGGGCTATTGCCGCTGCATAATACCTGATCACGTCGGGATCGTATCTCTCGAGCAGTTCATGGAGCCAGACAACCCATCCACGGCTGGTTGAGAGCTTCTCGCCCTCTAGATTCACGAACTCGTTGACAACCACGTTGTATGGCAGTATGTACTCTCCATGGGCGATGAGGAGCGCCGGGAAGAGGATTGTGTGGAAAAAGAGGTTATCCTTACCGATGAAGCAGTATAACTTGACATTCTTATCCATCCAGAAGCTCTTCCACCTCTCAGGGTCGCCCACAATATTCTCGGCCCAATCCCTAGTCGCTGAGATGTATCCGAGGAGGTTCTCGGCCCAATTATAGATCACCTGGCCCTCGGCTCCGGGGAATGGCGCTGGAGGCCCCCAGCTATAATCCCTTGTAATATCCTTGTCCCTCAGCCCCTCCTTCTCGAGCCAGGCGATGGTCTTGTTATATGTGGCCTTCCTCCAGAACTTCTTATCCCTAACATACTCGAGGACCTTCTCTGTCAGGGCGCTTAACTTGAGGAAGAAATGGGTCTTCTCCCTTATCTCGGGCCTTGACCTGCATAGCGAGCACTTGGGATCTATTATCTCGAAGGATTCATACCATGATCCGCAGACCTCGCAGACGTCGCCATACTGGCCGGGCGCGCCGCATCTCGGACACGTGCCGACCACGAACCTGTCAGGGAGGAAGATCTTGCAGTTCGGGCACCACCACTGCTTAATCACCTTCGGGTAGACGTATCCCTTCTCCCAGAGCCTTAGATAAAACTCCCTGACAACCTGATAATGTATGGGCTTGCTCGTCCTAGAGAAGATGTCGAAACTTATCCCCAGCTTCTCGAAGACCTCCTTCTGGATCGGGTAATACATGTCGCAGAGCTCCTTCGGCGTCATTCCCCTCCTCATAGCCTCTATCACTATGCTGCTCGCATTCTCATCCGTCCCGCAGACATAGACAACCTCGGCCCCCCTCATCCGCTTAAACCTAGCAAAGATATCGGCTGGAAGATAGGCTCCAGCTAGGTGGCCAAAATGTCTAGGAGCATAGGAATACGGGAGAGCCGCCGTAACGAGAACCTTCTCCCCGAGCTTCACACACCCCTCTCCTAAAAAGAGATCGGCCAGCTTTTAACTCTAATAATGTTTCCCCGGCCCTTGAGAATTATTGTTGGGGAACGTAGCACATTTTTAAGCATTAACGCTTATAACCGGGCATCTAAGCCCATATCCGAGGCGTCGTGGGATGGTGTCGGAAGCTCTTCCCGAGCCTCCCAAGCCAGGAATCTGGAGCTATCTAAAGGCAGTCGGCCCTGGAGTCATCCTCGGATCAATGGCGATAGGAAGCGGCGAATGGATCCTCTTTCCAGCAATTGTCGTGAAGTATGGCCCATATCTGCTCTGGGCAGCCCTCCTCTCCTGCATAATACAGGCGGTTGTCGCCGTTGAGTCGATGAAATACGCCGTATATAGTGGTCAGCCGATTCACAAGGCTTACCAGAAGCTTCCCCCAAACCCGCTTACATGGGCATGTGCCTGGACACTTCTCATATTCATCCCGGTAATCTGGCCGGGGTGGGCCGCAGCCTCCGCTACCGCGATAACAGCGCTGCAACTCGGCCGCCTCCCAGGGCCGCAAGACGCATACCTTGTCCTAGCCTGGGGCATAGTGGCTCTAACCGTCGGGCTGCTCGTGATACACTTCGGCAAGAAGATCCAGAGGACTCTTGAGCTCGTTAGCTGGCCTATACTGATACTTCTTGTAGCCACGATAATCGCTGGCGTCGTTATAGCCGCGTCACCGCAGGCTTGGCTCGAGGTCCTAAGCGGATTCGGGGGCTTCCTAAGGCCGAGACTCGGCTTCCCGCCGCAAAATGATATAAACTGGTATATGATCGCCGCGGCGATCGCGTATATTCCAGCGGGCTTCGGCTTCAATCTCTTCATCTCCAGCTATGCCAGGGATAAGGGCTGGGGTATGGGAAGCAAGGCCGGTTACATCTCAGGCCTCGTAGGAGGTAGCAAGGTGGAGCTGAAGGCGGACGAGATACCCTTTGAGGTGAATAACCAGGAGAATTTAAGAAGATGGAGGGGATGGCTCAAGATAGTTAGGCTCGACTCCTATGTATTCTTCTCCGGGATAACAATGGTGACCGTGATCTTGACAAGCGTCATGGCATATGCCCTGCTCGTGCCGAGAGGCCTCGCGCCAATGGGCTTTCAGGTGGCAGCAGCTCAGGCAGAGGCGCTCTCAGCGGTTCTCGGCTGGGCAGCATGGGTAATAGTCCTACTTGGAGGCTTCTGGGCCCTCTTCGATACACAGTGGGGGATAATGGACTCCGTTGCGAGAACAGTAACCGACAACTTCTGGTTCGCGAGCGAGCGGGTCAGGAAGATGACCGGCGGAGACCCGAGGAAGATGTATTACGCGGTGGTCTACGCCATCTATGCATTATCGGTCATAATACTCGTCATCTCGACGGTCTATAAGCTGGCGGAGCCCTATCACCTCTCAGCGACCGGGGCCGTTCTCGGGCTCCTCGCGCTGATGCTTGCGCCGATCCTACAGCTGATAGTCAGCAACAGGATCTTGCCGAAGCCTCTTAGACCGGGCATTGTGACCAACATAATCCTCGCCATGGGATCAGTCTTCTACGGCTTCTTCATAATCGCCGTGGTCCTCCAAATGTTCTTTAAGGTAACACTCTAAACCACCATATTTTCCCAGCTTATTTTTCCGGAGGCGGCTATCCCCTGGTCCCTGGATACTCAACCTCGATAACGGAGAGGTCTATCTTGAGAGGCCTCCTACCGAGGACCTCCGCTATATTGGGCTCGGTCCTCCCCTCATCGCCATCTATGAGCTCCTTTATGTATAGGCCGCCCTGAGCCTTGATCCTGAACTTGACGACGCGGTCGCCAAGCTTCTCAGCCTCAACATAGTAGACCTTCTTCTGCCTAATCTTGTCAGCCCTCCTCCTCAAAACCCTTCTAGGGGTCCTCTGATTTATCACAAGATCCCTGAACATCTCCATAACCTGTCTCAGCGCCCCCTCATCCACGTCGCCATCAAACTCAACCACGGCCTCATAGGTCTTCGACGCTATGGGGGAGAGGTTCTTCAATATCCTCAGCTCCCTCCTACTCGAATATTCTAGGTTCGAGATCTCCACCTTCCCCCTCGCATCCTCATTCACAATCTTCTCCAGAAGCGTTAAGTCAACAAACCTCTTTCTAGGATGCTTTAGCTCTAGGATGAATGGCCTGCCGGTTCCCGTGACAGTGGCATCAACATCTTCCCTCCCCGCGCCGTGAAACTTGTAACTCAAGGCCTCGAAGAGCTTGAGAGCAGGCTCACCTATCAGCTCGCTAACAGACCCCGGATACTCCCTCCCAGTATAATTGCATCTCCCGCATCCACGGCCCCAGCAGTATCTACAATACCAAGGCGTCTGAGGTATATTCTTCTGAAGCTTCCTGTATAGCCCCTTAATGAAGAGGGGGTTAACCTGCAGCTCATACGTCCCGGAGAATATGTCAACAAGGACGACGATGTCCGGGTTCTGGTACTCGACCGGGACCTTGAATCTCCTCTGGAGCGCCGAGCCAACACCTCTTGTGATATCTTCCTTGATATCCTCCCCCGTGTCTATGCTGAAGGCCGCTCTAAGCTCATCCTCCCTCTCCCTCACATCCGCTGGAACCTTGGCACCAACCAAGAGATTCCTGAACTCGTATTCCCTCAGCTCCTCCGCGGCCTTCTCGGCAACCTCCTCCATCCTCCTCCTAGTTAGGGCTCCACCGCAGATGTAGCATGGAGACTGCTTGGGCGGCACCTCACCAAGCGCCTGCAGGGTCTTCACCGCGGGGCCGAAGCCCGTTGAAGCGAGTCTTCTCAAGATCTCCGGCGTCTCCCCGGACTCCCTATACCGAATGAGGCTCCACATAGTGAGGATGAGCTTCAGCGCTCTACCCCTCTCATCATTCCCAGCGCCATAGCATAGTGAGGAGAACTGTCTACCAAGGCAATAATCGCAGAGAGAGTGGGCTAGAAGCAGCCTCTCAGCCTTCCCCAAAACCTCGGCCAGCCCCTCGAATGACAACCCCGGCGTGATGATGCCGCAATTATCCTAATAACCATAATCTTTGGGAGGATTGTTATCCTAACCCCCTAAGGCCTGCAAGCTTATGGGGCGCCTTCTTCGCCCTCTTAATGAGCTTCCTTGTCAGCTTATACTGTCTCAAGAGGGCCTTGACATCGCCCTCAGATACCCCGGCGCCTCTCGCGATCCTTCTAACTCTCGAGGCATCGAGTATATCTGGGTCACTCCTCTCCTCCGGCGTCATGGACTGTATTATCGCCCACCACTTCTCGATCTTCTCCTCCGCCTCCTTGAGGGCGTCCTGTGGGATGTCGGGGAGCCCGAGCAGCGGAAGCCTCGATAAAAGCTTCGAGAGGGGCCCCATCTTCCTAACCTCCCTCAACTGCTTAACGAACTCCTCGAGCGTGAACTCCCCCCGTAGCATCTTCTTCGCGCGTTCTTCACTCACCTCGATCTCAGCGAGCTTGATCCTTTCAAGTAGCCCTTCCAAGTCGCCTATGCCAAGGAGCCTGCCCACATATCCCTTCGGGTTAAAGAGCTCGATCTCCTCCAGCTTCTCACCAGTCCCAATGAACTTTATTTTGGCACCTGTCTCCACGATCGCGGATAATGCCCCTCCACCCCTAGCCGAAGTATCCATCTTCGTTAAGACTATTGACCCGACGGGAGCCGCCTGGTGGAAAGCCCTGGCATGCTCTCCAGCAGCCTGACCTGTAGTGGCATCGATGATGAGCATCACCTCATCGGGCTTAATGCTTTCCTGAAGAACCCTCATCTCCTTCATGAGATCCTCCTGGCTCTTATGCCTCCCAGCAGTATCTATCAGGATAACATCATAGCCCTCATCAGAGAAGCGCCTCACACCATTCCTCGCGATCTCAACAGCATCGGAGCCCTCATGAAAGACGGGGATATCCCTTCCATCAAGAAGCTGTTTAAGCTGCTCATATGCTCCAGGCCTATACGTGTCAGCGCAGACAACCGCAACCCTATAACCCATCCTCTTGAGATAATATGCTATCTTCGCGATGCTCGTGGTCTTCCCAGCCCCCTGAATCCCGACAGCCATTATGACATATGGCCTCTTAGTGATCCTTATCTCAGCGGGCTTCTCGCCAAGGAGTCTCACAAGCTCCTCATAGACGACCTTGATCACGTAGTCCCTTCTCGAGATCCCGGGCGGCAGCTCACCCGAGAAGGCTCTCTCCCTAATCCTATCCGAGATCTTTTTGACAAGCTCTACGTTGACATCAGCGATAAGGAGCGCTCTCTGAATATCCCTTATAAGCTCCTCGACAGTCCTCTTATCCACGGTCGCGGCTGACCTGAACTTGCTCAGAGCATTTCGCAGCATCTCAGGGAAAGACGGCATGAGACCCGCGTTAACAAATACGATCCCAGTATTAATATTACTACTCCTAGGCGCCTTGATTAAAGAAACTCGAGGAAGGGGTGATGAAGCCAAGAATTATTTAGTCGCCATGAGCTTCTCAACTATGGGTCTTATTTCTGGGATTTCTTGAAGTGATTCTACCCGTGGCGTGCTCCATGCCCCCCTCTTAGTCGTCGAGATCGCAGCGACAATGTTCGCAAATCTTCCAGCAAGCCTAAGCTCCTCACTACTAAGCACAAGCTCCCTTAGCTTCCCCATAGAGTAAAGTGCAGCAAGAAGCGCAGCCATATACGCATCGCCCGCGCCTGTCGGGTCAACGGCCTCAACCCTATATGCTGGCACACTCACCGCCTGGCCTCCATATATCAGCTCACTACCCTCAGCGCCCTTCGTTATAGCGATCAGCTTTATGTTAAAGCTCATTATATCAATGCCATAATCCTCGAGTAGCCTTCTCTCCCCCCTCCCAAGCTTAACTATGTCGGCGTGCTTTAGCGCCGCCTCCATACAGCTTACAAGCTCATCCATCCTACCCACCCAGAGATTGGGCCTAATATTTACGTCAAAGCTCGTTGGTATCCCCCGGCTTCTCGCCATCCGCGCAAGCTCTAGACTCGTCGACCTACTAGGCTCCCTAGCCAGGAGAACACCACCAAAATGCAGCAGATCAGCCTTATCTAGGAACGACTTATCCACCTCATCAAGTCTGAGATTAAAGTATGCTACATGGTCATAGAGGAGGAAGCTCGGCTCAGCCTGCTTAAGTTGCACAAAGACAACACCTGTATTCCTCTCATCGTCATATACAATGTATCTAGTATCAACACCCTCCTCCCTGAGCCTTTCAACCAGAAATTCCCCGAAAGCATCTCTCCCAACCTTACTTATCAGCCCGGAAGGGACATTCAGCCTTCTCAAGCCCACAACCATATTCGCCGGAGCGCCGCCAGGATGCTTCTCAAAAACTCTCACATCCTTCAAGTCAGCCTCCTCGACAGCGATAAAATCAATCAAGACCTCGCCAACAGCAAAGATCATCATAGAGAGAACTCAAAAGGGACGGATATTAATATTTCAGAACCTTAGGAAAGTCTAAAATACTCCACGACAAGAAAGAAGCTAATGGGGGCCGGTAGATCAGCTGGGAGATCGCCCGCCTTGCACGCGGGAGGTCGCGGGTTCAAATCCCGCCCGGTCCACCACCAACAAGCATCATACAAAAATTGCGACATTCTTCTAGCATACATGAATTCTGCGATAAAAATGGCAGCGGTGTTAAACATTATTTAATTTATTGGATAAGGGGTTTATGGCGTCAGGCCATCAGCTTTTAGAGCGTCATCACGATGATGAGTAGCCCGAATATCCATCTCAATCTAGCGCTTGAGATGCTAATATGCATAGGAATAGTATCGCCGTGAATGTGGCATTGAGGCTGCGACAACAATCATTTATTCGCCAATCTCATCTCGCTCACTAAATGGATTTATGGAAATCTTGTAACGTTGTTAAATCAATGATTCACACATCTTTACCTTTGTGAGATTGACGCTAATTTTCCTGCTTCTCTTCCAGCAACGGGATACAATCCTCCCTTGAGATTAGTCTATTAAGGTGAGTTTTCTTCATCTATCACCGGTTTTGAGGGCTTGAGTAAAGAGGCTAGGCTTAAGCGTGAGGTCGGCTGGTTCGGCTCCTTTGCCATGGGCTATGGAGACGTGGGCGCAGACATATTCATAGCCCTTGGTATAGTTACTCTCTATGCTGGGGGAGCGGCGCCCCTCGCCTTCCTAGCCGCGGCCATAATATATGTCTCGATCGGCCTTACATATGCCGAGCTCGCCCCAACATATCCCTATGCTGGAGGGGTTCAGGTATATGCGTTGAGAGCCTCGAATTCGCTACTGAGCTTCATAGCTGGCTGGGCGATAATGCTCGACTACATGCTATGCCTCTCTCTCTTTGCAACCGCCGCCTCCGGATACCTGAAATATCTCTTCACATGGATAAGGGGATTCTCGATTCAAATTTGCCCCGGCTTAGAGATTAGTGGCCTCGGGCTAATTGCCTCCCTACTTGTCGCATTCCTAATCGCAATAAACTATGTGGGGATAAGGTATTCGGCTGACCTGATCTCATGCCTCGTGATAATAGGGTTAATAGTTCAGGTCTCAATCCTGGTCATGGGCTTTCTCACGAGATTCGATGCCAATCTCTTCCTAAACCAGCTAACGCAGCTTGGAAACCCGGAACGCCTCTCGGAGGTCGAGTACTTCGATTTCCTAGACACGGGCTTAAACAACTTCCTCTATGGATTAACGCTTGCTATGGCATCCTTCATAGGAATAGAGTCCATAGCGCAGGCTGCTGAAGAGACGAGGAAGCCGTATAGGTGGATTCCAAGAGCGGCGAAGCTATGCGTCCTAGCTGTGATGCTCTCCGTCCTATTGTTTAGCGTGCTCTCTATGGGCGTCCTAGACTGGCATGTTCTCGGCTCATCATACGAGAACCCGGTCGCGGTGCTGGTTAGCAGGTTCCCGGTGATTGGCGAACAGCTCTCAATGCTCGTCGCAATCGCGGCGTTCGTCCTCTGCCTAGCATCCGCGAACACAGGCCTGATAGGCGTCTCCCGCCTTGCAGCGAGCATGGGAAGATTCCACCTCATCCCAAGATGGTTCTATTATATCCACCCGAGATTCAGGACTCCTGTGAGGACGATAATAGTCTTCGGGATTATCGGTCTCCTATTAACCCTGCCAGGCGACATCCCCTTCCTCGCCAGCCTATACAACTTCGGCGGCTCACTAAGCTACATGTTCTTGATGATAAGCCTCTTACTCCTCAGGATTAGAGAGCGGGAGGTTTATAGGCCATGGAAGATACCACTCTCGATAAAGCTGAAGGGTAAGGGCGAGTATGCTATCGAGGTACCGATACTGGGGCTGCTCGGCCTAGTGGGGACGACCGCGATCTGGATCCTAGTAGTCTTACTGCATCCTGCTGGAAGATTCTTCGGCTTCATCTGGATGGCTGCTGGCATCGCCCTCTACATAGCCTTCAGAAAGCTATCCAAGAAGCCGATTCTAGGGAGGGAGGAGAGGGGCATGGTCCTACCAGCTGGCTATAGAATGCGAGTCGCGGTCCTAGTTAGGCCATATGATGACCCGGAGGTGATAAAGAGGTCGATCGAGAGGGCGCTTGACAAGCGCTTCAGCATAAAGCTCCTCAGCATAATAGATGTGCCGGAGATCATGACTGGCGGCCGAGAAAAGGCCGAGATCGAGACCGCGAAACAGGAGACCGAGAAAGCGCTCATGGACCTTGCCAAGGAGCTCAGATCAATGGGCTACGAAGCCGAATACGAGGTGAAGGTCGGCGACCTAGAAAAGATCCTAGATGAAGAGGCGGAGAAAAGCGAAGTGGACTTCCTAGCATACATTGTCCGGGGATTTGAAAAGGCTTACTTCGAGAAGGGCTTCGATGAGAAGGTTCACTCATTAATGCTTAAGCATCCTGGGAAGATAATGCTCCTAAAAAGGGCCACGGAATAGGCCATAAATACTTAATATTGGCGGATCAACCTCAACCCCCGGATAGGGCATGACATATATCGAGCGTTCTGGCATTAAGGCATTCATACATGTCTTCGCGGAGTCCAGCCAGCTGGGGAACGTCTGCAGGGAGCTGAGCAAGCTTCCCGAGGTGATTGATGTCTACGAGGTAACGGGGGAATTTGACATAATCGCGGTCGTCGCGACCCCGGGGATCAGCGAGTTCAGAAGATTCCTGAGAGACAAGATACTGAGGATACCAGGCGTGAAGAGCACCGTGACCTCGATAGTGCTTCACACGCATAAGCGCGATGGCCTAGAGCTCGAGGAATAGGGGCCCGGTAATAGCTATCTAGAGGGCCGAATTCTATGCGATGACAGTGTATGAGCGCGGGCAGCGGCGGCCTCTATAGGTCGAGGCTAGAAAAAATGGATGAGGAGGCATTATCCTATCTTTCATCTCTCGCCGAGGATCAAGAGATACTTCTTGACGATATTGAGGGGACTATGGCGCATGTTATCATGCTCTGCGAGCAGGGTATAATACCGAGGGACGACGCGGCAAAGATACTTTCGGTACTGAAGGAGCTTAGGGAGAAGGCAATTCAAGGCGAGCTAAGGCTCGAGGGAGATTATGAGGACGTCCACGAGTTCGTCGAGTCAAAGGTGATAGAGAGGCTGGGCATCGAGATCGGCGGAAAACATCATACCGGCAGGGCGTGGGAAAGTACAAAAGGCCCTTTACAAAAGGCGGAGGGGCGGGGGCCCCCCCCCCAGGCCATTGGGGGGGGGGCCCAGCGGGGCGCGGGGG
>JAJPCT020000024.1 GCA_021323375.2 Candidatus Wolframiiraptor gerlachensis | reverse complement strand
CCCATCCTTCCCACCACGCCCCTCATCCCCCCCACCCAGATGACCTCTGCCAAGACCCCGGAAGCCCGGCTACCCCTCCGGACCAACCCCCTTCCCGACCGTCGCGCCCTCAGAGAATCTTATCTTCACCGCCGAGAGCCTCTCATCAATTATCGCCTCAAAGATATCGATTATATCCGTCTCAAGCATCGCGAGCACATTGACCCCCTCAGGATCACCCAGCCTCGAGTACATCTCGATTAGGGTTGGCCCCTCGATCTCTGTAAGCATCATCTGCCCGGCAACAAATCCATGATAACGCTCATCAGTCTCCCTCTGGACTGCGTCAATCATCGACTTAACAATACTCAAGCTCCGCTCATACTCCTCACGGGTTATGAATGGTAATAGAAGGCCCTTCCCCGTGTAGGATCCCATCCCACCAGTCTCAGGACCTATATCATATTCATGCGCATGCTTATTGTCCTGTACAAGCGGCATGCCGATCACAGTCCTCCCGTCCACAAAGCATTGAAGAGTGTATTCCGGGCCCCAGACTCTCTCCTCGACAAGTATCTTATCCTCGATGTCCGTGTACCCGCTCATGTAATCTTCGAGCCAGCGCATGTGCCTCTGCTTGAACCTGCTCTTCTCGCCGTGAAGATAGACTTGTACGTCCTCAATCACCTTTACACCCTTGCCACCAGCCTGTCTCGCAGGCTTGAGAGCAACATTCTGAAGCCAGCTCAGAAGCTCCGAGTGCTTCTCAAGATCCCTTATCGCCTCCATGTAAGACCTATAGGTCTTGAATAGCAGCTTCCCACCTATCCCGTATCTCCACTGGATCCTCCTCATTTCGGCCTTCGACATCTCTAGGATCGATAGCCTTCTCCTCGCGCCTATGCAGGGTATCCCTCTCCGTTCAACCTCATCAACAACACCATGGAAGTTCGGCTCTTCTGGCCCTATCACAACCATATCAACCCCCCACTGCTCCGCAAGCGATGCCACTTTCAAGGGATCAGTTATCCTCGCGAGCGCATATTCTCCTCTAGTCCTCTTGACAAGCCTGTATATTCCAGGGTTTCTGTCCTCGCTCACCCAGAAGATCTTCGGCTCATGATTACTTCTCGCTATCGCCTCAGCTAGCGCATGCTCCCTAGAGCCGCCTCCAACACCCATTACCTTCATCTTTTCTCACACCCCCAACATTTCAGACACAGCTCACCCTTCTCAAGCCCTATTGCCCTACAGAGACCGTCAATTGATAGGAATGCGAACGAGTCAGCACCGACAACCTCAGCAATCTCCCTCTCATCAAGTGCTCTCGCTATGAGCTCGTCAGGCGGTGGTATTTCAATACCATAGGGACATGGGGCCATTATCGCCGGGCTCCCTATCCTCACATGAATTCTCCTCGCACCTCTCCTCTTCATATTCCACACAGTATTCCTCAAGGTGGTCCCACGGACAACACTATCATCGATCAACACAATGTCCTTCCCATCCATCGCGCATCTTATCGGGTTCAGCTTAAGCTGGACACCCATTAACCTCTCAAAGATCGATGGCTTGATCGCTGTCCGAACCTTCCTACCTGTAGTCACAAAGCCCAAAGAGGCCGGAATTCCCGAGGCTCTCGAGTAGCCCAAGGAGAATGGTATAGCCGTCTCAGGAATCCCTATAACGACATCAGCCTCCGCTGGCCTTTCCTTGGCCAAGATCATTCCGATTCTCTCCCTAACTGAGTAAACACTTATGCCGTCAATAATGGAATCTGGCCTCGCGAGGTAAACATACTCAAAGCTGCACTTGCTCATGTTTAGCCTGCTGTGGGGCTTCACTCGAGACCTCTCTATGCTATAGGGATCAAATCTAACAACCTCTCCAGGCTCGATGTGGGCGATATGCTCCATCCCGAGCACATCCAAAGCTGATGATTCCGAGACCACTGCTCCAAGATCGAAGCCGAGAGACCCGATTTCAAGCGGCTTAACACCATGAATATCTCGGCCCGCTATTAATTCCTGATCCTCCGTCAGCGCCATGAACGAGTAGCCGCCATCAACCTCTTCGACGACCTGCCTCGCCGCCTTTAGCGAGTCGCCAACCCTTGAGATCTCATCTGCAAGCAGCTCCCCAAAAGCCCTCCAAGAATCTTGGACACCATTCCCAAATCCTGGCTTACCGTCACCAATCAAGATCATTCTAACAGGTGATTCGACGAATACTGGGTGCTGATCCTTACTCGGCGCGACATACCCCATGCCGATGAACCCCGGCATGGCGTTCAAGTCATTCTCGGTGAACGCCTCATCTACGAAACCCTCTCTAGAGAGCTTATGGAATCCCTCGTCCCCATACGTTATTATCGCCGCAAGCTCTTGGCCCCTGTGCTGGAGAGCTAATAGGCCATAATAGACGAATCGTGCAAGCCTCCAATTCTCCCTTCCAAGCCCGAAGGGGTATATCCCTATCAGGCCCGGCATCTTCCCCCACCTATCACCTCGAATAACCTGCCTTCAGCCCTCCCACCTTCAAAGGCGAGCTTCCTGCCCTCCTCTGCCAACTTCTGGGCGTATGGGGTTGGATAACCCCCCGTAACACATGCGAAGCAAAGATTACTCGCCCCCACAGCGTCACAGAAATCCTCTATCCGCTGATAATTCACTGAGTCGGCGCCCAGCAACCTCGCTACATCCTCCTCATCCCTGTTGAATCCTATCAACTCCTGAAACGTCGCCATGTCTATTCCATAGAAGCATGGATTTGATATCTTCGGGAACGTTGAGAAAACGTGAACCTCTCTAGCTCCCGCACCCCTAAGCACATGAATTATGTGGCTCAGCGTATCCCCCCTGACTATGCTATCGTCTATCAGGGCAACCCTCTTCCCGCGAACCCTATCCAGCAGGAGGTTATACTTGTGGAGTAATATCAGCTTCCTCTGCTCAGCCGGCGTTATGAACGCCCTATGCTTAAGATACCTATGCCTAACAATCACAGGCTCCACAGGCTTACCAGTCTCAAGGTGAAAACCATATGCAGCATCCTCTGCGGTCTGCGGGACTGGAACTATTACATCAATATTTCTCGCAATCTCATGATACCTCTGTGCAAGCTTCCTGCCCAGCTCCCTCCTAACCTCGTAGACATAACAACCTCGAAACCTCGAATCAGGCCTAGCAAAATACGCGTACTCGAATGCGCAGAAGCACTCACACTCACTCCTCACAATTTTCCTCTCGACACTACCATCATCACTAATGATCACAAGCTCCCCTGGCCTAAGCTCCTCCGATAGACCAATGCCATTAACCGCGAGCGCGGGGCTTTCTGACGCAACCCCAACAAGCCCAACGTCATCCGAGAATCCATATGATAGCGGCCTTATCCCATGGGGATCCTTAAACGCAAATAACTCCCCGCTCTCAGTCAGACCCACTAAAGCAAAAGCCCCACCCAGCTCCTCAAAAATTAGCCGGAGTGCGCCAGCCACATCATCCCTCTTAACATATTCCTCCAAAAGGAGACGAAGCAATGCATGAGCATCCGACCTTCTATTCGCCCCGCCAGCGAGCTCTTCCGTCACCTCAAGGAGATTCGTTACATTTCCATTGAAGGCGATGCAAAGGTTCTTTCCTAGATACTCGTCTGCAACCGGCTGAGCGTCCGCGAAGAGATCAGCCTTACTTGATAACTGGCCAGAGGTAGCATATCTAACATGCCCTATCCCAAGCCGGCCCCTAAGCTCCCTCTCCCAAGCATGAAGCTCCTCTAAACCCAAATCCGAGATCAGGCCTAAGCCCTTTTCAATACTTACATGGCCATAAGGGTTGAAGACTGCGACACCATACGACTCATGACCACGATGATTCAGAGTCAAGAGAGACCAATACAAGTATGACACAATCCCTTCATCCCGACATCTTATACCGACGATGCCACAATGCTCTCTTGGCGCGTCACTCATTAATGGGTTCCCCCTAAAACCTCCTCAACACTTAATAATGTCAGATTCTGTGGAGACCTTATCCCGGTTAAGACCTCATATGCCCCTTTAACTCTCAGGGCGATCTGCTTTATGATCTCCCGCGTGAGCCTCGGCGGTTCACCCTCACCATTATACCCCATG
>JAJPCT020000023.1 GCA_021323375.2 Candidatus Wolframiiraptor gerlachensis | reverse complement strand
AAAACCTCAGGTGCGACAATAAACTACTACTTTGTTGGTAAGGCTAAGCTGGATCCCAACACGCTTTACATGTTTTACAACCGGGAATTTTGCCCCCTGATGTTCGCATGGATTTATCTAAAAGATGACAAATGGGTGATAAGAACAGGTGCCGATAAAAACCCCTTAGAATATGTGGATAGATTTTTTAATTATGTCAAGGAAAAGTATGAGCTTCGTGGAAAGGTTGTCAAGAAGGAAGGTTTCTCATCAACATTAAGAAGCACGATATACTTGGGCGAGGGAAGGATATTAATTATTGGAGACGCCGCGGGCTTAGTTGATCTATACCGTGGTTTGGGGATGGATAACGCCGCTTTGAGCGGGCGCTTGGCAGTCAAAGCTATAATAAGGGCCGAAGAAGGGGGTTTAGAAGCTGCGAAAGTTTATGAAAACTTAATGAAGAAGATTGTTAAGAAGGTAGAGACAAACGCAAAAAGGCAAATAAGAAGACTTTCATCAAACGATGAGCTTGAAAAAAGTTTATCGCTGATGAACATGCTTAAGGGAGGGCTGTACATGCTTATAACCAGTCAGCTAAATAGAATACTGCCACCAGAAAAACTCATATTCCTCCCACCATAAATCAAATAACTAACATGCTCTATTGTCATTAATCATACTCAAGTAACTGAGGTGCATGAGAGCTAGTCTCCCGAGCTGGAGTAAAGCTTATTCATTAGATGAGCATATCATATTGTTGAGGGGAGAGTAAATGCCGGTATATGCTTACGTTTTGTTAAGGTGTTTGAGGGCTAGGCTCCATGATGTCTTGGATCAGGTGAGGCGGGTGGAGGGCGTTAAGTCGGCATCTCCCATAACAGGCAGATTCGACGCTGTCGTCGAGGCTGAGGCCGAGGACTTCAGGAAGCTGGCCGAGCTCGTGGTCGGGAGGATACAGGCGATAGAGGGCGTCGAGAGGACAGAGACCCTAGTCGTGGTGGGGTGAGAGGGCATGCCAGTCCGGGCATACGTCTTCATAAGGACCTTAAAGGGGAACGCGGCGGCGGTCGTAAAAGGCCTCGCACGCATAAAGAACGTCAAGTTGGCGAGGATCGTGAGCGGTAGATACGACGTTGTCGCACTGGTCGAGGCGGAGACGATCGAGGAGATCGGAAACATAGTCCTTAAGAGGATACAAAGAGTGCGAGGAGTCCAATCCACCGAGACGGCATTCATTACCGAGTAGCTAGCAAATCAAAACACACCCCTATTTTTCTGTACTCAATTCGTTAAACGGAGGAGGCTCGGGGGAAATAAATATATAGCAGAAGCGATTAACCCCCTCGTTAGGGTATAATTGTCCAGCGACTTTCAGAAGCTTAGGCTTGTTGACGTCCATCTCTTCTCATCGCTCTATGATGCTCTACATAGGGGTGAACCTGTCGAGTTTAGGCCTAGGATCAGGCAGGGCATTGGGATAATCTATGAGCTATTCGGTATAGAGGTTCCGGAGGAGAGGGCGAGAGCCTATTATGAGAGAGGCTTATTGGAGGTTGCTGGAGAGATTTCATTCCCATTATGCACAGTATGCAGGACGGTCTGCCTCCACGTAGTCCTCAAATGCCCAGAATGCAATTCTAGGAATATCGAGAAGAGGGAGCTCATGATCCATTATGACTGCGGATACACCGGGAGATTTGAGGAGTTTCAGACGAACAGCCTTGGAGTCTATCGATGCCCGAAATGCGGCAAGGAGATGAAGAGGGTTGGCATAGACTATGGGAGGCCTGGGTTCGGATTTACCTGCATTGATTGCAAGGCGGTCTTCCAAGTGCCGCTCGTAGAGATCGAATGCGAGAAAGGACACGTGAACAGGATTCAGCAGCTTGAACTTAGGAAATGCCCGGTATACCGGCTATCGGAGGAGGCTAGGAGGATCTCAGAGGTTTTCAGCATCGTGGAGACCATGGCGCGGAGGCTGGAGGCTCTGGGGCTCGACGTCGCCACGTTCACGCGGATAACGGGATCAAGTGGCGTGATATACACCGTGCCAATATATGTTAGGGGAGATCCATCCCTCGTGATCGAGATCGCGCCTGAGAGGATCACCGACGAGACATATCCCATATTGATGACGCTAAAGGCAGCGGACATCCCCAACTCCACAATGGTGATAGTGTTGCCAGCAAGCTTTAGGCCGGAGCTCGAGAAGATATTCAATCCGGAGAAGATAAGGATAATCAAGGTGGATGATATCTCGAGCTCCGTGGACAGGATAATTGGCGAGATTGCTAGGATAATTGGTGTTGTAAGCCATGAGAGGCATTAAGCCGGCAATCTTCATAGTATCCCTTATCGCGATAATACTCCTGCTGATCATCTACCCGAGGCAGGTGCTCCTATTCATCGCATATGGCCTGACAATAGCCTACATCTTCTGGGGCATCTACCACATAATCATACTCGCGGCCGGCGTAAAGAGGCCGGTAAACCCCGGCACGAGGCCTAAAACATATCCAAGGATCTCCCTCATAATCCCGGCCAGGGATGAGCCGATACTCCCGAGAACAATCGAGGTCTGTCTAAACAATGTAGAGTATCCATTAGACCGGAAGGAGATAATAGTTGTAACAGAGGATCCTATTGGCGAGAGGGTCGCGATCTGGTATGCACAGGTTTATCCAGGAAGGGTGCTGCCGCTAATAAGGAGAGAATATTTCCCGACGAAGCCGAGCGCGTTAAACGACTCGCTAGCACTCTGCAGAGGAGACATAATAGGAATAGTTGATGTCGAGGATATACCGGATGCGGACACATTCCTCAAGATCGCCTCGGCGATCGAGGATCATCAAATGGACTCCGTCCAAGCAATACTCAGGATAAGCAATGAGACAGATAACTGGATAACGAGAATATTCTCCATGGAGTATGCCGGGTGGTTCAGGGTCATGTTAAATGGTAGGTCGAGACTGGGTCTCTTCACCCCACTCGGCGGCACGGGGAACTACATAAGGAGATCAGCGATAAGTGAGGTGGGTAGATGGGATCCATTAAACCTCGCCGAGGACGCTGAGATCGCAGTCAGATTCTACCTGTCTGGAAGAAAGGTGGTTGTCATAGATGCGAGACACTGGGAGGAGGCTCCAATAACATTCAAAGCTTGGCTAAGGCAGAGGACGAGATGGTTTAGAGGATGGATTCAAAGCCTCGAGAAATATGCTAGGATGCTCATTAGGCCGCCTGTGATAGGGAGGCTCGGTATCCTCAAATCCCTATCAATAATCTCGATGCTCATAGCGCCCATAATAGTCGTCCTAAACTGGATGGCATATTCGCTCACCATATACTGGCTCCTAGAATACTTCGGGATAATTCCGCTCAACTTAACCGCAAACCTATTCCCATGGTGGGCGATACTCCCACTAGCATTCAACATAATCTACTACTACACTTGGATAAAGGGTGCGATGCTCGAAGGAATGGGGACGACTAAGACACTAATTAAATACCTGCCACACATGATATTCTACATGAACTTCATGATGCCCCTTGCAGCGATAAGAGCATTCTACCAAGAAATATTCAAGGATGTATTTTGGGAAAAGACGAAGCATATTGGAAGAGGGGTCAAATGGGCAACGGTGGAGAAGCCGAGATAACTAGCATACAAGCCTCCCCGGAGCATAATGCTCCGCATAACTATATATTCCTCCGGGGGAATGCAGAGCACCGGAGTTGGGCCCGTAGCTCAGCCAGGATAGAGCGCCGGGCTTTTAACGATTCTGGAGGAGGCCCGGAGAAACCCGGAGGGAGAAACCCGGACGTCCCGGGTTCAAATCCCGGCGGGCCCGAATCCACCCCCATAAACCTGAATTATGCGAGATATGAGGTGTACGTGAAAAACTGGGATATAAAAGGGGTGGAGGTAGGGAGGGGCTTCGTCGTTGTCCTTAGCATCCGCGATATCTTCTCACTAGCTCTGTTAATGCTGCCCGCTTCCTAGCGATGGTAAATCCGACCTCTTCGGCAAACCTCAGAATATTCTCCTCCCCAAATATCACTAAGTGTATTATGAACTTGCTGTTACGCCTGCAGACTTTACCGGTTCTTGGACTTATGAAGAAAAGATCTTTCCGACGGCGTCGATATACTTTGCAGTTAATGCCGAGCTTTCCGAGAAGCTCATTGAACAGATTAATGATACCGGGATCCGTGTTACCTGCTCCAATACAATGGCCCGCTACGTCAACCCATCCCTCCGCGTCGAAGAATCCTCTGCATGCCTCCCTAGGATATTTCTCGAGATAGGGCATTAGGATCCAGGGATCCCCCTTAGCCCTCTTCAACAGGCTGTATAGGAGTATGCTAGATCCTCTGACTTCCCACCTCTCATATTTATCATCCCATCTCGGCTTATATGGCTTCGACCTGCCGAGAGCCTCGGCGAGACATCGACCCCACTCCTCGACAAAGTCATAGTCGCTCACCCCCAGCTTAACATAATGTTTATAGTTCCTCTTGTCACGGCCGAGCTTTCCATCTCCGAGCCATCCACTAATAACATAAGCCAACCCAGGCCCCCCAACTATCCTGTTACACCTCTCAAGCGGGTGGTATCTGCCCCTAACCCAATTGCATATCATGCCGGTGCTCAGCGAGACGCCGTATCTCTCCTCGATGACCCTCGCTATCTGATTATATCCGAGGCCCAGCTCTCTTAACCTCATAACCTCATCATAGAGCCTAAACCTCTCCTCAAGACCCCTATACCTCCTCAACATCCTCACACCCCCATAGCGTCAAGGGCTTCCTGCTCCCCCCACCAGCCTATGGCCTCCTCCAATAAATTGTAAATCTCATGCTTCAGCCTCTCCATCAGCGGATTTCCCAGCCACCCGGCGTAGAACCGGCAGAACTCGAACACATCATCTCTGATCTTGGCATAGTCCATCAGCTTGACCCTGAAGTCCGTCCTTGGATCCGCCAGCAGATCAAGGAAGCCGCCAACACAGTCCACGAGATTCCTTAAGTCGCTTAAGGCCCCGGGCCCGAGCTCCGCGAACGCGTCGCTATAGCGCTCGACATCCTTCAATATTTTTCTCAACTCCACCCCTCCCCAGGAGGGTTCTCGTCTTCGATGAATGGCTTGTGGAGGATGGCATATATCTGGGGGACGAGATATTCCCGGAGGATGAATAAGGCCTCATAACGCCCCCTCTTTCTCATTCTCGGGATGGACCTAAAGGGATAAAGGAGGGCGTGTGTAAGGCTTGTTGGGGGCCGGGTTACGGATCTGAGGGGGATACGTGAGCTGGAGGAGATTAAGAGGCTTTGGGTCGAGATTCCCCGAGAGCGCCGGGAGAGCGGGCACGACATCTGCCACGTTGATAGAAGGTATGTCCTTGATCCTGGGGAGAGGTTCAGGTATGGCATTGCCGGGACAGGGATGATGAGAGGTTCATAGTATTAGTCTTCAGGCATACGCCCTACTACTATGAGTGGAGCGAGAAGGAGGAGGCCTGGAGGATCGCGAAACGCCTCGCCTTACGTGAGAGATTGCTAAACCGCCTCATCCCGCCATACTGAGCGGTTAGACACTACTATACAATAACCCTCTATGAATGAGGTGGTGGGAGGGATGTGTATAGGGGTTGAGGGGAGGGTTAGAGGAGTCAAGTTACTATTAAAGAGGCCGCTTATGAAGCCGTTAAATGAGAGGGTATAGTGGGGGTCGCGGGTTCAAAGCCCGCCGGGCCCGCAAAGATGCTTTATGAGGCTTATCTAGAAATAGGGGCATGTTGGTTTCTCTCGTGACGATGATTTGAGTCCGGCTTCTGACCTTGATGATGATGCTTGAAAGGGATGAGTCGTCTCGTCAATTGTTTAGAGGGCTGTGATGGCCTCCCATATTAGCTTCTCGGGGCTCTTTCTATGGAGTCTTGACTTCGCCCTGATAAGCCTCACTAGCTCCCCCCTCAGTATAATGATGTCCTCCGCCGGCTCCGCGTAGCTTAGCAACATCCTCGAGGCATCCTTAAGTCTTGCCCGATCGAACTGCACATCATCTATGACCATTATCCCCTCAAGCTCCAAGTCCCTTTTCACGTCCCCCGGGGTCTCGCATCTAGTTATCAGCAGCATCTCCCTCGGCTTATATAGCCTCATGTACATCTTCACGAGCTCAGGCTCCTTTAATCGTATCCTCTCATCTTGATCAAGCTGGATCTCCTCGGGCCTTATCCTCGCTCCAAGCTCTCTCCCAAGCCCCCTCCAGAGCCCCTGAAGCCACATCCACCTCCATTCCTCGGCGGAGAGGGGCCTATCACCCCTCTTCAGCTCCCGAACCCTCTTATGCCAATCCTCAAGCTCCTTGCACTCTATTATCACGTCCGGCCTCCTTATTGGAGGATCACTCCCCTCATCCAGTATATTCATGATCCTCCCGCCATAGACTAGTATGTCGGGCCTCATCGCCTTGTAGAGCTTCCAAGCCCTCTTCAGATCTCTAGTATCCTCCCATGCTATCGGCCTCGGCGCTTCTAGGAAGAAGCTCAAAACGCCGTGTCCTGTTTCTATTATCGCATTCGGCGGTATTGATGCCAGCCTCTGCCTCCCACTCCGCTCCAAGCTCAAGCACCCATGCTCCGGGTAGATTAGGTGGCCGCCATCGAGAGCCAGCTCCTCAAGCATCACGAGAAAAACCCATGATTGGTATATGCTCCTAAGATTGGTTTGTAGCGAGGTTTGGACTGCACGCTGAGCCCTCTCCTCAAACGACCTGACACCAATCCTCTTCCTAGCGAGATCCATGGCGTAGATGAAGAGCTTCTTTCTCAGGTGCGCTTCCGGATCCTCTAGAAAGCTCCTGAGCTCCCTCGGGAATATTATCTCTGATAATCCAAGCCTCCCCTTAATGCTCTCCGAGGCTTCCCTCAACATTCTACACCACTCATGGACTTTGGCGAGCTCGCTTCCAGCAGCCTCTCTGACGAATAGCCTCTTCATCTCATCAAGCTTCTCGGCAACCTCTTCCACCAGCTCCCTGCTTATCCTACCCCCTCGGGGAACCATCTTGGCAATCTCCCTGTAGATGCCTCTCCAACCCCCCTGCTCCATCCGGGGAGAGATAGATGCTATTATGGGATTAATGGTTTATGGCCAAAAATACACCCGCTAGTAGGGGGTGGCGCGCCCCCCGGGCCCGAAATGCCCCACGCTCGTCTGGACTATGACGGTCCTCAGGCCCCTCTCCTCAAGCACCCTCTTCACCTCGAGCATCATGCTCACGGCGGGTCTTCTGATATCCCTCCTCCTAAATATGGGGAAATAGTCGAGCACGGTCACCTGAAGCCTTGGATCTATTGACGCGATTCTATCACCTATCTCCGCAACCTCCTCGAGAGACATCCATGCCGGGTTATACGCGAAGCCAGCCCCAACATAGACCCTATCTGAGTAGCTTGAAACAACATACTCGAGGATGTTCCACGAGTTCTCAAGATATCTCTTCGCGAGCTCCTCATCTCTTATCCCAGTTATCCCCATGTAGGTCTCCAGCCTGATAGCCTTAGGCTCGATCCCGATATTATTGCACCCCGCCTCAACCAGCTCATCAACATAACTCCTCGTCAGTATCGTCCCATTACTATCTAGGTGGAGCCGCGCCCCCGGATTCATGTTCCTGAGACACCTGAAGAATTCTATTAGCCATCTCCTGTTAAGTGTCGGCTCCCCGCCACTCACCGCGAGGCCGGATGTGCCATAGACCTTCCTGCACACAGTCAATCTTCTAGCGGCCTCAAGCGGCGTCATCGGCCTACTCGAATTATCATATGTCACGTGATAATTCTGGCATTGGGGGCATCTTAGGTTGCAGCCCGCGAGCCAGATTGCCGCCTCAACATATCTCACCCCATCAACCTCCCACCATGGTGTAGCCTTTCCACCGATTCTATGCGGCTGGGGGCCATGAACAATCCTCAGCGGCTCCACACCCTCCACATCAAGCTCAACCCTCATACCATATTTAACAGGGGTTATGCAAGCTCTCTCGAGGCCGCCATCTATCAGGACTGCGCACGCCCAGCATCCCCCAAGGCCGCATGGAGCGGTTAAGCCCTTCGACCCCGGCTCCACGAACTTGATGCCAATAGCCTCTAAGGCCTCCTTAACACTAAAGCCCTCAGGGACAGCATACTCAACACCATCAACAGTTATCTTAATCAGCCCGCATTCGACCTCCTCAAGCCTCAGAACCCTAGCCTCATAGGGACATGCATAGTAGCAGGCTAGGCAGCCGATACACTTCCCTCCACCATGACATATGCTAACACTTTCACAGAAGCCGCATTTAACGCATCTTTCACGATTTATCGTCACAATCCTCCTGCTAACCTTCACAACATATTCATCATGGAAATGATGGTCTTCTATCCTTTTCGCGGGATTACGACTCGAGCCCCCTATAGCTGGACTTACACTTATTAGGCGGCGGCGGAGTATGGTTTATGTCTTGTCTCCTAGAGAGTCTTCCCGCGGAAAGATGTCTAAGAAGAAGGAATCCCCTCCCTCAGAGGAGCCCTCAATCTTGGATCACTTTCTAGTCCCCAAGCATAGGATATTGTCTCCGGAGGAGGCTGAGCAGGTCCTGAGAAAATATGGTGTTAAGCCTCATCAGCTTCCGAGTATACTGGCCTCCGATCCTGTTGTCAAGCTTCTCGGTGCCAAGCCTGGCGATATAATCGAGATTATAAGGGACTCGCCGACAGCAGGTAAAGCGGTTTATTACAGGCATGTTGTTCCGGCAGAGGAGTAAGGCTCATGGAAAGAGTTAAAGCTAGGGGGTGGAGGAGGGGGATTGGGAAAGTGATAGCCTCGAGTGTAATATTTATGGAGAAGAGAATGGGGCTAGGGGGGATGTTGGATGCTTAAGCAGGTTGAATTCACCCAAGAAGATCTATGGAGCGTGATCCGCGCATACCTAGAGGATGAGGGCTTAGTGCAGCACCATCTAAGATCATATAATTGGTTCATTAAGGAGGGCTTAAATGAGCTGATAAAGTCTCTGGGAGACTTGGAGATCCAGACAAAATATGGCACGCTCGTCCTCAAGATGAGGAACCCGGAGGTCGGCAAGCCGGTCTTCGAGGAGGTTGATGGGACTATTAGGGAGAATGTAACCCCGATGGAGTGTAGGCTCCGGAACCTCACCTATGCCGCGCCGCTCTATGTCGAGATGATGCTCTATCTGGATGGCAAGCCCGTCATTCCGAAGCCGGAGAAGGTCAAGGTTGGAATAGTCCCGATAATGGTGAAGTCCGAGATCTGCCCGCTCTCGAAGATGAGCGATGAGGAGCTGATGGAGATCGGGGAGGATCCGAAGGATCCCGGAGGATACTTCATAATAAACGGCTCAGAGCGCGTTATAGTCGCGATAGAGGATCTTGCTCCAAACAGGATACTGGTCACGGAGAGGGAGACTGATAGTGGGCAGCTGAGCGCGATCGTGATATCGGTTGCTTATGGAAGACAGGCGAGGACCGAGGTGACATATAAGCCGGGCGGCCCGGTCAAGGTCTTCTTCTCTAGGATCTACAAGGGGATTCCAGCCATAATAATGCTCAGGGCTCTTGGCATGACGAATGACCGCGAGATCCTCAACATGGTCTCTAGGCTGGATGAGGTTCGAGAGCTCCTCCAACCATCATTCGAGGAGGCGGCGGGCATAGACACGGAGCAGGAGGCCCTCAGATATATTGGGAATAGGATAGCATTCGGCTATGCGGAGGAGTATAGGATACAGCGGGCGGAGCAGCTCATAGACAATGTCCTCCTGCCGCATATCGGCACGAATAAGGCCGCGAGATATCAGAAGGCAATCTTCCTCTGCGAGATGATTGGGAGGCTTCTGGAGACGAGCATCGGGATCAGGAAGCCCACAGACCGGGACCACTACGCCAATAAGAGGCTCAAGCTAGCCGGCCCACTCCTAATGGAGCTCTATAGAATGGCCTTCATGAAGCTTCTCCGAGACATTAGATACCAGATTGAGAGGGCCGCGGCCTCCAGATACCCGATAAAGATCTCGACATTCGTTAGGCCGGGGATAATCACGGACTTCGTGAAGCACGCTCTAGCCACCGGGAACTGGCCCGGCGGGAGGGTTGGAGTAACACAGCTATTGAATAGGACGAATCACCTGGCGACCATAAGCCACTTGAGAAGGGTCCAGTCGCCCCTAAGCAGAAGCCAGCCGCACTTCGAGGCAAGAGACCTGCATGGGACCCACTGGGGGAGGATATGCCCGGCCGAGACGCCTGAGGGGAGCAATTGTGGTCTCGTCAAGAACCTCGCCCTAATGGCTGAGATAACGCATCCCGTGAGGAAGCGTGAGCTCCTCGAGAAGCTCTACTCCCTCGGCGTGATCCCATTATCCGAGGCGATAACTAGGAAGAAGACTTACCCGACGAAGGTCTTCGTGGACGGCCTCCTGATAGGCTACCATGCAGACGGCGCGAAGCTCGTGAAAACCATGAGGGAGCTGAGGCGGAGGGGCGAGATAAGCCACCTCGTGAACGTCGCTCTATATGAGTATCCGCATGTAACAGAGGTCTGGATAAACACGGATGAGGGCCGCGTAAGGAGACCCCTAATAGTTGTCGAAAATGGCAGGCCGCTACTCACAGCCGAGCATATCAAGGGGCTGAGGGAGGGAACACTCAGGTTCAGAGACCTGGTCTCGATGGGCGTGATAGAGTTCCTGGACGCTGAAGAGGAGGAGAACGCGCTTGTCGCGCTCAAGCCTGAGGACCTAAACGAGGAGCACACCCACATCGAGATATGCCCATACACAATGCTCGGGGCGGTTGTGGCGATAATCCCATACGCCGAGCACAACCAGTCGCCGAGAAACATCTATGAGGGTGCTATGGGCAAGCAGGCCCTCGGAATCTACGCAATAAACCACCACTTGAGGGTTGACTCGAGATCACATATCCTCGTCTACCCCCAGAAGCCCATAGTAATCACAAAGGCCATGGATCTCCTTGACATGTATACTAGGCCGATAGGACAGAACATGGTGGTCGCGATCCTGACTGGCCAGGGATACAACATGGAGGACGCCGTCGTCCTCAACAAGTCAGCGGTCGAGAGAGGGCTAGCTCTCTCCCTAAGCTACAGGGTCTATGAGGTGGAGGCTAGAACATACATAGGAGGCGAGAAGGATGTTATCAGGATCCCCGAGCCAACCGTGAGAGGATATAGGGGAGAGCACGCCTACAGGGTTCTAGACGCCGATGGCCTAGCCCATATTGAGGCAGATGTAACGGGGGGCACGGTGATAGTCGGGGTCCAAAGCCCGCCTAGATTCTTAGAGGAGTATCAGCGCGCGCCGGCTAGGGAGCTCGTCTGGAGAGACGCCTCGGAGATAGTCAGGCCGTCGGAGGCCGGCGTCGTTGACACGATCTTCATAACTAAGAACGAGGAGGGTAATAAGCTGATTAAGGCGAAGGTTAGGTCCTTCTGCGTCGCGGAGATAGGTGACAAGTTCGCCTCGAGACACGGCCAGAAGGGAGTCGTGGGAATGGTTCTGTCTCAGGAGGATATGCCCTACACGGCGAGCGGAGTGGTGCCGGACCTGATAATCAACCCCCATGCATTCCCGAGCAGGATGACCGTGGGCCAGCTCTTAGAGAGCATAGCTGGAAAAGTCGGAGCATTAAAGGGTGAATTCATAGATGGGACGCCGTTCATGGGAAAGCCGATAGAGGAGCTCAGGAGAGAGCTCGAGGCGCTCGGTTTCAAGAGCTCCGGCAAGGAGATAATGTATGATGGTTTGACCGGGAAGAGGTATGAGGCCGAGATATTCATTGGGGTCGTTTACTATCAGAAGCTCCACCATCTCGTCAGGGATAAGATCCATGCGAGGGCTAGGGGCCGCGTTCAGATGCTAACCAGGCAGCCGACAGAGGGCAGGAGCAGGGGAGGAGGACTCAAGTTCGGTGAGATGGAGAGAGACTGCCTGATAGCACATGGAGCAAGCTTCCTCCTACTCGACAGGCTGCTCGAGCAAAGTGACAAATACACAGCATACTTCTGCAAGGCATGCGGCCTCCCGGCCTACTACGACCTAAAGCAGGAGAGGTTTATATGCCCGATCCATGGTAAGGATGCTGACATCGCGGTCGTAACATTGCCATACGCGTTCTACCTGCTCTTAGAGGAGATGATGAGCATGGGCATCTATCCCAAGCTCCTATTCGGGGAGGAGGTGTGATGAGGATGGCGGCATCGCTCGAGACACTTGTCGGCGTGAAGTTCGGCATACTGAGCCCAGAGATGATAAGGAAGATGTCGGTCGCTGAGATCTCCAACCCCGACACCTATGACGAGGATGGAATGCCGATCCCAACGGGAGTTATGGATCCGAGGCTTGGGACCCTCGAGCCGGGCCAAAGATGCAAGACATGTGGGAATACTTATCTCGGATGCCCCGGCCACTTCGGCCACATAGAGCTACCGGTGCCAGTAATTCACGTAGGCTTCGTGAAACATATCCACCTCCTCCTAAGAACAACATGCAGGTCTTGTGGAAGGCTTAAGATACCGGAGGATGAGATCAGGAAACTCTGGGAGGAGCTTGAGGAGCTGAAGAAGCTCGGCAAGGTCCCGGACGAGTTCTACTATAAGGTGGCGCAGAGGGCGATAGCAAGCCAGACATGCCCATACTGCGATGAGAAGCAGTATAGGATTGAGCTCGAGAAGCCTGTAACATTTATAGAGGTTGTCAACTCTGAGAGGAGGAGATTAACGCCCCAGATGGTGAGGGCGAGGCTCGAGAGGATTAGGGATGATGATCTGAAGCTATTGGGTTTCGACCCTGAGGTGGCTAGGCCTGAGTGGATGGTTCTAACAGTGCTCCCGGTGCCGCCGGTCTATGTGAGGCCCTCGATAACGCTTGAGTCTGGATTCAGGTCCGAGGACGACCTAACACACAAGCTCGTCGACATACTCAGGGTTGTTCAGAGGCTTAGGGAGAATATTAACGCGGGCTCGCCGTCGCCAGTCATAGCGGAGCTCGCCGACCTACTCCAATACCACGTGACGACATATATCAATAATGAGGCTCCGGGGATAGCTCCGGCGACGCATAGGAGTGGTAGACCGCTTAAGACCCTAGTTCAGAGGCTGAAGGGCAAGGAGGGGAGGTTCAGACTAAACCTAAGCGGGAAGAGGGTGGACTTCTCAGCCAGGACGGTTATATCACCGGACCCGAATCTCAGCATAAATGAGGTAGGGGTTCCGCTCGAGATAGCAATGCAGCTGACGGTGCCCGAGAAGGTTACGGAGTGGAACATCGAAAGGCTTAGGCAGCTTGTGAGGAATGGGCCGAACAAATATCCTGGAGCAAAATATGTGATAAGGCCTGATGGCAGGAGGATCAGGCTCTCATACGTCCAAGACTTGGAGGAGGTGGCGAATGCCCTTGCGCCAGGTTTCATCGTCGAGAGGCATCTGATGGATGGCGATATAGTCCTCTTCAACAGGCAGCCGAGTCTCCATAGGATATCCATCATGGCCCACGTGGTCAAGGTCCTCCCATACAAGACCTTCAGGCTCAACCTCTGCGTCTGCACGCCATACAATGCCGATTTCGATGGGGATGAGATGAACCTCCACGTCCCGCAGAGCGAGGAAGCTCAGACGGAGGCTAGAATACTCCTCCTAGTCCAGAATAATGTTCTATCCCCGCGTTATGGAGCACCGATAATCGGGGCGATAAGGGACTTCCTCACGGCCGCGTACCTCCTCACCCGCGACGATACGTATCTGACGAGGAAGGAAATGTCATATCTCCTAGCAGCGATAGGGTATGATGGTGGGCTACCGGAGCCGGAGATAAAGGAGCCGGAGCCAAAGTGGAGTGGTAAGCAGCTCTTCAGCCTACTCCTTCCGAAGGGCTTCAATCACAGGTTCAAGGCGGCCTTCTCACCCGAGATAGAGGTCGTGATAGAGAACGGTAGGCTCATCAAGGGAGTAATAGATAAGAACGCGATAGGGGTCGAGAAGGCCAACAGCATACTCCATAGGATGATGGTCGAGTATGGCCCCGACGCGACGAGGGAGTTCATGGACAAGCTCGTCAAGCTCCTCAACACCTACCTCAATCTCAGGGGATTCAGCTTCGGCATAGATGACCTCGAGATACCAAGGGAAGCCCATGATGAGCTTGAGAAGATCTTCGATAAGATGAATAAACTCTTCGAGAAGCTTAAGGCCGATTATGAGAGGGGAAAGATAGAGGTTAGGCCTGGAGAGACCCCGGAGCAGGCTTTTGAGTCCAACATCCTGCAGCTCGTCTCTGAGACTAGGGAGGAGGCTGGCAAGGTCGCGAGGAAGTATATCTCGAGGGATAGCTCGGCGGTGATAATGGCGAGAACAGGCGCCAGGGGCTCCCCGCTAAACATAGACCAGATGGTCGCGGTCGTCGGACAGCAGGCTGTTAGAAGGGAGAGGATCAAGAGGGGATTCACGGATAGGGTTCTAACATTCTTCAAGCCGGGAGATGTCTCGCCGAGGGCTAGGGGATTCGTCTACGCCTCATTCGCGAAGGGACTCGACCCGATAGAATTCTTCTTCCACATGGCGGGTGGGAGAGATGGGCTCGTGGACACGGCGGTGAGGACGCAGCAGAGCGGATATATGCAGAGGAGGCTCATAAACGCACTCGAGGCGCTTTACGTCGAGTATGATGGAAGCGTAAGGAGCATGGATGATGGGAGGATAGTCCAGTTCCTATATGGAGAGGATGGAGTAGACCCGATGAAGAGTTATCACGGCGAGGCGGTGAACGTGGATATCCTAGTCAACAGGCTGAAGATCTCCGCATCGAGCACACCAGCATCCGAATTAGAGCTTAATGAGCTCGCAAGGCAATATGAGGGCAAGCTTCCCCCAAAGGTGATTGAGATGCTCATGAAGGCGGTCCAAGAGCGGCGCATATCCGCGGGCGATGCTGAGCTCCTCTTCAAGGAGGCATACAGGGAGTATCTGAGGAATAGGATAGAGCCGGGAGAGGCCATAGGGATAGTTACGGCTCAGTCTATAGGCGAGCCGAGCACACAGCTCACCCTGAGAACATTCCACTTCGCGGGAGTTCATGAGGCATCAATCCTGAGAGGGCTCCCGAGGCTGATAGAGATAGTTGATGCTAGGAGGACGCCATCAACCCCGATGATGAGGATACCGCTTATCAAGGAGATCGCACAGGATCTCAAGGAGGCTCAGCGGATAGCGAAGCAGATCAAGTGCACTTATCTCGAGGAGATAGCCTCGGACGTCGGCCTAGATCTCCGGAGAAACGCTGTGGTAATAGTCCTCGATGAGGCGGCCATGAGGGATGAGGGTGTAACCATGAAGGACATAGATCAGGTACTGAAATCGCTGAAGCTCAAGTTCGAGAGATCTGAGAAGACGATAACAGTCTATGCAGATGAGAAGGAGAAGGATCTTGAGCGGCTGAAGTCAAGGCTCATGTCGCTCAAGGTCAAGGGTATAGAGAGGATAACGAAGGCGATCGTGAGATATGAGGACGGGGAATACGTGATCCTGACGGAGGGATCGAACCTGAAGAAGGTTATGCAGGTCCCGGGAGTTGATTATAGAAGGGTCTGGACGAATAATATAAGGGAGATAGCTTCGGTCCTTGGGATAGAGGCGGCGAGGGCGGCGATAGTCAGGGAGCTGAAGCACGTGCTAGATGAGCAGGGGCTCGACGTGGACATACGCCACCTGATGATAGTGGCGGACATGATGACGATAAGCGGCGCTGTCAAGCAGATCGGGAGACATGGTGTCGTCAGGTTGAAGGAGAGCCCGATCGAGAGGGCGGCATTCGAGATAAGCGTCCAGACGCTGATAGACGCCGCGGTTAGAGGCGAGGTTGATAGGCTCAGGGGAAATGTTGAGAGGATAATAGTCGGGAAGGAGGTCAAGGTTGGAACAGGAATAGTCTCCCTCCTGATGAGCTATCCGGGCATCGCGGATGGATCCGGGTCGAAGGAAGCCGGTGAAGCTAAAATTGAGGGAGGAGGGGAGGAAGGCTAAATGCTGAGGGAGGAAATACCAGCTAAAGAGGTCAAGGATCTTAGAAGACACCTAGAGGTGATCTCTAGAACTGGGAAGATGATTCTCGGATTTAGGCAGTCACTCCTCTCCGTGCTGCATAGAAAGTCTAAGCTGGTGATACTCGCGGGAAACTGCCCACCTAACCTAGAGCGCGAGATAATCGTGGCTTGCAAGATGACGGGGACACCCTTTCTGAAGGTTAAGGTGCCCGGGAACGAGCTGGGATACCTTGCTGGAAAGCCCTTCCCCGCAGCGGTTATCTCGGTAACGGATCTGGGAAGCTCAACGATACTTGAGGAGGTAATGCCGAAGCCGGAAGAGACGGAGACCTAGCCACTAGATGGTGAAGGGGGCTCGAGCATTGAGCGAGGGAATAAAGCTGACGGATAAAGAGATGCGCTACATCTCCCTACTCGAGGCGGCCACGGGGGCAAACATAATCGACTGCGTGGAGCATGGGGATATGGTAGTCTTCGTGGTCGGCGAGGGAGAGCTTCAAAAAATCTTCTCCAGCAGAGAGTTCAGGATACAGGACTTCGCAAGGCTCATCAAGAAGAGGGTGAAGATTGTCGAGTACTCGCGTGATCCGGCGAAGTTCATAGAGAACGCCCTTCAGCCTGCGAGGCTTCTAGAGCCCGTCAGGATGGCGGAGAGGCCTGATGGGCGGAAGATAGCCGTCGCCTCGGTGGATCCTAGGTATAAGGCAATGGCCATTGGAAGGGCTGGGAGAATGATCGAGTTGGTCCGCCTATTAGCCAAGAGGCATCATGACGTGGATCATGTCATAATTCGGTGAATAGCCCCCTATTATCGGGGAATATTCATTAGCTGGTTTATCTCGCTTGAAGGCCGGAAGAGGAGGTGTGTTAGATTGGCTAAGGATAAGTCCCAAGCCCTAATACTCTGGTTCGAGGAGCTGGGCAAGGAGGATATACCTCTCGTTGGCGGGAAATGCGCCAACTTGGGAGAGATGATTAATGCTGGGATACCTGTTCCACCGGGTTTCGCGGTAACCGCATATGCTTATAAGAGGTTCATCGAGGAGACCGGGATAGCCCAGAAGATCTACGACATACTCGATGAGAC
Source organism: Candidatus Wolframiiraptor gerlachensis (assembly GCA_021323375.2). Taxonomy (GTDB): domain Archaea; phylum Thermoproteota; class Nitrososphaeria_A; order Caldarchaeales; family Wolframiiraptoraceae; genus Wolframiiraptor; species Wolframiiraptor gerlachensis. The sequence continues at coordinate 82,606 of JAJPCT020000023.1, read as the reverse complement.
CATAACGGATCCTAGGAACCCGACCCAATATGAGGAAGCCTCAAGGAAGATTAGGAGCCTCATAGAGTCTACGCCGATACCAAAAGATATCCGCGACGCAATAGTCGAGGCATACCGGGAGCTCTCGAGGAGGGTGGGCTTGAAGGATGTTTATGTCGCAGTCAGATCCTCGGCCACCGCGGAGGACCTCCCAGGAGCATCCTTCGCCGGCCAGCAGGAGACCTACCTGAATGTCAGGGGAGAGGAGGAGGTGCTCGAGTCCGTTAGAAGATGCTGGTCAAGCCTCTTCACGCCTAGAGCAATATTCTATAGGACTGAGAAGGGATTCAGGCATGAGAAGGTCCTAATCAGCGTCGCGGTTCAGAAGATGGTTAATAGCAGGTCCGCCGGCGTCATGTTCACAATACACCCCGTGACTGGCGACAGGAACATCATAGTAATCGAGTCGGTTTGGGGCCTTGGAGAAGCGATAGTTTCCGGAGCAGTAACCCCAGACCACTTCGAGGTCGACAAGAACGCCCTGAAGATCATAACAAAGAATATCGTGAAGAAGGAGGTTGAGTACGTCAGGGACCCGAAGACAGGTAAGACCGTGCATGCTAAGGTCCCGCCGGAGAGGCAGGAGGCCCCAAGCCTGACGGATGAGGAGGTTGTGGAGCTCGCGAAGATAGCGAAGCGGATTGAGCAGCATTATGGCACGCCGCAGGACATAGAGTTCGCGGTCGACAGGGATCTACCCTTCCCGCAGAACCTCTTCATAGTCCAGTCTAGGCCCGAGACGGTCTGGAGCATGAAGGAGGTGGAGGCTGCCGCATCCTCAGGCTCATCCGCAGTCTCCGTCGCAGAGGCGAAGATAGTCATAAAGGGCCTGCCCGCGAGCCCCGGGGTCCACGTGGGGAAGGCCAAGATAGTCTTCTCGCCCGAGGAGGCCGCTAAGAAGATCCAGAAGGGAGACATCCTCGTCACGAAGATGACGAACCCGGACTGGGTGCCATACATGAGGCTTGCAGGGGCTATCGTGACGGATGAGGGTGGGATGACCTGCCATGCGGCCATAGTCTCCAGGGAGCTCGGGATACCATGCATAGTCGGCGCGAGGGACGCCACTAAGATGCTGAGGGATGGTGAGACCTACACCGTGGATGCTAGGTCTGGAGTCATTTACGAGGGCGCGGTCGAGGAGCTTGTTAAGCCGGCTGAGGAGAAGGTGGCGGAGGTGGCTGTCGCCGCCCGCGCTCCGGTGATCACCGGGACGAAGATCTACGTCAACATAAGCATCCCTGAGATCGCCGATAAGATCGCGAGGGAGACGCAGGCAGATGGCGTCGGCCTACTAAGGGCGGAGCACATGATGGTGAGCATCGGGAAGCACCCGAGGCTCCTCATCGAGGAGGGTGGAGAGCAGAAGATGATCGATGCATTCGCCGAGGGGATAAGAAAGGTTGCCCAGGCATTCTATCCAAGGCCCGTCGTCTACAGGTTCTTGGACTTCAAGCCCGATGAGTTCCTCGCGCTACCCGGTGGAGAGAAGTATGAGAAGGAGGCTGGACACGTCGGCCCCAATCCACTAATAGGCTACAGGGGCGCGTTCAGATACATCAAGGAGCCGGATATATTCAGGCTGGAGTGCAGGGCTATCAAGAAGGTTAGGGAGGAGTATGGGCTGAAGAACGTCTGGGTCATGGTGCCATTCGTCAGGAGGGTCGAGGAATTCATCCAAGCTAAGAGGATAATGGAGGAGGAGGGCCTCATCCAAGGACCAGACTTCAAGGTATGGATAATGGTCGAGGTCCCAAGCACGGTCCTGCTCATCGACAAGTTCATCGAGGCTGGGATAGATGGCGTCAGCTTCGGGACAAACGACCTAACAATGCTCATCCTCGGGATAGATAGAGATGACGCGGCGGTGCAGGAGATATACGATGAGAGGAACCTGGCTGTTAAGAGGGCGCTAAGCCACGTCATAAGGGTGTGTAGGAAGCATGGCGTGACGACGAGCGTCTGCGGCCAAGCGCCATCCAACTACCCGGACATGGTCGAGTTCCTCGTGAGGGAGGGTGTCACGAGCATATCCGTCAACCCGGACAAGGTCATCGAGACGAGGGAGCTTGTGGCCTCGATCGAGAGAAAGATCATGCTGGAGAGGCTAATGGAGCTTGAGGAGAGGCTCAACAACCTTGACAGGAGGACGCGAGAACGCGGAAAGATATTTGAATGGTCGCCCGAGCTTGACTAACCCACCAACATATTTTTCCAAAATAGCCCACCTCATCTCGAAATTATATCCAAGAGCTAGGAAGATAATTGAGGTGGGGGTGGGCAGATCACCCTACACACTGCTGCAGCTGAGATCCCTATTGCCTAATGTCGAGATAGTAGCGACGGATATTGATCAAGAGGTCGTGAGAGAGCTTAATGGGATGGGTGTAAAATCTCTTGTTGATGACATATTCGAGCCCGATGAAGAGGTCTACGAGGGCGCGGACCTGATCTACTCAATTCGACCACCATTCGAGCTTATACCAAGACTCGCCGAGCTCGGCAGTAGGATCGGCACAGACATCCTAATAATACCATTATCGGAGGATGTACATCTCTCCAACCTCTCTGGATGGGAGCGAATAGTGGAAAATGAGTTGATAGCATATCTCCTGAGAAGTTCTAGGCGGTAAGGTTTTGTGGAAAAAGGATATTGATGATGCGCGGCCTCTATGTCTGCGCCTCTTCGGCAATCAGGTCGAAAGCTGGCTTTAGGATCGGATAGAGCTTCTCATATATCCTGAAGAGCCTCTCATATTTCTCATGGTTCTCCGGGTTGTAGTCGTTCTCATGAGTTATCTCAAGGCTTTCAACAGCATCCTCGAGCCTCGCCCACATACCTACCCCGATCCCCGCTAGTAACGCCGCGCCCAGTGACCCTCCCTTCTCGCTATACTTCAGCACCCTCACCCTTACACCGAATACATCCGCGAATATCTGCCTCCAGACGTTGCTTAGAGCCCCGCCGCCGGAGATGTATACCTCCCTTATCTCGCTCCTCGACTTTCTCCTAAGCATATCGCCTAGGCTCCTTAAGCTATAGGCCACGCCCTCCAAGACGCTTCTAACGATATCAGGCTTCCTAGTGCTCAGGTTTAGCCCTATGAACACTCCCCGTGCATTGGGATCAGTGTGAGGTGCGCGCTCGCCAGCCAGATATGGTAGGAAAAAGACCCCCCTAGATCCTAATGGAGACTGCTGAGCCTCCTCGGAAAGTATGTCGAAGACGGATCTGCCGCATAATCTCGCTACAGCCCCCTCAGCGTCAGCGAGAGCCTCCCTAAACCATTCTAGGGAGCCGCCGGCGGCTAGCGTGCATCCAAAGACCATCCATCTCCCGGGCATAACATTGCAGTAGAATTGTAGTATCCCTTCGCTGTTCTCGAAGAACTCGTCCACGGTCAGCCCAACAACTCCAGAGGTTCCTATTAGTATGCATAGCTTGCTTGGGCTTGTTGAGCCGGATGCAGCTAGCTGGAGGACGGCGTCCCCTCCACCACCAACGACAGCCACCTCGCCTCTGAGCCCAATCTCGCTAGCAACCTCGTCAGCAACATAGCCCGTCACCTCGCTCGACTCAACAACTCGATCTGGCAATATCTGCTCAGGTATATTCAGAGTCTCCAAGATCTCGCGACACCACCTCCTATTCCTGACATCGAACATATGTGTCCCGGAGGCCTCGCTCACATCCGTAGCATAGTCTCCTGTTAGCTTGAACCTAATATAGTCCTTGGGGTTCAGGAATTTTCTAGCCTTGGTGAATATATGTGGCTCATTCTCCATGACCCAGAGTATCTTCCCCACCGTGAACCCGGGCATTATGCCGTTATTAATCAGCTTTACGACGTTCTCAAGCCCGCCCAGCCTCTCTATCGCATGGAGACACTGCTTATAATTCCTCTGATCATTCCACATTATACATGGCCTCAGGACTCTACCATGCTCATCGAGCAGAACGAGCCCATGCATCTGGCCTGTCAGCCCTATTCCCGCTATCTCATACCCCTTAGCACGCAGCTCGCCGGCAAGCTCCGCCAGCAGGCGCCTCGCAACATCCCACCAGTCGTCTGGGTTCTGCTCAACCCAGCCCGGCCTAGGTATATACGTGGGATATCTCCCAAACCTCTCACCAACAACCTCAAGCTCACGCGAGACCGCGAGAATCTTACACCCGGAGGTCCCCACATCCACGCCGACAACGCACTCCTCCATATGTCCTCACGCCAGAATTGCCCACCAGAATATGATAAAAATTTCGTCATCCCCACCTCGGAACCATTTCCATATCAAGCCGCATCATGAAATTATATATCCAGTATTCCCTCGCTAGAGGATGATGGGGTGAGCGCGAGAATGGCCTCGGCTGGAGGGAGGTGGAGGCTTCTTGAGGCCGAGTGGCCAGAAGACCCATACTATAACCTAGCGGTTGAGGAGGCGGTAGCTAGGGCAGTTAGTGAGGGGGTTGCGCCAACAACCCTGAGACTCTGGAGAAATGATAACGCCATAGTTATAGGGGCCTTCCAGTGCGTGAGTCTCGAGATAAGGCTTGAAGAATGCGTGAAGTATGGTGTGAAGGTCGTTAGGAGATTTACTGGAGGAGGAGCAGTATATCATGATATATGTAATCTCAATTATGCGATCTCGTTTAGGAGGCCGAGCCCAATACCCGGCGACAATGTCCTAGAGGGGTATAGGATGGTGGGCGGGGCGGTGATAACGGGCTTGGAGAAGCTCGGCGTGAAGGCCGAGTTCATCCCAGTGAATGATATTCAGGTTGGGGGTAGGAAGATATCAGGCATGGCCGGGACGCTTACGAGAAATCTCCTATTCATTCATGGATGCCTGCTCGTGGGATCGAATATCGAGATACTTTCAAGGGTGCTTAACGTGCCGAGGGAGAAGCTTGAGGCTAAGGGCGTGGGTAGTGTGAGGGCGAGAGTCACGACCTTGAGGGATGAACTCAACCGCGAGATAACAATGGATGAGGTTAAGACCGCCCTCCTGAAAGGATTCGAGGAGATATTCGGCGTGGAGTTCATGCCTGGTGAGCTGACAAGCTGGGAGAAGAAAATGGCCGAGGATCTTTATAGGAATAAGTACCTGACAGTAAACTGGAATCTGGGGCCATGTAGAGGATGCCCAGACAGGGATAGGGATGCGTTGATACTCAGGAGGATTGGGCTTGCGGGCGGAGATTAGGAGAAGCATAGTATACAGGTCTGAAAGGGGAAAGACGGTGAGGCTATGCATAACCATACGCGATGACATGATAATGCATGCAACCTTTACCGGGGACTTCTTCGGAGAGCCGGCTGAGGAGCTCAATAGAATCGGTGAGTCCCTAGTGGGGCTAAGCATCAAGGAGAGAGACAAGCTATTGAACAAGCTCGACGACTTCCTAAGAGAGAGGGTCGAATGGATTGAGGGAGCATCCCCAGAAGACTTTAAACAGGCGTTGATCAGAATTCTCGAGAACCTCTAGCATGTAGAATGATCTTTGAAAGCCTTTTATACCCGAAATATAACAATATTGCTGCATGCCAGTTCTAGAGCAAGCAAGACTTCTTGGAGGCATTGGATCCATCTTAATGCTCTTGGCATTTGTCCCGCATGCTGGCACAGTGTTTAGTATCATCGGCTTCATCCTAGTCCTCATCGCGATCAAGTATATCTCGGATCACACGGGCGATCGCACGATCTTCAAAAACTACTTGATTGCAGTGATAATAGGGATAATCTCAGCTATCGTGGCGGCGATGATGGGCGTCGCAGGATTTCTCGGAAGCATGAGCCTACTCATGGCGGGCGGGTCTATAGCCACCCTTACTGGAATGATAATGACCCTGATAGCCGTGCTTATCCTCGTCTGGATACTCGGTATCATATCCGCGATATTCATAAGGCGAAGCTTCAACTCGATAGCCACGAGCCTGAACATCAAGATGTTCTCCACAGCAGCCCTCCTATACCTCATCGGCGCGGTATTAACGATAATCCTCGTGGGCGCAATCATCTCCCTCGTCGCGATAATACTCCAGATAATCGCGTTCTTCCAAATATCCGCTGGGAAGGCTCCGCCTCCACCCCCACCGCCTCCAGCATAAAACACTGGTACCCCACAACATTTTTTTATATCGTGAAGCCCAAGTAGAGCATCGGCTAATGAAAACTAAGACCTGGATGATCCTAATCCTGATAATCACAGCGGCATCATCATTTACATTCTCATACCTCCTCTCCCAAGGGCAGGTGTCGGCTAAGACCATAACGGTAACGGAGACGATTCTAGTCTTAAAGCCCGAGACCACAATAATCTCGGATGAGCAGTATGAGAGGGCCATCCGCGAGCTCCTACAATATGTGAGGGATTGGGTTGAATCGAGTCGCGGGCTGAGCTTCAAGGAGGATGTTGAGATAATTGTCCTCACGAGGGATTGGGTTGTGAAGCACTGGGGCGTGGGAGGCCTAAACATCACACAGGTCAGGATCGAGGAGGCGGTTCTAAAATCCCTCTTCATAGTCCCTGAAGACTTCAATCTAACCGAGTTCAAGGTTCGGGTGAGCGGCTATATGATAGCCGGCGCGGCCGACCACACGATATACGTGGTGAAGGAGTTCTTCGATCCATCCTATAGGGTTGAATCCGGCTCGATTCTCGCTCACGAACTAATGCATATTCTTCAAGGTGAATATTTCAGCCTGCCGAGACCGAGTTCCACTGATGAGCAGAATGCATTAAGCGCTCTTATCGAGGGTGAAGCAGGTCTAATAGGCTCCCAATATTTATTGGAGCATGGTGTTAAGCCGCGTAGTCCATCACCCGAGTCGATCCTCGAGCCGCTTGAGGCTCTCTGGCTCTTCCCCTACATCTATGGCGAGCCCTTCGTGAGATATGTCTATGAGCGGGGCGGCTGGAGCATGGTGAACGCCCTTTATGATGATCCACCTCGATCCACGGCCCAGATTCTTCACCCGGAGAAGCATCTTGAGGGCTGGAGGCCTATAATTGTTGATCCGCCGCCCCACCCTGGAGGCGAATGGAGGCTGATTTTACAAGATGTCATTGGCGAGTTCTTCATCCGGCAGGTTCTTAGAGCATATCTCGACGGCCTATCGGCTAACAGATCGGCTGAGGGCTGGAGGGGCGACGTACTTCAGCTCTATGAGCGGGGCAACAGCTACATGCTGCGATGGAAGATAGTCTGGGAGGATGAGAAGGAAGCTGCGGAATTCTTGGAGGCATTTACGAGGCTGCTCGAGAACATTGGCGCCGAGAAGATCGACGAGAGGGCCTGGGCTGCCGGAAACAGGCTCGTCGAGCTCCAGGCTGAGGGTCGGGTTACGCTAATAACAATAATATCCTATGCCCGATGCCCTGTTTGCGCCTGAAGGTTTAAAAGCTGGGAGGCTTGCCTTGGGCTGGGATGGGTAACGGCGAGTTCGCTGCGAGAAAGCTCCGGCTGAATAGGAAGAAGTTCAGGTGGAGTCAGAGGAGTTATCGAGTTAGGATGCTAAGGCTCAAGGAGAAGGTTGACCCGCTTGAGGGCGCCCCCATGGCCCGCGGCATAGTAATCCAGAAGGTCGGGATAGAGTCGAGGCAGCCGAACTCAGCCGTCAGAAAGTGTGTAAGGGTCCAGCTGATAAAGAATGGAAAGGTTGTGACAGCCTTCTGCCCAGGCGATGGAGCCCTCAACGTGATAGATGAGCATGATGAGGTGATAATCTGCGGGATCGGTGGAACCCTAGGCAGATCCATGGGCGATCTCCCAGGCGTCCGATACAAGGTGGAGCTCGTGAATGGAGTTCCACTAAAGCTTCTAGTGCAGGGCAAGATACAGAAGCCGAAGAGGTAAACCCGGCTAATAAGCCGGGAAACCTGATCTTGCGCGGATATATTTGAGGCTAGGTATTAGACTATGCTACCGTATCTTCTCCCCCACTAGCTTTTCAAGCATCTCGATTATCACTCTTCTAGCAGCATTCTCATCTCTCATCAAGAGATTGTAAACATCGTCTGGGGTCAATTCCTCGGACCCGCTAAGAAGGATCAGTCTACCACATATTATCTTGAAGGTTACCGCCGCCCCGCTCTCGCCGAAGAAGGCGGATAAAGCCTGATAAAAGTCCCTAGGCCTCCTCAAGAATGCCGTAATAGGGTCCTCGCCCAAAGCCTTCCTAAGATGAAAATTTAGAGCCGTGAAACAGCTCCTCCCCAAGATCGTCTCAAGGATCGCCCTGAGAGCTTCCCGAAGATCACCCCGTCCCCACGCCTCCCCGCCATCCAACATTGCACAATAATATACATGCACCTGATTTAGCCTTTTATCTCCAGTATTGGCGTAATTATTCCTTTGAAATATGCCTATAGCGGCTTCTGGCTCCACCTTGCTAGCATCTTATACACCTCTTCAGGCTGTTTCGGGGCCGCGGTATAATGATCTTTTTTGAACACCAAAGTTTATATTTATGCACTAATGCATATCTTGCATGAACGGTGGCTATCTTTGGCTCTGAATATCATGCTGAGAGACGGCTTAGGCTTATAAGGCTTGATCTTGGGCTTACCCCCCTCCAGGTTTTCGGGGCCATAAGGGCTGCTTGGCGGGATGCCTTTCTCTTGGAATCTCTAACAGGCCCCAAGAGGCTCGCTGAATACAGCTTCATCGGCTTCGACCCCAAGCTCATCATCGAGTGTTATGAGGGGTTCTCGAGAATTCATGAGCATGGTTCTGTTAGCGAAGTAGAGGGTGATCCACTAGATCTGCTGAGAAGCCTAACCCGGCCGATCGCGGGCGCCCCTTCCTCGCCCCGCTTTGTCGGTGGCCTTGTAGGCTATGTCTCGTATGAGGCCTCATTCCTCTGGGAGGATATCCGATCGCGCGAGAAGCCAAGCAATATCTTCCCGCTCATGAAGTTCGGCTTATTCGAGGATGTGCTGATCTATGATCATGGGAGGAGGACGTATTATTACTGCTCATGCGCTGGAGATGGCAGGCTGGATAATGTCAAGAGGGTTCTAAAAGATGCTGGGCCACCATCCGCCAATCATCGTCTCAGATACACCAGCCCGAGGAGCAATATGAGCATGGACGAGTTCATGGGCATCGTGGAGGCTGGAAAGAAGTATATCGAGCGCGGCGACATTTTCCAAGTAGTTCTCTCACGGAGGCTCGAGTTCGAGATCAAGGGCGACCTGCTCCCATTCTATCTCAGGCTTCGCGATCTTAATCCATCACCTTACATGTATTATTTCAGGCTCGGGGATGATGAGATTGTTGGAGCGAGCCCCGAGATGCTGGTTAGGGTTGAGGGCGTCAGGGTTGAGACGTTCCCAATAGCCGGGACTAGGCCGAGGATGAATGATCCGAGGTTGGAGGAGGAATCCGACCACGAGCTTCTCTCCGATGAGAAGGAGAGGGCGGAACATGTTATGCTCGTCGATCTCGCTAGGAATGATCTCGCTAAGATCGCGGAGCCCGGATCAGTCGAGGTGAAGGACTTCATGACCCTAGTCAAGTATAGCCACGTTAAGCACATCGTCTCAAGGGTTAAGGCAAGGCTGAGAGGTGGAGCCACGATGTATGATGCCTTCAAGGCCGTCTTCCCGGCTGGAACAGTCTCGGGGGCGCCAAAGCCTAGGGCGATGGAGGTAATAGAGGAGCTCGAGCCCGTCAGGAGAGGCCCATATGCAGGGGCGATTGGATACTTCTCGCTGAATAGCTGCTGTGACTTTGCGATCACAATAAGGACTCTGATCAGGAGATCGCGCCTAGCCTATATCCAGGCGGGCGCAGGCATCGTCTGGGACTCAATCCCGGAGCGGGAGTGGAAGGAGACCAAGCATAAGATGATGGCGCTTATGAGGGCATTAGAGGAGGCTGGTGAGAGATGCGCGTCCTAATCTTAGACAATTTCGACTCATTCGTCTATAATCTCGCCGACTATGTTGGCAGGCTAGGAGCTGAGGCGATAGTCGCGCGAAGTAAAAGGATCACCTTGAATGAGGTTGAGGAGATTGATCCTGATAGGATCATAATCTCGCCGGGCCCCGGCCATCCATCAGAGAAAAAGTATACTGGGGTCTGCGAGGATGTTATAATGAGATTTTCGCGGGATACGCCGATATTGGGGGTATGCTTGGGCCATCAGCTGATAGTCCACGCGTTTGGCGGTAGGGTGATTAGGGCGAGGAGGATCGTGCATGGCAAGCCAAGCCCCATAAGCCATGATGGGAGGGGGATATTCGAGGGGCTCGAGAACCCGTTCGTGGCCGGGAGATATCACTCGCTCGTCGCCGATGAGGAGAGCCTGCCAGGCTGCCTCGAAATATCCGCGAGATCGCTCGATGATGGCGAGATCATGGGGGTTAGGCATAGAAGTCTGCCGATCGCGGGCGTGCAGTTCCACCCCGAATCCATCCTAACCACTAGCGGGATCAAGATTCTCAGGAACTTCTTGGAGGGAATGATATGAGCATAGTTGAGGCGATAAGGCTGCTTGTGGAGCGCGGGAGCATAGAGCCGGAACTCGCGGCGAGATGTATGGAGGAGCTGATGAGGGGTGAGGCGACGCATGCTCAGGCCGCCGCCTTCCTCACCGCCCTCCGTATACGGGGAGAAAATCCAGCAATAATAGCCGCCATGTCAGAGATCATGAGAAGGTTTGCGACGCCGATACGGGTAAGCCGCATGAGGGGAAGGCTGATAGACACGTGTGGGACTGGAGGCGACTTGGTCAAGACTATTAACGTCAGCACGGCGTCCGGGCTTGTAGCCGCTGCGGCTGGATGCCGGGTCGCAAAACACGGCAATAGATCATTCACGGGCTACTGTGGTAGCGCGGACTTCCTTGAGGAGGTCGGCGTGAGGATAGACTTGGAGCCGGACATGGTTTCAAGGTGCATCGAGTCGCTGGGCTTTGGATTCATCTACGCGCCGAGATATCATCAATCCATGAAGAATGTCATGCCCGTGAGGAGGGAGATCGGCATAAGGACGGTCTTTAACTTGCTGGGCCCCCTAACAAACCCGGCCCCAATAAATGCTCAGGTTCTCGGGGTCTTCTCCCGCGAGTTCATAGAGCGCGTGGCTGAGGCGGTCAGAATACTTGGAAGAGAGGAGGCCGCGATAATCCATGGGGATGGCGGGATAGATGAGGCATCAATATTCTCCGAGACTATGGTGATCTGGATCAAGGATGGGGAGGCTAGGCGGGTGATACTCAGCCCTGAGAGCTTCAGGCTCGAGAAGGCAAGAGTTGAAGAGGTAATCGTGGGAAGCAGGGATGAGTGCATCAGAAGAACCTTGGAGGCCTTGGCGGGGGCTCTCGGAAAAAGGCATCCATTAACGAGGCTCCTCCTCGCGAACTCATCGCTATCATTAATGGTCGGCGGATTGGCTGATGACCCGGCTGGTGGTGCGGAGATGGCTTGGCGCGTGATAGAATCGGGGAAGCCGATCGAGCTGCTGAGGAGGCTCGTGAAGGAGACCGGCGGCGATCAAGATAGATTTGAGTCATGGATGAGGGTGGTGGAATGAGCTTTCTCGAGAAGGCATGTGCCCAGGCGAGGAGAAGGGTTGCAGAGGGGTATTATAGCTTGGATGAATGCAGGGCGGCGGTGAGGAGGCCGAGCATGCTTAAGGCCTTGGATAAGCCGGGGATCTCGCTGATATGCGAGCTGAAGCTCCGATCACCATCCATGGGCTGGATTAGGGAGGAGCAGGATCCAGTAAGCCTCGTAATGGAGATGGGGAATGCTGGGGCTGATGCTCTCTCGATCCTAACGGATCCCGACAACTTCTCCGGGTCAATAGGATATCTCGCGGAGGCCTCAGAGATCACAAGCCTCCCAATCCTGATGAAGGACTTCATAGTTTCTGAGGTCCAGATAGAGGCCGCCCATAGGGCGGGCGCATCAGCAATACTCCTAATATTCCCGGCCTTCTCGAGGGGCTACACGGAGCTCGAGCTGAGGGATGCGATAGAGCTCGCCCACGGCATGGGGCTCGAGGTCCTGCTCGAATCCTATACGATAGAGGACTTCAAAGCATCGCTCCATTATGATGCGGACTTCCTTGGGGTGAATTCTAGGAACCTCGACACACTCGACCTCAGCCTCGACCGCGCTTATGAGATCATCGCGACATATGGCGGCGATTGTGAGCGGATAATTCTCGAGAGTGGAATAACCTCGGCATCCGATGTGAGAAGATTCGCGGAGCTCGGCGTGAGCAAGTTCTTGGTTGGCACCTCTATCATGCGGTCTGGGAGCATCGCGTCGAAGATAAGAGAGCTTAAGGGGGCTCTGGGCGATGGTTAGGGTGAAGATCTGTGGGATAACGCGTGAGGCGGATTTGATGGCAGCCGCCATAAATGGCGCCGACGCGGTGGGCCTAGTAGTGGGCTTCCCAAGATCACCGAGAAACCTCACGATCGAGAGGGCGAAAACTCTCAGGATGATGGCGCCGCCATTCCTCGATGTAGTCCTAGTAGTTGATGGAGGCGATCGCGATATGCTAACTAGGGCTATCCGCGAGATAAGGCCCGACGCCGTCCAAGCATATGGTGATATTGACCCGGATCAGCTAAGAGAGCTTGGAGCCAAGTGGATTATCAAGCCCATTCAGGCAAATATTGACGCGGCGCCAGACTGTGATGGCTTCGACGCGATACTTCTCGACAGCAGTATGGGGAGGGGTTTGAAGCCCGACTGGAATATATGCAGGAGGATCCGGGAAATGTCTCGGCTTCCCGTTATACTGGCTGGAGGCCTCAGCCCATCGAACATCCGGGACGCGATCCGGATAGTCAGGCCATATGGTGTTGATGTCTCAAGCGGGGTCGAGTCATCTCCCGGGATAAAGGACGCGCACATGATAAGAGAGTTTGTTAGGAGGGTTAGGGAGGTGGAGCTTAATGAGATATAATTTTCCGACGAGTGGTGGAAGGTTTGGCAGGTTCGGCGGGCGATATGTCCCCGAGACGCTGATGGAGGCGCTAAGCGACCTCGAGGAGAGCTATCTCAGGCTGAGGGATGACCTAGATTTCAGGCGTGAGCTAGACTACCTGCTCAGGGAGTATGCTGGCAGGCCGACGCCGCTCTACTATGCTGAGAACCTCACGAAGATGGTGGGCGGGGCGAAGATCTATCTCAAGCGCGAGGACCTGCTCCATGGGGGCGCTCACAAGATAAACAACACGCTGGGCCAGGGGCTGCTTGCCAAGCGGATGGGGAAGAGTAGGGTGATAGCTGAGACTGGGGCCGGGCAGCATGGTGTCGCGACCGCTATGGCTTGCGCAGTCCTCGGCCTGAGATGCGAGATTTACATGGGCGAGATAGACATGGAGAGACAGAAGATGAACGTGCAGAGGATGAGGCTTCTCGGCGCCGAGGTCCACCCCGTCTCATCCGGATCGAAGACTCTAAAGGACGCAATAAACGAGGCGATAAGGGACTGGGTGACGAATGTCGAGACGACGTATTATCTGCTTGGATCATGTGTCGGCCCACATCCATATCCCATGATCGTCCGGGATTTCCAGTCTGTTATAGGAGTGGAGACGAGGAGGCAGATTCTCGAGAAGGAGGGGAGGCTTCCAGACTACATCGTAGCATGCGTCGGCGGTGGGAGCAACGCGATAGGAATATTCCACCCATTCATCGAGGATCGCGAGGTCAAGCTGATCGGCGTCGAGGCCGGCGGAGAGGGCGAGGATCTTGGAAAACACTCAGCATCGCTTGTAAGAGGTATCGAGGGGGTTCTACATGGCGCACTAACGTATGTCTTGCAGGATGAGGATGGGCAGATAGCTGGAACACACAGCATAGCAGCCGGCCTAGACTACCCCGCGGTCGGGCCGGAGCACGCCTACCTCAAGGAGATTGGGAGAGCCCAATACTTCACGGTAACTGATGAGGAGGCTCTCCAAGCATTCCTAGCATTATCGAGGACTGAGGGGATTCTGCCAGCACTCGAGTCCGCCCACGCACTAGCGTATGCGATGAAGCTCGCCGAGAACATCGGGAGAGATGAGATAATAGTTGTGAATCTCTCGGGCAGGGGGGACAAGGATCTCGAGACAGTCCTAAGGAGGCTTGGGAGATGAATTGGATTGAGGAAAGGTTTAGGCGAGCGAGGAGAATAGGCCGATCACTCTTCATACCATATATCACAGGCGGATACCCTGACATGAAGACGTGTAGAAGGATACTTGAAGCGATGGTAGAGGCCGGGGCGGAGATAATTGAGCTGGGAATACCGTTCTCTGACCCGATAGCGGATGGAGTCACGATACAGGATGCGACCTACAAGGCTCTTCAGGCAGGGGCAACCCCACGGAAGGTCCTAGAACTTGCCAAGGAAGTCTCATCGGGATATGATGTCTCGATCGTGATCTTGACGTATCTGAATCCCGTCTATCGGATGGGCTTGAGGAGGTTTATGGAGGAGGCCTCAAGACATGGAGTCGGCGGAGTAATTATACCGGATCTACCCCTCGAGGAGGCTGGCCCCGTGAAGAGGGTCGCCATGGAGCATGGCATCTCGCTGGTGCTCTTAGCAGCGCCGACGACGAGTGATGAGAGGCTCGCGAGAATCCTAGACGAGACTATGGGATTTGCATACCTCGTATCCCTCACCGGGACGACGGGCGAGAGAGAGTCCCTTCCACCGACAGCGATCCAGCTACTCCGGAGGAGCAAGAGCCTAAACCCTGAGAAGCCGGTGGCGGTGGGCTTCGGCGTCTCAAGGCCGGATCAAGCGGTTGAGCTCGCTAAGCTTGGCGCCAACGGCATTATAGCTGGGAGCAGGATCATTTCCGAGATAAAAAGGAGCCTAATGAGCCCTGAGAAGGCTGTTGAGAGGCTCGTAAAGGGGTTCGTGGATGCACTGAGCGATCTTGGCCAATAGCTGGAGTCTCCTCTCTTGAGCGGGATCCAGTCGCCGGAGCGAGAGGATCTGCCGAGGCAATCTTTATAACGAGACTGACATTTTCCAGGAAAGGGCTTCGTGGCTCAAGTTCCGCGTGGAAGGGCTCCGGAGAAGCTTTGGAGGATCTCTGAGGATAGGCGGAGCAGGCTGATAATCGCCCTCGATCTCCATGATAATTCAGCGGGCAAGCAGCAGCTCATCAAGAGATACACTGGCCTCCTTGATGGGCTTCGGGAGTTTGTCGTCGGGGTGAAGATTGGGCTGCCGCTAAGCCTCTCGATAGGGTTCGACGGCATATCCGAGATCCTGGATCGCTTCAAGGGGGAGTTCTACATGATCGCGGACTTCAAGCTCTCAGATATACCCGAGATAATTCAAGTCGTGCTCGAGGGCTTCTGGAGAATGGGGTTTGACGCTGCGATAGCACACCTGTTCCAAGGAGGGGTTGGCGAGGTGAGGCGCAGCATAGACCTCTTCGGGGTCGTCGCCATGAGCCATCCACAGGCGCAGCTAATCCAGCAGAGCTTCCACAGGCTGTTGGAGGAGGCTAAGGCGGCTGACGTGAATGGCATAATAGTTGGGGCGACGCGGGGCCAATTAATCGCGGAGGCGAGAAGGATTCTCCCGGAGACGACTATCCTCTCGCCAGGCATAGTTGCACAGGGCGCAAGCCCGGCGCATGCTCTGAGGATGGGTGGGGACTTCGAGATAGTTGGGAGGGCGATAACAATGGCGGAGAAGCCCCTTGAGGCAGCTCGCATAATAGTGGAGGCTGAGAGAGATGTCTTATATGCGTGAGGTTGCCGGGATATTGAGGAGCGCCAACTGCGTGAAGATCGGGAGATTCATCCTAAGCTCCGGCGGCGAGAGCACAATATACATAGACATGAGATCCGTTATCTCCCATCCAAGTGAGTTCAGGGCGCTAGTAGATCTATGCGCCTGGAGGATAAGGGAGTTGGACTTCGAGATGCTCGCAGGCATCGAGTCAAGCGGGATACCACTCGCAACAGCACTCGCGCTAATCATGGAGAGGCCGATGATTTATGTCAGAAAGGAGCAGAAGGCTCATGGAACACGGAAGCTGATCGAGGGGGATTTCGCGCCTGGAATGAGGGCGCTTCTCGTGGACGATGTCGCGACGACGGGGTCATCGCTGGAGAAAGCGGTCTCGGCGCTGAGATCAGAGGGCCTCGTGGTCGAGGATGCATTCGTCGTGGTTGACCGGGAGGAGGGCGCCGGGGAGAGGTTGAAAAAGCTTGGAGTGAAGCTATACTCCATGATAACGCTTAGCCAGCTAACCTCGCTACTCGAGGTAAGCGGGGGAGGTGATACGAAATGCTGAGGGGTAGAGACATAATATCCGTGAGCGACCTAAGTAGGCAGGATTTCGAGGAGATCTTCAGGATGGCTGATGAGATCCTTGAGGCGCCGGAGAGGTGGTCCTCCGCCCTCAGGGGTAGGATAATGGCGACGGCGTTCTTTGAGCCCAGCACTAGGACTAGGCTAAGCTTCCAGACAGCGATGCTTAGGTTAGGCGGAGAGGTGATAGACTTGGGTGAGGTTGAGAAGAGCTCGATAGCGAAGGGCGAGAACTTCTCTGACACCGTGAGGATGCTGGACTCATATGCTGACGTGATAGTGATAAGGCATAAGCTTGAGGGCGCGGCGAAGCTCGCGGCCGAGATCGCGGAGAAGCCCGTGATAAACGCGGGGGATGGCAGCAGAAACCACCCGACACAGGCCATGATAGACCTCTACACTATAAGGAGGCTTCACGGGGGAGTAGATGGACTGACGATAGGTGTCTTGGGGGATCTGAAGTATGGGAGGGCGACGAACTCCTTCATAGCCGCCTTGACAAAGTTTAGGATAGGGAGGCTATACCTGATCTCGCCACCTCAACTAAGGGTTAGGGATGATACCCGCGAACTCCTAGTGGAGGCGGGCATAGATTTCAAAGAGGTTCAGAGGCTCGAGGAGGTAGTGGGAGAGCTTGACGTCCTCTACGCGAGCAGGATACAGAGGGAGAGGTTCCCAGACCCAAGCGAGTATGAGATGGTGAGGGGGAGCTATGTGATAACAGGGGAGAGCCTTAAAGGCGCCAAGAAGAACCTGACAATACTCCACCCGCTGCCAAGAGTGAATGAGATAAGCTTCGAGGTGGACTCGACATCACATGCCAAATACTTTGAGCAGGCTGCTCTCGGGGTTCCCGTGAGAATGGCCCTCCTCAAGCTAATACTCGTTGGGTGATGCGTGATGGCGGAGAAGCCCCTACTCGTAGCAAAGATAAGAGATGGGACAATCATAGATCATATCCCGGCGGGCCGAGCTCTCAGCATCTTGAGGCTTATGGGGATAACGGGTAAGGAGGGATTCACGGTCGCGATAGTCATGAATGTAGAGAGCAGGAAGCTTGGTAGAAAAGATATAATCAAGGTGGAGGGGCTGGAGCTAAGGCCTGAGGACACGGATAAGATCGCCCTCCTAGCTCCTATGGCGACGATAAACGTGGTAAAGGACTACACTGTCGTTGAGAAGAGGAAGGCTGTCCCTCCCAAGGTTGTCGAGGGATTCCTCAGATGCAAGAACCCAAACTGCATCACTAATCAGAGGAATGAGCCAGTTAAGCCCAGGTTCATAACCGCGAGCTACGACCCGCTCAAGCTCGTTTGCGACTACTGCGGCCTAGCCCTAACATTCGATGACATCGCGCGGCAGCTGGAGTCGAGGCCATGAGCTACATTACAGGAGTGATAGAGAGGCTAAGAGATCTGACCAAGAACATCAAGGAATACGAAATAATCTTGGAGGACCGCGTCGAGCCCGAGCCGGGCCAGTTCGCGATGCTCTGGATACCCCGCGTCGGAGAGATACCATTAAGCTTCGCCGACGCCGAGGATAACATCGTCAAGTTCATAGTGGCGAGGGTTGGAAGGGTCACGGGCTACATGCATGAGAGGCTCATGGCCGGTGATAGGGTCTTTATCCGAGGGCCTCTTGGAAGGGGGTTCACGTGGGCCCCGAGCGGCCGCGCGCTCCTAGTAGCCGGCGGATACGGCCTCGCTCCACTATACTTCCTAGCGAAGAACCTGAGGATCGCGGGATGCAGTGTAAAGGCGCTCCTAGGCTTCAAGTCCGATGACGATATATTCTACCGGGAGGAGTTCGCGAGGCTCGGCGAGGTCGAGATCTCGGTTGAGCATGGATCATCCGGCTATCACGGAACTGTCCTTGACCTATTCAGGAGCGTGATCCGGGGCAGGAGCTATGACGTGGTCTATGTCTGCGGGAAGGAGGAGCTGAATTTAGCGGTGATGCGGGAGTGCTTGAGGGCTGGGCTGCCTGTTGAAGCATCATTCGAGAGAAGGATAAAATGCGGCGCCGGGATATGCGGCTCATGCTCCATCGAGCCGCTTGGACTTAGAGTCTGCAGGGATGGCCCGATCCTCGATGGAAGGATGATTGCGCCGATGCTGGAGGCTGATGAGGATTGAGGGTTGATCTCGTGATCGAGGGCAAGGCGTATTTGGATGGCAGGTTGATCGAGGCGGCGGTCGCGATAAATGATGGCGTGATAACATCGATCTCGAGCCCGGTTCTCGCCCCAAGCGCCGATGAGAAGATCGTGCTGAAGCAGGGCCAGATAATGCTCCCTGGAATGGTGGATATGCATGTGCATTTAAGAGACTTTAACCAAGCATATAAGGAGGACTGGTACACCGGAACGCTCGCGGCCCTGCGTGGAGGCGTAACACTGGTCGCCGACATGCCGAACAATGATCCATTCATAGACTCGCTCGAGAGGCTGATGGAGAAACTCGAGATCGCGACAAGAAAATCCCTCGTAGACTTCGCACTTTACTGCGGCGCGCCCAAAGATCCACGCGAGATACCTGAGATCAGGAAGATAGCATGCGGCCTCAAGATATATCCAGAGGATTATGATAAGCTGCCCAGAATAATCAATCACCTCGAGGGAAATCTCGTTGTAATCCACCCAGAAGATCCAGAGACGATAATGCGGGAGAGGAGGATGATTGCCGAGCCGGCAATCGAGGATCATGGGAGGGTAAGGCCGAGGATAGCCGAGGTAAGAGCCGTGGAGAACATGCTAAGAATCGCTGGGAGCGGGCGTATAAGGCTCCACCTCACCCACCTGACAACCAGCGACTCGATAATGATGATAGCGTCATCGAAGCTGCGTGGGGCAACTATCTCATGCGATGCAACCCTGCATCATGCACTCCTCTCATCGGATGCCGTAAGGCGATTTGGCGGGGTAGCAAAGGTGAATCCGCCCCTCAGGAGCAGCGAGGATGCGGATGCTGTTCTGAATGCAATACGGCTTGGGCTCGTTGACGCGATAGTATCGGATCACGCGCCGCACCTGCTTGAGGAAAAGCTCCGCAGTAGCTATGACGAGGTTCCACCCGGTTTCCCCGGCCTAGAGATCTATCTACCGCTAATCATGACCCAGATAATGGATGGCGTTATGCCGCTCAGGGCTCTGGATCTCTACTCCCGCAGACCTGCGGAGATCTTGGGAGCTCGTAAGGGCGCCCTCGAGCCCGGCATGGATGGCGATGTGGTGATCGTCGAGCTTGGAAGAGAACATGTCATAGATCCATTGAGGTTCGCCTCAAAGGCCAAGTATTCTCCATTCGAGGGCTGGATGGTGAAGGCTGAAGTTAGGATGGTTTTCCTACGCGGCGTTTTAGCGCTGGAGGATGGTGAGCCCAGGGTCGGGATGGGGTTTGGGAGGCATGTCGCCGGCTCTTGAGGTGGAGCTCGCTGGGCTCAGGCTGAGGAACCCGACAATCCTTGCATCGGGGATCCTCGGATCATCTTATGGACTGATAAAGAGGGTTGAGGAGGCTGGCGCCGGCGCGATAACCACCAAGACTATCACGCGTGAGCCGAAGGAGGGCTACTCAAACCCGGTATTCGTGGATCTCGGATTCGGCTATCTCAACGCGATGGGGCTGCCGAACCCGGGGATAACAGCCTTCAAGATGGAGCTGAGAAGAGCTGCGGAGAACATCAGGATACCAGTGATCGCGAGCATAGGTGGCAGGGATGAGGGAGAGTTCATGGAGGTCGCGGAGCATGCTCTGGATGCTGGATGCAGCGCGATCGAGCTCAACCTCTCATGCCCGCACGTGGGGGGATATGGGCTGGAAATAGGCTCAGACATCCAACTCGCATGCAACATAATAAGATCAATCAGGAGCATATCGTCGAGGCCTGTCTTCGCAAAGATCTCGGCCTATTATGCTAGGCCGGATATTGTCTCCCGCTATATTGGCTCTGGGGCTGATGGCGTGACGGCGATAAACACGATCCGGGCGGCGGCTATAAGTGTGGAATCCATGACGCCGATATTATCCAACATCTTCGGAGGCCTCTCGGGGCCATGCATCAGGCCCATAGCTGTCGCGGCCATATACGAGATTAGGCGGGAACTCCCGGATGTGCCTATAATCGGCGTTGGCGGCGTGGATGGCTGGAGGGCCGCGCTAGAGCTAATCCTCGCGGGAGCCAATGCTGTCGGAGTGGGCTCGGCGATAGCTAGAAAAGACCTCGAGATATTCAGGGAGATTATCGAGGGATTAAGGGACTTTCTCGCCTCGAGAGGATTCAAATCCATCAAGGAGCTGGTGGGGTATGCTCAGAGACTATGAAGAGCATTCGCGGAAGGTGGATGAATTATGAACGGCTCAGACACGAGATTCATCTTCGTCACTGGCGGTGTCTTGAGTGGCCTGGGAAAGGGCGTTGTAACAGCCTCGATAGGAAAGCTCCTCCAATTCAGGGGATACACGGTTGATGCTGTAAAGATAGATCCATATCTTAACGTTGATCCGGGGACGCTCAACCCCGTGGAGCATGGGGAGGTCTTTGTCTGTGAGGATGTCTGGGAGTTCGAGGCCGCCCCCGGATACAGGTTCAGGATAGCCGAGATAGATCAGGACTTCGGGACTTATGAGCGATTCCTCGAGATGAACATGCATCCATCGAATAACATTACCTCGGGCCAGGTCTATCTGAGCGTGATATTAAAGGAGAGAGTTGGAGAGTTCCTCGGAAAAACCATACAAGTCATACCGCATATAACTGATGAGATAAAGCGGAGGATACTCGGGGCCTCGCAGAGGCTTAGGCCAGATGTTCTGCTCGTCGAGATCGGCGGAACAGTCGGCGACATCGAGGTTATGCCATTCCTAGAAGCCTTGAGGCAGCTAGTGCTCGAGTTCGGGAAAGGGAGGATAATACTCGTACATGTCACGCTAGTCCCATATCTCGAGACTGTTGGGCAGCTCAAGACCAAGCCGACCCAGCATAGTGTGAAGCTCCTTCAGAGCATGGGTCTTCAACCAGACATCATAGTTGGGAGGAGCAGGATAGAGCTCCCGGAGGAGATCAAGGAGAAGATAAGCCTCTTCTGCAGCGTGCCGAGGCATGCCGTGATCTCGGACCCGGATCTCGAGACTCCCTACGAGCTTCCCATGATTTTCGAGAGGCAGGGGCTTGGAGACCTGCTATGTAGCCTCCTAGGACTCCCGAAGAGAAGGCCGGATGATGGGGCGGTGGGCGAGTGGAGCGAGCTGGTTAGGAGGCTTAAGGAGCCCTCAGACCGCGTCAGGATAGCTATGCCGGGGAAATATTGCATGATCTCCGATAGCTACATCAGCATAATCGAGGCTCTCAGGTCATCCGCCGCGTGGCTTGGACTGAAAGCAGAGCCGATCCTAATAGAGACCGAGGAGTTTGAACGAGATCCCGAGAAGCTTAGAATCCTCGATGATGTTGATGGAATTCTCCTCACGCCGGGGTTCGGCGCTAGGGGCGTTGAGGGGATGATCATGGCCGCGGAGCACGCGATAAGAAAGCAGATACCCCTACTCGGGATATGCTTTGGGGCCCAGCTCCTCTTCGTCGCCTTCTCAAGGCTCATCCTAGGGCTGAAAAATGCTCACTCTACGGAGGTTGATCCAAATACTCCACACCCAGTAGTGGATCTTCTCAGCGAGCAGCGGGAGATGATCCTTAAAGGAGGGACAATGAAGCTCGGTGGAAGGTCCGTGAAACTAATCGCTGGGACAAAGCTATACCAGGCATACAAATCAGAGAGGATCATTGAGAGGTTTAGGCACAGGTATCACATAAGCCCAAGATACGCGGAGCTTGCCGCGGAGAAGGGCCTCATGATCTCGGCATATGATGAGCTTGATGGAACGATATGCGGGATAGAGCTCAAGGACGCTTGGATAGTTGGAGTCCAATTCCATCCAGAGTTCAAAAGTAGGCCGCGAAAGCCGTCACCACTCTTCATAGAATTCATAAGAGCATCATATGAAAATCGGAGAAAAAGGGAGGGTATTATTGATTAGCTGCTTCTCAGGGCTTTATCTTTGATTGGCCCGGCGGGGTTATCGGCGGCCCCCTCTCCTTCTCGCCCCGCTGAAGCTCCCTCCCCGGCGGAATCTTATCCGGGCCATACTTACCCATCTTCTCGGATGCTTTCTCGATAAGCTTCTCGGCATGCTTGATTAATCCCTTAGTCGAGGCAGCGGCGCCGGCCAGCTCGCTCAAGCTCAGGTTGCCCGATGCAAGCTTATCCTTAAGCGCCTCAAGCTCCATAATCTCCCTCTCTATCTCATTCGCGAGATCTGTTAGATTCAGCCTCAAAGCCTCATCTCTAAGCTCCTGAAGCCTGCCAAGATACTCCTCAATCGTCTCATTAAGCCTCTCAGCCCTTTCTCTCACTATTGACTCAAGCTCCTCCCTAACCTTCTCCCGCGTGATGTTTCCGGGTGGATGGCCCGCGGACATCCTCTCAATAAGCTGCCTCAGAACCTCCCTCGCCGCCGCTATCCTCTCTATATTATGCTCTATCACCTCTACAGCCCTCTCTGATGCATTAACCTCTATGAGCCTCATCTTGACCCTCTCGAGGACTAATAGGACCTTGCTCGAGGCATTCAGGGCATTCATTAGGCCGAAAATGGCGCCGGATCCAGCCACCCTCTCGCTATAATTCATCGCCTCTTCGGAGAACCTCGCTACAAACATGTGTCTCAGCATCTCCCTAACACTCTTCATGAGATGTGCGACATCCCTGACCGTCAAATTCTCCCCAACCCTTTCCCTGATCCACTCCCTAACCTGCTCCGCCTCGCCCGGCGTCAAGTTCATCCTCATCAAGGTCAGATTCAGCCTCTCCCTGATCCTCTCGAGAAGCCTAAGGGCGACTCGCTCCTGGCTAAGAGTCGTATTACATCTCGGAATCGATTCCCTGATCTCGGTTAAAAGGGTCTCAACCTCCGCGATGAATGCTCTAAGCTCCTCCTCTGATAATGCTGAAATATCCATGGAGACAAGCGCCTCGATCTCGCTCCTCAAGGAATCAGAGATGTTCGCGATATTCGCGGTCCTCTCCAGAACCCTCTGGAGGACATGCGCGCGCAGTCTCAGCCTCTCAAGCTCCTTGCTGGGGACATCGGGGCTCGTCTTGCTGGCGGCCTGACCATATACAGCCATAATGGGGGATACCACGAGCAGGAGGAGAAGCACGATGGCGATTGCCTGGAAGCTCAACCTTGTCCCCATCACCGCATGATCACCAGACATCATAGAGTAGTGGTCATGATTTTAGGGAATCTCGGAAATCCCGGTTCCAAACGGTTTCACTGCTAGGAACTCGGCGGGAATCCCCGGCCCGGCTTTTTGAGGAGTATGAGCCTGTTCAGGGCCCCCTCCTTCACGATCTGTATGTATCCAAGCTTCCCAAGCTTCTTGACATGCCTCCATAGCGTGGTCTTCGGGAGGCCGAGGGCCGCCTGGAGCTCCCCCTGGAGAATAGAGCCGCCCGCATTCTCGATAGCCTCCAAGATCATCTTATCAAGCTTTGTTAGAGCATGATCCTCGCCAGGCACACTCCTGCTTCTCGACTTGGAGTAGGCGAGAAGTGCCGCGACCACGATTATTATGATCACGATTAAGCCCACTATTATGGTTGGATCGATGAGCCGGGCTCCAGGCTTCTCGATGGACTCGGTTGCATATGTGCTCGATGTTTGAGTGATTGTGATGGATGTTACAGTTTCCGTCCGGGTTGTGGTTATGGTTGGCTGCGGGGCCGCTCCAGTCCTCACGGCATACTCTATCCTCTCCGGGCCATAGAACTCTATCACGAGATCACCCTTAACATACTCAATTCCTTCGATGTTCCTCGGGACTGTTAGCAGGATCACTTGGGGAGATATCTTCAACTTCGTAAGTACCCCCCCGCCGATGCCGAAGCTGAGGATATTATCCATCGCCGACACGTTGACCATGTAGCTTATCTCGGCATCGCCGGGCGCGGGAGAGAAGAAGTAGAGAATTCCATCCTCATATATTGCGGCGACACATTCGCCGCCAACGCGAACTTCGATAGTCTCTGGGATGGGCTCGGCCGGCAGCCTAATCTCGTTCAAGCCCTCAACGGTTCTCAGGCTCAGATATGCCTCGACAATGCCGCTAGAGTCTATCGTGATGAGTATCGTGGCGGGCTGTGAGGCCAGCAGCAAGAGCGCGAGGAGGGGGATTATCTTCAAGGCTCTTCTCAAGGGCTGCCGTATGCTAGCAGATATTAAGCCTAGCGCTCATCGAAATACTCATTAAGCCTATCCACGCACTATAGCGTCGAATGCAGATCGCCTGTCCGAGCTGCGGAGCGTTTGTGGGGGTCGAGAAGGTCTTCTGCGTGAAATGCGGTGGAAGAGTTGTCCCACTGACGAGCTACGATCTAGAGGTATCGGACTTCATCTACCCGCCCGATCGCGACGCGATGGAGAATCTGAGGGGCTTTGAGGCTCTCTCACCAATAGTCGATGAGCTCATGATCAAGCGCCATGTGCATCAGATTCTATCCAGGCTTCGCAGATGCTCGAGGAGGATTGACTATTCATCAGAGCTCGGCTCGATAATAAGGGAGTGCGGGATAATCCTCGGCCTCCCAGGACTTCCAGAGGCATATCTGCTGAGGTCGAGCGCGCCAACCGCCTTCACCTTTGGGTCGCGTGATAAGCAGTTTCTCGTGATAAGCTCCGGGCTCCTCGAGATCCTCGACAGTGGCGAGGTTAAGGCGGTCCTAGGCCATGAGCTCGGCCATGTAAAGTGTCATCATATCAAGTATCATACGCTGGCTGAGATGCTTGTCAGGGGAGCTGAGTTCTCACTCGAGCTCGCCGGGGGATTATTGAACATGCTCTCGCCCATCCTCCGGCTGATGCTCCTCTCATGGCATAGGGAGTCCGAGATATCGGCTGATAGGGCCGCGCTAATAGTCTCCGGAGACCCGGCGAAGCCAATAAGCCTTCTACGAAAGCTTGCGAGGATACTTCCAGCGCTTGATGAGCCGGCACTAGAGCCAGTAAGCA
Organism: Candidatus Wolframiiraptor gerlachensis; assembly: GCA_021323375.2. GTDB lineage: Archaea > Thermoproteota > Nitrososphaeria_A > Caldarchaeales > Wolframiiraptoraceae > Wolframiiraptor > Wolframiiraptor gerlachensis. The sequence continues at coordinate 57,204 of JAJPCT020000023.1, read as the reverse complement.
CACATCCAACACACGAGGAGAGGATCAACCGTATCCTGGAGTTTTATCGAAGCCCGGAGTATAGGGCTGTTAGGGGGAAGGTTGAGTGGAGGCTGGCCATATCCAAGGCGATCTCGCCGATCTGCAGGTTCTGCAGGGGGTCAAAGCCCGTGTCGAGCCTCTTCTGCCCGAGATGCGGCAGGAGCCAGGTCTAGAATCATAAAATTATGGCTCTGGATTAATGGCTCTAGAAGATCTAGATGAGGTTCGTGGTGGTCGCTGAGAAGCCGAGTGTCGCGAGGAGGATTAGGGAGGCTCTGAGGAGGAGCGATGTCATAGTGACCTCTGTCAGGGGGCATATACTCGACTCTGAGTTCTCCGAGGAGTATGGATGGAGGAGATGCGACCCGCTCAAGCTCTTTGATGTCCGCGAGTTTAGGGATGAGGTGAGGGATGCGAGGGCCATCAGGGAGCTCAGGAAGCTGTTCAAAGAGGCTGATGTGCTCGTGATAGCCACGGATAACGACTCGGAGGGCGAGCTGATAGGCGCCGAGATATTGAAGATCTGGAGGGAGGTTAGGGGGGTTGCTCCATATAAGCGGATGAGGTTTAACAGCACTGATCTGGGCGAGCTTAGGAGGGCGTGGCAGAGCCTCGAGGATGACCTGAACTGGGGCTGGGTGATGAAGGCGCTTTTCAGGCAGAGGTTCGACCTAATCGCGGGAGCAGCATTCACAAGGCTTCTAACACTATCAACTAGGAAACATGATCGTAGCGTGAGGCTGATAAGCTGGGGGAGCTGCCAGGCTCCAACACTCTGGTTCATAGTTAAGCGAGAGCTTGAGCGGATAAACTTCAAGCCTAAGCCCTTCTGGACGATCAAAGCAGCTCTCGAGACAGAGCTTGGAGAGAGGTTTGAGGCGGAGAGTGATAGGTTCTGGGATCATGGCGAGGCGCGGAGAGCATTCGAGAGGGCATCCAGCGCCGGATACGCGGTGGTTGAGAAGTTTGATGAGAGGATCATGGAAGTTGCGAGACCGACGCCGATCCGGACCGATGACCTATTGAGGGACTTGTCGAGGATAACAGGCCAGCCAGCTGCCAAGATACTCCAAGTCGCCGAGAACCTCTATGCTGAGGGGTACATCTCCTATCCTAGGACGGATACGAACAGGTACAGGCCTGTATTTGACTTCGAGCAGCCTCTCCGTGCAGCGGCTCAGGGACTTGGCGTGAAGCCTCCTCTTGCTCGGCCAAGTCCTAGGCAGGGTAGCCTTGATGACGGCGCTCATACACCCATCTACCCAATAGCCCCCTATAAAGGCTCAGGCCTCAGCTTGGAGGTCTGGAGATATGTCGCGAAGAGATTCCTTGCTAATGCGTTCTACACCGATGCGGTGAAGAGGCTGAGGTCCGCGGAGCTCAGCATTGCGGGCATAAAGCTAAAGGCCTCGGGATCCCAGCTGGTGGAACCAGGATTCTTCGAGGTATACGAATACTTTAGGCCTGAGGATAACCCGATCCCGGAGCTCATGGTTGGCGAGAGGCTGAGGATAGTGTCCATCAGGCTTCATGAGGGGAAGACTAAGCCTCCTGATAGGCTGACCGAGGCGGAGCTTCTAAGGCTCATGGAGGAGCATGGGATAGGAACCGATGCCACGAGGGCGAGCTTCCCACAGCTTATCAGGGAGAGGGGATATGTCGTCAAGGAGAAGGGGGCATTCAAGCCAACACCCCTGGGTATGAAGCTGATTGAGGTTCTTGAGTCAATAGACCCGAAGCTCGTGACGCCCGAGACTAGGAGGAGGATCGAGGAGATGATGAGCAGGATTGAGAAGGGTGAGATAACATATGAGGAGGCTCTTGAGAAGGCGACCCTCGAGTATAAGGGGTTATTCAAGAAACTGGTGGAGAGGATTGATGAGAAGGCAGCGGAGCTCGCATCAGCAATATCATTCACCTCATCGTGAGAAGATGTCAAGCTGATCCATACCCTAGGGTTTAGGGCCCATGGGAGCGGTTGTGGAGAAGAGGATATATCGGCGTCTGGAGTCTTGATCCGCCGGGATGTCGGAGCTGGATGAGCTGAGGAGGATGATAGACGAGGTGGATTCAGAGATCCTCCGACTTGTTGCGAGAAGGGTCGAGATAGCCCGGAGGATAGGTGAGCTGAAGAGGGCTGGCGGGTTACCGCTGGCCGACTTGGAGCGTGAGGAGGAGGTCTTGAGGCGCGGCGGGGAGCTCGCCGAGTCTCTCGGGATAGATAAGGAGCTGGCTCTGATCGCGCTTAGAGCGCTCATCGGGATGTGCAGGAGGGCGCAGAGCCCGGGGAGGGTATCCTACCTCGGCCCCAGGGGATCATTCAGTGAGGAGGCGGCCTTCAAGGCCCTACTCAGCAAGGGGCTTGAGCCATATCCCATGCCGACGATAAAAGATGTCTTTAGGGCTGTCGAGTCCGGCGACGCGCAGTATGGTGTTGTTCCCGTCGAGAACTCGATCGAGGGAGGGGTGAGGGAGACGCTAGACCTACTCGTCGAGACGCCATTAAGAGTATGCGGGGAGGTCCAGGTTAGGATAAGCCTCAACTTGATAGCTAAGCCCGGGATGAGGCTCGAGGACATACGTGTTGTCATGAGCCATCCAACCGCTCTAGCGCAGTGTAGGGGGTTCCTGAGCAGAGCCTTGAAAAATGTTAGGGTTGAGGATTGCCCGAGCACGGCGGAGGCCGTGAGGAGGGCTCTAGAGCATGATGGCGCGGCCGCGATAGCATCCAAGATGGCCGCGGTAGTATATGGCGGCGAGATCCTCGCAAGCGATATACAGGATGTAAAGGATGATGTAACTAGATTCTTCATAATCGGGCGGGAGCGACTAGCGGGCTCGGGCAGGAGAAAGACCTCGATAATTTTCAGGCTTCAGCATAGGCCCGGCTCGCTCCATGAAGCCCTCTCAATACTAGCCTCGAAGAAGATTAACCTGACGAGGATAGAGTCGAGGCCGGTGAAGGATAGGCCATGGGAGTATCTCTTCCATGTTGATTTTGAGGGTGATGGAGAGGCTGAGGAGAGGTGTATCGAGGCGTTGAGGGAGTTGGGTGAGAAGGCCCTTTTCCTCAAGATCCTTGGATCATATGAGGAGCTTGGGTGAGATCTTGGAGAAGCCACTTGATCTGAGGCTCGCGATAATTGGGGCTGGCGGGATGGCGAGGATCCTCACAAGGATCTTTAAGGGCAGGGTATCGGAGGTGGCGATAATATCAAGGAGCCCTGAGAAGGCGAGAAGGTTCTCGAGGATGATGGGGGTAAGCTGCTCGGCGATAGAGTCCATCGGAGAATATGATGCGGTGATATTGACGACGCCATCACAGCATATCCCGGAAATAGTAGGAAAGATCTCGCCCCTCCTCCGGGATGGATCCCTCCTCATGGACATCTCATCAGTCAAGCTCGGCGTCATCGAGAAGGTGCTGGAGCTTCTACCAAGTGGCGTCGAGTATCTGAGCATCCACCCGCTCCTCGGGCCTGCTGCCAGAAAGCTCGCAGGCAACCGCGTAATACTCATTCCTATTCGGGGTTCATCCTATATAGAGATGATTAAGATGATCTTCGAGGATGCTGGGCTGAGGGTAGCCCTCTCAACCCCGGAAGAGCATGATGAGATAATGGCCTATGTCCAAGTCGCCCATCACCTCTCCTACCTAGCTCTAGCCCTCACGCTCCATGATAGGGGGCCGGAGCTGATGGAGAGCTACGCGACCAGATCCCTGAGAAAAACTATGCAGATGCTAAGGATGCTTCGCGGCAACTTGAGGGTAATTAGGGAGATAGCTGAGTCGAATCGATATGCTGGGAGGGCTGTCGAGGACCTGAAGAGGTCGATTGACGAGCTTGCCCGCGGCGGCGATGATGTTTGGCGTAGGGTTGAGGAGGCGCTGAGGATCCTGCCGGTGAAGGCGGCTTAATCCCCACGCCTGAGGACTGGTGGTATGAATCCGGCTCTAATTGCGTGATCGGCGAGCACTATCGCCATCATCGCCTCGACGACCACCACTGCCCTTGGGACGATGCATGGATCATGCCTGCCGCGCATCCTCAGCCCCGCCTCGCTGAGATCCCTAAGATCAACAGTCTTCTGCTCCAAGGGTATGGAGCTCGTCGGCTTGAAAGCAACCCTGACGATTATCGGCATGCCCGTCGAGAGGCCCCCGATCACTCCTCCAGCATCATTCTTCTCAGAGATTATCCTGCCATTCCTCACGATTAATGGATCGTTGTGCTGTGAGCCAGTCATTCTGGCAGCGGCGAACCCGGCCCCAAACTCAACCCCCCTCGCCCCGGGAATCGCCATCATGGCCTTCGCGAGATCGGCATCCAAGGCATCAAATACCGGCTCACCCAACCCTATGGGAACATTCACAGCTACGCACTCCACTATCCCGCCGACGCTATCCCCCCTCTCCCTTGCCTCCAGAATCCTCTCCCTCATCCTCTCAGCAGCCTCCAGGGTCGGCGCCCTAACATCATTTCCATACCTGTTCCTCTCAGCATCCTCCAAGGTGAACTCGCCAGCCCTCACACCACCGATCTCAAGCGAGTATCCGATGATCCTGATGCCTAGGACATCTCTCAGGAGCTTCTTCGCGACGGCTCCAGCCATTACGAATCCGGCGGTTATCCTTCCCGAGAACCTGCCGCCGCCGCGATAATCATGGAAGCCCCCATACTTGACATGGGCATAATAGTCGGCGTGGCCCGGCCTAGGTTTATACCTGATCTCCGCGTAGTCCTCGCTCCTAACATCTCTATTCCAGGTAAGCATGCATATCGGCGCGCCAGTCGTATACCCCTCGAAGACTCCTGAAAGTATTTCGACAACATCCTCCTCGCTTCTCTCGGTCGAGATAAGCGGACTCGAGGGCCTCCTCAAATCCAGCTCACGTTGAACATCCTCCTCCCGGAGGGATAGGCCGGCGGGGCAACCATCAACAACGGCTCCAACACATCTTCCATGGCTCTCGCCGAAGCTCAGGACTATGAACCTCTCGCCGATAATATTGCCCCTCATCCTTCAAGTACCTCCACATTCAATCCTAGGCCGATCGCGTGCTCGAGGAACTGGGGATACGAGACCTCAGCAACCTCCGGATCCTTCACGAGGCACCCCCTCTCGGTAGAAGCCGCGAGCATCGCGAGAGCCATGAATACCCGATGATCACCATGGGGATCCAGCACGCATCCTCCCTCGATACTATCCCTCCCGCGTATTCTCAAGCCATCTGGGAGGGGCTCGACATAGATGCCAAGCTTGGCGAGCTCATGCGCCATGACTATGATCCTATCACTCTCCTTGAACCTCGCATGAGCGACACCTCTCAAGACCACTTCCTCTGAGCACTTGGCAGCGATGCAGGCGAGTATCGGGAGGAGGTCCGGCGAGTCTCTTAGATCAAATTCTCCTCCACATGCTCTCCCAGCGCGATAAACCCTGACAGCATTCTCCATTATCTCCACGTGGCATCCAAGCATCCTCAGGAAGTTGATTATCGCGGCGTCGGCCTGCGGAAGATCCAAGCTCAGGTTTCTCACGATCACGTCTCCACCTGTCAGGCATGCTCCCGCCGTTAGGAAGGCGGCTGAGCCAAAGTCCCCCGGAACCATGAACTCGCATGTCACCCCATGCTGCCCGCCCTCAACCTCGAAGAAGCAGTATCCCTCGCGCTCCACGCGGAACCCGAATCTCGCGAGAACAGCTAGGCTCGCGTCGATATATGGTCGCGAGACCATCTCGCCCTCGACAATTATCCTCGCACCCCCCCTAGACCTAGTCGACGCATAGATTAGGGCTGAGATGAACTGGGATGAGATCCAGCCCTCTATTCTGGCCTCGCCTCCCTCTATCCCACCGCCCCTAACTATTATCGGCGCCGTTCCATCCAGCTTGCTCGACCAGCACTCGACACCAAGCATCCTAAGAGCCTTTAAGAGAGGCTCCATAGGCCTCCTCCTAATCGAGTCATCCCCAGTCAAGATCACGTAGCCGCCGGGAGCATGAGCCGAGATCGCCGTGAAGAACCTGAGAGTGGTCCCGGAATTCTCAACATCAATAACATTATCGGGAGTCCTAAATTCTCCACCCCTAACTAGGACATTGTTCTCTTCCTCCTTGATCTCCGCGCCCAAGTGAATGCAAGCTCTCCTAGTCGCATCTGTATCCCGGGATTTGAGGGGGCTGATGATCTTGCTGACACCATCGGAGAGGAGGGCAGCCGCGTAAGCCCGATGCGTATAGGACTTGCTCGGAGGAGCCTCAGCCACGCCCCTAAGCACCGACGGCTTCACGAGTATCATCTTGCTCATCCAAACACCTCCCAGCTAGCCTCGAAATTATTCACCCCGCATATGAGAAGATCCCCATAATCCCTTAAGGCCTCTCGAACATCATCAACCCTCTTGGGCGAGGTGATTGCTGCTATTGCGGGCCCGGTTCCGGAAACCCCAGCGGCTATGGCCCCAGCCCTAAGCGCGTCGAGGATGGGTGATGGATCTAGGTCCAGGGCCGAGGCGATCGCCAGTCCATTCAAGATCATCGCGTCCCAGAATTTTTCCTGGAGCGCGAGCCTCGCCGCCTTAAGGCAAACCTCCCTAAAGGCACTAAGCCTCCCAACATCCACAGACCTTGTATAGATCTTCTTCTCGGGCACGGATATTACCACGACCACGTCCTCCGGCGCCATCCTCCTCAATAGTACCTTCCTCGACTTGTTATCCGTGATATTTATCCCACCATAATAGCATGTGTAGGCGTCGTCGTATGCTCCAGTGATCGTAACGCCCGCCCTGATCGAGGCCTCGACAGCGAGCCTCACCACCTCATCTCCATCGCATTCAAGGCCAACGAGCCTCGCGACTGCTAGGGCCACGGCATCTGAGGCGGCGCTCGAGCTCTTAAGCCCCCTCCCCATAGGGATATTCGACCTAGTTCTCAGCCGGAGGCCGAGATCAACTCTTCTAGCCCGCTGAAGGACGGTCCTCGCGGTCTCGATCACGAGGCTTGGATCCTCCCCACCCGGTATCTCCGCCTCAATCCTCCCAGGATCATCACTAATCCAGGCCTCCGCCTCGGTCCAAAGATCCACTCCTAAAGCCCCTCCAATCCATGTTGGTATGGCGTTTAGGATGCTCACCGCGCCATGAACCACTGCCCTAGCGCCCCTCATCCCCCCGATCCCCCTCCAGCGCCTCGATCGCAGCCCTTCTCATAATCTCGATCGGCGGGTCCACGCCGGTCCAGAGCTTGAAAGCCTCAGCCCCCTGATAAACTAGGACATCGAGGCCGGAGACAGGCACCGCTCCAGCTCTCTTCGCCTCCTTCAAGAGCCGGGTTTTAGGAGGATTATACACGAGGTCGAGGACTATCATGCCTCTCCGCATCTCCTCGGCCATGAGCAGAGTGGCGCTAGTATCCGGATACATGCCAACAGGGGTCGCATTCACCACAACCCCGCATTCAACGGCCCTCCGCCTACCTTCATCGAGATCCAAGACCTCCACTAAGGCTCCAAGGGAGCGTGCAATCTCAGCTAGAGCCAAGCTCTTCTCAATAGTCCTATTAGCGATGAGGATTCTCCGGAAGCCGAGATCTATAAGGGCGACCACCGCGGCTCTTGCAGCGCCTCCAGCGCCAATCACGAGGGCCGGCATCAAGATGGGGGGGCCCCGACCCTCCAGCGCCCTCCGAATACCATGAAGATCAGTATTATAGCCCCTTAAGACTCCATGATGATTCACTACAGTGTTAACCGCGCCCGTCCTCTCCGCCGAGCGATCGAGCTCGTCGAGTAGCCTCATCACCGCAACCTTATGGGGTATCGTCACGTTGAAGCCGGCAACGCCGAGAGCCCTTAACCCTGCCACGGCATCAGCCAGCATCTTCGGCGAGACATCGAACGCGAGGTAGACGTAGTTTAGCCCAAGAGCCCTGAAGGCGGCATTATGCATCTGGGGTGAGACAGAGTGGCCGATCGGATGCCCTATAAGACAGCAGAGCCTTGTCGAGGCATTAATCAACGCGGCATCACCAACTCCAAGATCCTCCTAAGATGGATTATGTTCAGCTGGCCTGGAGTAACCTCTTCACCTGGGAGACATGAATAGGCTATCGGCGACCCTAGGATGGGCGCTAGGATCCTCGTCACCACACCAGCCTCACCCATGGCGAATGCTATCAGCCTCTCAACCGATATACCATCCAGCCGGTAAAGCCGCAGAATCCCTAGATTATCATCCATTCCCCTTGAGAGAGTCACGATCTTCGCGATGTCACCATATCTTAGGGCCTCCTGGGCTCGTGATGCCAGCTCTTCGTCAGGGGGCGTTCCAGAGAAATCATGAAAAGATATTATGAGACGCGACTTTCTCCTAAGCTCTCTGGAGATTTCAGCGAGGTTCCTTGCCGCGAGCTCGAGATCCATGTAGGCGGGCTTCAGGTCGGATAACATTCTCAATAGCTCGATCCTCTCCTCCTCGCCTCCACTATAGTGGCCCCCCTCCCAGCTCGGCCTAAGCGTTATGATGACCTTGTCAGCGAGGCTCGAGATAATGTTTCCTAGGCGGCCTACATCGAGCTCAAGGAGAAAGTCTAGCCTGAGCTCAACAAGGTCTCCGCCGAGGCTCAGCGCCCGCTCCACCTTCCTCTCAAGCTCAGCTTCATCCCTACCCATGATGCTGACGCATATCAATGGCCTTGACATTTGATCACCTCTCGATTATGAACTCGTCCACAGCTCTCCCAAAGTGTCTCGCCTTGACCTTCGGTGTATGCGCGAGGATCCTGTCACCCGGCTTGATCTCGGTCGCGGGTATAAGCGCCTCATCGGGCGCGAGGAGCATTATCGTCTCAGCGTTCTGGATTATCACGGAACCCTCAATATCTCCCATCCCGATCCTGATGAGCCGCAGCGGCCTCCGCTCGATCTTCACCCTTCCGATAGACACGACCCTAGCACCCCTCTTGGAGACTATGAGAACCCTATCGCCAGCCCTCAGCTCCGAGAGATACTTGGTGGAGCCATCGGGCGCCAGCGTATACGAGTGAATCGCACCAGCATTAACCCTGAAGGGCCTCGGAGCCGTGAGCGCGGATCCTGGGCTCTCATTATGTATGAGGGCTAGCAGGCTTGACGTGCTCCCGACAAGCATGCCCTCACCAGCGCTGAGGATTGACGTGGTATCTATGCATGCCCTCTCGCCCAGCCCAACATCCCTGACCTCGACGACCTCCGCCTCGCCCAGCTCAAGCCTGCTGGGGGCTAAGACCTGATCCACCACAAGATCAACCTCGTCCGGACTGTTAACGGAGACTATGATGCCATCAACACCCTTCTCGAGAACTCCGGAGAGCGTCTCGATCTCAAGCGGCGACGCGGCCGCGATAATCCTCGTCCCCAGCGGCGCCAAGTCAGCTATTAGATTCTCAAGCGCTATTATCCTCAGATCCTCAGCCCTTACTATAATGCTCTTGGCGCCCATTCTCGCCGCCGCAATTATCCTCTCATAATCCTCAGGACCCCTAAGCACTATCTCGGGAACAACATTTTCCGAGATGCTTGACAAGTCCCTGACAACCCTCCAGTCAGCTGACTCGGACTCATGATAGACCTCGACCTTGCCGCGAAACCTCTGAGGAATCTTTTCAGGATCGATGTAGACCGCCTTGATGCCTCTTGCAACCGCTCTCTCGAGGATCCTCTCATCAGGCTTGGATAGCGCGATGATTATCTCCTTTCTCATCGCCGCTCCCTCAGAATCATCATGGCATCCTCGACGCTCTTGCCTTCGATCACGACGGCCCTAAGCGCTCTGGCGATAGCATCCGGTCTCTCATGCTGGAAGACGTTTCTCCCGAATGTGACGCCGGCTCCACCAGCATCCACGACGGCCTTCGCGAGCTCCAGAACCTTTCTGTCATCATCCATCTTCGGGCCTCCAGCTGCGACAACCGGGACCGGGCAGCTCTCGGTTATCACCCGAATATCATCTGGGTTGAAGGATGGCATCGGCACCTTGACTATGTCAGCACCGAGCTCCGCGCCAACCCTCGCAATATGAGCTATCACCTGCGGGTCATTTGGATCCTTGATATTCTCACCACGCGGATACATCATCGCTATCAATGGGACTCCCCATGCATCGCACTCATCAGCGATCGCGCCGAGCTTTCTCAGCATATCCTGCTCATCCCTATTCCCGATGTTTACGTGGACTGAGACGGCGTCGGCCCCAAGTCTGATGGCCTCCTCGACGGATGCGACTCTCACCTTCCAGTTCGGCGAGGTGGAGAGGCTCGTGCTAGCAGAGGCATGCATTATCAAGCCCGTCCTCGGGGGCTCATCCAAGCTCTTGATAATCCCCTTATGGATCAGTATGGCGGTAACACCAGCAGACTCCAGCATCCTTATCATCTCCCTTATCCTATCGATGCCCTTCAATGGCCCAGAACTGACTCCATGATCCATCGGCACACAAACCATCTTGCCCGACTCCATTATCCTACTTAATCTAACCCTCTTCCCCCAAACCATACCCATCACCTCCCAAAAACCATAGAATGTAAACTATGGGCGCGTCAAGCCCAAACCAATACTCCGGAAGATCTACAGAGTGGACCCCAGGCATGCAGAACACCTCCAGAACCAAGGAATCATGCACGGGGCCCTGGCCTTACGCCAGGGCAAAATAATAGAAGCCAAAATACCAGTAGCTCCAGAGGCTGTTGAAATGGCTCAAGCAAGCATGTCCAGCATGGTTCATCATTATTCGCCCCTGGAGCGCTTGGATAATCATCTCGCAGATTATATATAAAATTTGCTCGAGAAATCCCGGACTGCTAAGCTTATCTCTAGCCGCTATATTCATGTTAGAAGGCCATGCGCCCCAGCATTTCCATGATCCTCCTCTGTCTCCTAGTATCATCCTCCCTCCTCTCCGCGCTCCAGCTAGCTATAACACCGTCAAACGCGCAGCCAACATGGGACTTCTCAATCGAGCTCATTCCAGCAGAATTGTACATGGGCGAGTGGGGGAAGCTGAAAGCAAACATAACGAATATGGATTGCTCCTCAAGGCAGCCCTCGGATAAACCCTTCGAAAAAGAGTTTAAAGGAATCCCTGAGCAGTATCTCGAGCTTATCCTGAAGAGGGCTCAGGAGATGAACGAAAGCGGCTGGATAAAGGATTATGATTACAAGATAGAGAATGCTTATGGCTTTGGAGGCCAGGTGTACTTTGATGCGAAGCTGACGATAAAAGAAGCTTGCCAAGGAAAGTCCATAAAGCTCTATCATGTCTTACTCTGGTTCCCTTGGAAGAAGTATCCTGGGAGGGATTGGGCATTTAGGGCTGATGCTAATGTTGAGCTTAAGGCCTTCAACCCCATAGATTACATACTTAACGGACGTAGCCCCGGATCATCCATAGTGCTCGAGTTCAACATATTCATTCCACCGGACATATACCCGGAAGAGCGGCTTCTCAAGCCGGTCATGGATCTGAGGGTCCATTATCCCGGGTGGATAGATTACACCCTCGAGGCTTACCCAACTCATGGGCCCTTCGAGATCCAGCCCTATAGGAGCTTTAACCTCACGGTAACGGACTATGATGGCTTAAACCCGATCTCTGGCGCCAGGGTCGTGATTAGGAGGCTCATGCACTATTATGATGTCAGGGAGTATATCACCCCAGATAATGGAACGATAAGAATCTACAGGCTTAAGGAGGATGATTATGAGGTGAGAGTATACTGGAATAGCAGCCTCTTCTTGCAGGAGTCGCCGCTTGTGCACATAGGCCATCATACGGCTTATGATCTCGCATCAAAGGGTGTTAGAACGCTTCTCTTCAACGTAGAGGTTAGGGTGCTTGATTTGAGGGAGAGGCCGCTGAATGGCGCGAGGATAGTCTTGGATGGGGTTGAGGTGATTACCGAGAACGGCTTAACATTATATCAGCTAGTCCCGAATGGAAACCACTCCCTACAAGCATACTGGATGGGTGTAAAGCTTCTAGATGAATGTGTTTGGATTGGATATCACCCGACGATCTCGCCGGAGATCAAGGAGCCCAAGCTCAAGCTGATTCTCCCGGTTGATGATCTGCTTGTTCAGGCTGTTGATAGTGGTGGATCACCACTAGCCGTGAACTTCACGGTGCTCGACCCCCGGGGAGCGCTGCCCGAGACGAGGCTGTACTCAAGCTCAGGTCTTCTGAACATAACCCAGGTAGTAGTGGGCTATTATCATGTGCATGCGTTAAACTGCTCCCCTGTATTCAGGACATGCGCCGAGGCTTCAGGGGTCTTCCAGCCGGGGAGGCTCTCGGAGCTCCAGCTACCCCTGCACTCGATAACACTTCATATATGCTCAAGGGATGGTATTGAGCTCGGCAACGCCTCGGTGATGCTTGGCGGCATTGAGGCTAGGGCTGATCGCTGGGGATATGTGAGTTTCCCAGGCATCCCAGAAGGAGAGTATCGCGTCAAGATAATGTGGAAGGGTATCGAGGTGTATGATAACCGGATAGTCGTCTCAGGCTCCGGATCTTGGAACATAACGGCTGACGTGTATAATATCAGGATTGAGCTCAAGACAGCTGATGGGCGGCCATTCTCTGCATTCTGGATCCTCATAGACCCATCCGGCCATAAGCATGAGGTGAGGCGGCAATCCGATTCGATTGCCATAGAGCTTGTTCCACGCGGCTCATGCAGCCTCGTGATCTTGGATGAGCGGAACCTGCCGCTCCGCTCATTGAATACGAGCATCGAGGAGCTTGCGGGCATTAATGTGATCGAGCTGCCGGTGAAAGATATGGTGCTTAGAATATTCTGGAGCGGCGGCGCGCCAGTCTCCAATGCTAGGGTCGTGTTAATGGGCCCCGCCGGCCTGAAGGCTGAGGGCCTCACGAATAAGCAGGGCATGATAGTCTTCAGCCTAATGCCTTTCGCGAACTATAGCCTGAAGATATACTATCCTGGAGCAACGATCCCAATATTCTCCGGGAATGTTACATTCGCCGGAGAGCCCATCGAGATTGAGGCTAGGCTGACGGGGATTGCTATTAAGGTGGTTGACATGCTCGGGAACCCGCTCCCCGGAGTATCCGCAAGGCTACAGGTCTCAGGCATCATCCTAGGTGAGGGGAGATCGGGCCCTGATGGAGTTGTAGTATTCTCAGGGATACCATATCTTGGCGTGTATCAGCTGGAGGTCTGGCATGGCCCGCTAAAGATGAGCAGGATCATCCGCCCAGGAGAGACCGCTATAATAGAGCTTGAGGCCTTAAACCTCCTCGGCCTCATACTCTCATTCCAAGATTTCATAATACTCGTGTCAGCGCTGGCAGCCGTGATAGCAATACCGGTAATCCTGAGAATAATCATTAAAAGGGTCAGAGCCTCTGCGAGGATGGAGGCTCAATAGCCTAAGCCGCCTCCACGATCTCTATTCCGAGGCTCCTTGCGAACTCCCTCTCCGTTGCGGTTGGCTTATTGTTTGTCACGAGAATTATCTTGCTTAGCTTTAGGTCGCTTCTAGCCACGCCAAGCCTTATCAAGACCTGTGTCAGGGGTTCGCCGAGGGATGATACAACTGCTATGGTCTCATCATCCCTCTTGGCAACCGCATCGAACTTGTGGATGACGCCGGACTCCCCCACTAGGCTTACAGGCCTCTCAACCTCATATCCCCGCTGCTTCAGGAGCTCGATCTGTTTATTGACAGCATTGCTCACCTTCTCATACTCGGCCAGCATCTCCCTCGATGACTCTATCCTCCTGAAGGGCTTGATCTCCATAGTTTGCTCATCATAGAGTGAGCCGCATGACCCGCACCTGAACGCGATATTAGGCTCCTCGAACTCGGCCCCACAATCAGGGCACCGATACCTCCTATAATAAGCCTCTATGTTCTCTGTCCCCCTGCAGTATGGGCAGATGAACCCAAGCTTTGTCTTGAAGCTTGACTCGGGCCCAATGTAGCCGCATGTATGCCTATAGTATCTCGTCTCTTCAACCTTGAATGAGCCGCAGTTCCTACATGAGATGAATGCTACTTGCATGCATGAGCCGCATATTGGGCAGGCGACTGCCGAGAATTCTCTCTCAGCCTCGATTACGAGGCCCTTCTCGAGAAGCCCCCTGATCACGCGCTGTGCATCCTTCTCCGAGACTCCCGCGAGCTCCGGGTAATGGCCACCCTCCTTGCTGCCAGGGATCGGGAGGGGCCTAAGAGCACCCCTAATCATCAGAGATTCTATGACTCTTGCCTCGAGCTTGGAAAGCTCCTCCTCGGAGAGCTCCCCCGCACCCTTCTCCACGGGCGCCGGCTTCTCTTCCCCCACAGCCTCCTCGAGTCCCGAGGTCACCTTAATGGAATCCAGCTCCTCCTCAAAGGCGCTCGACCTCTTTTCACCCCTCCCCTTCCTCAACATTATAATCACGGTTAAGATCACCGCTATGGATGCCGCTATGATTATCAGGACCTCGAGCCTTTGCAGGAGTTGGAGGATATTAGTTGGACTCATTTCCCTCTACCCTTAACGCATCTCACCAATAGGGCTCTAAAGCCAGGTATATCAAGGTAGTGGCAATAACGCCGACCCCAGACCTCCAAGTGCTGGCCACGGTGTGGTCGCAGAGCTTCGAGACCGCTAGCCCGAGAATTAGGGCTAGGAGAATGCTTACTGGAAGCAGGAGAGATCCAATATTCTCGAGGGCGACTCCGCCGAAGAGGGGGGCTAGCTGGATGCTCATACCGCCCTCCGCCGCCGTGGCAGCATATCTCGCGGAGAACTCCTTAAGAGGCCTAGTTATCGCGAAGCTCATTACTAGGACTATAGGGCCGGCTGTCATACTGATTATCTCATAGAATCTGAGCCTGCTTCGTAGATCCCGGTAGGCGTGGTAGAGCCTCTGAGCAGTCCTGGCCACGATCTCGAGCGCCTTACCGCCAGCACCGCTATCCCTCACAACCTTGATCGTCGAGAGGACGAGGTGGAGCTGCCTACTCCTCGGATCGGTCTCAATCCCCAGCGAGATCCTCCTAACCTGCTCCACAACCCTCCCATCTCGGATGAGCTGGAACGATCTCTCGACCGGGTAGCCGAGCTGGAGCTTCGTGGCCAATCCCTGCGCCAGCAGATGCCCACCCTCCATCTCCGAGATCGCCTTCCTAACCTCATGGCTTGCCGGTATCGAGAGAACTACCAGCCCAGCACCCAATCCAAGGTATATCATCGGATTGGCGAGCGAGAACCCCCTCACTGGGATCGAGATGGCGATCGCGGCGGCTATCAAGGCGAGCTGAGCTGGTATAATCCTCCTAACCTTAGACGAGAGAATTACTATCGGTACGCCTTGGAGGGCCACAGAGGCTATGTATGTCGCGATCGAGGATAACACGACTATTGGGAAGATTAGCTCGAGGCTCCCGCCGAAGAACGCCGTGAATGATATGAATAATGGAATGAGGATCATAACGGTTAGGCTCGCCTCGGCCAAGTTCTCCGCGCTCTCAGCCTTCTTCCTAGCCCGCTCGGCGGCATACTCCTCCTCATCCCAGAGCAGGACCTGAACCCTCGTAGCCGGGTCGAAGCCTGTAAAAGCCTCCTCACCAATCGACCTGAGAATATTCGTGACCCTCGGGCTCGGCGTCTTGTAATCGAGTAGAGCTCCCGGCAAATCACCCTTCCTTTCAGCCAGCCTGATTATCCTCGCGGCCTCCTCATGGAATGTCGGCATGAGCGTCTTCTCAGCCGCCGCAGCCTCCAGAGCCCTCCTTAAGCTCCATCCAGCCTCAAGCCTCGCATAGAGATAGCTCAGGAATATTGGGAGCTCCTCCTCGAGCCTTGCAGCCCTCTCCTTCTTTAACGCTATCGGGAGCAGGGCTAGAAGAACTACCAACGCGATAATCATTAAGGTGTTTATGTTGAGCAGGTATCCTAGGAGCTGATCAAACAGCCGTCACCACCTCCTCCCTCCTAGCCTGAGCCCTAAGCTGCTCAGCCCTCCTCCTAATCTCTAGAGCCGCCAGCTCATAAGGCTCGAGGCCCCGATGGGTCGTGGCGAGCTTCTGGCCTATCTTCTCCGGAAGCTTGAACTTCCTGCTCTCATAGTCGTAGATGAGCTCCCAATTTCCCGATATGTTCTCATAGATCTCTTTTACACGCCTCCTGCCGTCGGGCATCCTGACTATGAAGACGGCGTAGTCTATCAGGGCCACCTGATCGGGTCTCAGGTTCATGGGATGGCTTGTGAGCCTCTTCAACATGTGGTCGAGGTTGTCTGTGTGGAGGGTTGTGGCGGTCCCATGCCCCACGGACGCCGCCGTGATCATGTCCTGAACCTCCTCAGCCCTAGCCTCACCGACAGCGATTACTGTCGGCCTATGCCTAAGCGCGGCCTTCAACAGCTGCGTCAATGGTATGGCGGTCTGCTTCGCGGCCGGGCTCGTTGGAAGCCTGGCATAGAGGGGGAGCCAGCCCGGATGATCCTTGAGATTTATCTCGGGATGCTCCTCGATAGTCACGATCTTATAGTTTCTGGGGAGCTGGAGTAAGAGGGAGTTTAGCAGAGTCGTCTTACCGCTTCCAGTAAGCCCCGCGATGATTATATTGCACTTGAGCTCGACCGCGAGCCAGAGGGCTGCTGCAACCTCCGAGTTCAGAGTCCCAAGCCTCACCAGCCTCGCAAGGCTATATGGCCGCCTCGGGAACTTCCTGACAGTTATACTCGAGTGCAATGAGACCTCGCCCCTCAAGACACCCGCAACCCTATCAAAACTCGGCGTAAGTATCTCGACAACAGGGTTCGCGGGGGTTATCGACCCACCAGACCTCTCGACCACCAACTTGACTAGCCTATCCAGCTCCTCATCCGACTCAATAACCACGCTACTCTCAATCCACTCATAATGGGGCGCAAGCCTATGGATCAGCCTCACGGGCCCGGGCATCGTTATCGTGAAATCCTCTATCTGATCATCATACATGAAGACATGAAGCTTCGAAAACCCCTTAAGCTCTCTCAAGAGATAATATCTGAATGCGAGGGCCTCGGATGACCCAAGCCTCTTTGAATACTTCTCGGCAAGCTTTTCGGGCTCAATCCCCCTCTTCACATACTCATCCATGGCCTGATCCAGGAGCTTCCTAACCTTCTCCGTCAAGGCAGGCTCCTCAACCTCATAAAACAATGTGTTATCCCGCTGCCTAAGCCTAACAACAGCATCACCAACGTGATACTCCGCGAAAACCCTGGAAACCTCCTTTTCACCTCTCAGCTCAGCCAATCAAAACACCTCCCCTAACAATATCATAGAACACATGATAGATATAACTGGGTAAGGCGGGTGGGGTGAGCAAGGTATACCCTCAAAATTCCCCACTATCAACCAAATCTTACCTCCATCCAAGCGCCAGTATCAAACCTCAGAAGAATGGAAGACACCGATCCGAAGACGCTTATTGTTGCAATCTCATGTGTTCTCGGCTCGATTATACACTCGTTATCAGGGCAGCTTGGCGTGAGCCTCGTGCCGCCGATCCACACCTCAACGACCTTTATGTTCTCTGAGTGTGGGTTATAGAGATAGATCTTCACGTTACCTGAGTCCTTGAACGCGGCTATCAGGGTTGGCCTTAGCCAAGGCTTAACGCTGGGAGGCGATACGACGGGCAGATAATACACCATAATGAACGCTACGGCTATGGAGATGCTGAGGAGGATAAGTGCCGATAAAAGCTCGCTTAAGCCCCCGCGACCACGCCTCAAACCAAGCCCTGAGATAATCCCAAACGCAATTATTATTTAAGGAATCACTTAAGCCCCTAGGCCAGCGCCTAAGGAAGGTTCTTAGGAGGCTCAAGACATCATTAGAGACGGAGTTATGGGCGCCTATAGCGTCGGCGTGCATGAGAAGGGCGAGATAAGCCTCGTGGAGATACTTAGGAGGGTTAGAGAGAACCCGGAGCTTGGCGAGGCGGGAGCAATCGCATGCTTCATAGGAATTGTCAGATGCAGAGGCATGAGAGGTGGGAGGGTTAGAAAGCTGGTCCTCGAGGCATACCGTGAGGAGGCCGAGAAGAGCCTAAAACGCATCGCGCGAGAACTACTCGAGAGGCCTGGAATCGTGGATGTAAGAATACATCACATAGTAGGAGAACTCTCAGTTGGAGAGGACATAGTCTACATCGTGGTGGCTGGAGCCCATAGAGAAGAGGTTTTCAATACGCTGAGAGACGCGGTCGAGAGGATGAAGAGAGAGGCGGCAATATGGAAGAAGGAGATAACTGATGAGGGGGAGTACTGGGTTTCCGGGGGGTAGTTCTCAGCCCCCGCCGACCGGCGGGAGAACCGCGACCACGTCTCCATCTTTTAGCTCCTGGTCAAGCCCAGCCCTATCACCATTCACGATAACTATGTAGCTCGCCTCCTCGCCCTTCATGAAGCCCTCCACCTTACTCCTCCAAATATCGGCCACATGTACATGCCTCCTTGGAATGTGATTGAGCAGTAGGTCCACGAGCTTAGCTCCTTCCTCAATCTCATACTCCTCCTCGCTAACGCCGAAAAGCTCCCTCATCGAAGCGAAGTACTTCACCTTAACCCTCATCAATATTGAAATATGCTGGTCGAGGTATTAAGGTTAACCCGCCAGCCCGAGATCCCTGATAATCCTACCAAGCTCCCTCCAATCCTCGATAAGCCTGCCTCGAAGCTCGGGATTTCTAAGAGCTGAGGCCGGATGATACATGGGGACTATGCGGAGGCTCAAAGTCAGGCTTGAAACCTCATAAACCCTCCCATGAACCCTCTCCATGGGCTCGCATCTCAAGCCAAACTTCTCAAGCAGATAACACGCCGCAACATTCCCCAAGGCTATTATCAGCCTCGGCTGAATAACCTCGATCTGCTGATCGAGGTACGGGGTGCAGGACTTGATCTGATCCTCAGTCGCCCTATTCTCGGGCAGAAAACACTTGATAATATTCGTGATATAGATACCGCTCCTGCTCAAGCCAGCCTCAGCCAGAAGCTGATCCAGAAACCTGCCAGCGGCACCGACAAAAGGCCTTCCCTGAAGATCCTCCTGCCTCCCAGGCCCTAAGCCAACAATTATTATCCCCGCATCAACAGGTCCCTCACCGAAAACAGGCCTATTCCTAGTCCTCCACAAATCACACTTCCTACAATTCTCGACCTTCTTTCTTAATTTCTCGAGAAGACCTTCTCTAGACAATTCAGCATGCATACTTGGCTAAATTAGCTAAATTAGATCATAAAGTTTTCCGGAAGTAGCAGGGGCTCAAATGAGCAAGCAGCATTTGTAAAGCTCTCTGCATAAATAATATTTTTAAGCATGTGCCTAAACATAATGCCGGGGTGATATAGAAACGAGGAAAGTTAAAGTCTGT
This sequence comes from Candidatus Wolframiiraptor gerlachensis, assembly GCA_021323375.2. GTDB lineage: Archaea > Thermoproteota > Nitrososphaeria_A > Caldarchaeales > Wolframiiraptoraceae > Wolframiiraptor > Wolframiiraptor gerlachensis. The sequence goes on along the minus strand of JAJPCT020000023.1, from coordinate 37,756 downwards.
ATTATTGGAGCTGGTAGAACAGGACAAGTTCATGGGACAAACTTAGCCTTTAGAATCTCCATGGCAGAGGTTGTAGCAGTCGTTGACACGAACTTGGAGGCCGCGAAGAACTTAGCAAGCCTTCTCGGCGGTATAAATTATTATGAAACTCTTACGGATGCTATAAGAAAGGAGGATTTTGATGCGGTCTTTATAACCACTCCAACATTTATGCACCATTCTTTGACAGTCGAGGCGGCTGAGGCAGGGAAACATGTTTTCTGTGAGAAACCCATGGCTCTGACGTTAAAAGAAGCAGATGAGATGATCTCGGTCACTAAGAGGAATAATGTAAAGCTTCAGATAGGCTTCATGCGTAGATTTGACCCAGAATTCAGAAGGGCCAAATCATTAATTGATGAAGGAGTAATAGGGAAGCCGGTTTTAGTGAAGTCCATTGGGAGGGGCCCTGGGCTCCCTCCAAGATGGGCCTTAGATCCGAAGATGGGCTTAGGCATGGTCGCAGAGGTCAATAGCCACGATTTCGACACGCTTAGATGGTTTATGAACGATGAATTCAAAACTATTTACGCTGACGCGGCGGCGTTGCTAAGGCCGGATGTAGCTGAAGAATTCCCCGGATTTCACGACATCGTTGCTGTTATAGCTAGATTCCAAAAGGGCGGATTTGGAATAATTGACGGCGGCTGCCCAGTCAACTATGCATATGATGCTAGAGTCGAAGTACTTGGGACAGAAGGTTTAATAACGATAGGCGAGGTTCAAGGGACAAGCCTATTAGTCTGCCACAAGGATCAAAAAATAACGACAGAGCCATTCCACAGCTGGAGAGATAGATTCAGAGAAGCTTACATAGCTGAAGCCGAGAGCTTCATAAAGTCGATAATTGAGGATCGAGAACCTGAAGTGACAGGTGAAGATGGTAAAAAAGCTTTAGAGGCAACGCTAGCCGCCATAAAGTCGATAAAAGAACATAAGCCAGTAGAGTTACCAATAGAGTGACCCAGCACTCACTGTTTTACAATAATTCCATTTTCCCCAATTAAGTCATATCCTCTTTGGTTTCTAGGACTTGAAAACGTCATAGAGCAAAGATTTAAGTTACTCTGATTTGATTATAAGACATATGAGACTGAAGGATAGGGTCGCTATAGTGACTGGCGGAGCAAGTGGGATAGGGTTTGCGATATCCTCAAAGTTCGCGAGTGAGGGAGCCAAAGTTGTAATAATCGATATTGCTGGCGATAGAGTGGAAGAGGCTGCTAAAAGGATACGGGAAAGTGGTGGAGAAGCTATAGGTTTTCAAGGTGATGTAACATCACGTGATAGGATCCAGGAAATAGTCTCCGAACTGCTCAAGAGGTATGGGAAAATAGACATCTTGGTGAATAATGTTGGTATTTACCGAGGGAAACCATTTTGGGAAGAGCCATTAGAGTTCTGGGAAATACTCTTTAAGGTTAATGTTCTAGGAGTGGTAATCCCATCCCAAGTAGTCGTGCCTCATATGGTCGAGAGAAGAAGTGGAGTCATAATCAACATATCATCAAAGGCTGCTATAGTAGGGGAGCCTGGGCACGCAGCATATTCCGCGTCAAAGGGCGCCGTCTTAGCGCTTACTAGGGCGATGGCTGTTGAGCTAGCACCATATAATATTAGGGTGAATGCTATATGTCCAGGGCCAACTGAGACACCCCTCCTTTACGCGGTGACGGATGAAAATGAGCGGAAACGAATGGCGTCAAGATGTATTCTCGGAAGGCTCGCGAAGCCAGAGGACATAGCTGGCGCAGCAATCTACCTAGCAAGTGATGAGGCAAGTTACGTTACTGGACAAGCAATAATCGTTGATGGAGGAATGACGATAACAGCTGTCGAGAGATTCTGAAATTCAATCAAATATTTTATCCATCTTAACTTGCTTTTTACAATTCTTGAAAAAGGATTTAACAGAGTTAAGCTAAAATAGTCTTGCATGTTCGTTGAATATGTTGTTGGTGAAGTATAATAAATGTTCGTAGAATTCCGCATATCTCTTGTACATCTTATGCTTTTTCGGTTGCGGCTCTATTCTTGCGACAGGTTTTACCCATTTATCAATAGCTTGCTTGTAATCTTTGATGGCCCCAACAGCATAACCGCCAATAACAGCTAGCGCTAACGCCGCATACTCTTCTTTATCTAGCAAGACATACGGGATATTTAGTGTCTCTGCTTTTATTTGGGCCCATATCCTACTCTTGCTACCCCCACCTATTCTTCTAATCTCTTCGAGTTGCAGATCCCTAAACAGGCTTTTTGCTATCTTCATATAGTGGTAGTACTCGTATGCTATTCCCTCCATTATTGACCTAAAGAAGTGCCCTACCGTATGCTTCCATGTGAAGCCAAACCAGATTCCTTTAATATCCGGTTGATTCGGGTATGCCCGCCCGCCTAGGTGTGGTATGAATATCAGCCCTTCTGAGCCCTCTGGAACTTTTGAGGCTTCTTCATCCAAAAGCTTGTATGGATCTACGTTAATCTCCTTGGCCCTTTCCTTTTCGTATTTGCCGAACTCATCACGGAACCATCTTAAGCAGAGCCCTCCTCCATTTATGTAAGCTCCCACCTGCCATAACTCCGGCACAATAGACTTGACATAAAGAAGGGTTCTATATTTCTTGTCAGGGGTTATGTCGGTTGTAGAAACCGCCAAGACGGATGCGGTGCCTGCGACATCTATGCATAAACCTGGCCTTGTTAATCCTGTTCCAAGGCTTGAGGCTGTATAATCGCCTGCGCCAGCTGCTATTGGTATGCCCGTAACTAATCCGCATTTTTCGGCGATATCTTGTGTTAGCTCCCCAATGATATCCCATGGCTTAACTATTCTTGGAAGCTTATCTAGTGGAAGATTCAGAACATCAGCTATTTCTTCCGACCATCTCATTTTACGGATATCGAACATTCCGGTGAAAGTGGTGTAAGTGTAATCATAAAATGCGTCATCCCCCTTTAATCCCGCGAATTTCCCAGCAACATAAACCGCCGGAACCGTAAACTTGTATATTCTCCTGAATATTTCTGGTTCATTATTCCTCCATCACATCATTTTAGGCAAATGGTTTATCGTTGGTGGAACGCCGCCAATCTCAATTAACATGTCGGCGTAATGTTTGCTGAGGTAATTGACATAGTCCTTGCAGCGTATATCAAGCCATGAATCATAACTTATGATGGGATTCCAATCTTTGTCAATAGCCAGAATTCCAGCCATTTGGCCGCTGAAAGACAGCGAGGCAACTTCTTTTGGATTGATTTTTGATTTCTTTAACACTTCTTTAATAGTGTTAATGGATGATGCGATAAAATCTTCAGGCTCCTGCTCAACCCAACCAACCTTAGGATAGTATAATCTTGACTCCTCATAAGCCGTTGCTAAAACTATTCCATTAACGTCCACAATGGCTGCCTTCGTTCCAGCAGTACCAATATCCACACCAATGAAATAGGGCCCCATTGAATGCACCTACATCTAATTAGGAATTTGACTTGGAGTATTAAAGTGTTGTTTTCTAAGATTTGATTTTTAAGCAGTGTGGATAATTAAAAGTAATGGTGAGAATACTTTCGTGTTTGTGGTTTTTAAATTTCACACATGGATACATTTTGGAATGCTAAACAGGCTTTACTCCTTTTTAAGATCGCTTAAGCTTGCTTAAATTTTGAAAATTGTGTTTTTCTTTTTAGAAAGCTTATAGTGCATAAGGCTTATAAAGCATGAAACAGGATTCTAACCATTATGAAGAAAAACAAGCGGACTATTGAACTGGTTGCTAAAGCGATAGATCATACCATGCTTCAGCCCCATGCTACGGAAGATGATATTCGGAGATTATGCGATGAAGCTGTTCAATATGGGTTTGCCGCGGTTTGTATTAACCCGATATATGTCCCGATGGCGTATCGGCTTTTAAGTGGATCTGGTGTTAATGTTTGCACTGTTGTGGGCTTTCCGCTTGGCTCGACGTTTAAGGAGGTGAAGGTGGAGGAGGCTAGTCGCGCGGTGGAGGAGGGCGCATCCGAGGTCGACATGGTGATAAGTCTGCCGATGCTTAAGTCGAGGAGATATGACTATGTTGAGGAGGAGATCAGGGAGATTAAGAGGGCGATAGGAGACAATATCCTGAAGGTAATCATAGAGTGCTGTTATCTGACTGATGAGGAGAAGATTGCCGCGGCGAGGATCATCGAGAGGGCTGGCGCGGACTTCGTCAAGACCTCGACGGGCTTTGGGCCCTCCGGGGCTAAGATAGAGGATGTGAAGCTCCTGAGAAGCGTGTTGCCGCCGCATGTTAAGATAAAGGCGGCTGGCGGCATAAGAACCGGGGAGCAGGCTCTCAGCTTTCTAGAGGCCGGGGCTGATAGGATTGGAACAAGCTCCGGGACAAGGATAATCGAGGAGCTAAAGTGGATGCTGGAGCGATGAACACCTACTAATCATTCTTCCCAAGCTTTTCATCGGGCTGAAGATTCTGGCCTGCTATAAGGTATTTAGCGCGGTTGTCTTCGCTTATTTTGAGTAGGCATGCCTTACATAGTTAGCCTTGATTTTAGTTCTGGTGTTAGGGTGGTTTGTGAGCTGGTGGATGAGCCGGAGCTAGAGAAGCTTCTAGAGAGCTCGCCATTCGAGGCTGAGGCTGAGAGATGGGGTGATGAGGTGTATTTCGAGCTGCCGGTGAAGCTTGGGCTCAAAGGTGAGAGGACGTTGATGGAGGTTGGTGAGGTGGCTTATTGGCCCGATGGAAATTGCCTCTGCATATTCTTCGGCCCAACCCCGATAAGCAAGGATGAGCGGCCGGTCGCCTATAGCAAGGTTAAGCCCCTCGGTAGAGTTGTCGAGGGCTTGAACCGCTTGAAAGAAGTGTCTGATGGGGAGCTAATCAGGGTAAGCATAGAGAAAAGATAGATCTGTTAATAGCCCTTCTCGAGCAACGTCTTTATTCTTCCAGCTATAGCCTCTGTCATCTCAAGCGTCGAGGCATTTCCGCCGAGATCATATGTTACATGTCTTCCCTCGGCTATAACATCCTCCGTCGCCCTGAATATGACGTTCATCTTCTCCTTTTCGCCAAGGTATCCGATCATCCAAGCATAGGAGAGTATCGTGGCCGTGGGGTTCACCTTATACTGTCCCTTGTATTTTGGAGCGCTTCCATGCGCTGGCTCGAACATGGCATAGTTATCGCCCATGTTCGCGGAATAGACCATACCTATGCTTGCGACAAGGGCTGAGGCCTCCTCACTTATTATATCCATGAAGAGATTCGTCCCTAGGATCACGGTCTGGTTAAATCGCTCATGATTCTTGACGAGCTGCTGAGCAAGATTATCTATAAAATACTCCTCCCAAGCTATCTCAGGATAATCCTTCGCAACCTCTTGAATCGCCTCTATGAAGAGACCATCCGTCTCCTTCAGGATATTCCTTTTGGTGACCACGACGACCTTACTCCAGCCATTCTCCCTCGCTATCTCGAATGCCTTTCTAGCAACTCTTAGCGACTGCCTCTTACTTATCTTCCTGATCGCGATTGCGACGTCGGGCGAGAGTCTTACATCTATCCCGGCGTAGAGCCCCTCCGTGGCCTCCCTGACGCATATTAAATCGACTGGCCCGAGCCTTCCCTTGATCCCGCCCAAGGTCTTAATGGGCCTGATATTCGCGTATAGGTCGAATCTCTGCCTAATGCTCACCGCCACGCTTCTCAGATGCTTTATCTCCGGCGGCGTCGTGGTCGGACACTTGAGAACCGCATTCGACTGCTCGAGAACCTCCCAAGTCTCCCTCGGTATCAGGGAGTCCCCGCCATGCTTCAGCCACCACTCATAGCCCGCCTCGACCGGTATTATCTCGACCTCGCTGCCCACAGCCTCATGGATCATCATAACTGCTTCAGCCAGCTCAGGGCCGACACCATCTCCACGTATGAGCGCAGCCCTCTTACCCATATCAATCACCCGACCCGGATTTATGCACCAATTTTACCATTACCCTACTTAGACCTCGAATCCAGCCCTCTTCGCGAACAACCTGAACTCCTGCTCACCTATTGGATATCTCCTCTCCCGCGCCGAGAACTCGTTGGTTATCATCTCGACAAGGTTCATGAGCCTTGGATCGTTCTCATCCACCTTCCTCCCGAGGATCTCCTCGAGCTTGAGCTTTATTCCATGCTTCCCGGATCTCCTCCCGATCACTATTGATCTTCTCTGGCCCACCAGCTCAGGTGGGAATGGCTCATATGTTAGGGGCAGCTTCGATATCCCGTGGAGGTGTATGCCGGACTCGTGGGCGAAGACACCATCTCCTACTATGGCCTTGTTTATCGGGAGGTGGTACCCGAGAGCCGAGGCTATATAGACCGCGAGCTCTCTTAGAGGTTTCAAGTTCCATTTCCTGACGTCATAATGCATGTAGCAGTTCATGATAATCTTCTCTGTCTCGGCGTTTCCAGCCCTATCCCCCAGACCCAAGAATGTCGTGCTGACATATACCTTGTCATAGAGCCCGTCAGCGGCCTTTATCGCCGCCATCGTGTTCTCCACAGCGTTTCCAAGATCATCATGCGCATGTATCTCCACGTATGGTATCTTGGTCTCGGCCTTGATTCTCCTAATCTTCTCTGGTATCCCCCTCGGGAGCGGTGCACGTGGATCTGATACGCCGCACCCAACGGTATCGCAGATCCTGTAGACCTCGGCGCCGGCCTCCGCGACCGCATTAATGAATATCCTCTCGAACCTCCAGTCAGCTCTAGTGCTATCCTCTCCATGCACGAAGACCCTGAGGCCATGCTCCCTCGCGTATGTGACAGCGTCTACAACCCTGTTCACGAGATCCTCTAAGGGTATGTCTGGCCACTTGCTGAAGTGTATGTAGGAGACTGGGTGCGAGATCCCCACCTGCTGTAGATCCAGCTCTAGCGCCATGTCTATATCCGCCCTATTCGCCCTACACCACCCGGCGAGGAGCGGCGTAAGCCCCTCATTCTTCATTAGCTTTATAGCCTCCCTATCCGTCTTCGTATACATCATTATCTCCAGCCTCTCTATCCCGATCTCCCTGAGCATCATAGCTATCCTCAGATACTCCTCCGGCCTAGGGTTCAGCAGACCGGCCATTTGGAAGCCCTCCCTCAGCGTAGTATCATCAATAATTACGTCCACGCTGAGTGGTAGGGGCTCATAGACGAGCCTCTTAAGCTCCTCCCACTTCTCCGCATCGAAGCCCTCAAAGCTCGAGAGCCCCATTATCCTCTCAAGAACCCTCCTCCTCTCCTCCTCGAGAGCCCTTAGCTCCTGCTTCCACATTTCCAGCCCTCATAAACATCGATCCTAATTAATGTTTTAACGAAAAACGCAGGAAATACGACAGCTTTCGAGCTGTAAGCAAGTTTTCATAAAAATGCAAAGATCTGCTGGACTACTGATATTAGGATCTCCAATGACCTCTAATCAGAAAAATCTCAAATGGCTTAACTCATGATATCCGGATTCGGCAATGAGGCCCCCTACATGAAGACAATTCATTTGGGAGGATTGTCTTTAAAGGTCATGTATTAGTGTAAGAAGGTATCTCCGAATGTTCGCCGGCCCATCGGAGTTTTCTCGGTACGATGAATATCTTTATCGCCTCACGTATCACGAATGTCGAGATGCAGATTAAGGTGATAAATAAGATATCTTGAAGTGTTGGCAGAGTTATTTGGAGAGCTTCGCGAGTGGCCGGGATGAGTGTTAAGACGGTTATTAGGATCGCCTCCCATAGTACTGCGAGTATCAATAGCTTATGTGGGGGTGCTTTAATCATCGTAAACCTGAGTGATCTGCAATTTATTGCGACGAAGAGCTCTAGGAAGACGAATGTCAAGAATACCATAGTCATGGCCCTAGCATGACCTGCCGTGAAATATTCGATGAAGTATATCGCGAGTAGCACTGGCGTGTTGATGGCCGGTATCATTATTAAAAATGGCATAACTTCTCCGCTGAAAACGGACTCCTTAGGATCTCTTGGAGGCCTTTTCATTACGTCTGGGTCGGGTGGAGCGACTCCGAGAGCGAGTGCCGGCAGACCATCGGTTGCCAAGTTTATGTAAAGTATATGGATCGGAAGAAGCGGCAGTGAGAGCTCCTTAAAGATATATGTGCCCACTATGGCCGCGACTGTTAGCATAGCTATCTCAACAATATTGCTCTCCAAGAGGTAGACGAGATACTTCTTGATGTTATCGTAGATCCATCGGCCGAGTTCTATCGCCTTGACTATTGTGGCGAAGTTGTCGTCGAGGAGGATCATGTCTGAGGCCTCCTTCGTCACCTCGGTTCCCGTGATGCCCATCGCGATGCCTATGTCGGCCTGCTTCACAGCTGGCGCGTCATTTACGCCATCACCCGTCATCGCGACTATCTCACCTCTCCTCTTCCAGGCCCTAACTATCTTGAGCTTATGCATCGGCGAGACCCTCGCATAGACTGTAACCCTATCAACTATCTTTTCAAGCTCCTCCTCGCTCATCCTATCCAGCTCCTCGCCGGTCAGGACTATGTCGCCCTCTTTGTAGATCCCCATCTCACGGGCTATCGCGACCGCCGTGAGCTTATGGTCGCCGGTAATCATCACCACCCTTATACCAACCCTCTTACAGATTTTCACGGCCTCAACAGCCTCCTCCCTCGGCGGGTCAATCATCCCCATTATCCCGAGGAATATCATGTCCCGCTCCATATCATTTGGCGAGTATGATGCGGATTCATCCAATCGCTTATAGGCGAAGGCGAGATTCCTGAGAGCATTCGAGGCCAGCTCCTCATTGACCCTTAGAATCCTCTCTTTTATCTCGCCTGTGAGTTCTCTAACCTCGTCGCCAACCTGAATATACTTGCATCTATCGAGGACGATCTCGACAGCGCCCTTCATGAAGGCCACGCGGCCAAGCCCATCAACCTCATGGATCGTCGTCATCCTCTTGCGCTCGGAGCTAAACGGGATCTCGTCAAGCCTCGGATACTTCAGCCTAATCTCCTCATGCCTGAATCCAGTCTTCTCCGCGACGACTAGTAGTGCGGCCTCCGTCGGATCACCCTCAATGCTCCACCCCTTCTCCCCCCTAACAAGCTTGGCATCATTACATAGTATCGCACCCAGCATTAGGAGCTCGAAGGCTCTGCTATTGGGATCGCCCACTATCTCGCCCCTAGGCTCATAGCCAACTCCAGTAACATCATACAGTCTATCATCCACGTAGATTCTCTTAACCGTCATCTCGCCCTTCGTCAGAGTCCCTGTCTTGTCGGAGCAGATCACAGTAACGCATCCAAGGGTCTCGACAGCAGGCATCCTCCGCACCAAAGCATTCCTCCTCGCCATCTCCCTCATCCCTATCGCCAGCGTCCCCGTGACTATCGCGGGCAGGGCCTCCGGGATCACAGCGACTGCGAGAGCTATCGAGAAGAGCATCACCTCGATTATCGTGCCGGTAGATACACTGCCCACCACCAGTAGATCTTCGAGGAGAAGGGCCAAGGCGATCACTATGCAGATTATTATCACCAGCTTTCCCAGAGCACTCCCAAGCTCCCTCATCCTCCTCTCAAGAGGCGTCTCAGATATCTCTATGGCCGCGACCTCGCCAGCGATCTTCCCAAGCTCCGTCCTCATGCCTGTGGCGACCACAACAGCCTTGCCCTTACCATAAGTAACAGTAGTCCCAGCATAGAGCATATTCACACGATCCGGGAGAGAAGCCTCCGCTGGGACGGGCTCAACCCGCTTAGAGACGGGAGTAGACTCGCCTGTGAGAGGAGCTTCATCAACCTGGAGATCATAACACTCCACGATCCTGCAGTCAGCAGCAACCTTATCTCCAGCTGAGACAACTAGAAGATCTCCTGGAACAACCTCCCTAGCGGAAATAATTTTCTCAACACCACTCCTGATAACCTTAGCCATAGGAGTAAGCATCCTCTTAAGCGCCTCTATCGCCCTCTCAGCCCTATACTCCTGGACGAAGCCGAGGGTTGAGGCCGCTATCACGATCGCGAAGATCAATATGCTATCAACAGGAAACTCCCCCTCTATAACCGAGACGACATAGGAGATGGCGGTCGCGGCAAGGAGTATCAGGATAAGGGGGTTCTTAAACTGCTCTAGCCAGATGAAGAATGCTGAGACGCGCTTCTCCTCCCTAATCTCATTATAACCATAAACTTCAAGCCTCCTGCGAGCCTCATCATCGCTTAATCCATTAGGGCCCGTTCCAAGCCTCCGCAAAACCTCGTCGACTGGAAGCGCATGAGCATCCTTGAGCTCCACGAGGAAACCCCCATAGCCGGGAAACTCAACAACCTTAAAACCTTAAACACTTGAAACAAAATCAAGAAAAAGAGGAAAGAGATCTGGAAGATGGGATTGGGGCTAGCTTTCTTGGAAGATATCGGTGTATTCGAAGAGCTCTTCTGGAACGTATCTCGGGCGGCCGACAACTTCCTCAAGCTTCACGGGCACGATCTCTGTCCCCCGGAGGACGACCGCGTAGCCGAACTTCTTCTCCTTCACTAGGTCAACAGCCTTAATGCCAAGCCTCACCCCGAGAACCCTGTCAAACGCGGACGGAGATCCTCCCCTCTGAATATACCCGAGGATCGTCGATCTAACCTCTCTACCAGTCCTCCTCTTAATCTCCTCCTCAAGGAACTTCGCTATGCCCCCGAGCCTCACGTGCCCGAACTCATCCTTCTCGGCCGCGGCTACCGCGAGCTCGCCGGTCTCAGGGATCTTAACACCCTCAGCCACAGCTATCAGTGTGTATCCCTCACCCTTCTTATCCCTCTCCTTGATAACCCTGCAGACCTCATCTATGTCAAACGGCTTCTCCGGTATCAGGATCACGTGTGCGCCGCCGGCAAGCCCGCCCATAAGCGCGAGCCATCCAGCATACCTTCCCATGATCTCAGCTATGATAACCCGCTTATGCGACCTAGCCGTCGTATGAAGCTTCTCCAAGGCATCAGCAATAGTCTCAACAGCAGTCCAGAAGCCTATCGAGTAATCCGTCGCGGATAGATCATTATCTATTGTCTTTGGGACACCGACTATCGGGAGGCCCCGCTGATAGAGCTTGAGAGCAGCTCCAAGCGTATCATCGCCGCCGATCGCTATCAGAGCATCGAGCCCAAGCTTCCTCACATTATCCATGACCTTAGTCATATCCTCCTCAGACTTTGCAGGATTCTTCCTCGAGGTCCCCAGAATAGTGCCGCCAACAAAGTGTATACCCTTTACATCCTCATTCCTCAGCGGTCTAGCCCTCCCCTCAATCAACCCCTTATAGCCATCCTCGATACCCCAGACCTCGAACCCGTAACGAGCCGCCCTTAAGACAATAGCTTGGATAACCGAGTTAAGCCCCGGACAATCACCTCCACCAGTCAAAACCCCTATCCTCAAAATCCTCCCTCCAGTCTCTAAAACCTGATTCACAATTATATATACGTTAAGCTTTTATCGCAGAAAACATGAACGGTGAAGCCTCGACCTGTTTATGTAGCTGTATCAAGGTCGTGCTGACTTATTTCTTCTTATTTCTTGTCTTGTTATAAGGTTCCAGAGACAATTATATTTATATAATACGTCTTTCCGCAAATATCTTAGGGGGTTAAGTTATTTGGCTGGTGTGAGGGTTGTTGGGCTTCGCAAGGTCTTTGACAAGAAGACTGTTGCTGTTGATGGTGTTAGTTTCGAGGTGAAGGATGGTGAATTCGTGATTCTGCTAGGGCCGTCAGGATGTGGTAAGACGACGACTCTCAGGTGCATCGCGGGGCTTGAGACACCTGATGAGGGCGAGATCTACATAGGGGATAGGCTTGTGAATGATCTTCCGCCGAAGGATAGGGATATTGCGATGGTGTTCCAGAGCTACGCCCTATATCCGCATATGACCGTATATGATAATCTCGCCTTTCCGCTTAAGATGAGGAAGTATCCGAAGGATGAGATTGATAAGAGGGTTAAGGAGGTTGCCCGGCTTCTCAGGATCGAGGATCTGTTGGATAGGAAGCCGAGGCAACTTAGCGGAGGCCAGCAGCAGCGAGTAGCATTGGGAAGGGCTCTTGTGAGGAACCCACAGGTATGGCTTATGGATGAGCCCCTGAGCAACTTGGATGCCAAGCTGAGGGTCTACATGAGGGCTGAGCTCAAGAAGCTCCAAAAAGACTTGGGGATAACGACGATCTATGTAACGCATGATCAGGCCGAGGCTATGGCCATGGGAGATAGGATCGCGGTAATGGATAAGGGCAAGATCCTCCAATATGATGAGCCACACGTGGTCTATGAGAAGCCTGCGAATATATTCGTCGCAGGCTTCCTCGGGAGCCCGCCCATGAACTTCGTCGATGCGACGATAGTTGAGAGGGACTCACAGATAATACTTGATGCTGGGGTATTTGAGCTCCCACTTCCACGGGACTTAGCTAGACTTGTTAAGGAGGGTGCAACGAGCGACAAGGTAGTGATAGGGTTCAGGCCCGAATACATGACATTATCGATAGAAAGAACTCCGGACTCCGTGTTCCAAGCAGATGTCTATGTAGTTGAGCCCATGGGGTCCAGCTATGTCGTGGACCTAAAAGCTGGAGAATACCTCCTCAAGGCAATAACGCCAGCGACCACGAGGCTTCCTCCGATCGGAGGTAAGGTCTGGGTCGGATTTTTAATGGATAAGATTCATATCTTCGATGCTAAGACCGAGAGAACAATATTCTGAAGCCGCTAATCCCTCTACTTTCCTTGCTTTCCCCTCTTTTTGATGTAAGCTTTAGAAAAAGAGCTATTATCAACCTTTAGGCTGAGTTATATGACCTTGAGGCATGATGCCTTTCTAATCCCTCCTCCGAAGATTGTTCCCTCTATTCTCTCCGCTGATTTCAGGAGGCTTGGGGAGGAAGTGAGAAAGGCCGAGAAAGGTGGAGCTGATATGCTTCACTTCGATATTATGGATGGGCATTTTGTCCCAAACATAAGCTTCGGCCCGATGATAATGAAGGCCCTGAGGAGCGAGTCAAATCTTCCCTTCATCGCCCATTTAATGGTTGAGAAGCCTGAGGATTTTGTCGAGCCAGTTATAAGTGCTGGCGGTAATATTGTAATATTTCATATAGAAGCCTGCCGCTACCCGCTCCGGCTGATAGATCACCTCAGGAGGAGGGGTGTTGGCGTGGGCATTGCTCTAAATCCCACAACGCCGCTCTCGACTATAAAGTATGTTGTGAAATACGTCGACATGATCCTGCTGATGACGGTGGAACCCGGATTCGGGGGACAGGTATTCATTCCGGAAATGATGGATAAGATTAGAAGCCTGAGGAGCCTTATGATCAAGCAAGGGCTGCGGAAAGATATAGCCGTTGATGGTGGTGTGGATTTCAACAATGCCCCTCAGATAGTACATGCCGGGGCAAATGTGCTTATCGCGGGAACAAGCACATTTGGGCAAAGTGCTATAGAGGAGGCGGTTAAAAAGCTGAAGATGATCGCCCTAGAAGCTTATAACACGCTTATAGAACAGGGGTCTGAGAGTTTTAGGGTAAAACCATAGCTTGTGAAACTTATTTAAGCAACTGATATCCACATTATTATTCGATGAGGACTGTTAGGCTAGGTTTTGTCCCCCTTCATAGATATCCCTTTGATGAGAAGTGGGGTGTTGAGATAAGGCGCAGGGTTATTGAAAGTGTGTCAAGAATTCTTGGCATCCAGCTAGTTTACCCCAGCGAGGATTTAACGAAGATGGGCCTCGTATGGGATGATGATGACGCTGAGAAGGTGATAGAGCTGTTTAGGCGCGAGAATATTGATGGGCTGCTAATAGGGACGATGACCTTTGGGGATGAGCTTGCAGGAGTGAGGGTGGCTGAGGAGTTCAGGGGATACCCGATCGCGGTCTTCGGGACTAAAGAGCCAGAGCTTCTACCGGGAGGCTTTAGGCGGTCAGACTCCTTCTGTGGAACTCTATCCCTCGCATCAGGCCTCTATCGTAGGATGATACCCTTCACCTTCCTAGGCATCTTCTTCCCGGAGGAGGATGGCTTCAAGAAGAGGGTTGAGACATTTGCTAGAGCTGCGGCGATAGTGAGCAGGTTCATAGGGGCTAGAATTGGTCTCGTGGGCCCGAGGCCCGAGAGGTTCGAGACTGTCACATTTAATGAGGCGGAGATGGTCAGGAGATTTAAGCAGAGGGTGGTTCATGAATCGCTTTTCGGCGTCATCGAGGAGGCTAGGGCCCTGAAGGATGATGACCCGGATGTGAAGAGTATCCTCGAGGATATGAGGCGCATGATAAACGTCTCCCAGATATCCTCCGAGGCGCTACTGAAGATGGCGAAGCTGGAGGTTGTTTTGAGAAGGCTTGCCAAGGATCGGAGGCTCTCAGGGATGGGTATTCGATGCTGGACGGAGATCCAGAAATACTATGGCATAAGCCCATGCTTTGTCATGGGAAGGCTTACCCAGTCCGGCATAATGTGCTCCTGCGAGGTCGATATCTATGGGGCCCTCACGATGCTAGTTCAATATGAGGCATCCCTAGAAACCACTCCACCGCACTTCATAGACTGGACTATTCAGCATCCGAAGGATCCAAATGTCTTCCTAGCATGGCATTGTGGAAATGCCCCGCCGGGGCTTGTCTGCACAGGATGCCCAGCAGCCTTAAGATACCATAGCATCATGTATCGTGATGTTGGAGTTGAGAAATCCTATGGAACTGCTGAGTTCAGGCTTAAGCCGGGGCCGGTAACAATATGCAGGCTTGTCGAGTATCGGGGAGAGTTTAAGATGCTTATAACTCGTGGAGAAGCAACCGAGGAGGAGGCGGAGTTCAGGGGAAGCTGGGTCTGGGTGAGAGTCTCTGACTTAGATAAGCTCTATAGAACGCTGATAGAGGAGGGATTCGTACATCATGCAAGCCTAATTCACGGGGACTATGTTGAGCCTATAGCTGAGGCTTGCAAATTGCTCGGTATAAAAACCGTGATTGTGTAGGAGGGAAACCACACACTATTTTACTTTTAGTGAGTTCGTCTGCTTAATAGAATACCCTCTCCAGCCTTTCATGCACATAATCCTCCCTCCGGCGCTACATGCCGCTACATCCAGCACTGTAGCACTCATGTATGGAGTAACTTATTACCCAGATCCTCCTCTCTTAATACGGGGGAACATGGCCATGAGAGCCATCAGGCTAATCTGGCTTATCTCCCTAATGGTCTTGATAGCCTCACTTACCACGCCCCTATCAGCCCAAGGCTTCTCAACGGTCGAGAACGATCTAGAGTATAGGCTTGATTACCCGGTCGAGGTCAAGACGAGCACATGCTTCACGATAAACTTCTGGATGAAGGCTCATAAAACCCTAACAGATCTCAGAGTTTCATTCTCCATATTCTACCACGAGGACTCAGGCGTTAGAACGCTTTACAGCGACACAATCATAAGCGTTGACACTCTCGGGACCGGCTCCACAATATCAAAATCGATATCCATATGCCTCCCAGGGGCGAGGCCCGTTGACCCATATCTGAGAGCTGAGATAGAGTTCTACTATAATGGTAGCAGAAGGCTCTCGCACGAGTTCTACATGTCTATTGTGAGGGCTGAAACCTATGCCGAGCTAGAGTTTCAGGTGAGTACTCTGCGGAGCAAGGTCTCTAATCTGGAGAGCAAGATAAGTGCTCTCGAGAAAGAGCTTGACCAGAAGCGCCAAGAGCTAAGCAAGCTAAAGGACGATTATAACCAGCTCCTCGCCAGCTACCTATCCCTAAAGGAATCATACCAAAATCTGAAGGATGATTATCAGAAGCTTCAGGAGGATTACTCGAGGCTGCAGAACTCTTATGAATCGTTGAGCAGTAAGCATCAATCAACCCTCATAGACTTGGAGAGGATGAGGGCGCTCTATGACTCCCTCACGAGGCAGTTCAACAAGCTGGAGGAGCAGTATAGCTCCCTTCTCAGAGATTATGAGTCAGCATTATCCGAGCTCAGGACGTATAAGTCGATGTATGATGATCTGAAGGCTAGGCATGATGATCTAAGGTCTAGACATGATGCACTGATAGCCGAGGCGGCCCAGCTAAGGCAAAAGCTCGCCGACCTAGAGGAAGACTACAGCTACCTCAACAGGGTCTATGAGGCAACCCTTGGCGAGAGCTCGCTAACAAAGAACATCCTCTTCGCCCAGACAGCGGCGGTCGCGGCGGGCCTAGGAATCTACGCGATACTATCCAAGAAGCTAGTCAAGAAACCCAGATCACCCGAGGTGACGGAGGAGGGTAATGGGGAGAAAAAGATCCAGAAAATACTCTCAGGAAGAAGAGTCACGATACCGAGTGATGCAGCGGCGCGGCTCGGGATAAAGGAAGGCGACCTAGTAGAAATCGACTATGGAAATGGCTCGATAATAATAAAGCCTGTCGAGAGGAAGGCATCTGAGCCGAAGCCGGAGATAGGATCAGGTAAAGCGGAAAGCGAGGGCAGTAAAGCCACATTATAGATCTCTTTAGCGTCAAATAAACTGGCAAAACGTCCTTTTCACGAGATTAGTTCAATTCCTCTGAGCCTGGCCAATTACCTTTGTATGCAGGTCTATGTTGGCGCGTGGGCAGTATGGGTCGGGCCCATTGAAGCTCTTGAATATGAGGTATGATCTAGCATAGCATCCTCCCATGCATGATTCTCTTATACTACATGATTTGCAGGGCTCTCTCAGCCTTGGATTCATCACCTCGTTCATCTCCCTGCTCTGGAAGTATTCTCCGATAGCCTGCCTAAATCCCCTCCTCACATTACTGAGCCCTATATCTAGAATATCGCAGAGGAGGAGGCTTCCAGCCGGATCTATATCGACCACCTTACCCCTTCTACAGTCAGCCCAAATGGAGATGTATCTGGGGTCTATGATCAGCTTTCCGGGGACATAGCACCAGACATTGATCCAGAATCCGATGCTCTTCGCAGCGGACTCGGCAAGCTTTAACGCCGTAATAAGCTGGCCTGTGCTTGGCGCAATCTCCCGGCCAGCCCTCCCAACGGGCATCACCGGTATCATGCAAGCATCATCGGCTCCAAGCCTCTCAGCCAGCTCAACATACCCTGCAGCATCTAAATAATTCAAGCTATTTATCGTCATGACGGTCGAAAAGCTGAGGCCGGCCCTTCTAACAGCCTCAACCCCCCTCATCAGCCTACTCCAAGTCCCCGGACCCCTAATGCGCTCATGAACCTCCCTACACGATCCATCCACACTAATAAACAGGTAGACATCATATCTCCCGAGAATCTCGGCAGTCCTCTCATTCAAGCATTGCACATTAGTGTTAATGCTACATTCAATACCATAATCATGTACTCGCTTTAGACATGGCTCTAGATCCGGGTTTATCAGAGGTTCTCCCCCAGTTATCCCTATATATGATACACCACACTCTGCAAGCTCATCAATCAACCTGAGCTTCTCCTCGAGCTTGAGCTCCTCAACATCCATAAACCTACTTGCATAACAATGAATGCAACTGAGATTACATGCTCCACTAATTATCCATATAACCGCTTGAGGAATCATAACACCACTACTCAAGCTCTCACCGCTAGCTCCTTAGAAGAGAGGCTCTAACACTTATCTCCGCCGAGCATTATTTATACCTAAAGCTGCAGAACGCTAAAAAGGATGCTCCATCTATTTAGCTAGCCGCATGACATGAAGATATCGAGTGCGCTGGGCCGTGAGAATGATCATCATAAGGCCCTTTGATCCTTGGAGGGGCAGACTTTGTACATGCCCATCGAAGTTCTCCTTCGATCCTTATACTGGATGCGAACATGGTTGCCTCTACTGCTATGCCTCATCATATGTTAGGAGGTTTCATGAGTGTAGACCTAAGAGGGATCTCCTAAGGCTCGTTAGGGGCGATGTGGCCCGGTTACCTGATAACGCGCTTATCTCCATGTCGAATAGCTCTGATCCCTATCCGCCGATGGAGCAGGATATGCGGCTTACGAGGCGCTGTCTAGAAGAGTTCCAAGGGAGGAACCTGAGAATCCTAGTCATAACTAAGAGCGATCTTGTTCTCAGGGATCTGGATCTTCTCAGGGGGCTTAGATGCGCTGTGACGCTGACGATAACCACTCTTGATGATGATCTTGCTCGTAAGCTTGAGCCCGGCGCGCCTCCGCCCTCGAGGAGGCTTGATGCCGTGGAGAAGCTCAGCTCCGAGGGGATCATGGTCGGCGTCCGCGTAGACCCAATAATCCCATACCTGAATGATGAGGGGCTTATGGATCTCCTGAAGGAGATTAGGGATGCTGGCGCTATTCATGTAACCTCTAGCACATTTAAGCCGAGGCCTGATTCTTGGGCGAGAATTGGGATGGTTTTCCCGGATGTCGCTGAGAGGCTTAGGCCCCTCTATTTTCAGGATGGTGAGCGGATTGGGAGAAGCCGCTATCTCCCGAGGCCGATGAGGTTCAGGCTCATGAAGATGATTGCGGATGGATGCCGGGAACTCGGCCTAACCTTCGCCTGTTGCAGGGAGGGCTTTGTGGAGCTGAATACAGGCGCTAGCTGTGACGGGAGCCACCTGATACCAGCGAGGCCATATTTATCCGAGGATCGAGAGTAGGACGGCCTTCGCCGTGTGAAGCCTGTTCTCCGCCTGATCCCAGACCACCGACCATTCTCCATCAATCACCTCGGGCGAGACCTCTTCACCCCTCTTAGCCGGGAGCGGGTGCATGAAGATGGCGCCGGGCTTAGCGAGCCTCATAAGCCTCTCGGAGACTTGGTATCTCGGCAGGAAGTCCCGCATCCTCTTCTCCCTCTCAGCCTCCATCCCCATACTAACAAAGACATCGGTCATCACGACATCCGCGCCCCTAACAGCCTCCTCCGGATCCTCTACAACCTCCACCTTAGATCCACTCCTCCTCGAGTTCTCCATCGCCCACTCGAGATACCTCTTATTCGGCTCATAGCCTCTCGGACATGCTATCGTGATGTGGGCGCCGAGCTTCGTCACGCCTATCAGTATAGAGTTGCAGACATTATTGCCATCACCCACCCAAGCTACCTTGACTCCCTGAATCCTGCCAAACCTCTCCCAGAGCGTGAGCAGATCCGCGAGCGTCTGGAGCGGGTGATCCAGATCTGATAGAGTGTTTACCACGGGCTTATCCGCCCATCTAGCCAGCTCCACGAGGTCATCATGCCTCCTAACTCTAGCAGTTATAAGATCCACGTATCTCGAGAGCACCTTGGCCGTGTCCGCTATGGTCTCGCCCCTGCCCAGCTGAAGCTCGTCGAACCTCAGGTATATCGGCCTTCCACCGAGCTCGCTCACCGCGACATCTAGGGAAACCCTAGTCCTCGTCGAGGGCTTCTCGAAGATCATCGCGACGCTCCTGCCAGAGAGCCTCCCGGAGAACAGCCTTCTATCACGCTTTAGCTCGGCCGAGAGCCTTATCAGCCCCATTATCTCCTCTGGCTCAAGATCCTGAAGAGTTAGAAGATCTCTACCTCGAAGGGACTCGACGATCATCCAGACAGCGGCTCAGCCAGCTAAAATATCTCACGCGGCCATTAGGGGGAACGGCTACTTCTTTTTCATGGGCTTCTTGGGTCTCTCGGGCCTTCTAGGCTTCTCTTTCGGCACAGGCTTCTTTGCCGGCGGCTTTTTATATTTCTCCCTTATCTCTTGGAGCCTCTTCTCAAGCTTCTCCCTGAGCTCGGCGCCCCTATCCTCTCGCGTGAAATAGTCTATTTTCGCCGCGATCGCTATCGTGGCTGCTAGGGCTCTAGCAATCTTTCCCCTGAGATGCTTTGGGGAGCCATGGATTAGGGGGCTCTGGAATATTATGCCATGCTTCGGCGCCCCTCTCCCGGTTCTGAAGAACCTGAAGAGGGCCTTCTCAGCCCCGAGAACTTGGATTGTGCTCGCTGGGAGCCTTGCGAGCTTCTCCAGTCCGCCGGCCATGGAGATGAGCTTGGCCCCGAGTATCGGGCCTGCGACCGCCGAGAGATTTGGGGCCTCAGCCGACATAAGCTCCTCGATATACCTCTCCTGCTCCTTCCTGAGCTGGATTAGCCTAAGCCCCTCCCTCGCAACATCCTTCACCCTCTCCTCATCCTCCGGGCTAAGGTCGGCTCCAACAGAGTTTCTAACCCTCTCCATAATCTGTGCAGCGAGCTTCGGCCCGACAATTCTCTCAAGCCTCTCCTCGTCAAAATTCCTCCTCGCACCTATTTCGGCCACGATCCTCAGATAATCCTCTAGATCATCCACGATCTCGGCCAGCTCGGGGAAGTGTAGGCCATACCACTCCCTACACCTCGTATAGACCATGTTAATCTGCTTATCCAAGTCCTCCAACACATGCACCGCGTGAACTATCATCATATCCCTTCTCGCGACAGCCTCCTTCAACTCCTCCTCCACAAGCTTGTCCAGAACACTCTTCACTTCCCTCCGATACTCCTCGATGCTTCCAACGAGCCCGCTCTTGACGAAGAAGCTCTCGAGATCAACAGGCCTATCAAGCTCACCTAACTCAAGATCCCCAAACTCCCTAACGAGAGCGGGAAGGAGGCTTGGAGGTGAGACCTGTATCCTCTTGAAGCCGCTTGAGGCAAGCTTCGAGACAGCCTCCCTAACCTCTCCTATAAGCTCCCCCCTCTTCACCTTTGAAAAGGCCTCAGCCCTCGCCTCAAGATCCCTTGGATAAACCTTTGCGACAATTACCTCGTTATCCGATAAACCGATCACGGCTAATGGGCTGGCGACCAAGATGGCCGGCTTCGCGCTCATGGACGTTATTTAAGCACATGCTGACCTAATTAGAGTTTCGCCGCCCCCACGAACCTGATGCCGAAGGGTATTATGTCGACCATGGTTAACAGGCCATAGGGCATCCGATCAACCCTTTCAGCGAGGCTAAGGATCACTGATGCCGTTCCAAGATCCCCGGGCGTCCCACTACTCCTCCAAGCAATCGAGTATTCCTCGCCCTCGATAACGATCTCCTCATATTCTTGAGCGCCGGCAACCGCCTCGAACTCAACCCTAATCCTTTCCACGCCATTAACATAGCCAGCTCCATAGCCCTTAACCCCCTTAACCCTCCCCCTCCCTATAATCATGCTCCCGGCCTTTACGTCTTGATCAGCTATGACGGGCTCCTGGCCCTCCTCAACCCTAGAGAGGTTTATGCCAGCGGCATCAGCTATCAAGCAGACCGACTCCGCATATCCCACGTGGCCGGAGTATTTCCCGGATCTCAGCCCCTCAGCCACTTCACTAGGCTCAAGCCCAAGCCCGATCTTTCTCCTGAAGGAATCCCTTCTCCTCGAGGCATCGAGGCATCTCTTTGCCCTGATCTTCTTGATAATGGGAACTGTGGCTGAGGCAACGATGACTAGTGTGTCGAGGAGGAATCCCGGGTTTATCCCCGAGCCGAGAATAGTCGAGCCATGAGTCCTCGCAAGCTCATCCAGCTTGCGGGCGAGGATGGGATACCTGTAATATGGATATGCAAGCGTCTCGCATGTCGAGATGACAGGCTTACCAAGCATCACCACGGACGTTATCTGATCATAGATCTTGGGCAGATAGGATCCCGTAGCATGCAGAGCTACATCACACTCCTTCACGGCTTCCTCAACATCTCTAGTAACCTTTACGCCAAGATCGCCGAGACCGAGAATCTTGCCAACATCCCTCCCGATGATCTCCGGATTAATATCCACAGCGCCGATAATCTCATGGCCCCTGCTTAGGGCTACTCGCGCAATCAGCCTACCAATCTCGCCGAAACCATAAATCGCTATCCTCAGCCCCATGATCATGTCGGTGCTAGCGCCGCGGGCATAACTTTTCCCGAGGCAGGATAATCCTAATCAGCATCATGTTCGAGGAAATGATGCGCTTGGAGGGCGTGAGGCATGAGCTCCCAAGAGCTTCTGAGGATAATATACAATCGGAGGAGCGTGAGGAAGTATGAGAGGAGACCTGTGCCGGATGATGTTCTTAGGGCTATTCTTGAGGCTGGGCGGCAGGCTCCAAGCGCCAGAAATCTCCAGCCCTACTGCTTCATAGTAGTCCGAGACCCGGAGCTGAAGAAAAAGCTAGTCTTCTCAGAGTGGAATAGGTTCATCGAGGAGGCGCCCATAGTCATTGTCGGATGCGGCGACTCTAGGGCGAAGTGGGCGATCGTCGACGTGGTGATAGCCCTCCAGAACATGGTGATAGCTGCAGAGGCTCTCGGCCTCGGAACATGCTGGATAGGGCACTTCACCGAGGATGAGGCGAAGAGGGCCCTCAAGATACCGGAGCACATGAAGGTCGTGGCCATGATAACCCTTGGATACCCGGCTGAGAGGCCAAAGCCGAGACCCAAGAAGAGCCTAGAGGAGCTGGTCCGCTACGATACATACGAGTAGCCCCCAGATTCGCGCTCGCCAGACCTATTAGCTTAAACCTTAAATGCAGGGTCCTCCAGTCTCTCAGCGGACATGCCGAGCCATGGCTCAATCACGAAGGCGGGTAAAGTCAGGTCCCAGACACCGAAGATAGAGGCTAAGCCGAAGAGAAGTCCAGTTCCCAGAATCAGGAATAGATTCAACTTCGAGAAGAGGGTTATAACTGTAGGCCAGCAGGTTGTCTAAGCTCTCCCTTGGAATACCTTTAATACTAGGGAGAGACAGCGGCATCAAGACCTTGAAGAACAAAGTGCATGCAATGGACCGGGTGATTATTCATGGCTAGGGTATCATATCAGCCTAGGAAGCAGCGTAGGTTCCTCTACAACGCTCCCAAGCATAGGCTCCCGAAGCTCCTATCAGCTCACCTCTCACCAGAGCTGAGGGAGAAGTATAAGCGGAGATCATTTCCCGTGAGAGTCGGAGATAAGGTGAAGATATTGAGAGGAGAGTTTAAGGGCATCGAGGGAAAGGTCACCGGTGTTGATAGGGAGAGGCAGATGATCTATGTCGAGAACGTGACGATTAAGAAGGCTGATGGCTCAAATGTCCCAAGACCCATACATGTCTCGAATGTGATGATAACCGAGCTTAATCTCGATGACGAGTATCGGAAGAGAGCATTACTCAGAGGAAAGGAGGTTGAGGCCTAATGGGGCATCTTAAGCGCCTCGCAGCGCCACCACATCTCAAAATCTCCGTCAAAGAAGCCGTCTTCACGGTCTGCCCATCACCAGGCCCACATCCAAAATATGAGTGCATACCTCTTCTCCTAATAGTCAGGGATTACCTGAGGTATGCGGAGAGGGCTGAGGAGGCTAGAAAGATTATAGGCGCGGGCAAGATCCTCGTGGATGGTAGGCCTGTGAAGGATTACAAGTTCCCGGTGGGCCTAATGGATGTGGTCTCAATACCTGAGACAGGCGAGAATTATAGGGTGCTACCCATATACAGGCGCGGCCTAGACCTAGTCGAGATACCGAGAGAGGAGTCGGGCTTCAAGCTTGGGAGGATCATCAGGAAGATGCATGTTCCTGGAGGCCATCTCCAGATAACCCTCCATGATGGCAGAAACATAAGATTCAGGGATGTAACCGAGGAGGTTAGGCAATATAATACAAGGGATACTGTGAAGATCTCTGTTCCAAGCCAAGTTATCCTGGGATATCTAAGGCTTGAGGAGGGCAGGTATGGTCTATTGGTTAAGGGGCCGAAGCAGGGGCTGCATGGCGAGATTATCGAGATTAGGCGTGATGTAACATATCCCGCGAAGCCCATCGTAAGGCTAAAATCAAGCATAGGCGAGGTAAGCTCGCTACTCGACTACGTGATGGTTGTTGGGGAGGAGGAGCCATGGATCAAGCTACCATGATAGAGGCGCGGCCAGCGAAGAAAGAAGAGAACCCGATGAGGAGGATTAGGGTGGAGAAAGTTGTCGTGAACTCTTGTATAGGGGCGAGCCCCCAGAGGCTTGAGAGGGCCGCAAAGATAATCGAGATGCTGACGGGGCAGAAGCCAGAGCTACGGAAGGCGAAGAAGACGATCAAGGGGTTCGGGATCTATAAGGGGCAGCCCATAGCCGTCAGGGTAACCCTCAGGAAGGAGAGGGCGATCGAGTTTCTCAGGAAGGCGCTGCAAGCCGTGAACAACACCTTGAAGGCCTCAAGCTTCGATGATCAGGGAAACTTCTCATTCGGCATCAGGGAGCACTTGGATATCCCGGGCACGAAATATGATCCTGAGCTCGGGATAATTGGCATGGATGTCTGCGTCCACCTCTCTAGGCCTGGGTTAAGAGTTTCCCTCAGAAGAAGGGGTAGAAGAAGCATACCGAAAAGCCATAGGATAACGAGGGAAGAGGCGATGGAGTTCATGAGAAGTGAGTTCGGCGTAAGGATAGTTGAGGAGTAGCTGTCCTCGAATAATCTTAAAATTATCCCGTGGAGAGGTGTCGTTTGAAGCGAGGTATGGCGAAGCAGAAGCCGCCGAAGGAGCGGAAGTTCGGGAAGGGCGTGGTCAAGTGTAGGAGATGTGGGACTACTGATGGTGTTATCAGGAAGTATAAGCTATACATCTGTAGGAGGTGCATTAACGAAGTTGCCCCCCTCTTGGGCTTCAAGGTGTATGAGTAGCTGAAAAACACTTATTAACGGATTATCATAACCCGCCTCACTATGGGGAGATGAGCAAGGACTTGGTCTCGGGTCTCTTCACGACACTCCAGAATAATGAGATGGTCAGGAATAGGGAGTGCGTATACTATGCCTCCAAGCTGATAGGCGAGATATTGAAGACTCTTCAGAGGCATGGTTACATAGGCGCAATAGAGTATATCGAGGATGGCAGGGGAGGAAAGTTCAGGATACAGCTTCTCGGCAGGATAAACAGGGCGGCGCCCATCAGGCCTAGATTCAGCGTGAAGAAGGATGAGTATGAGAAGTGGGAGCAGCAGTATCTCCCCAGCAAGGATATTGGGATACTCATAGTCACGACAAGCCAGGGAGTGATGTCCCATAAGGAGGCGAAGGCAAAAGGTCTTGGAGGAAAGCTGCTAGGATATGTGTATTAGCCTCCTCAATTTTTATGTTTATGCTTCAAACAATACAGTAGATAATGAAAGTTGGGTGGTGGGCTGACCGGCGAGCTATTGTAGCTGGCCCGGCGGGAGTCTATTGAAACTACCATAGGAGGTCATGGCAGGAACGTATCCTTACCACAGGTTCTCCGGCTTTTATCGCTCACTGGCCAGCAGTACGTAAAAGTGCCCTACTAGGTGATAAACTTCCTAATTAGGTCTACGCAGTATTAGGCCTAGCATTTCTTTCAATCTATCGAAGAGCCTCTCATTATCCCCCGACTATCTCGAGCCATAAGTTTGGGGCTGCAGCCTCTTCTAAGCATAGCTTCTTGCGGGATTTTTCGGCGCCCGGAATTTTTAAATAGCAATATAGCGGCGGGTGGATCAGATTCGCTGGAAGATCGGGGTTAAAGGATGAGGCTCGTGGCAGGTGAATTGGGGGTCATGCCCCTGCAGGAGTATGTTGAGGAGATAGAGGTTCCGGAGGGCGTTGTGGTCGAGATAGAGGGTTCTAGCAGGATTAGGGTGAAGGGTAAGCTTGGCCAGGTCGTGAAGGATCTTTCTCACGCTAATGTGAAGCTTGAGCTCGCCTCGAACAAGATTCTCGTGAAGCTCGTGGGAAGGGGTAGGCGGGCCAAGGCACTCATAGGGACGATAAGGAGCATAATCGAGAACATGATTGTGGGCGTTACCCAAGGCTTCACATACAAGATGAAGATCGTCGCATCCCACTTCCCCATAACCGTCAAGGTTCAGGGAGATACGGTCTACATAGAGAACTTCATCGGTGAGAGGTCTCCAAGGATAGCGAAGATTGTTGGCGAGGGGACGAGGGTCGAAGTAAGGGGTGATGATGTGATAGTGAAGGGCGTGGATAAGGAGGCGGTCGGCCAGACGGCGGCAAACATAGAGCAGGCGACGAAGGTGAGGAGAAAGGATCCGAGAAAGTTCCTCGACGGAATATACATTTACGAGAAGAAGGTGGGGATGGAGTAGATGAGCCCGATAAAGATCCCGAGATGGGTTAAAGAGCTGAAGCTCAAGAGGCCGGAGTTCGTCAGGCAGGAGAGCTGGAGATATGTGAGGATTAAGCCTAACTGGAGGAGGCCGAAGGGGAAGGATAGCAAGATGAGGCTCCAAGTTAAGGGATGGCCCCCACTAGTCAAGATCGGATACAGGACCCCGAAAGATTACAGGGATCTGCATCCCAGCGGCTATAAGGAGGTCTTAGTGTATAGGCCCGAGGATCTCCAAGGCCTCAACCCTGAAGTCCACGCGATTAGGATAGCCGGCTCCGTCGGGATGAGGAAGAGGCTGCTCATAGTGGAGGAGGCAAGGAAGCTCGGGCTGAAGATACTCAACCCTCCGAGGCTAATGGAGGAGGTTGAGGAGGTGGAAGTGGTTAGGCCCGAGATAGAGGAGCTCTCACAGGAGGTGAAGGAAAATGGGCTTTAAACTCACACTTCAGAAGAGGTTGGCAGCAGACCTCTTGAAATGTGGAATCCATAGGGTGAAGCTTGATCCGGAGAAGCTTGAGGAGGTCTCTGAGGCGATAACCCGTGAGGATATTAGGAGGCTGATAAAGGATGGCGTTATCTGGAAGGAGCAGGAGAAGGGGATAAGCCGGGCGCGGGTAAGAGCAAGAAAGCGCAAGAAGAGCAGGGGGCCCGGGAGCAAGGAAGGCGGAAAATATAGCAGGCTCTCGAGGAAGGAGCAGTGGATGATTAGGGTGAGAGCTCAGAGGAGGAAGCTGAAGGAGCTGAGAGATCGCGGCCTCATAACGAGGACAACGTATAGGAAGGTCTACATGATGGTTAAGGCCGGCGCATTCAAGTCCGTTGCATCTATGATGGAGTATCTTACACAGAATAACCTGATCAGGAGGCCGCTACTATGAGCCTATTAAAGCGAATGCCTCCCAAGCGGAGGAGGCTCGGCCTCACAGATTACCGGAAGAGGCTGAAGCTCGTAAAGTCGGGCCTGCCAAGGCTCGTCGTCAGGAAAACTAACAACCAGATAATCGTCCAGGTGATAAGATCGAAGCTCGGCGGCGATGAGACCATCCTGACTGTAACATCGAAGAAGTTAAGGGATTATGGGTGGAGGGCGAGCTTGAAGAATACGCCCGCGGCCTACTTGACAGGCCTGCTAGCCGGTCTCCTAGTAAAGGACAAGGTCGAGAAGGCGATCTTGGATATAGGGCTACAGACTCCTAGTAGGGGGTCAAAGATCTTCGCGGCCGCGCTAGGCTTCAGGGATGCCGGGATCGAGATACCCCTCGGGGAGGAGATACTGCCCGACGAGGATAGGATTTCTGGAAAACACATATCCGAGTATTATAGGATGATTCGTGAGTCGGGCTTGCAGACAACCCAGTTCTCAAAGAGTGATGAGTTCATTTACATGAACTTGGAGAAGCATTTCGAGGAGGTTAAGAATAGGATTCTAAAGGAGTTGAGTGGAGTATGAGCGCGGAGGAATGGTCTCCTAAAACAAGAGTTGGCAGGATGGTTAAGGAGGGCAGGATAACCTCGATAGCTGAGCTATTCGCGCAGAACCTTAAGATCACGGAGCCCGAGATCGTGGACTACTTGCTGCCGAACTTGGAGCAGGAGGTCTTGGATATTAATCTTGTCCAGAAGCAGACGGCGGCTGGGGAGCGATCGAGGTTCAGGGCTATAGTGATCGTGGGCAACAGGGATGGATATGTCGGGCTGGGGACTGGTAAGGCTGTTCACGTGGTCTCTGCGATAGAGAAAGCCGTGAAGAACGCGAAGATGAATATCATCCCCGTGAGGAGGGGTTGCGGGAGTTGGGAGTGCGCGTGTGGACAGCCTCACAGCCTCTTGACGAAGGTTGAGGGCAAGCGCGGGAGCGTGAGGATCGAGCTGATACCCGGGCCGAGGGGCTTGGGCATAGTCGCCGGCGAGGCCGCGAGAATAGTCCTCGAGCTCGCGGGGGTCGAGGATGTCTGGACGCGAACATTCGGCGAGACTAGAACAACGCTGTCATTCGCCGGAGCAGTCATCGAGGCCCTTAGAAACACGAACAAGATAGTTCTCCCGACCATGTGGTGATGAGCCTTGTCCGAGGAGGCCAAATGCTATCTCGTGATAAGGATTAAGGGGAGCGTCAAGGCGAGGAAGGACCACCTTGACACACTCAAGATGCTGAATCTTAGTAGGGCTAACTGGGCAACGATAGTCCCGAGAACTCCGAGCTATGAGGGGATGCTGAGGAAGGTCGAGCACATGATAACTTGGGGTGAGCCGAACCTCAAAACGATCAAGACATTCCTCAGGAGGGTGGAGATTATGGGCGATGGAACGCTGGATGACGAGTATGCGAGGAAGCTTGGCTTCGAGTCCCTCGAAGACTTGGCGAGGAAGCTTTACAACGCCGAGGTAACCCTTAGCTCGCTAAAGGAGAAGGGTGTGAAGCCCTACGCGAGGCTCCACCCGCCAAAGGGTGGATTCAAGAAGACGATCAAGAAACACTTCTCCATGGGCGGCGAGTATGGCTACCGCGGCGAGAAGATAAACGAGCTCTTCGTCAGAATGGCTGGGGTATAGGGCTGGAAAAGGTATATTAAGGCAGGAGGCTGGCTGTCTCCGGAAAGTGCTCACTGAAGGGGTGCGTGAAGTCCATGGGAACGCGGCATCGGAAGAGCAGGAAGCGTAGAGGTAGTAGGACATGTGGCTGGGGCCAAATAGGCCAGCATAGAAAATCTGGCTCTAGGGGCGGACATGGCCACGCTGGCATGCATAAGCATAAGTGGACTTGGGTTCTCAGATATGACCCGGACTACTTCGGGAAGCACGGCTTCTATAGGCCGAACAAGCGCGAGATCAGGTCTATGAACTTGATCCAGCTCTCGACGCTCGTGGAGAACTTGGAGCGGAGGGGTGAGCTTAAGCTCATGGATGGCATGCCGGTGATTGATCTCTCCGCCCTCGGGGTCGGGAAGCTTGTTGGCAGGGGAAAGCTGGATAGAGGGTTCGTGGTCATCGTGGATAGCTGGACCGAGCGCGCCGAGAAAGCGGTAAGAGAGGCTGGTGGAAAGCTTCTCAAGCCCAGCGAGATTGAGGGTGTAGCCGCTTGAGCCTAAGACAAGTGGTCGAGAGCATCGCGAAATATCTCCCCGAGGTCAAAAGGCCCATTAAGAGGCCGAGCCTAGGAGAGAGGCTCATCTGGACAGCCCTAGTCCTCGTAATCTACACTCTCATGGGCCATACGATGTTGTATGGAGTCCCCCAGGCGGCTGGGCTCGCGGGCCAGAGCCCCCTAATCATGAGCATAATCTTCGCCCAGAGGATCGGCACGCTCACAACCCTCGGCATAGGCCCCATCGTGACGGCCGGGCTTATACTCCAGCTCCTTGTCGGAGCACAGATAATAAGACTCGACCTCTCAAAGCACGAGGATAGAACAACCTTCACAGCCCTGAGCAAGCTCTTCACGATCGCCGTGATAATCGTGGAGGCGGCTGTCTACACCGTATCCGGGATGCTTGGACACCTCGAACCACCAATCCAGGCAATAGTCTTCATCCAGCTAGTGGCCGCGACGATGCTGATAGTCTTCATGGATGAGCTGATACAGAAGGGTTGGGGCCTTGGGAGTGGCGTGAGCCTCTTCATAGCGGCTGGAGTCGCAGAGACGATATTCACGAACCTCTTCTCCCCCATAATGCTGCCGGACGGCTATTATCAGGGGATAATCCTAGCGCTCGGCCAAGCAGCAGCCGGCCACGGCTCGATAGGGGACCTCTTCCATAGGGGGCATTTCCCGGGCCTAATGGGCCTCATATCAACAATAGCAATACTCCTTCTCATAATATACCTGGAATCGCTTAGGATCGAGGTGCCGATTCAGCATGCCCGCGTCTCGGGATATGTTGCCAGGTATCCGATAAAGTTCCTCTATGTCTCCAACATTCCCGTGATCTTCACATCTGTCATCTTCACGAACATCTACTTCTTCTCCACGATAATCTGGAGCAGGTTCAACCCCGCGAACCAGGACCCGATACTGAACCTGATCGGGTCGTTTAACGCGACAGACCATGGCCTAGTCCCGCTTGGAGGCCTAGCATACTATGTAACCTCTCCCGGAGGCATTGAGGGTGCGGCGGCGGACCCGCTAAGAGCAGTAATATACGCGTTAATAATGCTCGGGTTCTGCGTCCTCTTCGCGAAGTTCTGGGTTGAGGTTGGAGGATTATCTCCAGATCGGATCGCCGACCAGCTCGTGAAGGCGGGAATGCAGGTCCCGGGATTCAGGAGGGCGCCCGCCGTGATCGCCCGAATGCTCGAGAGATATATCCGGACGCTGACGATCCTCAGCGCAATCATAGTAGGCCTCATCGCGGTCCTCGGAGACTACTTCAACGTCTACGGTGGGGGAATAGGAATACTACTAATGACAGGGATCCTCATGCAATACTACGAGCTGTTATTGAGGGAGAGGCTTGAGGAGATGAGCCCGGTCTTCAGAAGGCTGCTCGGGGAATAGCTGCCGAGGTCTCGGGAAAGAATATATTGTCTTGAAGAGCCCTAATGTGATCGAGGTAATCATGGTGCAGCCTATGCTTGAGATATTCCTCATATCGGCCGCGGTGAGCTTGACGACGAGCATTCTCAGGAGGAGGATCTTAACGCCCGAGGATATGGCTAAGATGGCCGAGTCCCAGAAATTCAGAAGAATGCTGCTTGAGGCGCAGAGGAAGGGCGACAAGAAGATGCTCCAGAAGCTGATGCGAAAACGGGACTATTATCGGAAGATAGACGCCGAGGTGGGGAAGAAGAACATCATACTCCTCATAGCAAGCATAGCGATATTCTACATAGTCTTCTTGGGTGTGTTGAATCCATTATATGGCGGGCTAGAGGTAGTGGCGACGCTGCCAGGCGACATGATGCTCCCCTTCGTCGGCAACAAGCTGGATTATCTTATGTGGTATGTTTTATGCCTCTTCGCCATAAACTTCCCGATAAACAAGCTGTTCCAAGTCAGCCTGGGACAGACCCCCCAGAGCCAGAAAAAGGGCTGATTTCTTGGTGAAAATATTATTATGTCGCCTTCCACAGTCCAGAACCCATGACTCGAGTATATCTCGATGAGGACGCCGACCTCTCAATTCTAAAGGACGAGGTTATAGCAGTGATAGGCTATGGGAGCCAGGGGAGGAATCAGGCACTAAATCTAAGGGACTCGGGCTTGAGGGTGATAATTGGGTGCAGGCCCGGGAGGTCTGAGAAGCTCGCGAGGGAGGAGGGCTTCGAGGTCTATGACATAGATGAGGCAGCGAGAAGAGGCACCATAATCTACATGCTCATCCCGGATATGGCCCACAAGGAGATATACGAGAAATACATCCGGGCTAATCTCTCGGAAGGAAAGGCCCTCTGCTTCTCCCACGGCTTTAGCGTGCATTATAAGCAGGTTATTCCACCACCATATATTGATGTGATAATGGTGGCGCCGAAGGGGCCCGGCCCAATAGTCAGGGAGAATTACCTCAGGGGTAGCGGCGTCCCAGCGCTAATCGCGGTCGAGCAGGACTATACGGGGAGGGCTAAGCAGAGGGCTCTCGCGATAGCTAAGGGGATAGGGGCGACGAGGGTCGGCGTCCTCGAGACCACATTCAAGGATGAGGCGGAGAGCGATCTGATAGGGGAGCAGACAGTCTTGGTCGGAGGGTTGATGGAGCTGATAAAGAAGGGCTTCGAGGTCTTAGTCGAGGAGGGCTATCCACCAGAGCTAGCATACTTCGAGGCGTGTAACGAGGCCAAGCTCATCATAGACTTGATATACCGCGGGGGCTTAATTGGGATGCTGAAGGCTGTCTCGGATACGGCGAAGTATGGGGGGCTAACCGTCGGCCCGAAGATAATCGACGAGCATGTAAAGGAGAATATGAGGGAGGCGGCAAGGCGCGTCAAGGATGGGAGCTTCGCTAGGGAGTGGATTAAGGAGTATGAAAGCGGCAGAAAGACTCTCGAGGAACTCATGAGGCAGGTGGAGAACCACCCGCTTGAGGTTGTGGGGAGAAGGCTTAGGAGAATGGCGGGCCTAGAGAGATAACTAGAAAGAAATAACTAGAAATAACACCATTATCGTGTGAGGGTCGGAAGGCGGGGGATTGAGGGATTGAATATTGTCGAGAAGATCTTGGCGAGGGCTTCTGGTGAGAAGGAGGTTTCACCGGGCCAGATCGTTGATGCCAAGGTGGATAAGGCAATGATGCATGACCTGACCGGGCCGAGGGTGATAGACTCGTTCAGGGAGATCGGCGTCAAGAGGGTCTGGGATCCCGAGAGAATAATCGTCGTATTCGATCATGATGTCCCGCCCTCCACGATAAAGGCCGCCGAGCTTCAGAAGAAGGTGAGGAACTTCGTCAGGGAGCAAGGGATAAGATACTTCTATGATATAGGGCGTGGAGGGGTCTGCCATGTCGTGATGCTTGAGAAGGGCCATGTCAAGCCGGGGGAGCTTATAGTTGGAGCAGACTCGCATACGGTGACATATGGTGCTCTCGGGGCTTTCGCCACTGGTATAGGTGCGACGGATATGGCCGCGGTCCTCGCAACCGGCTCGATATGGCTTAGGGTTCCAGAGACCCTGAAATTCGAGGTGAATGGCAAGCTCCAGAAGCGGGTCTATGCGAAGGACCTTATACTCCATATAATTGGGATGATCGGGGCCGAGGGCGCGAACTATAAGGCCATGCTCTTCTCCGGGCAGACGATAAGAGATCTCGGAATAGATGGCAGGGCGACGATCTGCAACATGAGCATAGAGGCTGGCGCGAAGGCCGGGATAATCGAGCCCGATGAGAAGACGATAAAATATGTGAGGGAGAGGGCTGGGGAGCCCATAAATCCGATCAGGAGCGATGATGATGCCGAGTTCGCCAAGGTCTACGAGATAGATGTATCGCGGCTGGAGCCCCAGGTCGCGATCCCGCCATCAGTCGATAATGTGAAGCCCGTTAGCGAGGTCGGTGACATAGAGATACAGCAGGGCTTCATAGGGACATGCACTAATGGGAGGCTTGATGATCTCAGGGCCGCCGCCGAGATCCTGAAGGGGAGGAGGGTGAAGGAGGGCGTGAGGCTCGTGATAATCCCAGGATCTCAGGAGGTCTATGATCAAGCCCTGAAGGAGGGGTTGATCGAGATATTCATCAAGGCTGGGGCGATAATATGCGGCCCCGGATGCGGCCCATGCATCGGGATCAGCAGGGGAGTCTTGGCTGATGACGAGGTCTGCGTGAGCTCCGCTAACAGGAACTTCGTCGGGAGAATGGGTAGCCCCAAGTCGAAGGTATATCTCGCGTCGCCGGCAACGGTCGCGGCGTCAGCTATAAAGGGCAAGATAACGGACCCGAGGGAGGTGGATTAGGGATGAGGATTGAGGGCAGGGCGGTCGTGTATGGAGACAATATCGACACCGATGTGATTATCCCCGGGAGATATCTTGTCCTGCAGGAGCCCTCAGAGTTGGCGAAGCACGCGATGGAGGGCCTGGACCCGAGCTTCCCAGAAAAGGCTAGGGAGGGCGTAATAATAGTTGCGGGCAGAAACTTTGGATGCGGCTCCAGCAGGGAGGAGGCCCCTGTAGCGCTGAAGTACGCAAACACTAAATGTGTTATAGCAGAGTCATTTGCGAGGATCTTCTATAGAAACGCGATAAACATCGGTCTCCCGATACTCGAGGCGAGCCTGAGGGATAAGGTGAGCGAGGGAGATTTCCTCTCAGTAGATCTACTCAGCGGCGTCATAGAGAATAAGACGAGGGGGATCAGGGTTCAGGCAAAGCCCCTCCCACCCCTTGCCATTGAGATAATAAGCGCCGGCGGCCTCACAAGATATGTTAGAAAGAAGCTGGGGCTTGAGTAGCGGTGGCCTGCCATGAGATACCGGATAGCCCTGATACGTGGTGATGGAATAGGCCCGGAGCAGGCTGAAGCAACACTTCTAGTCCTCTCCAAGCTTGAGGAGCTCCTCGGCCTAGAGTTGGAGGTGGTGGATGCAGAGGCTGGAGACGGGTGCATGAAGAAGACGGGGACGCCTCTCCCAGACGAGACTATAAGAATCCTAAAAGACTCTCATGCGTGCTTGAAGGGGCCTGTCGGCGAGACGGCTGCTGATGTGATAGTGAGGCTTAGACAGATGTTCGACCTCTACGCGAATGTAAGACCCGCGAGATCTCTTCCCAACGTCCCGGCCCTCAAGCCCAACATAGACCTAGTCATAGTCCGCGAGAACACCGAGGATCTCTACAAGGGATATGAGTGGGAGTTTGACGGCGTCGCGATAGGAATCAGGCTGATAACTAGGAGGGGGTGCGAGCGGGTAGCGCGATACGCGTTTGAGTTAGCGCGGCGGAGGAGAAGGAGGGTTGTAGCGGTTCATAAGGCGAATGTCATGAGAATTACATGTGGCTTGTTCGCTAGGACGTGTAGAGAGGTTTCCAAGGATTACCCGGACGTAGCCTACTCCGAGATGTATGTTGATGCCGCGGCGATGGATCTTATAAGAAGGCCCGAGCAATTCGACGTAATAGTCACTACAAACGTGTTTGGGGATATACTGTCGGATGAGTCGGCTCAGGTTGTAGGCGGCCTTGGCCTAGCGCCAGCCGCAAACATAGGTGATGAATACGCGATCTTCGAGCCCGTCCATGGATGCGCCCCGGATATAGCTGGTAAGGGGATAGCGAATCCGATCTCCATGATACTCTCGGCCGCGATGATGCTCGAATGGCTCGCGGCGAGATATAGTGATGCGAGATGCCTCGAGGCCTCCAAGCTGGTGAACGAGGCTGTTGTGAGGACCCTTGAGGAGGGGAAGGTGCTGACGCCGGATCTCGGGGGCAGGGCCAAGACTATCGAGCTTGGAGCGAGAATAGCGGGCATGATGGAGGAGATCAGGCGGGCCTAATAGGTGTGGTCAGGGCTTCTGGGGCAAAGGCTTCCCGTAAAACCTTCACTCTTAACAGTTATGAGAGGCTGAGTAAGCTATAGCTTGAATCTCGACGCTAGAGGCTTGTTAAAGTTAAGGGAGTTTTAATAGCGGAGGCTCGCGTGGAGAAAAATGGGGTTAAAGGGGGGTGGGGCTGGCCGGCAGGCCATCGTAGCCGGCCAGCAGGCCTTTGCCCCTAACCACCACGGGGAGGGCCCGT
Organism: Candidatus Wolframiiraptor gerlachensis; assembly: GCA_021323375.2. GTDB lineage: Archaea > Thermoproteota > Nitrososphaeria_A > Caldarchaeales > Wolframiiraptoraceae > Wolframiiraptor > Wolframiiraptor gerlachensis. The sequence continues at coordinate 2,413 of JAJPCT020000023.1, read as the reverse complement.
GGCGAGTAGTGTCTCACTGCCACCGGCTCTCCGGCTTTTACTGCCCGCCGGCCAGCATACGTTGTTTTTGCTACTCCTCCTGAAAGGCTTCTTGCTCCTCCTGAGGTCAGAGCCCCCCAGGGAGGAAGAGGCGGCGTTTGAGGGGGTGGGGTTGCCGAGGCCGGTTGACCCGCTGCTGTGGTGGATTGTGCTATTGTGCTATTGCTGTTGTTGCCGCTACTGCTGGCGGTGGCCGAGGTGATGTGAATGGCCGGGAAGGGATTTATTCCAGCGGTCTAGACCAACCATGTTTTTCCCTCCATCCATACTCTCGCCCCCTCGGGCTCGGCGGATTCAGCGAACCCCTTAGAGAGGGCTCCTCAGGATCCTCTGAACGTCCTCCCCACACCTGACCTCGCCCCCCATGACCTAGGATATCTCGATTCTGAGGTGTGGTCGGATGGAGTGGGTTGAGTATCTTGTTAGGTTGAGGTTTCATGTTGATGGCTTTTATCCGGAGAAGCTGATCAAGGAATACGTCGAGAGGGAGGTCAGGAGGAAGTTCTCAATCCCGGAGCTTGAGGAGGAGGGGCTGACGGGCTTTTGAATATTCCGGTTAAGCATGGGGAACTGTGGGTTGAGGAGCTTGATGACGGAAGATTTGCCATTAATCTGGATGATCCGGGTGATCCTAAATTCACATGTGTCGGGGTTCAGGTGGTGGATGAAGATTTAGAAGAAGAGACTATCAAGACCAAGGATGTCAAACTCATCATAGGGGATATACAAGACATGGGTAGGGCTAGATTCGTGAGGATAAGGAAGGGGGGTTAAGGAAATCGAGGAAGGGGAGGGAGAGTAAGGAGATGAGGATAAGGGGCCGGAAGAATAGCACTCATTGATAGTAATCCCAGAGTTCAGGACTTTGTCTTATTTGAAGATATCATGGAATTAGAGGCTCAGGGCCTATTAACTTCACCACTCCGAACTCGGCAAACTCATCATCGCCGGCAATATATCCTTGAAAAATCCTAGATATTATCCTTGCTCTAACGATTATCTTGGGGGGCATGGGCGGCGGGGAGCCGCTCTACGACGTGCCAGCGGAGGGCTATGATGAGCTTTATGGCGAGGAGCAGGTCGCGAAATATGCCGCGGCGCTCGGGAGATTTCCCCAGCCTTCTAGGAGGCCTCCAGTCGTGCTCGATATCGGCTGCGCTACAGGCCTCCTCACCCGCTTTCTGGAGATGTTGGGCCTCCGCCACATCTATATCGGAATAGACTTGGATGCTGATAGGCTGAGAGTTGCAAGGGATAGGTCTCCCAGCGCGATGGTGATACGGGCTGATGCGCATGCGCTCCCGATAAGATCCGGCGCCGCTGATCTAACAGCATGCTTCACTGTGATCCACCTGCTTGACCCGGAGCGGGCGGTGAGGGAGATGGCGAGAGTCTCACGAGGCACAATCATCATAACACTCCTGAAGAAGAGGATCGAGCTTAAGCCGCTCATGCTAAGGCTCTTCAGGGAGCATCTCAAGAACTGGCATCTCGAGTCCCTGCAAGTCGCCGAGGATGTTAGAGACGAGATCTATGTACTCGTGAAGCAGGATTGTGGGGATTTCAGGGTAGGAGCCTCTCAGGCGTTCTCGGGAATGGCGTCGCCTCCCTGATATTCTCAAGCCCTAGGATCACCATAGTCAATCTCTCGATCCCGATCGCGAATCCCCCGTGAGGGGGTGCGCCGTATCTAAAGTGCTCGGTAAACCACTTGAAGTCTTCTAGATTCAGCCCCTTCTCCCCGATCTGCTGGATTATCCTCTCGTAGCGGTGCTCCCTCTGCCCGCCGGAGCTCAGCTCGAGGCCGCCGCCTATCAAGTCCGTGCTCCTCGCCCACTCGGTCCCATCCTCCTTCATCACGTAGAAGGGCTTAACCCTATACGGGAACTTGTTGATGAAAAAGAAGTCATGGTCATAGTTCTCCTTCACGTATTCCGCGAGAAGCTTCTCAGCCTCCCGGTCGAGATCCTCCCCCCATGGGATCCTCTTCCCAAGGTCCTCCAAGATCTCATAGACCTTCGGGAACTCGAGGACAGGAAATGGCCTCTTGGGAACCTCCAACTCGACCCCGAGTAGATTAAGCTCGCCCTCGCATGTCTCGACGACCTCCTTTATCCCGGCGGCCACAAGCTCCTCCTCAACCATCATCACATCCCTCTCATTCTCTATGAATGATAGCTCGACGGCGCATGACCTGTATTCACAGAGATGCCTCGGGGTGTGGCTTGGCTCAGCCCTCCAGCTCGGCCCGAGATCATATATCCTGTCGAGACCTGCCACCATGAGAAGCTGCCTATGAAGCTGTGGATCCTGCCTGAGATAAGCCCTCCTCCCAAAGTAATCTACCTCGAAGAGCTCAGCACCACCCTCAGAT
>JAJPCT020000022.1 GCA_021323375.2 Candidatus Wolframiiraptor gerlachensis | reverse complement strand
AAGGATGTGATAGTGTGGAATTTATCAAGACTCGATCCAACAGATCCAGCGAATAGAAGCGCCACACTAAGATTCACGGTCAAATTCAAGCCAACAGAACTTGGTGTGTATACACTGAACAAGGCAGAGGATCTTACTGTGATGGCTAGAACCGAGGGCTATGGATACGTAAGTGATACGGCCAATTTGGATGTTAAAGTCTCGGCTGTAGAGTCTCCCATTATAGATGTCAAGGCAATTAGCCAAGAACCATTAAAGGATGTAGTAATTCAGGGAGAGCTCGTTGGAATAAACGTAACCGTTCAGAATAACGGAGGTTACCCCGCGACATTCAATGTTACCCTATACTACAGCCCTGATGGAAATACCTGGATAAAGATAAAGCCCATACATACCATAAGAGTCTTCAATCTTACTGGGGATATTGAACTGCAATTTATATGGGATACCGATGGAGTGGCTCCAGGAACATACTACATTAGGGCTTTCGCGGACTCCGGGAGGGAATTGCCGGAGACTGATGAGGATAACAATAATTGCACTGCGACTGCCACGGTAAAGATAGAGGTTCATGATGTTGTGGCCGTGAGGCAGGAGGCTAATGTGACTTTGGCGAGGCCGGGCGACCCGATAAAGATCACTGGGACCCTGAGGAATGATGGAAGCGAGGAGGAGACATTTATCGTGAGATGCTATTATGGAGCGCCAGAGATACCGCCCATCCAGATAGGCTCAGATGAGACGATGACCCTAGCGTCGGGAGCAGAGGGGACGGTGGAGTTCGAGTGGGATACCAGCGGCGTGGCTCCCGGGACATACTGGATCGAGATAAGGGCGATACCGGTCGAGGGGGAGCTGGACACGCATGATAACGCCTGCGGCTTCGAGCTACGGATACTACTCGCCCCTGTCGGCGGCGAGATAACCGGCATAACACTCGCGGCGCTCATAGCCGCGCTGAAGAGCCTCATAAGCCCAATAATAACGGCGCTAATGATCATTATGACGGCGGCCGCGATAGCCTCAGCACTAGCAGCATACATCATCTACAAGAGAACAAGGAGGAAAACAGCTTAACCTCCATTAAGGCACTACTTCCTTTTTACCAGTCTTGGAATATATCTCACCCGCTGGCCGGCTTTCCTCCCTCACTGGCTTGCCGCGCCTCGGAGAGCCTCCTATATAACGCCTCGACAAGCCTCCTAAGCTCATCAGCCCTCTGAGCATAGCTGGCGAGCGCCTCCTCCCTAGTCCGAAGCGCCGAGTTCAGGCTCTCCATCCTCCGCTTCATAAGCTCGATCGCCTGATCTATTGGCTGCCTCATAACAACTCCGGCGCCCAGGCTCACATAAACCTCCTCCACGCTCTTAACCTCCGCCTCTATCATGTTCCCGCCGCCTATCGGGACGAGTATGCTTGAGGCGGAGCCCCGGGCCTTAAGCTCCTCCAGCAGCTCCAGAGCCCTCTCATGCTCGCTCAAGGCAGCCCTCAAGGCCGCGACGGATCCCTGAAGCTCCTCTAAAGCCCTCTCGAGAACCTGGAGCTCCGAGACAGCCCTCGCCAACTGCTGCTCAAGGCTCGACATGTCCAGAAAACCTCGACGATCAGACTCAGCAAGGTGACTATATATGTTTGCTCCGCGCCAGCAGTCATCGGAATGAGGATCTCAGAGGCCCAGAGGAGGATGCTCGAGTTCGAGAAGGCCCGAGGCTGGGACAAGTTCAAGGAGTCCCAGATCTTCACCCACCTAGTCGAGGAGATCTCTGAGATCGGCCGCCACATCCTCGTGAGAGAGGGCTACAAGGTCAGGGGGCTAGGCCATGAGGTCCCCGAGAATGACGTGGCTAGGGAGTTCGGCCAAGCATTCTCCCTATTCCTCCAGCTAGCTAACAGGCTCGGAGTAGACCTGGAGAAGGCCTTCATTGAGGAGATCGAGAGGATGGAGAGGAGATTCGACCCGGAGAAGTGGAGGAGCTATCTAGAGGAGGGTTAGGGCCGCGGCCAAAGCGCCCCTCCTAGCCTCCGCCAGGGAATCACCACCTGTTATCAGGATAACATCGCCATCCACGGGCCTAAGCTCCTCGATAAGATGTGATGCGAACTCAGGCCTCTCCGCGGAGAGATCTGAGACGCCCGGCATCAAGAGCCTACCACCCTGATATGCAAGGATCATGAGCGCCTTCGCGCCCGCCCTCACAGCCTCATCCCTCTGCTCAAGCCCCTTGGAAACCCTGCCAACAGCATCATGAATTATCAAGACGTAGTTTGCGGGATAGCTCCATGGAAGCTCGAGCCTCACCGGACCAACATCCCTCATCCTCCTCTCAAGCTCCCGGAGAAGCTCCTCACCCTTCCCGCTGAGCGCGCAGCCGCCCCTACCTAAGACGCTCACGATAGACTGGTCCTTAAGCCTCTGGATAAGGGTCCTCACAGCGCCCTCCCCCAACCCTAGGATCTCGGCCAGCCTCTTCCTCCCAATAGGAGCCTCCCTCCCAATCACGAGAATTGCCTCGAGAACATGGTGGCTCTGGAAGCTGGGTCGCGGCCCGGGAGGGGCAAAGGCAATCGAGCTGAGAAACCGCCTTAACTCCATCTCGTGGATAGGGTGTGGGCGCGGGGTTAATAATCCCTTGCTCAGCGCCTGCCAAGTATAAGCCTCTTCAAAAGATCCTTGGTGAAGGGCTCGAGGTCGTCGAGGCCCTGCCCTGTCCCGACGAAGAGCACGGGCTTGCCGGTCACATAGCTTATCGAGATAGCTGAGCCTCCCCTCGCATCGGCATCAAGCTTCGCGAGAATTATGTAGTCCACGCCGACATACTCGTCGAACCTCCTGGCCTGCTCCACCGCCGCATTCCCAGCCAGCGCATCCCCAACATAGATCACGAGATCCGGGCCTACAACCCTCTTAATCTTCCTCATCTCCTCCAGCAAGTTATGGTCGACCTCGGTCCTACCAGCGGTATCTATGAGGACTACCGGTATCCTATTCGCCCTAGCGCTCATAACAGTATCCATTGCGACAGCCGCCGGGTCGGCGCCATATCTCTGGCATACAACCCTGACGCCAGCCTCGCTAGCGAGCCTCTGAAGCTGCTCTATGGCCCCGGCCCTAAAGGTGTCTGAGGCTGCTATCAAGCACTTGAAGCCATGCCTCTGGAGAAGCCTCGCAAGTTTTACAACAGTCGTCGTCTTGCCCCCACCATTAGGGCCGACGAAGAGGATTACAAACGGCTCCCCCATGGAAGCCTTCTCACGGATCCTCCTAAGCAGGTCGTCGAGGGAGCCCTCCCTTATCACGGAGTCTAGCACGCCAGCCACGAGCTCCATTACCTCGCCCTCGCCATCCCCGAACCTCCTAACCCTGATGAGCCTAAGCCTCTCAGCAAGCTCCTCGCCAAGCCTCTCAGCCACCTCGACCGCGACATCATTCGATATCAGCATGAGCTTGAACTCCTCGACATGCTCCCTTACCTCCTCCTCCGAGAGCCTCCGAGTTTTAAGCGCCTCCGCAACGCTCTCAAGAGCCCTCCTAATACCGTCCAGCATGCCGCTCACACCCCTCAAACCTTCCTAGCCTCAGAGGCCATGACGCCAACCATAATCCTCCCTGCGAGAAGTATATCCTCTGTCGACAAGAAGTATCTCGTAGAATAATTGAACATGAGATTCGCCCTGGGCTCGATATACTCCTCCTTCTTGCCAGCCCAGAGCTGAGTGAGAATCCTGATCTTCGGGAGGAAATTGAAGGAGTAGCTTATCCCGCCAAGCCTCTCCTTCTTACCACCAAGCCTCCTACATGCCGACTCATACCTCTCCGAGTCATAGCCAAAGACCCTGGCGAGAGGCCTTATCACGTATCTGTCAAAATAGCTCTTATACAGCTTTCCTTTCGGGAAGTCCGTGAACTGAGTCCAATCCTCCTTCTTCCCAACACCGCCGGTAGATGAGAGATATCTAAGGATTATGTATGCGATCTCTAGGGGGGCGGCCTTACCGGCCACCAGGTCCACGACTTCATGCGAGTCAAGCTCGACGGAATAGGTCCGCGTAAGCAGGTTCACGATATATCTCCCACGCTTGTTGCCTGGCTTTGAGGGCTCGATGAAGACTACGCCGCAGCGCTTGGCAACCTGATCGCCCTCAAGCTTCGCAAGATCTTGGAATATCCGCTTACACTCCACCTCACTCAACTGCATTAGCCTACTCCAGGAGCTCATTCTCGTAGGCACCAGCCTAACCTAGTTCCTCAGAGAGCCTTATTTTGGTTTTGCCCGAATCCCGCAACGTTAACCGTTATATTGAGCGTGGTTCCCGACATTTTGAGGAGCTTATTTATGCCGCGTGGACCGCGCCTCCAGACGATCTTCGAGATAATATCGGTCGGATACGAGCTTCTCGATGGAAGGGTTGTGAATACTAATGCTAGCTGGCTTGCAGGGCAGATAAGCTCCCTCGGCGGCAGGGTCTCGAGGATAACGGTCGTCGGCGATGACGTGGCCGAGATAAGCTCTGTGATAAGGGAGGCGGTGAGAAGAGGCGCGGACTGGATAATAACGAGCGGCGGTCTCGGGCCCACATATGATGACGTGACCCTCCAGGGGGTGGCGAGGGCAGTCGGGAGAAAGCTCGTCCTAAACAAGAGGGCTCTCGAGATGATAAGGAGGCGCTATGAGGAGCTGGCAAGGGAGGGCATCGTCGAGTCGCCGGAGCTGACACCGCCGAGGATGAAGATGGCTATGCTCCCGCGCGGTGCAAAGCCTCTTGAGAATAATGTTGGAACAGCCCCGGGAGCCCTCCTCAAGGCTGGTAGATGCTGGATCGTCTGCCTCCCAGGAGTCCCGAGCGAGCTCCAAGACATCTTCCTAAACAGGGTTAAGCCACTACTCGAGAAGAAGGTTAAGAAGATAGCGATAGCTGATAGATGGATCTACGTGAGAGGTGTTCCCGAGTCTAGTCTAGCGCCGAGGCTCGACGAGCTGAGAAAAGCAGCCCCCAGCCTCTATATCAAGAGCCACCCGGAGAAGAGGGAGGGAACATCCTTCATACGCATCTACATGAGAATGATCGGGAGGAGGAAGGAGACATGCGAGAAGATACTCGATAGAGTTGAGAAAGAGCTAATTAAAGCTGTTAAGGAGCTTGGTGGTGAGGCATTAAAGCCAGAAGGTGGAAATAGTTGAGCAGGCTGGACGCGCCCGAGACATACTCATGTGAACCACTTCGAAGAGCCTTCGAGATAGTGGCAGATTATATTCATGATTTAAGGAGGGGCTTGGAGAATGGGCGGAGAATTAACATAAACGTGAAGCCCGTCGAGAGGATAATTTTTCTCGGCATCGGCGGCTCCGGGATAATCTGCGACGCGGCCGCGAGGCTCCTCTCGGGAAGCGATGTAAAGACGGCTATCCAGAGAAGCTATGGGCTGAGAAGCCTCGACTGGGATCTAGCGATAGCTGTGAGTCACTCTGGGAATACCGCCGAGACCGTGAAGCCCGTGATGAGGCTGATGGACGCGGGAGTCCCCTGCGTCTTCATCACAAGCGGCGGCGCCCTACTGAGGCTCGCTGAGAGATATGGCGTGCCGGTAATCCCGGTCAGAGCTGATGTCCCGCCGAGATACGCGTTTCCAAGCATGCTGGGCGCCGCCCTAGGAGCGCTCGAGGCACTAGGCCTCATGAGGATCAGCCTCGACTATGATGCTCTAGAGCATCACCTAGCCGGGCTACGAGAGCATGTGCCCTCGGAGAGAAATCTCGCCAAGAAGCTTGCTGAGAGGATAACATCATCATATCCGGTAATCTATGCCTATGAGGGGGTTAGGGAGGCTGGTTATAGGCTGAAGTGTCAGCTAAACGAGAATGCGAAGATGCACTGCTGCTACGCGGAATTCCCGGAGGCGCTTCACAACGACCTTGAGGCGCTGCCGGACAACGCTCTCGTGATCATGCCGAGGAGTGTGAAGGAGCCGCCGGAGATCTCGAGAACAATAGATGCCTTCAGCAAGCTGCTGGGCGAGGATAGGATATTCTCGGTAAGGGTTGATGCGTGGGATGAGGCCGAGGAGCTCCTAAAACTCTTCATGTTCATGGATTATGTCTCGCTCTATGTTGCGGCTCTAAGGGGGGCTGACCCGCTCTCGGTCCCGCGAATGAGCCGCCTTAAGAGGCTGAACCCCGTCTATGGCGAGGTGGCTGAGGAGGTGGACAGGAGGGTTGCAGGCCGCTAAGCTCATAGTGAAGAGGCTGAAGCTCGCCCTGATAATAATGGTAACACTTATCGGCCTATTAATAGCTGGCGCATTCTTCCCATTAAGCGACGAGGAGGGAAGAGAGATACAGGAGAGCCTTGAAAGGCTTGGAGAGGAAAACCTCGAGCTCGGAATCTTCTCAAACAACATGCTCGTAGCCCTTCTCGGGATCATACCATTCGCCGGCCCACCACTAGCAGGCTACATAGTATTCAATACGGGCAGGTTCCTCGGCTGGACCTCGGCCCAGATGGGGATACCCGTAAACCTAATGATCGCCATGACTATACTCATCATACTCCTGACGGGCTATGGAATCCTCGAGCTCCTAGGTTACGGGGTCGCGATCGCCGAATCCATCACCATATCCCACATCATCCTCCGTAGGAGATGGCTGCTGAGAGGAGAGCTGAAGATGCTTCTCATAGCGATCGCCCTATCAACCCTATTACTCGCGCTTGCGGCGGCGATAGAGGCCGCGCTGATAAAAAGCCTCGGAAGCATAATCGGGTCCACCGGGATAATCTAGAGAGGGGTATGTGCGCCGGGGGTGGGATTTGAACCCACGCGCCCCGCGAAGGGGCATCGGCTAACCCGTCATCCAACCAGTCCCATATGAGATCTCGAGGCCGACCCACTACCTGGCTATGGGACCCCGGCCCTAGAAGATAAACCCACAAATCACTATTTGGCACTTTCTCCATGGAAGGAATAATAATGTGCTTGCAGGGTCGAGCGCCTCTTAAGGGCGATAAGGCAGCATCCCAAGATGGAATCATGGGGATTCCATCACTCTTAAGGAAGAGGGAGATTTTACATCCATCTAAGGGTGGATATAATCCTCCAAATAGGCTCTTGAAAGCTGTCAGAGCTTAAAGAATATTTCCCAATTTAGCTAATCCAATTTAGCTAGTCTTGGAAAGAGGTTGAGGAGGCACATAATCTTCTCAGAGAACATTTGTCGCATCGCGGCTTCATGGATCTGCAGCATTCTTTTCCGTGGAGGTAGATGAGGGTCTGCATCCATCCTCCAAGCTCGCCAAGAGGCCTGAGAATTGCTCGGAGGCATCTTCGGCTCGGGCATGGGTCTAATCCTAAGGCCGGCTCGCTGTTGCATAGAAACCTCTTGCAGAGGCTCTTCTCCGGCATCTTGAAATCCTCGGCCAATGAGAGCCTTGTGATGAATTTCCTCAGATGGACGTCGCATGGTATAAAGTGCGGCGCCTTGAATGTCGAGAGTATTGTTGAGTCGGCGACCTTCGGGCCTATGCCCCAAGCGGAAAGGAGGATAACCCTAGCAGCTTCAGGTGGCATACATAGGATATAACTTGAGAGTGGCTCACGAGGCGCACCAAATCTCTCGATAATCTCCTCGCGAATTCTCCTAGGCTCCTCAACAATCCTCATCAAGTCTCTCATGGATCTCACTGCATCTAAGAGCTGATAGCTCCGGGTGATCCTTCTCAAGGCTGTGGGCTTGGCCGATGCTAGCATGCGAAGATCTCCTTGGAACATCTCCCAAAGCCTTCTACACCACCTCCTCACAATCTCATAGCTCGCTCTCTTAGAGAGCAGGACGGCCATGAGAATGTGCTCGAAGTCCCATGGAGCTATTGGTATCCTGACCCCGGGATATGTCTCGGCAAGTGCCTCAGCAGCCTCCCTAAAGCCGGCGGGAAGCCTGCCTATCCCCCTCTCAAACTCCTCATGCCATAACCCCGTCTCGAGGATGGCTATATGCTCCAGCTCAGCCCTAGAGATCTCGGCCGTCGAGATGATGATCAGTCTCCTACCCCTCTGCTCAAGCCTTAGCCTGCCGCCGAGTTTGCCGGCAACCTTGACCCAAGCACCCGAACCCAAGCTCTCGTATAGGCTCGAGATGAAGGATGGCGCGAGCGAGCTATTCAGGCTATAATCACCGCAATCGAGGATAAGCTCCAACCCCGCTCCACCGGGATGATCTATCACCAATCAGCTCCCGCGGGGGAAAGATAAATATCGCGCGCCCCACTTGAGATTTCTCGTGGGCTATGATCCTGTCAAGACGCATTTAATGCTCGAGAATCATGTTACCCGGGACTATGAGAGGAAATATTACCGGTTCCGCGTTGACAGGTGGTATGGCGGGATAGTTACCGCAGACTGCGTTGGATGCGGCCTCTTCTGCAAGTTCTGCTGGGTATCAGACAATGTCAGGCTGAATCCACTCAGAGTTGGAAGCTTCTATAAGCCAGAGGACGTGGCCTCAAGGCTCCTCAACCTCGCTAGAAGCAGGGGGATAAGTCAGGTAAGAATTAGCGGCGGCGAGCCGACGATTGGAAGAGAGCACCTTCTAAGAGTCCTCGACTACCTTTCGGGCAAGGACATTCTCTTCATACTCGAGACCAATGGGATACTATTGGGACATGATGAGGGCTATGCGGCCCAACTCTCCGGCCACGACTTCCTCCATGTCAGGGTATCATTGAAGGGATGTAATGAGAGCGAGTTCCACATGCTCACCGGCGCTGATCCAAATGGATTCAAGCTCCAGTTAAATGCCCTGAGAAACCTGCTTAAGGCTGGTGTGAATTGCCACCCGGCGATAATGACATCATTCTCGAGCGAGGGGAGCTTTAAGATGTTGCTGGAGAGGCTCGCCGAGATAGATGAGAGGCTCGCGGAGGAGGCCGAGATCGAAGAGCTCATACTCTACCCACACGTGGTCGAGAGGTTGAAGAGGTATGGATTGAGATACGGGGTGGCTCATGCACCGGATAAGATCCCCCAAGACCAGATCTGAAGAGGGCGAACTCCTCCATGTAATGATTTGGAAAAACTTATCCCGGGGAAGGATCCTCAACCATATTGTATGAGCTGGTTAGGCAGCTTGGAGGAGCTTACCGAGGTAATCAATAGATACTCCAAGAGCGCTGTTCTATATGATGAGAATTGCAGGGTTGTATTATGCGAGAGGGGCGCTAGGGTGCTTGGAGTCTTCCTGAACGCGTCGCCGAATCTTCTCTGGGTTAATCCCATGCTCGAAGATGCATTCTCGAAGAATGATTGGAATGTTGGTGGGCTTAGGCTCTGGATCTCCCCCGAAAGGAACTTCTTCTACAGGAAGCCCGAGTCGTTTGAGGAGTGGTTCTGCCCAGAGGGTATAGATCCTGGAGAATATAGGATTATTGAGGCGGATTCGGGGAGGGCTATCTTTGAGGGCCGGATCCATGCCGATGACAATCTTCTAGGGGCGCGGCTCGAGGCACAGATCCGCAGGGAGATTAGGCTCCTCGAGTCGAGGAAGGGCTTCATGAGGCTTAGGATAATTGACGCGCTTGTTGGAGAGTATCCTGCTAGGGTGAATCCATGGGCTCTAGCACAAGTTCCAGTAAGCGAGATGGGCGCGGGAACGGCCCTAGTGCCCGTGAGAAGGGGGGCTGAACCCATACACTACTTCATCGAGATCCCGCGTGATAGGCTGAGAGTCTCAAGCGACCATATCTCATTCAAGATAGATGGCCAGTATGTCTCGAAGCTCGGAGTCAAGCCCGAGGATCTAAGAGATCCGGAGCTCGGGACAATAGCCTATGTCTCGAGAATTGGGAAGAGAATGTGGTCAGTTCTCATACTGAGAAGCCATGATATCCCATTGAGTCAGGAGGATTGTTTGGATGTGCCAAAGCGTGATCCAAATCTACCAAGAGCCGCGATACAGTCGTATAACTCGGGGCCTGAGGCTTTCCCAGATATAAGGTTCGGCGAGATAGAGCTCCAACTCGCGCCGACCATGAATATCTCCGGCAGGATAGTCGCAAAAGTTGAGTATGACCTAGTAGCAATCATTGGGGGGAAGAGTGCGGTGTTAGCGGGGATCCGAAAATTCCTGAAGACGCCGAAGCCGAGGCTCTACTAGGCCTCATCCCTCCCTTTTCCTATATAATGTATCTTCAGCCCATCCTCCTATATCCGGGCATCGAGGATAAGACCTCATCAAGCCAGCTAGACTCTTTAGAAAGAACAAACATATTTGGGTAGGGTGGCCGACGCGTCCTCGTAGCCATAAAGGCCGGCAGGAACATGGCTAGTACCATCCATAGATTCGCAAAGTCCTCCACGGTGGACTATCGCTCGAACCTTACTGGCCTTTATGACTTTTTACTACTCGCCGGCCGATCCTCTCAATTCTTATTTCGAGAGATAATAGAGGCAAGATAACGAGAAGAAGAGGAGAGAAAGAGAAGCTAATATTGAATGGCTTTCTCGTAACAAGGGGGCCACAGTGCAGTATGTCATCTTGGAGAGTCATAACCATAATGGTGGTTCTCATGGCGGTGATCGCGGCCAGGTCGGCCCAAATACTCCTCCCCAGCGAGGTGAGAGTTAGGATAGCTACCACGACATCACTCTACGCGACCGGCCTCCTCGACTATCTCGCGGAGAAGTTCGAGGAAGAGCATCCAAATGTTAGGCTCGAGTTCATAGCTGCTGGGACTGGGGCTGCTCTCAGATATGCCGAGCGCGGCGACGCCTGCATGATCCTAGCCCATGCACCGAGCCTCGAGAAGCAGTACATCGAGAGAGGGGTTCTCGAGGATGGCGAGATCATTGCATACAACTACTTTGTAATTGTCGGGCCCAATCCTGATCCGGCAAAAATCAATGGGTCGAGTAGCATCATCGAGGCTTTTAGGAGGATCTACTCCGCCGGCGAGCTAGGTGAGGCATTTTTCATCAGCAGGGGAGATTTATCGGGAACACATCTCAGGGAGCTGGAGATATGGGGGAGGGCTGGCTTGAATCCTGCCAGCAGGGGCTGGTATAGGGAGGCGGCTGTAGGCATGGAGCAGACACTCATCATCGCGAACGAGCTATCAGCTTACTCGCTAACCGATGCCGGGACATATTTGAGGCTGGCAAGGGAGGGAAGAGTCCCAAGGCTCTCAATACTCTACGCGAACCCGAAAGACCCTGACGCGATCAACATCTACTCGGCCTACTTGGTTAGAGGCTGCTCCGGCGATGAGAGGAAATACGCGGCCCTCTTCCTTAAGTTCCTCATGGAGGATCAGAGAATGATAGGGAGCTTCGGCGAGGGCGAGTATGAGCAGCCGCTATTCCACCCGGCCGAGGGAAGGCTCCTGGAGCTTGAGGACCTATGGAGCCGGCTCGCATCAGGCATGGGGGTGAATCACCCATGAGCCTAGCATTTTCCGAGATTCTCGACGTGACAATTAGATCACTCTATGTCTCCGGGCTCGCGACGCTCTTATCCGCCTCCTGGAGCATTCCAGCAGCATACCTACTCTCATTCAGGCGGAGGGTTGGGGTTCTCGAGGCAGTGGTTGAGTCGCTCGTCGGCGTGCCAACAGTCCTGCTCGGCCTACTCCTCTACATGCTTCTCAGCAGCTCCGGCCCACTCGGCTTTCTCAAGCTCCTCTACACACCCCACGCCATAATCATCGGCCAATCCATCCTAATAACGCCTCTCATAATCTCGACATGCTATAGGGCTTTAAGGGTGGTCGCGGCGCCCTACCTAGAGCTAGCCCTAAGCATGGGGGCCAGTAAGTCTCAGGCCATGATGCTGATACTCCGCGAATCCGCCCCCGGCGTCGCCGCCTCAGCAGTAATGGGGTTCTCTAGGGCGGTCGGCGAGCTCGGCATAGCGATGATGGTTGGCGGAAACATCAGGGGATCCACGATGGTCCTAACCACAGCGATAGCCCTCGGCGTGACCCGCGGAGAATTCGAGGCCGCGATAATCCTCGGAATAATACTCCTAGCCCTAACAATCGCGACAGCAGTATCTATGAAGATCTTGATGGGGGTCAGGGCTCTATGATAACCATCAAGCTGAGAGGTGTTTGGCACCGCTACCTCGACGCATCCTCGTGGGCGCTGAAAGATGTCTCTATCGAGCTCGGCTCGGACGAGATCATACTTGTCGCGGGGCATAATGGCAGCGGCAAGACCACACTCCTCAAGATAGCGGCCCTAATCTATAGGCCGACGCGCGGCGAGGTCGCTGTTGATGGCCGCGACTTCTGGATGCTGGAGGAGGCGGAGAAGATCATGGTCAGGAGGAGAATCACATACATCCATGAGAAGCCCGTCCTCATGCGCGGGAACGTCCTCGAGAACATCATGTATCCTCTCAGAATTCGGGGGCTCGGCCGGGAAGATGCGGCCATGAAAGCCAAGATGGTTATGAGGGAGCTCGAACTCATGGATCTCGCGGATAAGAGTGCCAAGGAGCTCTCGGCGGGGCAGTCCCAACTCGTCGCGATTGCCCGCGCCTTAGTAGCCGAGCCGGAGCTAATACTCCTTGATGAGCCCTTCGCCCATCTAGATAGCCGGAAATCCGGGCTCGTGGCCCAAGCACTTCAAGCAAGGATGAGAAATGGTGTTGGAATAGTAATAGCATCTCATAGCAGGGGGGAGCTACCGGAAGGGCTTGAACCAGACAGGATAATAGTGCTCGAGGATGGGCGGATCAGGGAAACGAGATGTTAGGAAAAGTAGGAAAAGAAGAATTAAAATATAGTGAGAAAACTGTTTCTCCCCTGCCGAGGGGGTTGATGCGGTGAGAGGCGATCATTTTCCAGGACTCAGAGGAGAAGTATTCGGAGATAATCGAGCTTGAGGGCCATCTAATAGACTCGCACATCCTCCCAAAGATCTTTGACAGGATCATGGATCTTGGCGGTGAGTTCGAGGTCCTCGACTTCAGGATTGGGAAGAGGAAGGATGAGCCAAGCTATGCAAAGATGCTGGTGATCGGTAGGAGCGCGGCGCATCTCGAGCTGATCCTAAGGGAGCTGAGGTCCCTAGGCGCCGTCACGGAAGTGGTCTCAGATGTTAGGCTCGAGCCGGCGCCTGATGACATGATCCTCCCCGACGGATTCTATGCGACAACAAATCATCCGACTTGGATACGATATAGAGGCAGATGGATTGAGGTTGAGGATATCGAGATGGATAAAGTGATAGTTGTTGACCCTCTGGCGGAGAGGGCTTACTGCAAGCCGATAAGGGAGGTTAAGAAGGGGGAGTTGATTGTGGTTGGTGAGGAGGGCGTCCGGGTCAAGCCTCCAGAGTATCCGAGAACCGGCGTGGGGATCTTCGAGTTCATGAGCAGCAGGGCGTCATCGGAGAAGCCGACCCCGACGATCGTCAGGAAGATAGCGCTTGAGATGGTTAGGACCAAGGAGGCGGGCGGGAAGATCGTCGTGGTGGCCGGTCCGGCGGTAGTCCACACCGGAGCCGCGGAGCATCTAGCGAGAATAATCAGAATGGGGTTCGTTGACGCGCTCCTCTCGGGGAACGCGCTCGCAGTCCATGACGTGGAGTATGCGCTCTTCGGAACATCATTGGGGTTCAAGGTTGATGAGGGCGTGAGGATGCCGGGCGGGAACAGGAACCACTTGGCCGCGATAAACGAGATCATGAAATGCGGCGGATTGAGGGGCGCTGTCGAGAAGGGTATCTTGAAGAAGGGGATATTCTACGAGTGCATCGTCCACGGCGTCCCATACGTGCTCGCGGGCTCGATTCGGGATGATGGCCCGATACCGGATGTGATAACCGATGTTGTCGAGGCTCAAAAAGCATATCGAAGATATCTCAAAGATGCGAACATGGTCCTCATGTTGGCCTCTATGCTCCACTCGATCGCGGTCGGTAACATGCTCCCATCAACAGCTAGGGTGGTATGTGTTGACATAAACCCCTCAGTCGTGCTCAAGCTTGTTGATAGGGGGACAGCCCAGTCCGTCGGCGTAATATCTGATGTCGGGGCATTCCTGCCGATACTGGCCGATGAGCTCTCCCGCCTCAAAATACTGAGAGGCTAAGAGAAGAGAATGGAAAAATGGGGGGAGAGGAGGCCTACTCTCCTAGGATCGTCTCGAATAAGTCCTCGTGCTCGACCTCTTCTTGGAGTATGTGCCTGATGACATGGAATGTTATCGGGTCGGGCCCAACCTCTTTCAGCCACTTTAGGATCTTGTCATAGGCCTCGATAGCGCACCCCTCTGCCTCGATTATCGCCTTAACTACGGCCTTCAGGTCGCCGGTGTTCTCTGGAACCTTGACATATGGGCAGTTCGCGATCTTCACCAAGTCCTCGAACTTCCTCGGAGGCTCTCCGCCCAGCTGGATTATCCTGTCGGCGAGCTCGGACTGGTGCTCAAGCTCATCATTAGCAATCTTCTTGATCTGCTCGGCGATCTCCGTCGACCCGATGCCCTTGGCGAGCTTCGCTAGGAGGCTGTAGTAGTAGAAGGCGATCCACTCATCCGCATAGGCCTTCTTCAGCATCTCGATAAGCTGATTGACATTCACTCCAGCCCTCTCAACTATCTCGCGGGCTTTTCTTCCCATGATAATGCTATTATGGAGCCTGGGATATAAATGTAACTAGATGTGTGATGGCTGCCCATTTCCTCC
Source organism: Candidatus Wolframiiraptor gerlachensis (assembly GCA_021323375.2). Lineage (GTDB taxonomy): Archaea > Thermoproteota > Nitrososphaeria_A > Caldarchaeales > Wolframiiraptoraceae > Wolframiiraptor > Wolframiiraptor gerlachensis. The sequence goes on along the minus strand of JAJPCT020000022.1, from coordinate 87,733 downwards.
GGAAGCGCCTTACTTCTTTAACTCCTTCTCCGTATCTCGCCTCTTAACGGCCTTATCGAATATTATCCAGTTCCTATACCACTCCTCATTCTCCTTCCTGAGGAGTTCGAGTATCCATTTTGTCAGGTCGAGGGCGTTCACCTTATCCAGCCCTCTCTCCAGAATCCTGCCCTCAATTATCTTCGCGATCTTCCTCGCGGCCTCCGGGGTGGCGCCGGACTTAAGGCAGCTCACAACGATCTTCTCAGGAACGAAATCCTCTTCACCTCCATCCCTCTTAACTACTTTGACCATAACTTATCATACTCCTAAGAGGCTATTATCTGTTTAGCCGAGTCCCCGCCTCAGCAGCCCCAGCATCCTCCTCGCATTCTCGAGCATCCAATGATCATTATTGAAGAATACGTAGACCCTCCTAGGCTCGAGCGAGAATATCGTCTCCACCAGCTCTGAGAGCTCCTCCATCGAGTAATCATGGGAGTACCAGTCCGACCTTCCATGCATCCTCAGATATATCACGCCATCGCTCGAGTGTATGAACGTGCCCATCGGAGAGTCTATGGATACATATGTGGCCCCCATGCTCGTTATAGTCTCGGCGATCGCGCGACTGAGCCAGCTCTCATGCCTAAACTCTATCGCGAACCTCCTACCAAGCCCTGACTCCGCGAAGAATCTCCGCACCCTCATGAGATTCTCATCAGAGGCGGAGAAGTTCGGCGGCATCTGGAAGAGATAGAAGTCCACGCGATCATTCAGCGGCTTGAAGAGCTCATGAAACCTCCTCCAGGTCTCGAGAGCATTTTCCGAGAGCCTTTTTATGTGTGTTATAGCTCTGTGAACCTTAACAGCCCACCTGATCCCATTCTTCCTTGCCCAGCTCGAGACTTGAGAGGGGAATGGGAATCTATAGAAGGATGCATTAAGCTCGACGGCGTTAAGCCCGGAGTTCGCGAGATACCAGTCCAGGCTCCCACCAAGATTCCAGTCATACATCCAGCCCGAGGTCCCAACATAAATCTCCATACACTAACGCCGCCTCCCGAAAGATATGTGATGAGCGCGTGATTTAAGCGAATTTGCAGAGAGATGTTGGAGGAGGATGAGGTCATGTTGCTGGCCAGTTAATATTATGGCTTCATCCGGGATCTTTAAGATGCTTGGGGAGGCGCTGGCGCTTTTAGCGGCCTTCTGCTGGGCTGCTGGAGCTGGCTTCTACAAGAAGAGCATGAGGAGTGTTGATCCTGTCGGGCTGAACCTCGTCCGCAGCATCCCGGCCACAGCCTTCCTATTCCTGATGACGCTCCTCTCCGGCAGCCTAGACTCCTTCTCCAAGCTGGACATCGCCATCGCGGGCCAGGCTGTCGGGGCATCACTCATCTCATGGCTCATTGGTGACACGCTCTACTTCCTCGGGCTGAGAAGTATAGGCGTCTTGCGAGCAGTCCCGATAGCATACTCCTACCCCCTCTTCCTCCTACCCATAACAATCTGGTTTCTCGGCGAGCCATTCAGCTACGGGATTATTCTCGGTACGGTCATGATTGTCGCCGCCATCTGGCTCATCTCGCGATCCATGGAATCCGGGAGCTCAGGCGGGGGCAGCAGGATAGGCTTCACCGCCTCCCTTCTAACATCCCTATTCTGGGCGATTGGCGTTGCATGGTTTAAGCATGTCATGCTATATCTTGACCCGGTCTTCCTAGCATTCTTCAGGATGCTGGTCATCCTCCCATTTCTTGGCCTATACGCTGCACTATCCAAGAATACTAAGGAGTCGATCCTTGGCATGAGAAGGGGTGAGGTGGTTCTCGCGGCGATAGGGGGAACGCTGGCGGTCGGCTTCGGGGACATGATCTACTTGATAGGACTGGATCTGGCGAGGGCTAACGTGGTTGGCCCATTATCCGCGACGACGCCGGTATTCGCCGGAATCATCGCCGCGGTAAAGCTGAGGGAGAAGCCAAACCTCGAGACAATACTGGGAATAATATTAATAACTGCCGGCGCGGCGTTGCTCTCGCCATATGGATAGGCCTTGGGGGATCCTGCACTGCTCAAGGTTTATAGGCGGGGTGCTGGATTGAGATAAGCGGCATGAGGAAGGGTGGGGGAAGAATACCCTTCGTCCCCTCACCCATCGATATTGTTAGGAAGATGCTGTCGTTAGCCGATCCTAGGCCTGATGAGCTTCTTATCGATCTCGGGTCGGGTGATGGCAGGATAATAGTGGCCGCGGCTGAGGATTATCGCTGCAGGGCTATTGGGGTCGAGCTGGATAAAGAGCTCTATGAGAGATCCATGAACATCATACATGGAAGACTCCTCAGCGATAGGGCGAGAATAATCCGTGGAAACCTCTATGAATTCAACTTGTCAGGGGCGGATGTTATCACGCTCTATCTCCTCCCTGAGACCCTCAAAACGCTTAAGCCGAGGCTCCTCTCGCTTAAGAGGGGCTCAAGAATAGTCTGCCACGACTTTCCGATCCCAGGGCTAGAGCCCTCCGAGATAATAACCACAAGATCATTCTTTACAGGCAGGCCACACAAGATATATCTATATGAAATATCCTGAACATTTCCGGCTTTATGGTTAAATACGGAGTGTTACCATAACTTAGTCATGGTGTTACCAGATAGAACCCCCCTTCTAAGCATATCGCTAATACTCCTAGTCCTCGCAGGTTTGCTCCTAGCAACTCAACCTGTTGTGGGCGAGAAGCCTCTAATCGTCGCGACAACCAGTGTCCTCGGCAGCATCGTTGAAGATCTCGCAGGAGACCAGGTTGAGGTCGTTGTCCTTGTTAATCCAACAATCTGCCCAGCACACTATGATGTGAAGCCTAGCGATGTTTACGCGATCTCGAGGGCCAGCCTCATCTTCTATCATGGGATGGAGGGCTGGCTTAACCAGCTCTATGAATCCTCGGGGTCGAAGGCTGAGCTCGTGAAGATCTCGGGTGGATGGTCCACGCCTGAGGGAGCGAGAAGATATTATGAGGAGGTTGCAGAGGCTCTAAAATCCAAGTTGGGCATTGACGTGTCCGCTAGGCTTGAGCAGAGGCTCAGAGAGCTAGATGATGCCGCGCGGCAGATAATAGATGAGGCGAGGAGCAGGCGGACATCCTCGATAAAGGTGGTCGTGATGGAGTGGCAGAGGGCTTTCGTCGAGTGGCTAGGCTTCGAGGTTGTCGATACATTCGGCCCCCCGGAGAAGGTATCATCAGCCGACATCGAGAGGCTCGTGAAGGCTGGCGTTGAGAATGATGTGGCGCTTGTCGTTAGTAATCTCCAGAGCGGGGTCGAGCTCGGTGAGACAGTCGCGAGGGAGATCGGCGCTATCCACGTCGTCCTATCAAACTTCCCGGGAAGCAGCCCGGAGACGAAAACCCTAATAGACCTGATCAAGAGGAATGCTGGAAGCATGCTGGGATCCTTGGACATGCTCACTGTGAAGAGGGAGCTATCTAGGGCTGTTGGCGAGGCCGAGCTCTACCGCGCGCTAAGCTACATCCTCGCGGCACTAGCCGCGGTCGAGTCGATGATCCTAGCATATCTCGCGGTGAGAAGATGGAGAAAAATCTAGAATGCTATGCTGTTGAGTTTGAAGCAGTCTCGACATATTATTATGGCGAGAGGAGGCCTGCGATAAGGGATATCACGCTAAGGATCCCGGCTGGGGTTCTCGCGCTCATAGTTGGGCCGAATGGGGCCGGAAAGACAACGCTCCTCGAGACGATCCTAGGATTATTGAGGCCGCGTAATGGCAGGGTCGTAACCCTTGGATATGAGATCCCGAGGATGGCGTCGAGGGCTAGAGCATTATCCTCATACCTCCCACAGGACTTCATGAAGCCCCCGGCGGAGCCATTCACGGCTAGGGAGGTCGTTGCAATGGGACTTGCCTCGAATAATCCTGCCGGCAGGCTCTCCGAGGGAGATTGGAAGAGGGTTGACCGCGCGCTCGAGATGCTCGGCATGCTGGAGTATGCTGATAAGCCATTTGGGAAGCTTAGTGGCGGGCAGCAGCAGAAGGTGTTGCTCGCGAGGGCGATCGCTCGGGAGCCAAAGCTGCTCCTACTGGATGAGCCATTCAGCGCTATAGACCAGGAGACGCGCTCACATATAGTCTCAGAGATCTTTCCAAGCCTCTTGGAGGATGGATGCACGATACTGCTTGTCAGCCATGAGCTCGATCACTCGCATATTGATGCGGATATGATTATCCGGATGGCGGATGGGCGTATTGAGCGGGTGATCGCGCGGGATGTCCATGCTATTCATTAACTCCATAATCGGCGGGGTATTTGCTGGAGGGCTATGTGGAGCGGTTGGGGCATTATGCGGTAGGCTCAAGCTCATGACGATGGCGTTCTCGATGGCTCACGCGGCGCTTGCTGGATCGGCGCTAGCCCTCGTCCTCGGCGCGGATATGACTTCCCTCGCGATGCTCTTCGCAATCATGACCGCTATAATGCTGGGGCCGTTGGCCGACTACCTCGGAGTATCCCTCGACCTAATCTCGATGACGCTCTTCTCCCTCTACAACGCCCTCACCTTCATCTTCATAATCTCGGCGCCCGGCCCGGCTCTGATGACCGAGAGCATTGGACAGCTTCTCTGGGGAAGCATCCTCGCCATCAGGCCCACATACATAGCATACCTCCTCACAGCATCCATTATTATCATCGCATTTCTGGCGATCTTCTGGGGGAAGATAAGCTCGATACTCTTCGATATCAAGCTCGCCGAGGCTGAGGGTGTTAATGTCAAGGCATACAAATACGTGATACTGGTTATCGCCGGGGCCACGATAACTCTAGCCCTCAGGATCACGGGAGGTTTCCTCGTCTTCTCGCTACTCTATGTCCCCGCAGCGGCCTCGCTCCAGCTACAGGCTAGCATGAAGGGGATAATCGCCTCCTCATGGATTATCGGGTCAGCCTCAGCCTCAATGGGCCTCGCCATGAGCTTCCTTTATGATCTCCCGGCGGGATCATGTATAACAATAGCCGCGTTGATCCTGCTAGCCTCGGCCTCAGCCTACTCAAAGCTGGGGGCGAGCCTGGCCTCGGGGAGGCGGCAATCATGGGGCACGTAAGCATATTAGACAAGATATTGGATGAGGCCTCAATGCTTCACTGCCACATAGGGCCATTCCTAGCTCTGGGGCTCAAGGCTGGGCTTAGAGCCATTGAGGCTCTCGGATATGATCCATTCGAGATGAGGGCGAGGATCCTGGTTCCAAGGGCCTCGACGCCGTACACGTGCTTCGCGGATGGAGTCCAATATGCTACTGGCTGCACGCTTGGAAAACTCAATATAGAGATCTTGGAGGGCGGCGAGCTCGGAGCTGTTTTTACATTGGGGTCTAGGAAGCTCGTTCTCAGGGTTAGGGAGAATATCCTAGCAGAGCTTGAGAGGTCGCCGAACTCTATGGAGGATGCGAGGAGGATAATGAGGATGAGGCTAGTCGACCTCTTCGAGGAGGAACTTGCCGAGGAGCTGTAACATGGGAATATCGTTATAAGAGTCGGGCGAGGTATTCCCAGCATCATGGGGAGGATTGTCAGGACTGGCGTCTCCTTTCCCGAGGAGCTCCTCAAAACATTCGACAGGATAATTAGGGATCTCGGTATAGGGTCTAGGTCTCAGGCGATCCAAGAAGCTGTAAGGGATTTCATAACCATGAATTCTTGGAGGATCGCGGATGAGGAGGTTGCCGGCGCCATCCTAATCCATTACTCGCATGAGGAGCATGGCATCGAGGAGAGGCTGACCGACGCGCAGCACGACTTCCTGAACATCATACCATCAGCACTTCACATACATCTCTCGAGGGAGGATTGCCTGCTGGTGATAGCTGTCCGGGGGAGGGCTCTTGAGGTTAAGGAGCTTGTGAGGAGGCTGAGGGAGGCTGGCAAGATAAAGCAGCTGACCTACATGATAATGCCCATTCGCTAGTGTTCCTTAATAGGCGCTGGATCACCAATGGTGTGGATGTGCTACGCTATACCCGGCAAGGTCGTTGAGATAAGGGGGGATATCGGAGTCGTCGACTTCGGTAACGGTGTTAGGAGGGAGGTTATTCTAGCGATGGTGGATGCGAAGGTGGGCGACTACGTCCTAGTCCACGCGGGATACGCGATAAGGGTCTTGGATGAGAGGAGTGCTCTCGAGATGTTGCAGGCAATTGAGGAGGCTATTAGCCTAGCTGGGGAAGAGGGCGGCCAAAGCCTCTAGGAAGCTTGTCAGCATCGTCGGATACACTCCAAGGATCACCAGGAGTATTGCTGAAGCGATTATCGGACATAGCATGAGCCTTGGCTCGGCTCCAGCCCTCCTCACGGCCTCGGACTCCTCGCCGAATAGGCTCCTCCTCACAGCCCAGAGCCCATACCCGGCCGTGATCAGCGAGAAGATTATCGCGATTATTGTTAGCGCGAGCCTCGGCATATCTATGGATGAGTGGAGCGCCGTGTATATTGAGCCGGCGAAGATGAAGAGCTCGCCCCAGAATCCTAGGAGGGGTGGGTAGCCCATCAGGCTCAGGAACCCTATCATGAGCGCTATGCTAGTGGCCCGCATTCTTCCGGCTAGGCCGCCGAGCTCATCCAAGTTATCCGTGCCTATGGCTCTCGAGAGCATCCCGGAGATCATGAAGAGAGCGGCCTTTGAGAGGCTATGGGCCACGTATATTAGCATGGCTCCAGCCACCCCGATCGCAGATGCCGACGCGATCCCGAGAAGCATGTAGCCCATCTGGCTTATGCTCGAGTATGCTAGGAGCCTCTTCAGCCTATTCTGCGCGAGGGCTAGATATCCGCCATAGATCATGGTTACTAGGGCTAGGATGAGTAGCGCAAGCATGAAATCCCTCTGCCCCATTATCTGCGGGAAGGCGGTGTAGATCACTCTTAAGGCGGCGTATCCACCTATCCCGGTCCCGGCAGAGAATATCGCGGTTACAGGAGCCGGGGATTGGACATAGGCATCCGGGAGCCATGAATGGAGCGGGAAGATCGCCATCTTCACGAGGAGCCCCAAGATCATGAGCGAGGCTATCAGGGAGAGGATGGCTTGGCTCAGGCCCGCGGCCCTAGAGGGGAGCTCGAGGATATTTAGCGTCCCTGTGTTTGAGTATGTTAACCCTATGCCGGCTAGGATCGCTAGAGCCCCAACCTCTGTGTAGAGGAAATACTTGAGGGCGGCGCGCCATCTATCCTCCTCGCCCCAAACCGCTATCAAGAGCCATGATGATACAAGCATGAGCTCGAGGAAGAGGAAGAAGATCGCGAGATTCACGGAGAGCACGGTCCCGAGCATCCCTGTGTTGAAGAGGAGATAGAGGGAGAAGTATCCACCCCATCCATCCCGGAGATCCATGTAGGTGATCGAGTAGATGCATGCAAGGATACCGACCGCGGCGATTGTTAAGGCCACGGCCCCGCTTAACCCATCAAAGAACAATATGATGTCTCCGAGGAGCTGTGCCCATGGATAGGTTGCCTGGAGCGGGGAGCTGAACACGTGGACAAGATATCCGGCGGCGAGGAGGCATGAGAGGGAGTAGGCAAGCGGTATTAGCGCGATCCATCCAACCCTTCTCCCAAGCCGCCTACCCAAGACCATGACTATCGGCGACGCAATAAGGGGTGCGACCACAGACTGGAGGAGCAGATGACCCGAGTCAATCATCCCTATGCACCTCCCGCAAGGATCAGGATTATGAGTATGAGGGCTCCTAGGATTAGTCCGATGACATAATGATTCAGCAGGCCTGTATGCACCCTCCTAACAATATCCGAGAACCTTCTCGCGCCGATCGATATCGCTTTATTGATCCCCTCGATGATCCGTAATTCGAATGCCTTATGAATGGCATGGCTGAGCCTTATCGAGGGATATGCTATGGCCCTATAGTAGAAGGCGTTAATGTAGTATCTTCTTATAAGGAGCATTCTGAGCGCCTTCATATATCCATGCTTCTCGATGATTTCCTCCGGATTCCTTATCCTCCTTACGTAGAGAGCGTAGGCTGGAACAGCTCCAACAGCAATAGCAATTACCGATGCCAGCGGGACGAGGAGCTCCATGCTTGACGCCCCATGAGCTGGGTGCGCGTGGACTGGCAGTATGCGAGATAAGGCCGTTTCGAGGCCGCTTTCAAGCAACGGCGCAACAAGCCCTATGATGAGGCTGAGGGCTGCTAGGATGAGGTAGGGGATCCACATGATCCTCGGCGCCTCATGAGCTTTCCTGGACTCCTCACCACCACAGAAGGCTAGGCCTATCATCCTGATACTATAGAAGGCTGTTAGGATCGCTGTGACTAGGCCGAGGATGAAGACCGCATACTGGCCGGAGGATAATGTCGCGGAGAGCACTAGATCTTTGCTCCAGAATCCACCGAAGGGCGGTAGGCCGATTAAGGCGAAGGTTGCGAGGAGCGTGCTATAGAATGTTACAGGCATATACTTCCGGAGGCCTCCCATGTCCCTGAGAAACCTTGATCCGGCTGCGTGGATTATCGAGCCGGCGGCGAGGAAGAGGGCTGCCTTGAAGACCGCATGATTCATCAGGTGGAAGATGGAGGCTACATAGCCCGTGAGTATCTCAGCTGAGAGCCCAGCCGCCCCGAGGGCCATCATCATATAGCCTATCTGGCTGACCGTCGAGTATGCTAGAACCTTCTTGAGCTCGGTTGAGGCAACGGCCTGGCTCGCGGCTATGAATGCTGTGAGGGCCCCGATCCACATGACGGCGTAGAAGAAGCTCGTGGCCGCCGGCATGCTCGCGCTCCAGTTGAGCGCTATCGGGAAGAGCCTCGCGACCAGGTATACCCCAGCCTTGACCATCGTGGCCGCGTGTATCAGCGCGCTAACAGATGATGGGCCCGCCATGGCATCCGGGAGCCACTCCATCAGCGGCAGCTGAGCCGACTTGCCAACAGCCCCACCAAGGATCATTACCAGGGAGACTGGAAGGAGCCATCTCATCTCCATGGGCGCAGTTGCGTCGGCGTGCAGGAGCTCGGGGAAACTGATCGTCTTAACCGTGGCCGCCAGCATCAGGACTCCGGCGATCATGAATAGGTCCCCGAACCTCGTCACGATGAAGGCTTTCATGCCGCAGTGTGATGGTGGATAGGCCTCAGGCGGCTCTCCAACCCAGTAGTGGAGCCAGCCCTCCTTGGAATCGCGATACCAGTAGCCTATGAGGGCGTAGCTACAGAGGCCGACACCTTCCCAGCCGATGAGCATGAGGACTAGGTTGTCGGCGAGCACTAGGAGGAGCATATTCGCGATGAAGAAGTTCATGAAGAACCAGTATCTCGTGAGGCCTGGGTCGCCGCGCATATAGCCTGCGGAGTAGACCATTATCAGGAAGCTGACCACCGAGACCACATTAGCCATTATTATGCTGAGCGGGTCGAGGAGCATTCCAGCCCTTATCTCCGAGAGGATCGGGGCTCCCGGCAGTAACACCCATGAGACCTGGCTTCTCAACGGCCACTCAACATCACTGAATAGGAGCGGTAAAAGGCCTAGGGTCATCAGCATCGCTAGGAGCGAGAAGATGACCGCGCCAAGATCCCTCACCCTCTCGCTGATCCTATTGAGCAGAGGTGTCGATAGGGCGCCTATCACCGGTATTATCCAACATGCCCAGGCATAGAATGCCCAAGGCTCGATACTCATCTCAAAATCACCTCTAGAGCAGATTGTATAAGCTGGAGGACTGGGTTCAACATTATTGTGACGAGTATGCAGGCAGCTGCGAGGACTAGTAGGGGGGTGAGCATGAGGGCAGGCGCCTCCATAACCTCCTTATGACCTCCATCGAGCATGGGCCTCCTGAATGCCAGCCTCTGGAAGAGCCAGAGATAATAGCCAGCGGCCATAATACAGTTCACTATGAAGATTATGGTCGCCGCGAGCATCAAGCCATCTGAGGGGACTCCGAGGCCGGCCGATACTATGAGGAGCTTGCTCCAGAAGCCGCTTAGAGGAGGCACGCCGGCGAGATTCAGAAGCCCGATGCCGAGGGATGCTGTGGTGGCCGGCATTCTCGGCCCAATGCCCTCGAGCTTTTCAATCTCCCTAGAGTTTATCCTCAGGATATAGCATCCGGTTGAGAGGAACGAGAGGCCCTTCCCGAGCGCGTGGTTGAGCACGTGGAGGAGCGCTCCGGTCAGCGCGAGGGCAGCCAACCCAACCTCCGATGGATATGTCCTGAGTATGTGGGCAGCGAGCCCCATGCCGGTGACTATGTATCCGATATTGGCTATGCTGGAATATGCTAGAAACCTCTTGATATCAGTCTGCATGATCGCGGCTATGTTGGCGAAGCTCATGGTCAGTATCCCTAGGCCGATTAGGGCTGGGCTGAAGCCATAGGCCACTGGCCCGAATATCTTGAACATGGACCAGAGCATCGCGTAGATTCCCGTCTTGATCACGACGCCGGATAGGATCGCGCTTATCGGGGTTGGGGCTGCTGGGTGCGCATCCGGTAGCCATGAGTGGAATGGCACGATCGCGGCCGTCACGCCGAAGCCAATTAATATCATCACGAGGGAGAATGCGGCCGCCATATTACCCCCTCCGAAGACCGCAACTCTCACGGCATCGAATCTAAGCGATCCCGTGAGCCCGTAGAGGACGGCTATCCCGAGGAGGGCGGCGAGCGACCCGAGAGTGCTCATTATGAGATACTTGAAGCCCGCCTCAACCGCCTCCCAAGACCACTTCCTAAATGCGACGAGCGAGTATGATGAGATCGCCATGAGCTCCCAGAAGACGTAGAGTGTGAAGAAGTCGTTCGCCATGGTCACGCCGATCATCCCCGCGATCAGGGTTAGGAGGAGGGCATAATACCTGTCAAGGCCCAGCTCCCTCACCTTAACCCAGAATAGATCATCGAGGGGGAGATGCTCAACCTCGAATAACATGTATTTCATTGAGTATATTGCTGCCATTAGGCCGAGGCCGGAGAAGATGATCGAGAGATAAATGCTCAGCATATCAAGCTTAAGGGAGGCGGTTAGCGGGGAGTCTGGGCCGAATATGATCATTCGGGGCGGGGCTCCCACCACAGCATCAAGGACTAGTAGGATTAATGTGGAGAGTAAGGCGATGCAAGTGATCACGCCGCTGAGCTCGATCATCCTGATCCTCTTGAAGACCGGGTCTAGAATCACGGTGACTATCGCGGCTCCGACGAGTATCAGGATAACTGCGAGGGGATCCATGCTCACCACCTCAACCTCCTAAGCTTCCTGATATCGAATGTCCCATAATGCCTGTAGATGTTTAGGGCTATGGATAGCGCGAGCGCCGCGATCGCCGCCGCCACGGCTATCGAGATCGCGATCATGCTCTGGGCTAGGGCATCCATCACTATCACGCCGTCCATTATCCTTATCCCCATCGAGGCTATCGCGAGATTCACTCCGAGAGTTACGACCTCCAATCCTATCACTATCTTGACGAGATGTCTCTTGGACGCGATTATGTAGAGGCCGGCGGCGATTAGGAGAAGGGATCCAGCGAAGTATATCTCGTAAAGGTTCATACAGCGCTCACCACCTTGACCTCAAATCCCTCCTAAGTTGGGATGAGATAGCCACGATCACCGCGAAGAGTATGAATGCCTGGATTAGTAGGTCGAGCCACCTATTAGCCCAGAGAAACTGCGGATTATCCTCGATCCTCGTGGGCTCGAGGCTCGGGGCCCTAATGTCCTCAATTATCCTCGGGGAGTAGGCTAGAAGCGCCGCCGCAAGGATTACCGCAAGTATAGCGGCAACAATCCTCGTGGCCTCCATCCTAGTCACCTCTCTCCTCCCCTGCATGTATCGTCGCTAGGAGGAGTATCGTGACCGCACCAGCGTATATCAGCAGCTGGAAGACGCTGAGATAAGGTGCTCCGAGGAGATAGAATATCGCGGCCATCGCGATGTTCGCGCACATGAATGCGAGTATGGCCTTCATCATATCCCTCAGCTCCGCGGCCAGCACCGTGAACACTATGGTAATGATTATCATCGCGATGTGTATCGCGGCCATTATCTCACCACCATATCCTCCTTCCTTAGAGCGATATTCTCGAAGATCTTGCTCATGCTAATCGCCTTAGTTGGGCAGACTTCCACGCACTGAGCGCAGTATATGCATCTGTAAATGTAGAAGATGGGTCTCTTGCCCTTCTCATCCTCGATTATCTCTATGGCTTTTGCTGGGCAGACCCTGAAGCAGAGCTGGCACCCGATGCACTTTGCTCTATCAAACTCTATCCTGCCCCTGAATCCCTCCGGCAGATGTATCTTGTCAAGCTCCCTGTATGGGTAGAGTATCGTGGCCCTCTTCCTGAAGAGGTTTTTTAGGGCTTCTGCTAGAAGGCGGCCTGGAACCTTCATGCTCACAAAATCACCTCCGTCAGGATTATGAGTATCACGGCCAAGGGCATCAGGTATTTCCACGAGAAGAACTCCATCTGATCTATCCTGAGCCTCGCAAAGAGCGCCCTAACAAGCGTGAAGATCGCGAGGACGATTAGGGACTTTAGGATGAAATAGATCGTGTATAGCATTGGCTCGAGTCCCGGGATAACGGGCCCTATTGGGCCTCCGAGGAATATCGCCGCGCCGAGGCCTGAGAGCAGGATGAGCTCAAGATCCTTTGAGAGCCTGAATAATGCGAGCCTTCTCCCGCCATACTCGACCTCCCATCCCGCGACTATCTCCTGCTCGGCCTCTGGTATGTCGAATGGTATCCTCTTCATCTCGGCCTGAGAGGATATGACGAAGATTGCGAAGCCTATGCTCTGTGGGCCTACGATGAGCCAGAGGCCTCTCTCAGCCTGCGCCTCAACTATCCCGCCAACGCTGAGCGAGCCGGCGGCGATGGCGGCGCTCAGGAGGCTGAGTGTCAGGGGAATCTCGTATCCTATTAGCTGGAGAGCTGCTCTTTCGGCTCCTATCGAGGCGAACCTATTGTTCGAACCCTCACCGGCGAGATAAACTGTTATCGTGTAGATTGAGAGGAGGGCTATAACGACTATCAGATCGCCTTCGAATGAGATTATGCCTGTTGGCCCGGCTATCGGGAGAAACATGCAAGCAAAGAGTGTAAGGGCTGAAGCAAGTATCGGCGTCAGTGTGAAGAGAAGCCTATCAGCCGCCATCGGGACAATATCCTCCTTAGAGAGGAGCTTGATGAAGTCGGCAACCGGCTGAAGGAGCCCGAAGGGGCCCGCCAAGTGAGGCCCAACCCTATTCTGAAACCTAGCATAGAGCTTCCGATCAACCCACTCATAGAAGAGCGAGACCGCGAGCAAGAAGACCGCTCCCGGGAAGAATATCGTAGCCAAGATCTTCTCGATCATCTTCTCTCAACCCCCCTATCACGCGAGATCCTTATGATGTCATCGAGAGTCATGACTGTCCGCCTCCTCCTCGCCTCATCCGCGACCACGACCCTCGCGCTACAACATATGCAAGGGTCTATGCCGCCTAGGATTGCCGGGACATCAGCTATATAGACCTCGTAGCCATCCCTGCTCTTCAGCATCTCAACAACGGATAATAGGTTCGCGAGCGTCGGTGTCCTCACCCTATACCTATACGGCCTATCACTGCCATCCGAGATCGAGTAGTGGACTAGCTCGCCCCTCGGCGCCTCAACTCTTGACAATGACTCGCCCGGAGGGGCCTTGAAGAATGGTGGTATCTTCAGCCTATAATCGCCAGACGGCATATGATCAAGTGCATAGCGGATCATGTTCACGCATTCATGGACCTCTTTAACCCTAACCTTCACCCTAGCATAGCAGTCGCATGTATCCCACGTGATCACGTTGAACGGGATCTCGTCATGGCCGCTATACGGGTCATCCAGCCTAACATCATGCTTTATTCCCGATGCTCTTAGATGGGGGCCGACAACACCAAGTCTCACCGCATCACTAGGCTTTAGAATCCCAACACCCTGAGTCCTCGCGAGGATCGTCGGTTCCGAGTCTATCACCTTCTCATAATAGCGCATCCTCTCCTCGATGTAGTCGAGTGTTCTTCTGAGCTTCTGCTCTACCTCCGGCGTTAGATCCCTCCTCACACCCCCTATCGTGTTATAGGCCGTGGTGACCCTATTGCCCGTAATGAGCTCGAGCATGTCCATGACCCTCTCCCTATCCCTCCAGAAGTACATGAAGAGGGTCTCGAAGCCTAGCGTGTGGAAGTAGTGGCCGAGCCAGAGGAGGTGGCTGTGAATCCTGCTAAGCTCCTCCACGACAATCCTGAGATACTTGGCCCTCGGAGGAGCTTCTTTCCCGAGAAGCTGCTCCACGTTGAGGCAGTAGCAGAGGGAGTGGGCGGCATTACATATCCCACATATCCTCTCGACGAGATAGAGCCCCTGAATGTATGGCCGGACCTCAAGGGCCTTCTCGATCCCCCTGTGAATATAGCTGACATCAACATCAACATCCACTATTAGCTCGCCTTCAACGCTGAGCCTCAGCATCAGAGGCTCGACATGTATCGGGTGTTGCGGGCCAATCGGTATCTCGAAGCTCATCCACTCTCGCCTCCTCTAAGCGGCTTTGGATGCTCCGGCGCATAGTCCTTCCTCAACGGATAGATGCCCTTGGGCCAATCCTCGGGCAGGAAGACTCTCCTGAGATTAGGGTGACCCCTGAAAACTATGCCGAGCAGATCATGCGCCTCCCGCTCATACAGGTTCGCGGCCGGGAGAACATCGGTTATCGAATCTATGACGGGATTATCCTTCGGAATACGGGTTTTAATGAGGACTTGAGTGGAGAATCCCAGATGCGCCACGACCTCCAAGCTATCCCCCCGATCCACTCCACTCAAGCAGCTTAGGAATTCCAACTCAAGATCATGCGCTACATACTTCACGGCATCCTTGTAAGCGTCGGGTGAAACGAGGATCGAGATCCTTCTCCTCCCGAGGATCTTAGCCTCGAGAACCCTCTCACCAAACCTCTCAGTTATCTTCCTTAGAATATCCTCCTCGCTCAACCCTAAACCTCCCCCCTCTCAATCTTCTCGACCAGTATGCTGATCGCCTTCAGGATTGCTTCTGGCTTCACGGGGCAGCCCGAGACATAGGCATGGACGGGTATAACGGAGTCGAGGCTGGGGTAAGTGTTATAGCAGCCCCAATATACTCCGCCGCTCGTCGCGCACGTCCCAGCGGCGACAACATACTTGGGCTCAGGCATCTGCTCATATATCCTGATAAGCCTGTCTCTCGCCTGCCTAGTAACGGGGCCTGTCACAATGAGTATATCTGCGTGCCTCGGGCTTCCACGCGCAAGAACACCGAACCTTTCAACATCATAGCGTGGGGTCAGGCATGCAGCTATCTCGATATCACATGCATTACATGCCCCAGTGTCGAATAGAAGTATCCAGGGGCTTCTTGCCCTACATTTTCTCACGAACTTCTCGACGAGACCCATCTAAGCTCATCTCCTCCTTCCCAGTAGCTGGATAGCTATCCCGAGCACGAGCCCATAGATTAGGAGGAGGCTGATTATACCCGGCTTATACGCAGGTGGGACATTTATCGTGAATGCGAGGAAGAGCGCGATAACATCAAAAACCATGAATAATGCAGCGAAGTTGAAAAACAGCAACCTCACCGGGCTCCTAGCGGGAGGAAGGCTCTCACCACAAGCATAAGGCTCAAGCTTCATCCTACTCTTAGGAGCCTTAACAGAAAGCCTACCACCAAGAAGATAGAGGCCGAGGACCACGAGAAATGTAACGATAAGTGCGATCACAAGATCCTCCATAAAGATCATCACTATAACTTGGTAACCCAAATTTAAGTTTAGTCTCCACACATGTAGAGCTCATAACGCGGTAATATCATAACCTAGCGAGGAGGTTTAATAGGAAGTTTGCAATCTCGTCCGCCGCCGCCTTAACCGCCGGGCTAACGCCTCTTCCAAATTCCAAGGTCTCCACCTGTATTCCCAGAACGTATGCTGGCGCGTCTTTCTCCGCAAGCCTCAGCATAAGATTCAATGGCATATCATGTGTCGATGTTGTCTTCCCAGATGCTTCATCCGGGCTCATGATCCTAATCTCCCCGGGGCTGCCCCCGAAATCCGCTGCATCAAAGATCAGGATTATCCTAGGATTCACGTCCCTTAGCATTCTCGGTATAAGATCAACCCTATCCTCCACAATAAGCACCTTCACCTTCTCATTTCTCAAGGATTGCATTAAAATTCTCACGATCTCGACTCCCACTCCATCATCCCCTCTAAGCGGATTGCCTATACCGATCAGCATCAGATCCCCCTCGCCAGCAAGCGAGCCCTCGATAATCCGCCTAAGCTCCTCCTTCCAGCCCACCATGAGGCCCTCAATTAATGCTCCAGTAAATGGGTCTTATGAAGATCTCCATGCCCCCTAGGAGCTGGGAGGCTTTTTCAATCCTTTTATAGTGCCAGCAGGTAGTATAACTGGGTTATAGGAGTTGGAGATGATTCGTTGAAAAAAGTGGTTCGTAAGGGTTGTGGAAACCTGTTTAAGCTAGTTTTTAGGGCGCTTTTCTGGAATTTCGCGATATTGCTGACCTCAATTCTTGTTCCAGCGCTTTTAATAACGGATGGATTGCCCTATCTCAGGCCTTGGTCGCTTTATGTGAATTCCGTCTTCGAGGGATTTTATGGGCTTGTGAGAGGTGCTCCCCTAGCCTCGATAATAATGCTCATGGACTTATCGCTCTTCTCCATGGCCGCGACCATGATCCTGCTAAACAACCGCGGCGGAGTCAATAATTTTAAAGAGTATCAGCTGGATAACGGAAGCCATAATAACAACGCACCGATATTCCTACAATACACCGTACAAAATTATAATCGATCCATCGAGAAGATCTTTGGGGTGAAGCACGCTCATCTAATAGACATGCTCGGCTTCTCCTTTCTAGTTGGCTCCGTGATCTCCGGAGTGCCCATCCTCACATCACCGCTAAGCATGCCGATTCATGTGATGAAGTATAGCTGGCTGATAGGCACGCCGCATCTCATGCTCCAGAACATCGGCTACCTCTCATTCAAGAAGGAGGACTTTCTGCTGGATGAGAGGGCTTTTTCAAGGAATATTGACCGCTTGAGGGGGAAGCATGTGATCTTCATTCTCCCGACTAAGAGCGGGAGTTTCAGCACAGTCAAGACAAGCGCCGAATCCGTGATCTTCTGGAAGGACATATTTGAGCTGAACTACGGCAAGGCTGTCAGGATCTCCCAGTGGATAGTCTGTGAGCAGGAGGATTATGAGGCGAACTTGGAGGAATATGAGAAGCTAGCCTCGATGGGCTCGAGGATAATCATCGTACCACGGGATTTCAGCACGCCTAATGGGACACGCTACAAGGCGAGGGCGTTAACTTACGCTCATAAGGTGTTGGTCGAGGAGGGGTTGGCGAATCGGGACACTTGGATATACCATCAGGACGATGAGACCAAGGTAGGTGAAGATACGGTCCTCGGTATTATGGATTACATAGCAAACGCCGATGAAAACGATATTTACGCGGCCGGGGTGATAAACTACTCGGACTCGCTGACATATACTCCATCAAGGGCCCAAGAGCCTTCTCGAAGCTATGACGACTTCAGGATACTCTTTACTACGAAGACTAATGGAAAGCTCTCATTCGGCCATCATGGCTCACACTTGCTAGTGAGGGCGGATATAGAGGTGGGTATAGGGTGGGATTTCGGCGATGTGAGGACGGAGGACTGGATGTTCGGCTTAATGATGTGGCAGAAGCATAAGCCCGGAAAAACGATTTTGAAGGGCTTCGGCTACGAGAAGCCGCCCCTATCAGCGAGGGGCCTCCTAAAGCAGAGGAGGCGATGGGCTTATGGAGCCATGCAGATAATACGCGATAAGAGGATCAAGCCTAGGTTTCGCCTTACAGCCCTATACGGCATGGTTAGCTGGCTCTCGGGATTACCTTCCCTCATGGCATTCATCCTAGCGCTTATACACCCAACTGGGGGACTATTTCCCGGCTCAGGCTTCATAGCAGGCTTCACATGGTACTCGCTATACCGCTACTATTCAGCCGGATACGGCTTAAATGAGATCTATATCGCCGGCCGGGAAAGGAATGGCAGCTTAGCGGGAAAATTCAGGAAAATAGCCGCGATAATCGGCGGGATGGTGCTCGAGGCCCTCGCGCCATGGTATGCCCTCATAAGACCTCCAAAGGGCTTCGAGGTCATAAGGAAGGATGATGATATAAGGGAGCCGATAAGCATTGAGAGGCAGCGTGTGGAGATTGTCGCGAGCTAGGCTGATCCTACTACTTGCTCTATCACTCCTCATCATTATGCCCATGGCCCACGGGGATAATCAGCTTAGAGACCTATGCCTCGACACGACAACAGCGTATGATCGGAACTTTAAGTGGTATAACACGGCCGGGCCCCTACCATCATTCAATGGCGACCATTATGTCTTCACGGGTAGCAGAGCCTCAAACGTCTACCAAGACGCGCTGTCCCTCAAGGCTATCGAGGCTGGAAAGACCTTCGCCCTATCAGCCAGGATCAGCCTATACATCGAGAACCCGTCGCAGAGTGATAGAGACGAGTTCGCGATATTCGTCACGGATGATACAAGGGTCTTTACTGGGGATGAGTTCGGCTTCGTCATAAGGCAGAAGTCATCCACGATCAATGGATACATCCAGTCGCCGAGGATACCGGAGTTCTTCAAGGAGTTCAGGCTTGAGAATATACCCATCGGGGTTGAGAAGACCTATACCCTCAAGGCGATTTACTCGGAGGTAAATAATAGGGGGGTCATCAGATTCTTCATAAATGATATCAACGTGTTCACGCAAGATTTCCCAATAATCTCTGGTGAGGAATTCTATCTCGTCATTAGCTCGAAGAAGCTGAGCCCAGAGTCCGTAGATACGTCAGGCAACTACATGAAGATCTTCTCCGCATGCATGGTGAATCTCCCCCCACAGAGGGCTGATAACATTGCTCAAGAAACATTCTCACAAAATGGATCTCAATACATGGAGCAGATGATGTTGATGGTTTTAGCGTTAAATTCCACGGCTCTCATAATTCTAGCAATCGTATTACTGGCTCTTACAAGGAGTCTCAGAAAATCAAGCACTTAGCTGAAAGATTGAGTGGTAAGATCTTTAACCTCCTCCGACAGGTTATATACGGGTTTTGGGGATGATGAGACCTCCACTGATTGATTGATGCCTGTTGCTCCCAGCACTGACCCCTTATCGCGGCTGGATATTGGCTATGGGCGAGGACTTCACTTCCTCGACAAGCCTATCACATGTCTGTATATCGCCCTTACATGAGACCTCGAATACGAGGACTCCATCGAACCTCACCCTTGTTATCCAGTTCTCTACCAGGCTCCATCTTATGGTCCCGGTGTAGGGCGGCTTATGCAGATCCTTAACCCCGTCATTATCATGCACGTGCATGGCGGCCATGTGCCTGCCCAGCGCCTGCAAGGACTCCTCAAGATTACCATTTATATGTGCATGACCCAGATCCAAGCATATCCTCACCCTCCCGCCGAGACCCTCTATTATCGCGAGCAGGTCACGTGGACTTGAGCCGTACCATGCCCTCTCCAATCTATTCTCCACAGCCACCACGATCCCGCTCTCCTCAGCTTCCTCGACGATCCCCTCCAAGAACTCGAGATTCAGCCTCAAGGCATTCTCATGGCCTCTATCAATTCTCAGCGTATGGATGACCGCGAGCCCAATCTCAAGCCTTCGAGCCAAGTTAAGCCACTTAAAGAACCTCCTATATCCGGGCTCACTTAATGCTCTCTGGGGATCAAGCTCATCATAAGGCATGTGGATGGCTCTAATGTGGCCTCTAAGATCGCTCGACACCCTGAGAAGCTCGACGATATACATGTCCTCCATAAACGCTCCTCCAAGGATGGCAAGGTTATCATAGGAGAGCTCAGCCAATAGACCATGATTCATAATCCTCTCGATAGCCTTTAACGGCGGCAGACAAGTATAGAACATCGTCGAATAAGCGTGCAGCGGCATAAGCGGCATCTATCAAAAACCTGTTCTTAATCATTGCAGATTAAATGATGAAGAAGGGGGGCTATTGAGAAGTATGTGTAAAAGTATGATGTGGGCTTAAACTTTAAAGACTTGACATAGGCTATATAGGTGCCCGATCGTTGAATAGTCTTTGTGATGCTGGATTTATGCTGTCTTAGGCCTTTGTTTTTACCTCTATCTCGACCTTCTCAGCTTCCTTTAGAATATCATTTGCAACCTTAACGACCTTCGCATTCTTCAGGGATTTCTTCTTCCTCGGCGAATTCCTCAACAGGATCCCGCAGTATGGGCATCTAACACTGTCCGTGAGATAGTATATCCTGCACCTAGA
Organism: Candidatus Wolframiiraptor gerlachensis; assembly: GCA_021323375.2. Lineage (GTDB taxonomy): Archaea > Thermoproteota > Nitrososphaeria_A > Caldarchaeales > Wolframiiraptoraceae > Wolframiiraptor > Wolframiiraptor gerlachensis. The sequence goes on along the minus strand of JAJPCT020000022.1, from coordinate 67,274 downwards.
GCAGTACTTGTAGCCATTAGCATAGCTTCTCCTCAGGGACATCTGAGGCTTGTTATCCAGGAACAGCATCCCGACCCTTCACCCCGCATGAGCTCATCTCTCCCTCTAAATAAACCTTATCTATCATTTTCTACATAAAGTAAGTAGAGATGATGAGGCGAGAGCTTGAAGAAAGGGTTTTCCGCAGGCTCCAAGTGGTCGGTAGGGCCAGCTTCTCCATATCACTCCCAAAGAATTGGGTTATTAAAATGGGGTTGAAGCCCGGCGACGTCTTGGAGATAATTGAGGGGGTTGATGGCAGTCTTAGGCTAAGCCCGCCTGAGGCTAGGCTGAGGAGGAGTCTTTGTAGGCTAAATGCCGATCTATGTAGAGACCTCGAGCAGCTTGGGGCTATCGTTTTAGCGGGCTATAGGGTTGGCTATGACATAATCCAGGTAACATGTTCCAGGAGCCCGATTCATGAGCTGTCTAGGGGCTTGGAGGGCTTGATCGAGGGTCTTCCGGGCTTTGAGCTTGAGCAGGGCCAAAACTCCGAGCTCATTCTCCGGAATGTCCTCGATTACTCCCGCTTCCCGGCAGACGACCTCATTAAACGGAGCTATATCCTAGTCTCGGAGATGCTCAACACTCTTTCAAGCTTCCTCGAGACAGGGAGATATGACCTAATACCATATCTCGAGACTTTGAGGCGGCGTGTCAGCGAGCTCCTCCAATTACATACTAGGCTCATGGTAACCTACTTCAGGAGGAGGGAGCTTGGGAGGTTTCTAAAGCTCCGAAACCCGCCGCACATATACTCCCTGATACTACTAGAGAATTTGATGGACTCCTTGGCTGAGGTTCTCCTAGAGTTCGCTAAGTGGATATCGCAGGTGGGCAAGAAGATGTGGTCAAATTCCACAGTGTATAATGGCTTGAGAAGGGCGCTTGATGAGTCCTCGCGGCTCGTTGATGGGGCAATCAACGCCTATCTCTCACTGGATCTGGAGCAGACACACTCAATCCTAAGCCTCCCCAAGGAGCATCTAGCAGGGATCCTAAGAGAGGAGATGGAGGAGGCCCCCTTGAAGGATAGGGAGCTGATAGCATTAATCGCCCAAGCCGAGACCGTGTTCATCGTAATACAGTCAATAGTCCAGAGGATGGCGCAGCTGGCCCTAGATCTCTTCGTGGAATCTGAGAACCCGATATGTGAGATCAGGAGCTAGAATCTCGCAAGATCTACCGCCAATCCCCTATCCATCTTAAGAATGGATTCAGCCTCCTCTCGGCACCTATTGTTGATGATGGTCCATGGCCGGGATAAACGGCGTAATGGTCGGGTAGGCTTAGGATCTTGGTGCTTATTGAGTTTAGTAGATCTTGGAGGCTTCCGCCGGGCAGATCCGTCCTCCCTATAGATCCCGCGAAGAGTGTATCTCCGGTGAAGATGGCTTCTCCAGCCAGATAGCAGACGCTTCCCGAAGTATGGCCCGGCGTGTGGATAACTCTAACCTTATGGCTTCCGACGCGTATGATCTGGCCGTCGAACACCCACCCATCAGGTTCGGGCGGCGGATCAACATCAAGATCTAGGAAGTATTTCGCGTCAAGAGGAACCCGCGAGAGGATCATTGCATCCTTCTCATGGATGTAGAAGCCGCATCCAAGCCTCTCTCTCAACTCCCTAACAGCTAGCACGTGGTCAAAGTGGCCATGGGTTAGATAGATCCCCTTAACCTCAACATCATTCATCTCAACAATCCTGATAATCCTCTCAGCATCATCTCCCGCGTCAATTATTATCCCCTCCCCGCTTCCCGCATCACAAAGCAGATACGAATTTGACAGCAGCCTGCCAACAGGAATACACTCCACCCGTAGCATCCATCAAAATCCTCAAGGAGAAGCGAGATAAATATCATGGGACAAAATCTTTTAACAATAATTCACTAAGACTTTGCGGGGAGATTGTCGTCTCCTCTCTTAAGCGTTATACCTGCTAGATGAAGTACTCGAGGCTTGTCACGCCGGTTATCTTGTTTACATCTATTCCGAGCGCGTCAAGGACTTGCTCGAATGTTGATAGTAGGTATTCGATGTATTTGTCGACATCTACTTGATCTTTCCTGGCGAATTCTAGGGGTTCTACGCCATCGCTATCCTTCGTCTTGACATATGATATTATGTCTCCTGGGACGACTGATATTCCGCGGCTTATGAGCTTTCTAGCGGCCTTTACATGAGGCGGCGTAGTCTTCACATACCTCTCCACACTCTTAGATAACATGACTTGGAATGATAGGTCCTCCAAGTTGTATTCGCCCCTCTTCAAGGCCTGATACTTAGCTCTCACGAGCTCCTCGATCCTCTTCTTAGCGCGCTCGAAGTCCTCCTCATTCTCAACCTCCTGAAGTATCTTCAGCATCTCCTCGAACGCGTCTTTTATGAACTTGGGGATATGTGACTTCTTTCCGGTGAGGCCTTTGACATCGACAACGCCCTTATCTGTGACGCCGAGATAGTTCTTCTTCCTCTGTGAGAAGACAACATACCTGTATCTCTTATCGAGCTCTAGGTCTAGCTTTAGCTCCTTCTTGACCCATGATACCAGCTCGTTTATCAGCGCCTCATCGCTTGTCTTGATGAAGAGGCTGTCCGTGTCCCCGTATAGCACCTGGATCCCTAGCTCTATCGCTTTCTCAACAGTCCTCTTGAAGGCGTATCTCGCTATCGCAGCCGTGCTCTCAGCCACTGGGGGACAGTATAGTGGGAAATCCTCGAAGCCGAAGACGCCATAAGCCGCGTTTAGGAAGACCTTGAGAGCTCTCTGGACAACGCCATACCATCTCCGCTGGTTCTCTGGCAGGCTCTTATCCGAGCTCTTTGGCTTATACCATCTAACCCTAATATCCCTAAGGCATCCTATCACCTCGCTCTGGATCCCCCTCCTCTTCCTGCATATCCAGTGGCTTGTCTCCGGGACGATATTATCTCTGCATTCGGGATGTGGGCATCTGGTGGTTTCATAGCTGAGATTCCACTCCTTCAAGACCGATGGATAGAGGGATGAGAAGTCCAGAACTGTTACGTTGAAGTGTACTCCGGGGACGGGCTCGACGACTATCGCCCCCCTATACTTCTTCCCCTCAATTATGGCTCTCGTCGAGATTACTCCCTTCTCCTCGATGAGCTCATCATGTCTCGGTATCAGGTATCCCCTCCTCCTATGCTCGAAGTAGAGGAGGCTCTTAATCCACCCCGATACGCCGTGCCTGCAGACATCCTCTATCGGCATCCTGCTTATCCTCGAGAGGACTACTAGGAGCTTGAGCACGAGCTCATTATCCATAGTAAGGAGTTCATGGACTAGGAGAGCATCTTGGAAGCAGTATCTCGCAAGCTCCTCCCCAGATAGCTCTCCTATGGGCTTCTCTATCGCGATCTTCCCCTTGCCGAGTATAGCTTGGGCCACGGCCTCGAGCGTATGCTCCCTATACTTGTTATCGAAGGCATAGACCTGTATGCTTCGATTCATGAAGAATTTATAGAGATCTATGTGCACACCATGTCTCAGTGAGGCACCCTCCTTTCCCAACGTTATCGGGATCTGCTCCTTCGGTATCTTGAGAACCTCAGCTCTATGCCTGAGATATGGTAGGTCGAAGTCATCGCCATTAAATGTCGCTAGCACCGGGTATTGTTTGATGACCTCAAAGGCGTCCCTGAGCATTTCAGCCTCATCATCGTATACTTTAACCTCGTAGAGATCAGTGTTTGAGACCTCTCCAAGCTTTGGTGTCCTTAACAGGTAAACCTCCCTCCTACCATCGCTTCCAACGAATGATATCGTCCCAATCTTATCTCGAGCCTTGCTCGGGGATGGAACCCTAGTCGCGACCGGTGATAAGACCTCTATATCCATTGAGAGATGCTTGAATGTCGGCTGATCTGCCTCGAAGAGGCTTATCCACTCTGCTAGTAGCTTCTTCTCATCGTCTGGGAGGTCGCCGAAGACCCTCTCCACAATATCCCTAATCTTCTCATCACTTGGCAGGAACTCGCGTAGCCTATTATCCGCTAGAGTGTATGGCATGCATGGCGTAAGTCCCGCGTCATAGAGGTAGCAGAGGTGATACGGTATATCGGCCTCCCACGCCCTTATCTTTTCCCTTATCGAGTTACTACCTCCACCTATCGCGAGAGGATCACTTGCGATTATCTTCGTCAGCTCAACCTCCTGATCCCTGAGCAGATCATATTTTTTCTCACGGGTAAGGTCCACGACGCCGGGCAACCCCAGCCTCCTAACCTCCTCAATGGGCTCCTTGACATAGCAGTATGGCTTATGATCGCTCTCATCATATACCAGCTTGACCTCCTGGGTCTCGGGGTTTAAGAGCTTGAGATAGGCTTTCCCAGTCTTACCATCATAGCTGCAGCCGATCAAGAAGTAGATATCGCGATGAATGTGATCGTCGAGGCGTGTCTGACCCATTCTAAATCATTTACCCGAATTAGGCTAATATAGGGTTTTAGCGCCTAAGATGTCTTAGAGCCCATAAGAGGATAGGATGAAGAATGAATGTCGAGGAGGTGGCCGAAGCAGTTTCTCTAGCATTCGTGGCGATTAAAAAACATCTAGAACAGGAGATCTCCCTTAAATCAGCCCTCTACGCGTCCATCCAAGCATATAAACCTGCTACCCGGGTTCTGAGGCTCGCCCGCAAGATGCTCCACATATATGCCCTTGGAAGCTATCAAGCTCTCAGTCTCCTGAGAAGGCTTTCTAGGGAAGAGCTGGATCAGGACTCGATGATACTGCTAGGCTTGCTCTTATGCTCCATCTGGGCGGGTTTGGACTTGGGAGACCCCGAGGAGCTTGTAAAGGCTCTTAGAAGGGTGATGGGTAGGCTTTGGCCAAGGGGGGCCGAGCCCTGGATAGGGCTAATAAGATCAGCCCATAAAGCTGGGCTCAATCTCCAGATATATCCAAGTTATCAGCCATGGTTCATCAAGCTCGTAACAAGGGTGCTCGGGAGATCTGAGGCCAGCATGCTACTGAGATTCCAAGATGAGAATCGGCCGAGAACATATGTTGCGCTGAACACGCTCCTCGCCTCTCAGGAGGATATACTTGAAGAGGCTGAGAAGAATGGAGTCCACCTGCTTCCTGATCGGAGGCTTCCAGGCCTTTACATACTTGAGCGCGTGGATGATACCCGGAGCCTGATATCGCTAACGAGGAGGATGCTACTCCTAATCCAAGATCTCTCAAGTTATTATGCGGTTTACGCGCTTGATCCGAGGCCGGGCCAAAGGATCCTTGATATATGCGCGGCGCCGGGCTCGAAAACTATCCTCGCGGGCATCCGGATGAGGAATAGGGGTCTGATAATCTCGATTGACTCCTCGATAAGCAGGCTCAGGACTCATTTGAGGCGGGTTAGAGGGGCTGGGCTGCGGATTGTGGAGGACTTGGCCGCTGACGCGACAAAGCCGCTGCCTCTGAGGCTGGAGGCGGACGCGTTGCTCCTTGATCCGCCATGCAGCTCCACGGGGCTCTTCTGGAGGGAGCCAATATACAGGCAGATCGTGAAGCCTAGGCACGTGAAAATGTTTGCGAGGCTCCAGGCTAAGATGCTCAGGAACTCCGCGCCCCATGTTAAGAGGGGAGGCCACATAATCTACTCGACATGCAGCATATCGCTCGAGGAGAATGAGCTGCTTATCGAGGATTTCCTCAAGATTCATCCAGAGTTTGAGCTCGTGGATCTTGAGCCGAGGCTGGGCATGGATGGGCTGAGGGGCTTGGCAGAGACCCGCCGCCTCTATCCACACAGGGACTACTGTAACGGCTTCTTCATCGCGAAGCTGAGGAGGAGGTGGTAGATGATAACATGGCATAATATGCGGCGTAGATGGCGCAGGCTGCCGCCGACCAATTATCGAAGAGCGGATTCACCTCGACGATATCCATCGCCATAAGCCCCCTCGCCGCGACAATCTTAATGAGCTCATAGAGGTGGATTGGCGCAATCCCACCAGGCTCCGGATTACTAACGCCTGGCGCATAGCCCGGATCAAGAACATCAACATCTATGCTTAGATAGATGTTCTTCAGCCCGGATGTGAGCGCGTCAAGCTTCTTCACGGCACCCCTGAAGTCTAGGAATATCTCGGAGCTCGTGACGAGCTGGACACCCATATCATCGGCCACGGCGAATTCCTCCTCCGTATAGGCTCTAGCCCCAACAACTATGACATGCTCCATCCTCTTCTCCTCTAGAAGCCTTCTAAGCCAAGTGGTATGATTTATCCTAGTATCCATGAACTCGTCCCTCATATCTAGGTGAGCATCGAAGATCACTAATCCGCCGATGCCTCCCAGCCTCGGGATGGATCCAAGAGTGAGCGTATGCTCTCCTCCGAGGATAACGGGGATCTTGCCAGCCTCTACAATCCTCTCAACAGCCTCACCAACCCTCCGTAGCATCACATCAACGCTAACCGTTGGATGCAGATCGCCTAAGTCGCATATTCTTATCGATTTCTCGGCCGGGAGCTCAAGATATTCAGACATGATCCTCAGGCTGAGGGGAGCGAATCTCGACCCGGGTCTAAAGCTCGCGGTAGCATCAAAGGGCACGCCGAAGACCGCATAATCGGCATCCTCGAAGCTCGCATCAGTTCCGACAAAGGATGGCCCCTTATAAAATAAGAACCTAATCCAATCTCTGCTCATCGGATGCTGAGGAGTCATGCGGTAACCGATATAAAATACTCTCGCGAAATATCTGCAAGATGACGCCGGCGCGGCGGAAGTTACTAATAATATTGCTGATCGGCGTCTTGGCTCGGCTGATTCCAGCGCCATTCTACGCCCATCCATGGGATATGTATATCTGGTTCAAGTCCGGCGAGCTCGGCCTACAGGACCTAAACATCTACAAGTTCGGGGATTACGTCGAGTATCCCTGGGGCTTCTACGCATATCCGCCTGGATGGCTCTACTGGCTGATAGTCGTCGCCCTGCTTGGCGGGGGAACATTATTCAGAATATTCATGATAAAGCTCCCGATAATCCTCGCTGACATAGCATCAGCTATCATGATATACCAGATCATGAGGATGCTCAAATTCGATGAGGACAAATCGCTAGTAGCCTCGGCAATATGGCTCTTCAACCCAATCACGTATTTCATCTCATCGTTTTGGGGGATGTTTGACTCGATAGCGGTCCTCTTCCAGCTCCTCGCGATCTACATGCTCCTCAGGCGGAGGCTCATCTCGGCCGGGGTCATGGCGGGGATCGGGGCGTCTATCAAGCTAATCCCAGCCCTCATAGTAATCCCGGCTATGATACACCTTATCAGGCGGGGGGAATGCGGCCTCAGAGAAGCCGTCCTAAAGCTGATCCTCCCAACATCCATAACATTTCTAGCGGTCTCCACACCCTTCCTAACAACGCCGATGGAATATTTCGAGGCAATATTCTTCCACGCCAAGAGCGTCGGCGGATTCACCTACTGGATGGCCCTCTCAACCTTCTTCAATCTCTCAAGCTTCTGGTTCATACCGATCGCGGCATTCAGCATAATACTCGTGATGATTGCGAGGAGGATAAGGCCCGACGACCATAGCCTAGTGTGGGCGCTAACGCTCACTCTCACATCATTCCTAGCAGTATCGCCGAAGGTAAACATTCAGCACATAAACTTCCTAATCCCGATGATACTAATCTCTAGGGATCTATGGGTCTCGAGGAATGTTAAGAGAAACCTCATCATGTTGATGCTCTCGGCCGTGGCATGGCTCGCGGGCGCTTGGATCACCATGAATGGATTCAGCCCAGCATGTATTGGGAGGATATATGTTCCAGAGAGCTATGAAATTGGACTGCCATATATCCTGCAGATTGTAGCTGGTATATTCGGCGGGACGAGGCTCCTAGCATTAATGATGGATTATTTCAGTCTCCAGAAATATGATACAGCGTATCTCAGCAAGTGGAATGTACTCGTATATGGTGTTGTGATTGCGCTCGGCCTCGCCTCAGTAATGCCGCCACCCCTCGCAGTGGCGCTCCCAAATGATCCAATCAGGATAGGGGTCCCGGAGAGCCCCGACTCCGCCTTCACGCCGGGATCCGATGAAAGCGTGAGCCAGTTCCTAAGGCACTATAACGTCACGCATGTTGTCCTTATAATGTCCCCGGACTTCATCAACACCTATAATGGATTTGATCCCTCCCAAGACGTGACCAAGTACTTTAGGTTCAGGATCGAGGCTGATAGGTGGAGCCAGTCAGACCTACTATGGCTCGTGAGAAGCTTGAAATCGCGCGGTGTTAAGGTGCTCCTCGGAGTCTATCTCAAGGCTGAGGGGCCGATATACAGGTACGGGGTCCAGGGATTCGACATAAAGTGGATCAGCAGGCATCCGAACTTGCTTGGGGCCGAGAACCTCCTACTCTTTAACAATAGCTTGAACGGCGTCAGCTATGCGGAGTTCTTCTCAAGCAAGCTGGAGAAGGTGGTCAGGGACTTCGGGTTTGATGGTGTATATCTCATGGCTTGGGATAGCTGGAGAATATCATCAGATGATAGGCTGCAGCACATCATGCCGCTTCTCGAGAGATTGAGGGCGCGAACCTGGATACCCATCTTCATCGAGGGACCGGATGTCCTGAGCGAAGAGGAGGTTGGTAGGCTTCTCAAGCTCTCGGACTACATGGTCCTTAAGACCACGCCGCTCATAAGCAAGCTCTACTACATGACGAGGGTCAACATGTCGCTCCTCATAGTTGAGGAGGACCTCTCCAGAATTCTTGAAGGGATTCCGGAGGATCGCCGTGATAGGGTGCTCTACATGGTATGCACATTCAGCTTTGTTGATGGATGGTTTAACCCAGCGATAGAGCTCAGCCTCGAGGTTAATAGATATGAGGAGGCGGGGCTGGGGGCTGGATATGCGATCTACTACGCCGATAGATACGTGCCATACAAGATAACCATAAAATCCAAGTAATGATTCTATTCCTCAGGGATTCGCCTCCATTTGGCCACCTGTGGATATATCCTCCCATCCCTAGAGACTCTGCCCGATCCAAGGTAGAAGTCGCCGCATCTCGCAACAACATATCTCGCCTCAATCTTCTCAGACCTCTCTATGGGCGCGGCCTTCATCCACTCCTCAGCCTCCTCCTCGCTCAGCTCTATTACATTCTTCGTTATCGCGGCGCCGAGCAACTGGCTACCCTCTATCGAGAGAATTACATCGCCCTTCACCATCTTCGCGACATAGAGCCCCACTTGCTGAACTCTCCTAAGCCTGCAGGCAACATCATAAGCCTCCTTGGACGTGGCTCTTATCCTCCCCTGCCCAGTCCGGATGAGGACTAGATCATCGAAGGCATTCTCGACGCCATGCTGGTCCTCAAGCCTCTTAGCGAGGTATCTCCTTTCTGCGGAGGTTAGCAACCTCATCATCTCACCTCCTTTGTGATCCTCGCGATATAGAATCCTTCAGCCCAGTTGTCATAGGGCATTATCCGCATCGTTTTCGAGATCTCATCCTTCATTCTTACCCCGCCATACTCGGTTATCCCCGGCCTATGCCTAAGATCCTTGAGCCTTATCTCGCTTACCTTTGCATCTTCCCGGTTCTCGAGAAGCCAGTTCACCACAAGCTCATTCTCCTCAACTGTCAGCGTACACGTGGAGTATACTAGGGTGCCGCCGGGCTTGAGGCAGTCGAAGGCGGCTAGGATCAGCCTTTTCTGGAGCTCGCTAAGCCTCTTGACGATCCCAATGGACCACGCCCTCGCTATACCCCAGTTCTTGCTAATTATTCCGAGGGAGCTGCATGGAGCATCCACAAGAACCCTGTCAAAGAACTCTCTAGCAAATCGTGGATACTTCCTCCCATCGGCGAGCGTGATAACGCAGTTTAGCACGCCGAATCTCTGGAGGTTTGATGAGAGCGCCTTAACCCTGTCGAAACTGATATCATTCGCGACTAGGACCCCCTCGCCGCGGAGGAGCTGCGCGATCTGCGTGCTCTTGCTTCCCGGAGCGGCGCATAGGTCGAGGATCACCTCGCCCGGCCTCGGGTCCAAGGCCTCAACAGGCGCCATGGAGACAGGCCCCTGAATATAGATCAGCCCGAGCATATGCTCCAGCGACTTCCCAAGATCCTCGCCGCCCGAAGCCATATAGCCATGTCGAGCCCATGGAATAGGCTCAATACTATATCCCCTAGACCTTAGCCTCTCCAGAATCTTCTCCTCAGAAGCCTTCAGGGTATTAACTCTAAAGGCCTCGGGTAAGGGCCTCTCATAAGCCTCAAGCAGGAGATCCAGCTCCACGTCCGGAAGCCTATCAAGATAGCTCCTCAAATCATCACTGAGCATGATCTTACTCATGATCCTTACTAGATCATGGGCTGGAGGCGACATGAAAACTTAACCCTTGGACCGCGTTCAAACCTTTATAGAGAAAGTTATGGATGATTGCATAGGAGCGAGTAGGAAGCTGGGATGCTAGATGAGAAGTTCGTTGTAAGGAAGAGGGTTAGGGGTAAGTTCAGGATAGCCCTAGTCTACCCGAGCACGTATGAGGTCGCGATATCAAACCTCGGCATCAGGATAATCTACCACCTCCTAAACCTCGATGACAGGATCTATTGCGAGCGCTTTACCGCTGAGAGTGATAGGAGTATTGAGACCGGCTCCCATCTCAGCGAGTTTGACCTGATAATGTTCAGCTACCAGTATGAGCTGGATTTCCTCGAGATGGCGCACCAGATAGCTAGGCTAAACCTCTTCGATAAGCCCAAGATTATCGGCGGCCCATGTACATGCAATCCATACCCTCTCAAATGCCTTACAGACTATGTTTACATCGGAGAGGCGGAGAGCGGGCTGATGAAACTCATCGAGGAGATGATGGACGGCGCGAGCCCAAAGAACCTAGCAAGCTTAGAGGGGTTATTCATCGCAGGGGTCTCCGAGGCGGTGAGAAGAACATATCCACGAAGGCTTGACACGTTTCTCCCGGCGCTTCAGGTCTCCAGCAGGCGGAGCATCTTCGGCGATGCTCTCCTACTCGACGTAAGCAGGGGATGTGGGTGGAGCTGCCTCTTCTGCCTAGGGAAAAACTTCTACGCGCCATATAGGGAGAGGAGTCTAGATCAGCTGGCAGAGGTTATGCGGGAGGGGGTGATAAGGGGGGATTATGAGGCCGTAGCCCTAATAGCCAGCGACCTTTCGAGATATAGCAGGCTCGAGGAGCTAATAGAGATCGCGAGGGAGCTCAGGAGGGATAGAAGCTTTAGGCTAATAGCGCCATCCTTGAGGGCCGATGCGATGAGCGAGATGCTCTTAGAACTCTTGGCGGAGAGCGGTGAGAAGACCATAACGATCGCCCCCGAGACATGTGAGGAGCTCAGATATAGGATAGGAAAGGGATTTCCAGATGAATCGCTCCTCAATGTGTGCAAGCTGCTCAAGAAGCATGGGATCACCCGGATAAAGCTTTACATGATGTTCGGATTACCGGGGGAGACCATGAAGGACTTAGAGGAGGCGGTGAAGCTTGTTAGGGAGATAAAGGATCTGGGATTCAGGGTGAGGGTGAGCGCGAACCCATTCGTCCCAAAGCCTCATACACCAATGGAGAGCGAGGAGTTTGAGGATCCAAGAATCCTAAGGAGGAAGCTTAAGTTCCTGAGAAGGGAGCTTGGCAGGATCCTGAGCACTGATGGGATAAGGCAGGCATATCTCCAGGCCATAATAGCGAGGGGCGATGAGAGGATTGGAGAGCTGATCCTCGAGACTGTTAGAGAGTATAGGAAACCGACCCTAGCAGCGATAAGAAGAAAGGCGAAGAAGATGGGGATAAACTTGGATGATTATGCTAAGAGGGGCTCGGAGGAGAGGCCGTGGAGGAGGATAAGGCTCACCTAACTCTCTTATAAGATTGAGATCCCATGCATAGAGCATGGTCAACTATTGGGTCTTCCTTGTGAAGGATCATGTGCATATGGGAAGAATTGCACCCGCGAGCGAGGTCCTATCAAACAGGATGAAAACAGGTTCCGGTCGCTGAATGTTAGAGCCCCCAAATCTCAGGAGGCTCGAGAAGGGCGACAAAGTAATCTTCTACATCGCAGAAGCCAAGAGAAAGGGGTTCATGGTGAGGGAATATTAGCTGGGCCAGCTCACCCAATAACGGAGGAACAGAGATTCCATGTAATCGGAGAACTATCAAACGCGTTCCAATATGCGATGGGCTTCAAGGAGGCGGAGGTGTGGGAGATAGCAATTTCGCCAACAGAAATACATAACAGGCTCTCATTCCTCAGGAGGTTCAGGAACCCAATGAGGGCATTCATGGGATCGACAAAGAGGATAAGCGAAGAAGACTACAATGAAATAATTAGGACGTATCAAAAGAAACGCCAAGCAAGAGCATAACCAGTTTAGTGAGAATATTTGGGTCGGCCCGGCTCTTCCTGCATCACAGTTCAGTCTGGAGCGGCTGCCTCATCCCCCAATGAGAAAACTAATTCATTCTCGGCTTTTAATCTTTCCACCTTCCCGGCCATAAAACTATTTATCTAGACCAAGATATGCGTATCTTACAATGAATCATAAGGAGCGCTTTTTCAGGGCTCTTGAGCTGGGCGAGCCAGATTATGTCCCTATAACAGATTTCGCGCTTGATCCTCCTATAGTTGAGCAGGTTCTTGGTAGACCTATTATGAGTCAGGTCTACACTACGGCTGCGGCAGTACCAGCTGGGATTAAGCGATAACCTATAGGTTATTGTTGGTTGAGGCGTGCAAGAAGCTTGACTTCGATGCCGCTGTCGTGCTATCAGACTATTCTTTAACGCCTAGAGATTATAAGCCGAGATATGTCGATAAGGATAGGTACGTTGATCATTAGGGTAGGGTGATGCAGGCGAATCAGAGAAGCAGGACAACCTTCTTTGTGGATGGTGTGGTGAAAACGCCGGAGGATCTGGAATCCTATGAGCCGCCTAATGCCTTCCATCCCGATATCTACGAGATGATGGAGCGAATAATGAGGAGTGTAAGGGGGGAGGATATCGTATCGTTATGATAGGGCAATGCCATAGTGGCTGGCACTTCGCCTTCCAAGTTAGGGGAGGTATTGACAAGATCCTTCTAGACTTTCAATAGGCCCTTCCTCGCGAGAAATCTATTGGATAAGTTAGCAAGAGCCTGTCAAAGCTATGCTAAGGCGATGGCGGAGGTTGGTGTAGATGCGCTATGGGTTACGGATAACTATGCTGGGGAAAATGGCCCATTCATGAACCCAATAATGTTTAGGGAGTATGAGCTCCCATACTTGAAGGCTATTGTCAATATAGGCAAGAGATATGGGATTCCTGTTTCTGAAGCATTCTGATGGAAATCTCTACACCATCCTAGATGACATAGTAAATACGAGTATCTCGGCGCTACACCCAATGGAGCCCGGCGTCATGGATATGGGAGATGTTAAGAGGAGATATGGGGACAGGATATGTGTAATGGGGAATGTTGATTGCAAGTACGTCCTTTCCTATGGGACGGAGGATGTGAGGAGAGATGTTAGGAGATGTATAGATGCGGCGGCGGAGGGCGGTGGATTCATACTTACATCCAGCAACTCGCTTCACATGAATGTGAAGGTGGAGAACATATTCACAATGGTTGATAAGGCGAGAAAACACGGAAGATACCCGCTCCCCGGAAGAAGAGTCTAATAGTCTATTGGGGATAGGCTTAGCTCGGATACGCCTCGATGTTTATCCTGTATTTTCTCGCGATCTTAAGGAGCTTGTTCTGGCATTTCTTGATATATATCCTGTAGTATTGCTCCGGGATGTATAGCCTTATGACGTTCTTGTCCTCCTCGATCCTGAAGTCCGGTATGTATTCTTGGAGCAGGCTCGTGATCTTGAATGCTGGCCTGCTCATGGCCTCTCCGCGCGCCTCTTTCTTTATCGGCACCACGAAGTTCCTCTCACCAAAGACGTAGAGCTCGAATTTCGGCTCATCGGTCAGGAAGTCCTTGACAATCACCGTTGGCCTCGCGAGATCCTCCTTCTTCAGACCGGCTGGCACCTTAACTGTCATCTCGAGGGAGTATATTTTCTCTACCTCACCCTTATCCATGAATATGACCGTGTCTATTACTGACGGCAGCATGCCCAAGTCTATTCTATTCGCTATCCTCTGAATAGCATCTATCGGCGTTGTCGCATGTATAACACCTATCATCCCTATCCCGGCGAGCCTCAGGTCTATGAAGAGGTCGAAGTCCTCGGGCCCACGTATCTCATCAAAGATCGTGTAATCGGGCCTGCTCAGCAGAAGGACATCATGAAGCTCGTTATGCCTCGAGGCAGCCTTCGAGTACTGGGTTATCTCGGGCGACACCTGGAGGTCTCGCGGGCTCTCAATAGTCTTAACAATCTTGTTCAGCGACTTATAATGCTCGGCGAGGGCCTGCGCGAAGGTCGACTTGCCCATCCCAGGCGGCCCAGCTATTAGTATCCCCTCCGCCTGCGTCTCCAGCCTCTCGATAACCTTCATCGGTAGGCTGTAGTCCGCGAGCCTTCTCCTGATCTTCGGCTTGACTATCGTGAGCTCGAAGCCGTCTGAGAACGGCGGCCTAGTGGCCACGATCCTGAAGTCCCTTAGCTGGAATATCTTGACGGCTGGCTTATCGACCTCAAGGAAGGCATCCGTTCCCAGCGACGTGTAAGCCTCCCTCATTAGATAGGCGAGGGTTAGCTCCATCTCCTCCCTCGTGACCGGCTTATCCAGTATCTCCTCGAGCCTCCAGCTTCTCGGCGAGCCCCGTTTAACCCTAGGCGGAAGTCCCCCCTTTAGATGCAAGCTCATAACTTCATCTGTGAAGACTTCCTGAATGCGGAATGGGGGCGGCGGCATCTCATAAAGCACCTCAACCCCCAGCGATGAGGCCATCTTGGCCGTGATTGGGTCGCATGTCACGAGGCTGGCGCCCCTCTTCCTCGCCTCCTCGAGGATCGCTAGCCGATCACCATTAGAGCTCGCCCCAACATATTCGATAACTATGCCCGCGGCCCTGCAGGCGGTTGCCAGCTTCTCAAGCCCCTCGAGGGCCAGTGTATCTCCCTCGGAGGCCAGCCTCTCCGCCTCCGCCACGAGACCGCGGTGTATGAGGACCTTCCCCTCCTTAAGAAGCCCACTCTCAACTAGATGCACCACGGACTTAAGCTGAATCGCCAGTAAATCGGGCAGGTAAAGCCTTTCAGTCATTCCTCCTACTTAGCTGAAAGCCGCTATAGCGTAGTAATAAATGATGCGGGGACACTTGAGGGGGGATGAAGTCTTAAATATGGCGTCTCCAACTAGCCCCCAGAATGAGCAGCGCTCAGGCGGAAGAGGTTGAGAAGAAGCCGGAGGAGAAGGAAGCTCAGGAAGCTGAGAGGGCAGTAGCTACAGCGCCCAAGAAGACCCTTAAATGGGGTATCGTCCACATATACTCGAGCTATAACAACATTATCGTCCACTTGACAGATCTTACCGGCGCCGAGACGATTGCCAGGGCCTCCGGCGGCATGTTCGTGGATGCTGGAAGGCTTGAGCCGACACCATATGCTGCGACAAGGGCCGCGAGCTATGTGATGGAGATAGCGAAGCAAAAGGGTATAGAGGCTGTCCACATAAGGGTGAGGGCACCTGGAGGGGTTAAGGCGAAGACCCCGGGGCCGGGAACACAGGCAGCTATCAGGGCGATCGCGAGATCAGGAGTAATAATCGGGAGGATAGAGGACGTGACACCAATACCCCATGACTCGGTCAGGAGAAAGGGTGGAAGAAGAGGAAGGAGGGTCTAAACCAGCTTACAACTCTTACAAACAATCAAGGTTTCAAGGGTGGAACAAACTTACATTGAGCTTCCATCCTAGAGTTCTTCTCTTAAGCTTGAAGGAGCTGCTTTGCGGCCTTATGAGAGGATTCTAGTGGGGTGTAAAAGTTTAGGGCTGCGAGTTTGATTCCTGATTCCGAGTATGCCGGGGCTTGTTATTGGTGTAGATCTGGGCGCGACGAATATTCGGGCGGCGCTGGGCAACATTGAATCCGGGATTCTCAGGAGGGTTGAGGAGAAGACTGTTCAATCAGAGTCCCCGGATGATGTAATCCAGCAGTTTATCCGCCTGATAAGAATGGTCTCGGCGAACGACTTGGATAAGGTTAGAGCTATTGGAATAGGCTCGATAGGGCCTCTTGATTGCTGGAGGGGTGTGATACTTAACCCGCCGAACGTCCCATTCAAGAATGTGCATATAGTCGAGACCCTCCGGGATATGTTCAGGGTTCCAGTCTACCTGCTTAATGACTGCACGACCGCGGCCTTGGGAGAATGGGTCTTTGGGGCCGGCAGGGGGTTGAAGAACCTCGCTTACATAACACTCAGCTCGGGCATCGGTGGAGGAGTGGTCGTGGATGGCATCCCCCTAATTGGAAAGGATGGAAACGCCGCTGAGATAGGGCATATGGTGATAGACTTCGAGGAGAGGCTAGCATGCAACTGTGGTGGTAGAGGACATCGGGAGGCATACTGCTCAGGCTCTGGGATACCGAAGCTCGCTAAATATCTGATCGAGAGCAGGCCGGATTATTTCTGCGGAACATTGGTGGAGGATCTTGTAGGGAGGGGCGAACTGACCCCCAAGTCACTCTTCGAGTTGGCAAGGAGGGGTGATAAGGGGGCTCTCAAGATCATCGAGGAGGTTGGCAGGCTGAATGCTATAGGCTTCGCCAATGTCAACACGCTCTATGATCCGGAGCTGATTACCGTCGGTGGCTCGATCGCGCTGAATAACCTGGAGCTGGTGCTCAAGCCGATAATAGCGAACATAGGGGGATATACTGCGAATAGGGCTCCTAAGATAATAATCACGCCGCTTGGAGGTGATGTTGTTTTATATGGCGCGATAGCCCTAGCCTCGAACCCGCCTCAAACCCTTGCTCAGGGGGTGAGATAACGGCCTTGAAGCTAAGTTTTTTAGAGCCATGCTAGATCTTGATCGCTGACATGAGGTTGAGGGATCTTCAAAGACTCATGGCTGAGACCTACCTTGATCGTGATAGTCGGAGGGGTGCTGAAAAGACGCTTCTCTGGATGCTCTCGGAAGCTGGAGAGGTGGCGGATGCCTTCCTCAAGAATGATAGGAAGGGTCTTGAATGCGAGGTTGCAGATCTCCTCGCATGGCTTCTCAGCTTCTGCAACGTGGTTGGAATAGATCTTGAGGACGCTGTTTTAGCCAGATATGGGTCGGGATGCCCGGCCTGCGGCTCAAAACCCTGCCAATGCTCCATGAGATAGCATGAGAATTCTTTAATTTGATCATTTTCCAGCTTTAGGCGTTTTGGGAAAATTGAATTACTAGTACTTTGTCGAGGAGGGCCTTTAAACGTTGTAGGTCGTGAAAAGCCTTACTAATAAAAGGTTAAAAGCGGGGTGGGCTGGCGGTCTTCATAACTATAAAAAGCCGGCAGGTATCAAACCTAAAACCATACATGAATTCATGGGATCTTCCATGCTGGGATGCCGGCAACGACCTTACCGGCCTTTATGGCTTTTACTACTCGCCGCCAGCGGCTTCACAGTCATAAGATATGCTACTCGCAGTGCTTTCAAAATGAGTAGTTCTAATCCGACTATTGTCTGCTTCTTTGGCAGGCGATTACTAACTTCTGCAATCTCATTCGAAAAATCTTATGTTCTTTCTAAAACTAACTAACTAACATTTTTTTTTGTAAAGGCTTGTTGCAAGCCTTGCGATATGCCTTCTCAGTCTATGATTATATCGCCCTTTCAGTCTTACTAGTGGTAGATGAAGCGGTAGTTCTATTGCTAGGATTGCGCGTTCAGCGTTATTCCTTGAGACCGAGAATTTTACAAGCCTTCTTATAAACTTCTTCGTATATTATGAAGTATATGAAGGATGGCTATCTGACTAGCAATCTTTCCAGAAATCCTTATTCTAGCTACATTCATAAGTCTTATTGACTCTTTGAAGTTGTAGTCGAAGCCGTGTTTTATTAGTGTCGTCAATCTTCTTCTCTAACGCATGATTTTCTCATATTCTTTCACTAATGGTCTCATCTTCATTTTAAGCTCTAGTTCCTTGATAATTAACGACCTAAATGTCTCCTTTAGAATCTGTACAAGTAGCATTGCATCATTCTCATCACTCTTCCTCATATTATTCTCCATCCTCAGCCTCTTCAGCTTGGCAATATCCTTTAGCAGATATCTCGCTGGCACCCTCAAGTTCCGTCAGCTTCTTGACCCTGAAAACCCTGCCCCCATCAAAGACCGCATGCGTCTTATGCCTCCCCCTCTTCTTGTCAGCGGGAATCGCCACATCAACATAATAAACCCTAGCCATCCACACCCACACATACCTCCAATACGAGCCCTCCCCTTATTCATTGAGGACCATCCCGAAAATGGCAAAAACACTCTATAAAAGGATATTAATTAATGATCACGGATGCTGATAGGTGGAGGGCAGAGACCTATACAACCTATGGTCTTGATGGCGGAGAGAAGACAAAGCTAGGCGGAAACCTCCCCCCTAACAATTTAGGGGAAATCTATGCCGATGTTAAGCCCATGGTATGCGAGGCAATAAATTAATTAGGGGGATATTGTTTACCTTGGCGGACCATCAATGATGCATGGCTATGGCAGGATAGCTGAGATAGATCTGACGGAGGGTAGGGTGCGTACCTATGATCCTGATGAGAGGCTGATTAGGGACTTCATTGGCGGGAGGGGCTGGTGTGCGCAGATAATCTTCGAGAATCTTAATGAGATAATTCATGGAACCCATCCATCAAATGTTCTTGTGGTTGCGACGGGCCCGTTGGCGGCGACGGGCTTTCTCGGCGGATGCAAGACGAGCTTCGCGGCAATAAGCCCCCAGACTGGCATATATGGAGATAGCAGTGTCGGCGGATACCTCGGCTATATGATGAGGAGGGCTGGCATAGATGCGCTGGTGATAAGGGGTAGGGCTAATGCACCGAGCTACCTCCTAGTCGATGATGGGCGTGTCGAGGTGGTCGAGGATCCAAGCCTATGGGGGATGAGCTCGAAGGATGCCGACCGCGTGCTTCGAGAGAGGTATGGAGACTGCTCGATAGCGACGATAGGGGTTGCGGGTGAGAAGATGGTGGTCTATGCCTCGATAAACGTGGATTGGGGGCTTAGGGAGCGGAGGCACTCACAGGCTGGGAGGACGGGGATGGGTGCGGTGATGGGCAGCAAGAACCTCAAGGCGATCGTGGCTCGAGGAAGCGGATCCGTAGATGTCGCAGACCCTGAGAGGCTTAGAGAGGTGAATAGGAGGCTTATGGAAGAGGTTAGGTCGAGCCCAGCATATGATAGCTGGATGAAGTATGGGACGAACATGACTGTTGAATGGGCTAATGGCGTGGAGGCCCTCCCAACATACAACTTCCAGAAGACCGTCTACGAGTATGCTGACGCGATCTCCGGGAGAGCCGTCCACGAGTCTCAGGTCTATGTCTCCGCTTGCGCAAACTGCATAATACCATGCGGCCATACGCTAAGAATTGATGACGACTTCGTGGTCGTTGATTACGAGAACCTCGGGATGCTGGGCTCAAACCTCGGGTTAAGGACGCTTCAGGAGGTTGCTAAAGCGAATTACCTTTGCGACTACTATGGCATCGACACGATAAGCACGGGATCCGTTATAGCATTCTTGATAGAGTGTTTCCAGAGGGGCTTGATAACCAAGGATGAGCTCGGCTTCGAGATCTCATGGGGGGAAGCCGAGAAGATCTATCAGCTCATAGAGATGATAGCTTATAGGAGGGGGATAGGGAGCCTCCTAGCACAGGGCGTTAAGGCTGTCGCGAGCTATGTTAAGCGGGGCTCAGAGAGGTTCGCGATGCATGTGAAGGGCCTCGAGATAAGTGCATATGATCATAGGGCCGCCACGGCAATGGCCCTTAGCTACGCTACGTGCGATATAGGAGCACATCATAATCGGTCTTGGGCGATAACATATGATGTCGAAGTTGGGCGGGCGAGCTATAGCCGCGATAAGGCTGAGAAGGTGATCTACCTCCAGCACATCAGGCCATTATTCGACATGCTTGGAGTATGCAGGCTTCCATGGGTTGAGCTGAAGATCGACCCAAACATCTATGCGGAGGCTTATTCCGCGGTTACCGGTAGGGAGACGACTCTGGATGATCTTCTCAAGTGCTCCGAGAGGGTCTGGAACTTGGTAAGGGTCATCGCCTACCTCAGGAAGAGGGTATGCGCGAAGGATGACACCCTCCCGGCAAGGGATTTCGAGGACCCGGTGCCGGAGGGAGAGACCAAGGGAATAACCTTGGATAGGGAGAAGTTCGCCGAGTTGCTTAAAACATATTATGAGCTGAGAGGTTGGGATGAGAACGGCATACCAACTCCGCAGAAGCTGATGGAGCTTGGGCTGGATGAGGCGCTAGCCAAGCTCTACCCAATCATGCAGGGAGCTGTAAGAACTCGAACATACGAGTTCGAGTTCTAAGGAATCTCGCGGTATAGCTTGTCATCAATCCTGAAGAGATAACCATAATAACTGTACCAAACTCATTAGCCTTGCTGGGATTATGCCGAGGAGGCCGAGAAACCCGTCATCACCAAGATATAAGGCTAGAATGGGCTATGAGGGCGAGTACTATCTCGTGAGGATGTTCGCAGACAGGGGAAAGCCTGGGACATATGCTGTTAGGACCCCTGGAAGCGGCTCTGGAAAGCTCCCGAAACCAGATGTGATCGCAGTGGACTCGGGCGAGCTCCTAGCAATCGAGGTAAAATCTACGAACAAGTCATATGTGCTCCTGAACAGTTCCCAGGTCGAGAGGCTCCTCGAGTTCTGCAAGCTATTTATCGTCAGGTGCCCGCAGTGTGGAGCTGAGATAAGGCCGAAACCTATCATAGCCGCCAGGTTTCTCAACAGGGAGTGGAGCTTCACCGAGATACCATTGAGCTGGAGGGGCTCAATCATGTTGCGGATGCACGATCAAGCTTCTGGCGGCGGCCGATCACCTTCCCGCCAGCGGGTGGAGGACGCGGGGAGAGCATCTCGATAGATGAGAGCTCTAAGAGATGCTGGCTCAAGAAGTGGCTCAGCGTTGGCGCATTTTTAACCCATTTCCGCTCACTCGGCTTCGAGAGATATCCTATTGAGACTAGGGCTTGGAGGAGATTTCCAACCCTCCTCCTCTTGTTCCTGTCGATCTTGACATCGTCTGGGAGCCTCTCGATGACGTCCGTGAGCGTGAATGGCCCCTCGCTTATCGAAGCGACCGCGGAGAGTATCCTCTCAACATCCTCGGCCCTGAGCTTCTTAGCCCTCCATGAGAGCATCACTACTATCGGGTTCATCTTACGGCTACTCAAACGCCGCCCGCCTCCAGTTTCTTCAAGAGAACATCGGGCGGAATGATTATTGTTTTGCCGCACCTGCACGTAAACCTCAGTTTACAACCCTTCGACGCGAGCTCCCCAAGCTCTTCGATTGCCGGGGCGATTGCCACCGATATCTCACCACATGATGGGCACTTTATCCTAAACCTCTTGCCCCGATCTAGCGTCTTAAGCTCTAAAACCTCGCTGCTCGGAGTAATAGCCTCGAGAAATGGCTTCGGTTGCTCGGCTGGTGCGGTTGGCGGCCTAGCCTCCAAGAGCTTCCTGAGGGGTTCTAGCTCCTCCCTCAAAGCCTCATTCTCCTCCCTCAATCTCTTAACCTCCTTCTCAAGCTGGTCGAAGGCCCTCTTGGGAACAAACTCGCCCCTCACATAGGGCATAATCAGCGATGCTAGATCCTCCTTAACCTTGTTTAGTATGTGGGGCTCAAGGGGCTTCAGGGCCGGGAGCTCACCCCTCTTAATCTTCAAGATCCTCTGGAGATGTGTGACGAGGGGCTCGAGATCCTCAACCTCAACGCCGCCCGGCTCTGTGAAGAGTTTAAGGATGGAGTAAGCGGCCGCGAGCTCGCCCTCCAGTATTTCGAGATAGGACTGCCTATCCCTGATCTCCTTCTCGATGGCCGCGAGCCTCGACCGCCCCTCCTCCAGCTTCCTCCTAATCTCCCCTATCTCATTCCGCGCACCAAGAAGCTGTGCAACCTCATTCTGGAGCGACTCCCTCTCAGCCCTAAGCCTATTTACCTCGGATTCGAGCTCATCGAGCATCCTGCGCATCTCCTCGAATGAGGCCCTATATCCGATGAGGGTCTCGAGCTCTGATCTAGCGCTCTCCAGCCTCTTAGATACCTCGTTAAGCTCCGCCTCGGCCTGCTTAATGCTCTCCTCCAGCACCTCCCGCGCCCTCCTCAAGTCCTCTAGATCCCCGGATAACCCATGTATCTCCTCAATCTCCTTGAGAAGCCTTTTCTTCTCGTTCTCAAGATTCTCAAGGCTCTTTTCCATCTCCTCGATCATCCTCTCAAGCTCCTTGATCGAGGCCTCATAGCTCTCGATATTCTTCAGTCTATTCACGATCTCCTCGACATCATGTCCCGCCTCCTTCATGAAGCTAAGGGCCTTCAAGGCTTTCTCGAGGTCGGTTAGATCGAGGCCCCTCATCTTTAGTGCCTCGACAAGCTTTCCAACGTTCTGAACAGCCTCTAAGGTCAGCTTATACTGCTCCATATATAGCTTGAAGTCCTCTTCCATCTGCCTGCGCTTCTCCATGAGCTGCTCGATGGAGTATCTGAGCTTGACCTCGTCGCTCACGAGCTTCTCATAGGTCTTGACTAGGGCTGCATAGCTTTTCCCATAACGTTTCTCAAGCTCCCTCAATCTTAGAGCTGTTGTGATATAGCGCTTAATCCTCGCCTTATTCCAGCCTAGATCCTCAACCAGCTTTATGAAAGAGAGAAGCTTCTCATGCGGTATAGGAATTTCGATTTGCGGGCTCTCAGCAACTATCAGCTCAAAATCCTTATTGTCCAGATCTTCTACCACGTGATCTTATCAGCTTGAAATAGGATATAAAAATAGTGGTTTCGCCGGGAGGCCCGGAACCCTGCCTTTACTGGCTATCTTCGCCTGAACCGTCTTGGAGGTCTTCTCTCGCCAAATCTCATGTGAGGCTGGGGGGTCTCTGATAAGTTGTTATCGAGGTTTACCTCCTCTATGACCTCATCGACTTCCTCGACCGATCCATATCGCCCCAAGTTAAGCTGCATCTTCCCCTTGAAGAGCTTGATGAAGCCGTTTGTCACCTTAATCGTCGAGCCCTCTTTAACATCGTCTATTCTATCATCCCAGAGGATCAGGTTTATCGCTCCTGTCTCATCAGCTATAAGGGCCTCGCTAAGCCTATGTTCCTTCTGATCATATTGCGATGAAACAATCCTTTCCGGCGACTTGCTGACAACCTTCGCGATCAGGTTTACGTTTCTAGAGCGCGGGTTTAACTGACTTATCTTTACCAATTCACTCATTTCCTTTACGACTCCTTTTGGACGACATCCTGTCGATCGCCCATTATATAAGTATTCATTTTCGCTGAAGGCTTGAGCGAAGGATCTCCAGCACCCTATCCTTCCCCAGGTCCCAGAGGAAAGGGCCGAGCCTTGGGCCGCTCTCCCTACCCAAAAAGATCATGTACAGCTTCTTGAAGAACTCCTTTGGATCTAGGCCCACGCTCCTCGCCGCTTGGAAGATCGCTGACTGAACCTCATCAGCGCTCTGCGCCGCTTCAACAAGCCTAATTAGCTCCATGATCGCCCTCCTCTCCTCCTCGGATAACTCGACAGGCCTCCTCTCAACTGCGCCCAGATCTCTTGCATAGTTTATCGCGAGCCTGATCTTCTCCATGGCCCTCTCATCAAGCTCATAGCCATATTTCCGGAGCCTGGCCATGATAAATTCGAGCTCCCTCCCCTCCGGCGCGACCAAGGCCAGCTCCACGATCAGCGAATACGGTATATGGGGCGACGGCCTCTCAGGTGGTCTCAAGAGATAGGAGTAAAGGTATAATCCCTTAAGCCTAGCTCTTTCCAGCTCATTATCCACCCTAACCCTGTCGAAGTACACGTCTTCCAAGTAGTCCAGCTCATCCATGAGCTTGGGTATCGTCTGGAGTGTTAGCACCCGGGTCCCGATAGCCCGCTTGAAGAGCAGAAGGAGAAGACTCTGAGGCGTCCCATACCTGTACCAGAGCTGGGGCGTGAAGACGTTGCCAAGGGATTTCGAGATCTTTTTACCCGATGCGTCCAAAAACATCTCATACCGCACGTGCATTGGGGGCTCGAATCCCAGAACCTCCCTCGAGACCCAGTCATTCACCTTGACGGAGTCCGCGATATCCTTTCCATATGCCTCAAACCTTATGTCTAGGGCGGCCCATCTCGCGGCGAACTCCGTCTTCCAGGCGAGCTTGCCATCATCCCTCCTGATATCAGCCTCGCCCTCATAGCCGCACCCCTCAAACCACCTCCCCCCAACCTCCACACCAACACACCTATACCTTACAACCCTCCTTCCGGGATCATACTCATAGGCCTGCGTAGTGTATATCCTTCCACAATTCCTGCATACCGCGAAATATGGAAGGATCTGCTTGAACTTCGTCTGGCCTGTTAGCTCCTCGATCTTCTCCCCAACCCTCCTAGCATTTAGCAGGATCATATGTATCTGCTCGGCTAGGAGCCCGGAGGCATAAGCCTGCCTCCCCGACATATATCTGCACTCTATCCCAGCCTTCTCAAGCCCATCCCTCAGCATCCCGCTCATATGCGCGGCGAACGACTCGTGGCAGCCGTACGGGTCCGGGATCGATGAGACGGGCTTGAGGAGATACTTCTCAAGCTCTCTCGGCATCCCCGCTGGAACCCTCCTAAGACCATCCATATCATCGGTGAATGCTATGCACTCGGAGTTGTATCCAAGCTCTCTCAGGGCGAGGGTTACACCATAAGCTCTCACGGCATCCGCCATACTACCCACATGCGGTATCCCTGAAGCCCCGAGCCCGCTCTCAGTCCTTATCATATCTAGGCTCCTGCCAAGCCTCCTCTCCCTCTCAATAAGCTCAGCAGCCACCTTATCCATCCAAGTTCCATGCCCGATGATCTCCCTCGGCATATCCGGCAGAATCTTAGATTAAGGGTAGTATAAGGGGATCTCTTAGGAGTGTATTAGGAGGGATGGGCCGAAAAAATTTAACAAGTATGAAAGTTCGAATCCGCGAGCTCCAAGTATCAGTTTACTATATTCGTATCACATGAAGTTCATAATCATGAAAGTGAGTGAGCTTTAGGGGAAAAGGGGAGGTGGCTGGCCGGCGAGTCCTCGTAGCCATAAAGACCGGCAGGAGATCCTGCCATAACCATCTATGGACGGTTTATAAACCCATCCATAGTGGGGAAACGCTAATAACCTTACCGGCTTTTATGGCTTTTACTGCCGCTGGCCAGCGGATTTGTCGTCATAAGGTATGCTATCGTAGCATTTTTAGAATCATCACTCTAATTTGGATATTGCCCGCTTTTTCGGCAGACAATTAACAACCTCAATAACCTTATCCGAAATACTGGCATCCTTTCTCGGCGTTTATGTAAAGGTTTACTGCGAATCTCGTAATATGATCTCTTAACCTATGGTTGTACCGTCCTCTATTTCCGCCTAGAACCAACCCCAATAACGTTTTCAACTCACCATCGGCAAATGAGGCGGCAACCCTATCGCCAGTATGGCTAGCTCAGCGCTCTTCCTGAGCCCCAAGGATCTCGCAAGCTTTCCACCAAATCTCCCCGTAAATGGGGAGGCTGTCCACCTGTCTGATAATCTCCTCGGAGGATATTTTCCTCCTATCCATCTCCATGAGCCTTATTGATTCCTTGAAGTTATAGTCATAGCCGTCCTTAACCAACTTCCTCAGCTGCTTCCTCCACCGCACAAGCCACTCATACTTATTTATCAACGGATGTGTCTCCGCCTTAAGCTCTATCTCCTCAATCGTCAACAACCTGAATGCCTCTCTTGGAATTCTTGAAAATAGCATAGCATTATTCTCATCATTCTTCTTCAAGTTATTCTCCATCCTCATCAGCTTTCTGACATCCTTCAGCAGGTATACCCTAACACCCCTCCTCAACGATTCTAGGATCTCGTCATATAGCTCCGGGAGCAGCGAATTGATGTATATCTCGTCGGCGCCTCCAGCTCGGTTAATCTTCTCACTTTGAATACCTTGCCCCCCGTCGAAGACCGTATGAGTCTTACTCTTCCCCTCTTCTTCCTGTCACTTGGAATTGCAGTATCAACATAGTAAACCCCAATCATCTACATCCCACACATACCCTCAACATGAACCCTCAACTTATTCATTGAGGGCCAGCCCGAAAATGCAACATGGGAAAGGGGCATAATGAGAGCGCTAAGGGAGGTTGAGGGGCTCTGAGTCGAGATTCCCCGCGAGCGGAGGGCGAACAGGCATGAGATCTTCCACGTAGAGAAGAAGTATGCTGCTGAGCTGGGCGAGGAGGCGCAGGTATGGTATTGCCGAGACAGGGATAATAAGAGGCTTAAAGTCTCAGTTTTCAGACATACACCCTATTACCATGAGATCGGGAATGAGGAGTTTTATAAGGCTCTAGAGGAGATCTCACTGGATAATAATCCCAACGGATGAAGAGATCTAGCATATCTCATGAGAGAACATGGCAGGCTACCATACAGGATAGAACCACACTATACTATAACAGTCTATGAGTGAGGTGTACGCAGTAGTGTCAGAATCGTGGAAAGGTCAGGGCTACCGGAGTATCTAGACGACGTGTGGAGCGATTTATAGGACATGACGATCTATTAGGTTAATGGGCTGAGAGACGAGATCCCATCAGAGTAAAAACCCATCATTATTCTTATTTTCCCAGTTTCCTACCATAGACGCATCGAGACCTCTCATCATAGCTTGCATCGAATCCAGCCTGCCTAAGCCTCTCGAGAACCCCCTTCCAAATCCTCCTACCCCTATGGATTCCCGGCTGGCCGACATAATGCACGATCTTTCCCCCGGGCTTGAGGGCCCTAGCCAGCTTCACGTAAAACTCCAAGCTATAGAGGCTCCCTGCTAGGGGCATCCTCGGGGGATCATGGATCACGGCGTCGAACTCGTTCTTAAACTCCTCCAAGACCTCGAATGCGTCGCCGAGCACAAGCTCAACCCGATCATCCTCAAGCTCCCGCGACCATGGATTGAGGGCGGCGAGCCTCAGCACATTCTCATCCTTCTCTATTGTCAGGATCGAGCAGGCACCCCTCTTCAGCGCCGCTATCGCTGTGTATCCAAGCCCCGTGCAAACATCAAGAACCCTCCAGCACCTGATGTTCCCTAGGAGAGCCACCTTCATCTCCGAGTCCACATCGGGCGTAACATCTAGAATTCTATGCATGTGTATGCCATCTATCTCGAGTGTCGGCGGCTTACCCCACTTGACGAGAACGAGCTTGTAAAAATGCTCCGAGGCTATTGAGAGCGGTATAAGCTCCCCGCCCTCGATAACATAGATATCCCTCTCCCGGGAGCAAGCGAGGTTGATATTATCCCAGCTAAGCTCCACATCACCATAGCGTATGCCATAATCGAGGAGCTCAACCTCAACATAGCTCCTCCCAAGATCCAGCGATGTCCTAACACTTTTAAGGCCGCGGCGCTTACCTTCAAGAAGCAGCCTAGCAGCCGGACTACATATCAGCGGCCTCCTAATGGACCTAAATCTCATCCAGCCCCTAGCCTAGAAAGATAATAAAACAGTTTAAAATCTTAACCATGAAAAGTGAATCGGGCTTAAGCTTTGGTAGAAAGGCGCGGGCAAAAGCTGGCCAGCAGGAATTTGATAAAAGGGCTATGCATTAGTGATAGGGCCCAAAGAGAGGCATTATCTGGTTGACAGCTCGTCATCGGAAAGACTTAAATCCTATCAGACGTACAAATATCTGAAAGAGTGAGGCTGAATATCATAGCGTTAACTTTATCGATTATAGCTGTTTTAATGATCATAGGTATAGGGGTTTTATCGATGTCAACCCTGACCGAGGCTAGGAGTACTACCATCTTTAGCCCGACAACAGTTACTCATACGGTCATATCCACGGAAACCTCATCTGAAACGGTCAGAGTAACTGTGACAGGCATGGAAACTGTTTATAGTATCATTACGAGCCCTACGACGCTCACCCAAATATCTACAAAAACAGAGGCTACTTTTATCCCCACAACGGTGACGAGCATAAGCCCGACAACAATCACCTCCACAACCACCTACTCCATAACAACCACGGAGACGATTACAAGCCTGACGACAACCACGCGAACCATTACAACAACTGTTACATCTACATCAACGACGACAATTACTGTAACATCACTTCCACCGCCCCCAGGTGAATAAAAATTCCTGTCCAAGAGTCACTCCTGAATTACGACATAAAAGGCATAAACTCGTTATCGCAAAATATTTGAGATGTGATAGATGGGAGGCGCTATCATGGCTAACCATAATTCAGGCCTTGTTGACCCTTACTTTAACATAGCTTCCATGAAATGAATGTTCGGCTAGATTGGGCGAGGGGCTGGAAAAGCAACATTTTAGAGGAATTCATAGGAAGATATGCTATTCATTTCTCGGGTGAGGCGGGTTGAGGCTGATAGTGGTCTCGGAGGCTGATCCAACCTCGATTCTGGCTGGAAGGCTCTTGATCGAGGGATACGGCTTCAAGCCTATCGGGGATAGGCTCTATGCTAGAGGGGACATACTTCTCAAGGTGATAGCTGAAAAGCATGTTCACGTGAATGGGCTGGGGGAGGACTTGAGGCCCGAGCTCCAAGTCGTCGCCTCCTCACATAGGTCCGAGGCCGGGGTGAGAGCCCTCCTAACACATCCAGTTGGCAACTGGGGTGATGAGGTGCTTGTGGGAGGTCTTCCGAGAACTCTATCGCCAACAAGCGCCATGGCCCTATATGGTGCTTTGTGGGCGCTTCACGACGCGGTCTTAGAGCTCGAGCTCGAGGGATGGAGCGTCGGTCTGGAGGTCACGCATCATGGCCCAGCCACATCGGTTCCAACGATCTTCATCGAGGCTGGGGGGCCATTGGAGGAGCCGGATCAAAGAGCCGTCGAGGCTGTGGCTAGGGCATGCATCGCGGCTTGCGAGACATGCTCCGGTCCGCCGCCCGCCATAGGGTTCGGTGGAGGACATTATGCACCATCATTCACAAGGTTCGCCCTAGCTGGAGAATACTCCTTCGGCCACATGTGTCCGAAATACGCCATGCCCATTGATAGACTGATGGTCGAGCAGGCTCTCGAGAAGACTATTGAAAAGCCTAGGCTCGCCGTCATAGACTGGAAGGGGTTGAGGGGGCATGATCGCGACCTCTTACTATCAATCCTCAAGGATCTCGGGGTGGAGTGGGTAAAGGCCTAAGCAAACATAGTTTAAAGAGATAAATCTTGGAAATGCGGGACCTCATGGAGGAGTAGTTTGAGGATAATAGTCAAGTCCTTCGCCACCCTCCGGGAGATATTCGGCGGAACCGGGATGCTCTATCTTGAGCTCCCCGAAGGCTCGACTATTGAGGACCTGCTGGAGAAGCTTAGGGAGCAATATGGCTCCAAGCTTGATGTCGGTAAGCTCGTGGGCGAGAACCCGAACGTGAAGATCCTAGTTAATGGTAGGGAGATAATATATTTAAATGGTTTAAGGACTAGGCTGAGGGATGGGGACTCAGTCGCATTCATACCGCCGGTCGCAGGAGGATAAGCTATCGCCCGAGGAGCTTGAGAGGTATGATAGGCAGCTAAGGCTCCTCGGATTCGGTATTGAGAGCCAGCTAAAACTGAAGAGAGCTAGGGTCCTAGTCGTCGGCGTTGGTGGCCTTGGATCCGCTGCAGCCCTCTACCTCGCCTCAGCCGGCGTCGGCCTCCTGAGAATAATCGATGACGGCTACGTGGAGCTTAGCAACCTGAATAGGCAGATACTCTATGATACCGGCGACATAGGAAAGCGGAAGGTCGATGTTGCCGCCAAGCGTCTCAGAGAACTAAACCCGGAGATCGAGGTTGAGGCTCTGGGGGAGAAGCTGACGGAGGAAAACGTTAGAGAGATGTTATCAAATGCTGATCTGGCGGTGGACTGCCTCGACAACTTCAGGACTAGGTTCATCCTTAATGATGCATGCGTAGAGCTTGAGAAGCCGCTTATTCACGGCGCGATATATGGAGCCGAGGGTAGGCTGATGACGATAATCCCAGGCATGGGTCCATGCTTAAGATGCCTAATACCACATGAGCCAACTGAGCATGATAAGATCCCGGTTCTAGGGCCTCTTCCGGGGATAGTCGGCGCTCTTGAGGCCCTAGAGGCGATAAAGGTCATCACCGGGCTCGGCGAGCCAGCGATAGGGAAGCTCATAGTAATAGATGGAATGGATCTCTCCTTCCACACAATAGAGATCAAGAGAAACCCAAACTGCCCTGCCTGCAGAAAAATAAAATAAAAATTGGGGGTGGAGAAGGCTAGATTATTCCAAGGCTTTTCAGGGTCTCCTCGGGAACCCTTCCATCGGGATCGTATCCATGCTTCCGATAATATTCGTCGAGCATCTTCTCGAACATCTCCCTATCATAGACCTGGCCATGAGATGATG
This sequence comes from Candidatus Wolframiiraptor gerlachensis, assembly GCA_021323375.2. Classification (GTDB taxonomy): domain Archaea; phylum Thermoproteota; class Nitrososphaeria_A; order Caldarchaeales; family Wolframiiraptoraceae; genus Wolframiiraptor; species Wolframiiraptor gerlachensis. The sequence goes on along the minus strand of JAJPCT020000022.1, from coordinate 36,529 downwards.
GCTCCTCAAAGAACCTTCTCGGCAGTATATCGTCTTTCCGGGAGAAGCCATGAAGCTGGTTAAAGTATCTCTCTTGAGTCCAGATTCTCTCCCCTATCTTGTCCAAGTCGTCTGGCGTGACCTCTATCCCGGTTAGCCCGGAGTAGAGGGCGGCGTAATCCTCCTTCGTCATCGCGAAGCTGCTGAACTTGCAGAACGTCATGCTATCTATGACCGCGAACAGCCTCTCGAAATATATCACGACATCTACCTTGCCATCATATGCTAGTGGATCTGTCTTGTATGGTATGCCGAGGACCTCGGAGGAGATGGCGTAGGCCCTTAGGTGGCAGGCCCCCCTATTTGATGTCGCGTATGTGAGCCCCATGCCCTTAGCGCCTCTCGGGTCATATGCTGGTATACTCATCTTCTTCACCGACATGGAGATTTCGGGAGCGCCAAGCCTCTCAGCAGCATTCGCCCCTCCCTCGGCCAGCAGGTTTCCGAGCTCGCCCTCGCGATAGGCAATCTTCTTAATGAGCTCGATGAAGGCGTCTGCATCGCCCCATTTCACAGAATCCTTTATCAGACCCCTCTCCGAGGCCTCGCATGCGACTGCAAGGGTGTTCCCGAGCTCTATCGTGTCGAGGCCATAGAGATTTGCGAGATAGTTCAGGTACGATACTGCCTCAATGTGGCCGAGGCCGATCATGGCTCCGAGAGCCCATACAGTCTCATATTCGGGCCCCTCGCTCTCATGCTTGAACTTCCCATCCTTGACCTCGGACTCCCTCTTGCAGGCTACCGGGCACATGAAGCATGTCCACTGCCTTCTCAGAATCGTTCCACGGAGGTTCTCACCCGAGATATAGTATGCCTCCTCGAACATCGTCTGCTTCGCGTTTCTTGTTGGAAATGCCCCCAGTTCGTTGATCACGTTCACAAGAACCGATGTCCCATAGACGGATAAGCCGCCTTTCCCGGGGCTCGTTACACTGCTCTCCCTGATTCTTGTAAGCGAGTCTTCAATCGCCTTTTTGAACTTGTCAGGGTTTGCCGGCCGAGGCTTCTTCTTTAGGTCGGGAAGCATGACGAGCCCCTTAACCCTCTTGCTCCCCATCACAGCCCCCGTGCCACATCTCCCGGAAGCCCTACCACCGGGAGCAAACCTGCTGAAATGCATAATGTTCGCGAACTTCACCATGTTCTCTCCAGCCGGCCCGATGCCATAGAACACGGCCTCCGCGCCATACCTTCTCTTAATCGACTGGTATGTGTCAAATGTGGTCTTGCCCCAGAGCGCCTCCGCATACTCAATTAAGAGCTCACCATTCTTGGCAACTAGTATGACTGGCACATCGGATGCGCCAGCAAGCACCACGCCATCGAAGCCCGAGAGCTTGAGCGCCGGACCAGCATATCCGCCGCAATGGCTATCGGCGAATGCACCTGTTAGAGGAGACCGAGTGACAGCGGCGATCCTGTTTGAGAGGGGGGCATCGCTGCCGGTCAGCGGGCCGACCATTATCGCTAGAATGTTCTCGGGTGATAGGGGATCCTTGCCAACAGCATGCTTTAGGAGAAGTCTTCCACCAAGGCCTCTCCCGCCGATAAACTTCGCAGCCTCATCCTCGTCAACTTCCAGATATTCAACGCGCTTCTCCGAGAGATCAACCCAAGCTATTTTATTCGCATAACCACTAATAGATGTCATGGAAAAATAATGTTGGAGCTATATATAAAAGTCTTCACTTCCCTCCCAAGCCCTTCTTCTTAGGGATAGATCCTGCGCCCGGTTTCATCCGTAATCCTGTAATGTGGTAGCTTGCTCAGCTTTTCAGCGAAGCTTCTGCTCCCCAGCGCCTCGAGAATCGCCTTAACAGAGCTCTTGTATAGCCTATCTCTGCGAACGACGAGGTCGAATCTCTCATCCGCGAGATGTATGAATTCGAGGCCATAGATCTTGGCTACATATCCGACCGCGATCCCCACATCAGCTCTTCCTTGAGCGATGGCGGCTGCGACCGCTGTATGAGTCCTCACCTGATATGTGTAGCCCCTTATCCTCCTCTCCGGATCCATTATCCCAAGCCTCTTAAGCTGGAGATCTGTGAAGGTCCTTATCCCGGATCCGGGAACCCTATTGACGAAGACGACATCGGGTCTCAGCAGATCCTCGAAACCCTTGATATTCTTCGGGTTGCCCGGAGCTGTTATGAATCCTATCTCCCTGATGTAGCCGCCGTATATCTCGACCTCCTCCTCGAGCTCGAGCCTCTTCGGCATATGGATGTTATATCTCATGGTCTCCTCATCGAGGAGATGTGTTCCAGCGATGTCGGCCTCGCCCCTCTTCAGCGCATACCACCCGCCAAGTGAGCCGACGCTTATCATCTTGATATTCCTCAAGCCGGCCACGTCTATCAGCAGGTCGAGCGCGGGACAATGGCTCCCAATGATCACGGCGCTCGGAGGCCTGTATCTCCTGAGGAGCCTGACCTCCACGACCTCGCCCTCATCAAGATACTGCTTCTCGCCGGGCACTTCTATGAATCCATCAGCATCGAGTAATGCTGAGGTTGAGCCCGAGTCCCCCAGCATCGGATAAGCCCTAAGACCCCTAGAGGTCTCGATGAGATGCACAGGTATCAGGTGGGTCCTCCCGCCGAGGTTCAGCCTAAATGCCGCCTCGGCTTGAATAGTATCAGGCTCCTCCACATCAGCGCCCATGAGCCTCAATAGTATCGGCTTAACTAGGGAGATGAAGATCATCATGGCGGATAGCGGGAAGCCGGGTAGCCCGATCAAGAGCCTACCATCAGGCGTGATCGCGATTATCGTCGGCTTCCCAGGCTTAACCCTAACCCCATGAACGATTACCCTCCCGAGCTTCTCGAAGACTCTATAAGTTAGGTCTCCGAGGCCGGCTGATGTCCCGCCTGAGGTTATCACCACATCATTCTCGTCCAACGCTTCTCTGAGGCTCCTGAGAATTATTTCTTCATCATCGGGCAGTATTCCCTTGAATGTTGCGGTGAGGCCGAGCTCCGTGAGAAGGCCGAGAATAGAGTAGCCGTTGACATCGTATATTTTCCCGAGCTCCAGCGGCTGCCCCGGCTTAACGAGCTCCCTCCCAATAGAGAAGACCGCGATCCTCGGCCTCTTATAGACCATGACCTTAGAATATCCGAGACCGGCGAGCACGGCGATCTCCCTCGCAGTCAGCATCCTACCCCTCCTCAGCACGAGATCTCCCGCGGAGATGTCTGAGCCCACTTGAGCTATATTCTCGCCGGGCCTAACAGCCCTGAAAACCCTCACCCTATCACCCAATTGGCTCGTATACTCGACCATAACAACGGCATTCGCGCCACGCGGTATCGGCGCGCCCGTCGAGATCTCGGCACACTCGCCCTCACGTATTGTTACACACGGCCTCTCGCCAACATCAACTCTGCCGACGAGCTTAAGCTCCACGGGATTCTCCTCATCAGCCTGATAAGTATCCTCGGCCCTAACAGCATAACCATCAACAAGAGATCTATCGAATGGTGGGGAATCAATCATCGCATAAACGTCGGATGCCAAGACCCTGCCGAGAGCATCATCTAGAGCTACTTCCTCGGCCCTGGGAGGGGAGACCTTTTCAAGAACGCGCTCAAGAGCCTCTCGGAGTGTTGGAAGCTCGTGGAAAATCTTTCTCAAGGCTCACCACCTTCGAAGATTGGTGAGAGGAGGATGACCTCAACCTCGGAGCCCTCATCAAGGCCCTCAAGCTCCTCCGAGATGACGAGCAGGCCATTCCCGCGAGTGAGTGTTGAGAGTATGCCTGAGCCGGTAACCCTCAGCGGCTCTATTAAGACTTCTCCATCAGCGCCCCTGAAGACCCTAACCCTGACATAGGTTCTGATCCCTGGCGGTGATGCCACCCTCCTAGTAAGTCTCCCACTTATCCTTGGAGGTGGATCGAACCTGCATCCAAGCATGTGCTCTAGGGCTGGGATGACCAGCTCCTGTAAGCCTATCAGCGCCGCGACGGGGAATCCTGAGAGCATAAATACCGGCTTGCCGGAGGCTATCGCGAAGCCCATAGGCTTACCGGGCCTTATCGCGAGCCCATGAACCACGATCTCGCCGATCCTCGAGATTGCCTCTGGGACTAGATCCCGCTCCCCAACACTTGTGCCGCCGGTAACTATCACAGCATCAGAAATCGCCAGCCCATCCGAAACTCTCTCGGAGATTACGTCGACATCATCTGGGACGATGCCCAAGTCTATTGGCTCGGCGCCATAGAATGCGAGCATGGACCATATCATGGGCTTGGTGCAGTTATACACCTTGCCTGGAGCGAGCTTCTCACCCGGCTCGACAAGCTCTCCACCCGATGAGAGTATGGCGACACGCGGTCTCCTAACAACTCTCAAGCTCTTGAAGCCAAGTGATGCTAGAGCCGCGATATGCCATGGCTTGATAAGCCAGCCCCTCCTCAAGACGATCTCGCCACTTCGATAATCCTCACCCCTTCTAGAGATGTTTTGAAGCGGCCGCACCTGCTCATACACTTCCAGGCGGCCATTAATCCTCCTAGTATGCTCGAGGGGGACGACAGCGTTCGCGCCCCTCGGTATCGGCCCGCCGGTCGGTATCTCAGCCGCCTCACCTCTCCTAATCTCCGGGAGGCTTGATGGATCCGCGCCGAGCTCAATCCTATGGACGAGCCTAAGCTCCACGGGATTCGTGGGGGAGGCGCCGAAAGTATCCTCGGCCACGACAGCATAGCCATCAACAGCACTCCTATCATATGCTGGAAAGTCTGTAGGCGCCCTGATGTCCTCGCCGCAGACCCTGCCAGCAGCCGCGATAAGATCAACTTCCTCAACATCAACTATCCTATGCGTAATCTTGCCCCTCAGAATCTCCCGAGCATGCTCAATGCTAATCAGCCTCGAGAATCCCTTCAACCGCTCCCTCATTGACGAGTATTATGATGATCCTCGAGCCTATAACGCTCTCGCGCCAGCGGCTACGCCGGCAGATGGTCGGGAAAGAAGATAAACAGGTCCGCACTCCTCATCCAGCTGACGGATATGCCCGTTAAAAAGACAAATATACTGCTCTTAACTCGATCACAGAGCACCAGATGAGGGGGCTAATACTTGAGGGGCTTGACTTGAGGAAGCCGATGAGCGACCGAAAGATGGCGATCCTCAGAATCCAGACAGAGGTACTCAGGGTCATGGTGGAGCGTCTTCTCGAGGAGGGCTTCTACTGGATACTTCCAGTCATCCTCTCCAAGTCCACGGACCCGCTCTGGCCCGACCCGGAATTCAGTATAGAGAAGAAGGTTGAGGTCGAGATATATGGCGAGAAGGTCTCAGCGATGCAGAGCATGATAGTTCATAAGCGGGTCCTCGTCTCCCTAGGCCCGGAGAAGATATTCATCCTATCACCAAACATAAGGATAGAGAAGAGGGATAGAGCAGCGACCGGAAGACACCTTTATGAGTTCACGCAATTCGAAGTCGAGGTGGCGTATGCTAAAATGCAGGACATTTTCAGGATATACGAGGAGCTCATAACAGAGTCGATAAAGCATGTGAAAAAGCATCTCTCCCGCGAGCTGGAGGTTCTAGGGAGGGAGTTGAGGATTCCGCGAACGCCATTCAAGGTCTATAAGATGAGCGAACTCGAGGAAAAATATGGCGCATCATGGCAAGATGAGGTCTCAAGGATGATCGAGGACCCGATCTGGGTAACAGGAATCCCAAGGCAATTCTATGACTATGAGGACTTGGAGACCGGCGAGTGGAGGAACTACGACCTAATACTCCCCGAGGGATATGGCGAGGTGATCTCGGGAGCCGAGCGGGAATACGAGTATGAGAAGCTCGCAAAGAAGCTTGAGCGAGATGGCTTGGACAAGTCAAGCTATAAGATCCTGCTAGACCTCGCTAAGGAGGGCCTCCTAAAGCCATCAGCTGGAGCCGGCCTCGGAATAGAGCGTTTCATAGCATATATCGTTGGAGCGCGGCACGTCGCAGAGGTCCAGCCATTCCCAAGAATACCCGGCATAGTCCCAGAAATCTAAACACATCACATAATCATCCTCCTTGAATGGCTTAACATACCAAGTGTCTTGAATGGTGATAGAGATTCCTTATAAACTGGATACTTCCCTCTCCGAGATGGGAATGGGCTCTAGGGCGAACTTGAAATCGAGGATTCTAAGGCTTTTAAGAGAGGATGAGGAGTTCAGGTACGCGATCGCCGGTCTTATAGGCTTGGAGGATCTTAGGCGTGGGCAGGCCGAGCTTAGAGAAGCTGTCGTGAGATTAACTGAGGGCCAGAAAAGGTTGGAAGAGGCTGTTGTTAGGCTGGCCGATGAGCAGAGGAGGATGTGGAGGGCATTACGATATGCTCTTCGTCACATACAGGAGGTTAGTATCTTGCTTGAGGATGAGGCTAGATCGATGATGGAGCTAAGGCTTAGGCAGCGCGGGATCGAGATCAGGCTCAGCCCGCTCGTCAGGCCGTATATCGAGCTGGATATTTATGGATCCGATGGTGGGATGACGATCATCGGTGAGGCTAAAACGAGGCTTGCCCCGAGACATGTTAAGATGCTTGAGAGGAAGTTGGAGGCGATAATGCGGCATGAGCCGGAGCTGTTGAAGGGCAAGGTGGTTAAGGCATTTTATGCCCTATGGGCTCATCCTGAGGCAGTGGAGGAGTGCAGGGCGCGTGGAATCTGGCTGAATACCCCTAACGTGGAGCTAACACCTCTCCCGGAGGCATGATGCTGCCGTGCACTTGGATCTCTGGCCATCCTCCTTGCTTGCATCTTTATATGTTGAGATGAGCTTTTTCTTATCGTGGTGAGGAGGTTCAATCTCATAGTTACGACCGCTAGGGGAATGGAAAACCTCGCAGCGGTAGAGCTTGAGGATCTGCTAAGGTTTCTCGGCGATCGTGAGCCCCAGGTCTCGATGACGAGCATCTCGGGCCTATTGACGGCGAGGACTAGCCTCGATCCATTCGAGGTTATTGAGAGGGTTAAGGTAATCGCTGAGGAGGAGCCTTGGAGGGTTGGAAGCTTAATGAGGATAATCCCGATAGAGGAAGTAGTTGAGTCGAATCTCGAGATGATAGCCGAGGCTGTTAAGAGAGTTTCATCAAAGATCCCAGAGGGCCAGAGCTTCAGGATAACAATCGAGAAGAGGCATACGTCGCTCTCGAGCTCCGAGATAATAGAGGTGGCCGCGAAGAATGTTGATAGGCGGGTTGACTTGAAGAACCCCGACTGGATAGTCCTGATAGAGGTTGTTGGAGCATATACCGGCGTCTCCGTGCTGAAGCCCGAGCAGATACTTAGCCTAGCAAAGCTCAGGAAGTAGTATCGCTGGTCATCATAAGATGCGAACAGCTGGCGGACAAAATATAAATCGCTGAGCCCCGAAGCACCAAGCACGTCTCAAATCCCTAAGACTGAGATATTATTTGCATTGGCGACCTTTTATCTGCATAGATCTTTGTGATTTTTCAGGAAAAGGTATCTCTCTAAGCCCATCACCAGTCAGCTATTATGCTGTAGAGGTTTTGGCAACATTTACAACGACCATCCTTCTAGAGTGTTTTCTGGAGGAGTGGAGAATATCTCTAAATTGGGATACCGTCATCTACGCATTTCTCTCGGGCGTTCTGATATGTGTCGCCATGGTGGCGATGCTCTATGGGCTAAGGGCCGGTGAGGCGACAACAATCGTGCCGATAGCTAGGCTAAGCTTGGGCATTAACCGTTTTTCTCAGCATAGCTTTCTTGGGCGAGGTGATCACATTTAAGAGGATCGCAGGAATCGCGCTCGCAATAGCGGCAATATACCTAAAACTATTGTTTATCTCTACTAGTAATTGAGTAATGGTTGTCTGGAGTGAGTGGGCTGGAGAGAATTGCCTTTTATAGCCTTCTTTCGGGGCTTCCGGCAATTCATAAATAGTGATTTTTAGCCCGCTTTAGGGCGGGTATGATCGAGGAGATAGGCCGGATAGCTGTGAAGGTCTCGGGTAGGGAGGCGGGGAAGAAGTGCGTGATAGTTGACGTGATTGATAAGAACTTCGTGCTCGTGACCGGGCCGAAGGAGTTGACGGGCGTCCGGCGGAGGAGGGCTAACGTGAGGCATCTCGCATTCACGCCTCATAAGATAGAGATCGAAAGGGGCGCTAGCGACGAGGAGGTGATGAAGGCTCTGGAGGCAGCTGGCCTAATAGAGTATATGAAGTCCAAGGTTAAGGTGGAGCTGGAGGCGTTGGCCTAGACGAAGCCTTTTTGAGCTGAGGTGATAATCTCCAAGTGGATGATCTTCGAGGCCGCTAAGCCTCCTTGGGAGATTGAGCGCGAGATACTGGTTAGGGTTGATGCTGAGAGTGATCCCAGCTATGGCTGTCCGCCATATGAGAGGCCTCTTGAGAAGCTTCTTAGGGCCTGTATAGTTAATGTGGATAAACCTCGTGGACCGACGAGCCATGAGGTAGCATTTACTGTGAAGGAGCTTCTCGGCGCTAGGCAGGCTGGCCACGGCGGAACACTCGACCCGGCAGTCTCGGGCGTTCTCCCGATATTGGTTGATGAAGCAACGAAGTGTGCTGGGGCAGTTATGGGAGGTGGGAAGGAGTATGTCTGCCTCATGAGACTCCATGGTGATGTATCGGACGAGGATCTCGGAAGGGCGCTAAGATTCTTCACGGGCGAGATATATCAAGTCCCGCCCGTGAGGTCGAGTGTCGCGCGGAGGATTAGGACTAGGATCATCTATAGGATAGAGCTCATCGAGAGGATTGGGAGAAATGTGTTGATGAAAGTCGCCTGCTCAGGCGGGACATATATCCGGAGACTATGCAAGGATATCGGCCTATACCTGAGATGCGGCGCCCATATGCAGGAGCTTCGGAGGACTAGGGCCGGCCCATTCATCGAGGAGAAGGCCTACACACTACTGGACCTCTATGCGGCGCTAATGGAGTATAAGGAGAGCGGGAATGAGGGCCGCCTAAGGGATATTCTAAGACCTGTCGAGGAGGCAGTGGAGTATATGCCCAAGGTCTTCATACTTGATACCGCTGTTGATGCGATATGCCATGGAGCAAATCTCGCGGTCGTCGGTGTGGCCAAGGTCGAGAATACTGTCACGAGAGACGCGCCGGTCGCAATCATGACGCTTAAGGGCGAGCTCGTTGCCATCGGGAGAAGCCTAATGGATGCCGAGGAGATGCTTGAGAGGGATCATGGAATAGCTGTGGACACGGAGCGCGTGATAATGGAGAGGGGAACATATCCTCCTATCTGGAGGAGCGGCAGGAGGCCGAGCTAGATAATGAGCGAGAGAACTGCGAGCGTCTCGGCATCCTTTCGAATATTCTCGATCTTGCAGTATTCATTTGGTTTATGGGCCATGCCATCTAGGGTTGACCAGACGACGGCTGGGATATTCTGAGCTCTTAGGAGAGCCGCGCATGTCCCGCCTCCAATACCGATGAGCCTAGCATTCACGCCTCTAGAGATCTTAAGGGCTTCCGAGAGCTTTCTGACAACATTCGCGCTCGGCGGCGTGGGTGGGGGAGAATCCCACCTAAAGACCTCCTCAACCTCGATCCTTACACCATACATGGACTCGAATCTTCCGCAAACCTCCCTAACAGTGGATAAAACATCATCTAGAGAGTATTTCGGCAGAACCCTGCAGTCGAAATAGAAGACGTCGATGCCGGGAATAGTGTTCACGTTCTCCACGTTCGACTCCTTCTTGGTTGGCTCGAAGGTGGAGGCGGGTGGAATGTATAACTCATCATGCTCGTGGAACTTTTCATGCAAGATTTCGTCGAGGGTTAGGAGAAGCCGTGCTCCAATCCTATGAGCATTTACCCCATGATGCGGGAATGCCGCATGGGCTTGGACGCCGCGCACCATGAACTTAAGCCAGAGCATGTGCTTCTCCGCGATCTCCATCTCAGAACCATCCGGGGAGCCGTAATCCAAGACAACCGCCTCATCGCCCTCCTTGAATATCCCCATCCTGACCAGCTGCTCTAAACCATACTTGTTGCCAGCCTCTTCATCGGAGACGAAGACGAATCCCAGATCGACTCTCGGCCTCAAGCCCAGCTCCATAAGTATCCTCGCGGCTAGGAGCATCGAGGCAATCGCTTGGCCATTATCCTCCGCGCCCCGCGCATATATCCTCCCATTCCTGACTATGGGCTCGAATGGATCCGTCTCCCAGAGCCTTACATCGCCCTCAGGGACGGTATCTATGTGAGCTATCAGCCAAAGGGTCTTACTGGAGTCCTCGCCCTCCAAGACCGCGATAATATTTGGCCTAACACCGCCCTCAGCCCTCTCATCGGGGACATCCACCCTCCTCACCCGTTCAATCCCAAGCTCCGATAGAATGAATTGAAGCCTCTCAGCCCTCCTAAGCTCGCCACGGCCGCCAGCCGAGGGACTTATAGCCGGAATCCTCAGAACCTCGACAAATGTCTTAACAATCTCATCCAAAAGCTCCCAAGAAGTCGTCCTAACATGTTCTAAAATCTCCTTCACAAGATAACTAGGTAAAAAGGAGCTGTATAAATCATTAGCTCTGTCCTGAAAAATGAGTCGCAAAAATGGTGAGCAGTTTCATAGATTTATCCCCCCGAGCACCTGCAAGGCAAGATATCGCGCCTTAGCCTCCTCTCCCCGCAGATCTCCTAGATACCTGTAGTCCGACTTACTAATGAAAAGCTCCAGCCTTCCAAGTATCCTCCTCATCTTCTCTAATTGGATCTTCAGAATAGCTAGTCCATGCCTGTTATCAATCTTCCTTAGAAGCGCCGCTAAGTGAGGTAGACAGAATACAGAATCCCCCTCGCTAAGGATCCTCATGAACTCCTGAGTCGTAATCCACTCGGCCAGAGAATCTAGATAATCCCTCTCATACTCCTTGATTATTGAGCACAATAAGCACTCAGGCCGTTTCTTGGACACATTCATACTCTCAAGCAGCTCGATGCTTGTCGATAATAGGTCATGCAGGATTATTGAGATGCCCAGCCCATCTATTCCCAAGTTCTTCTCGAGATAGTCCAAGATATACCAGAGATGATGTGTGCAGAAGCCCCTCTCCCTCAGCTTCCTCCTAGTCTCGCTACTAGTAACAAGCTCGTAAAACAAGGTCTCAATCCACTGATCCCTTCTCTTGGAGACGAGCAGGCATATGGGGCATCCTTCCTCCATCAACGCGCTTTTCAGGGAGATGTAAACCACATCCTTCTCCTCATCCTTCCTCATATTCTACACCCTTAACTCCCCAAGCATGGTAAGCGATGAGAGCGCATAGAATGTCGCCTCAAGCGTGGATAAGCCTATATGTATTGACTCCCGAAAGCCCCCATTATCATTATAACACTTTAGGACAAATTCGATATGAGCTCCTTTATATCTAGGAAATAATCTCAGCAGGTTCATGGACTCAAGGCCGTAATACAGGTCGGAGATCAGGTAGGAGTGTTTGACAGCCGGGTTAGGCTTAAAGCCCCCATACTCATCCTCACATCTTCCAAACCATTCAACAGTCCTCCCCAGATCAGTCAACGCGTATCTCAAATTATGTAAAGCATTTAATGCGTGAAATGTCTCATCAATCAGGGAATATGATGCGCCAAACCCTCCATCCTCCCGCATGTATGAGAGGATAGTTTCAATTATCTTCCGCCGCCCCCCATCACTGATATCACATCCCAAGATGTTTAATGCCTCGATTATCATGGACAGGTTGGATAGGCCTGAGGAAATCTCAACAACATAGAGTCTGTCGGTTAAATCCCATGACCTAAGAACACCATTCTCGATAAGAGGTCTCATGTCCTTGACAGAACTCGCATATGCCTCTGCCCCCGAGATCCTATCCAGATTTCTCTCAAGCTGGGATCCTAGATAATTAATTGCCTCCTTTGGTTTTCTTGGCTCGCTGCCGAGCTCCTCTAGGGCCTTTATGGCAAAATATGCCGTGCGGAGGCTTGGATAGGTGCCATCCTCTCTTTGAAGGCTCTTAAGAAAATCTATTGTCTCCTCGGGTTTAGGCGGTTCAATTCCTAGAAGCTTGAGCGATCTCACGGCATAGTATGTGTCCTCAGCGCTGGAGTCGAAGATGCCTTGATACTGATAGTAGAGATAGCCCCCATCCTTCCCCCTCCTGCTCAGAATATAGTTAGCGGTTTTCTGGAGACTGATCACAATCATCATTCTTTCCTCTCCATCCTTGCGCCTCGATGTAACAGCCGTTACATTTAAACATTCTGCCGCGAGGCATACGCTTATTAGCATCAAGCTGAGGGAATGATATCATGCCTGAGAAATTTCTGATAATACTATACGATTCCTCGAACTACCCATCCAGGGTCAGGGTCAAGCTCTGGAGAAGATTGAGGAACTTGGGAGGGATATACCCAAACTTCTCACTCTGCCTAATCCCATACAGGAAGGAGATTGAGAAGGATGTCGAGGAGATATTACTTGACTCGGAGATCAATAAAGCAATAATCATGGTCTCGAGGCCATTAAAGAGAAAGTATGCTAAAAAGCTGTTTGAGGTATTCAGGGAAAGCAGGAATAGAGAATACTTAGAGCTGCTGGAGGAATGTGAGGAGTTTCTACGTGAGATAAAGGAGAACCTCGAAAAGGGGAACGTCTCAGAAGAGGAAGCGGAGGAGCTTGAGAACGCCCTAGAATCACTTGAGAAATGGTTTAAGGAGATTGAGGCGAAGGGCCACTGGAGCGCTGGAGCGAGAAGAAAGGTCAGAAGTAAGCTAAGGGAGTGTAAGTTGAGGCTTCAATCATTCATAACAGAGGCCTTAAACCGGAAAACTCATAGAAGTTAAGGTTATGATAATCAAGCGATGAAGAAACTCGGGGTAAGTATGCTATGATTGGATAATTGTAGCACATTTTTGAAGGACTGTTTGATTATGTAAAGATTATAAGCATGTAAACGATGTAATTTTCGTGAAAAGACATGGCATGCAGGAAAGCTGGAGGGAAAAGGGGTAGGAGAGGTAAGAAGGCAAGAGCGAGGAAGCCTGCTAAGAAGAGGGTGAGAAAGGTCAGAAGAGTTAGGAGAAGGGCTCGGAGGCCGAGGAAGAAGGTGGAGGCAGCTCCACCTCCGGAGGAGATCCCCACACCACAGGAAGCACCCAAAGAAGAGGCGGCACAGCCATCAGAACAATCATCCACAGAATAAACCGAGTAACAGTTCTAACCCCTACCATCTCCCATTTATTTCTGCTTTCTCAATGAGAAGAACCTTGATGCTGGAGGTCCGTAATGTTTATAACATGGTTATTTCATTCCCTTGATGAGGCTGATAGGTTGGTTAAAGACGTGGTTTGCGGGATGGAGGTCAGCGAGGATACACCGTATAAGATGGAGTACAAAGGCAGTACATACTATTTCTGCTGCGGGTACTGCTTGGAGGAATTCCGGAAAAATCCTGAGAAGTATCTATCATCCGAATCCGACGACGATCTATACTTGTGTGGATGCTGAGGCTCCAGATTGGCTAGACGCGGATTAGAAATCCCACCTTATTTTATTTCTATTTATTATTTTATGATTTTAGCGATTTCGTTGAAACTCTTTCTAGGAGGGCGCCTCTCCTCTCTTTCCCTTTGGGGTGGCGGGAGCTTTTCTATCAACCTCTCCGAGTGCCTGCCCATGATTATAAGGACTATCAGGTTAACATCTTCCAGCAGGTTGAGCTCCTTTTTGATCATCTCTGAATTGTATCCAGCTATTATGTGAGCTACAAGCCCGGGCTCTGCGGCTCTCAGAATCATGAAGCCTACAGCTATCCCGGTATCGAACAAGTAGTATTCCCTATCGCGGATGATGCAATCGTATTCGCGCTTAGAGTAGACAGCTATTATCAGGGACGAGCTCCTAGCCCAGTTATTACCTGGCGAGAGCGCATTATAAATTCGCTCAAGCTTCTCTCTACTCCTAATGAAAGCGAATCTCCATAGCTGATTATTATGTAGGAGGGCGCGAGGCATGATAAGCCAAGCCCTCAATTAGATCATCAGACATTTCAATCGGCTCAATAGCCCTATAGGATCTCCTTATCTCGATTGCCTTATGAACATTCATTTCTCGAGCCAAAATTAGCGGTTTATCCCTTTTATAGAGATTTTATGCATGGCGATCTTAAGGACCTTTGGTGCGGAAAACATTTATTAGGTGCTGTTTATAAATATACGTTGAGGTGTTGACGCGTGTCAACAAAGGTACCTCCAGATAAGGTGGAAGCTGTCAAGATGATCCTTAAGGCACTACATGCCGGGGAGAGCATTGATAGGCTGAAAAGGGAGTTCGGCGCCGTCCTGTCTCAGATATCCCCCTTTGATATCCCCTTGATCGAGCAGCAGCTTGTTATGGAGGGCGTTAAGATCGAGGATATACTGAGGCTATGTGATCTTCACGTCGAGCTGTTCAGGGAATATCTTGTCGCTAGGGAGCTTGAGGGCGTTCCAAGGGGCCATCCCCTCGACCTACTTATAAGGGAGAATGAGTGGATATTGAAGCAGGCTGATGCCCTAGGCCTACACGCCTCCAAGGTGCTGAGGGCCGGGAGCGATGATGAGGCTAAAGGGGCTCTTGCCGACCTTAAGCAGGTTGCGCTCGAGCTGGCGAAGATCAGGCTACATTACCGGAAGATCCAGATGCTCTTATTCCCATATCTTGAGAGGAGGGGAATAGTGGCCGTTCCGAGAGTAATGTGGGGGAGGGAGGATCAGGTCAGGGTCAAGCTTCGAGGGCTCCTAGATGCTATCCAGAAGGTTGAGACCGATTTCGATAGATCGCGGGCAAATGAGCTGGCCAACCGCGCCCTAGAGATCGCGCGAGAAGCATCCGAGCTTGTATTTAGGGAGAATAAGATCCTCTTCCCAGCGGTCTGGGCACTGTTCACCGAGGGCGAATGGGCCGCGATAGCGGATATAGCAGATGACCTCGGCTACCTAGTAGAAGTTAAGGAGAAGTGGAGCACGGATGCTGAGCCAATCCTACCATACCAGCTGAAGGCCGAGATAACGCCGGAGCAGGTTCAGAGGCTCCCGCAGGAGTTCAGGTCCATGGCGCTCTCACATGGCGTCCAGCCGGACACATATGAGGTCCGCTCCAAGGATGATCTGGACTTGGGGACTGGATTTCTGAGCCTTGAGGAGGTAAGGGCCCTCTTCAGATCCCTCCCGCTAGAGATCACCTATGCTAATACTGATGATCGGGTCAGATTCTTCACGGAGAGCATTTTCCATCAGAGGTTTGTTAGAACTAAAACGATACTCGGCAGGAGGCTTGAATACTGTCATCCGCCTAGGCTTGAGCCCGCAGTCAGGAAAGTTGTTGATGATATAAAGATGGGCGAGGCCAATTACAGGGAGTTCTGGACCAAAATTGGCGGCAGGATAGTTAGGGTCCTGATAGTCGGCGTGAAGAATGAGGAGAACAAGCTCCTCGGAACAGTCGAGATAGTCGAGGACTTCACGGACATAATAAACAACCCGGAGGAGGTTAGAAAGAAGATCTTGGTGTTATAGACATGAGGGATGTATTCGAGCTAGCCACGAGATACATCGTACCATCTATCAGGCGACACCTAGCGAAAGAGCTTGTCATGAGGGGGATGTTGAGGGCAGATGCCGCTAGGATCCTTGGCCTATCACGCTCGGCGATCACGAGATACATAAAGTCCGAGAGGGGCGCTGGCATAAGGCTTACAAGATTCGGCGATGTTACACGTATGATCGAGGAGCTTGCCACCAAGATAATGGCAAACGAGCTCGACGAGAACCAGATTCAGGAGAAGATAGTGAAGATAACCGCCTACATTCTATCTAAGAAATACTTCTGCGCATATCACAAGAAGCTCGATCCGGAAATAGACATCCTACACTGTAGTCTATGCCCCACAATATTTATTAGCATGTCATAACACAGTCATATCGAGGTGAGCTCATGGAGCGCTTTCTTATGTTCATAGATGGAGAATGGGTTGGAGCTAGTGATGGAGGTTATTTCGGGGTTGTGAATCCGGCGACGGAAGAGGTTTTCGCGGAGGTTTCCTCCTGCGGCCCAGCGGACGTGGATCGTGCAGTTCAGGCCGCTTATAGGGCATTTAGGGAATGGTCTGAGAGCTCCTTGAATGATCGCAGAAGCCTTCTGCACAAGGTTGCGGACATCGTTGAGAAGCGTGCAGAAGAGATAGCGAGATATCTGACAATGGAACAGGGGAAGCCCATAAAACAAGCATTAAACGAGGTTTTGAATGCCGCTTATGCTCTAAGATACTTCACCGAGGAGATTTTCAGGGTTTATGGCCAAGTCATCCCCCTACCAGATAAAGATCATGATAGTATTGTCATATGGCAGCCGGTTGGTGTGGTGGCGTCTATAACACCATGGAATTATCCAGTCCAGCTATTATCTTGGAAGATTGGGGCAGCGCTAGCCGCTGGATGCACGATTGTCGCGAAGCCGTCATCATATACACCCATATCACCCATAAAATTCGTGGAATGCTTCGCCGAGGCCGGAGTCCCAAGAGGTGTGATTAATATAGTCACAGGATCTGGCAAGGATGTGGGTGAAGCCCTCGTATCGCATCCACTTGTTAGGAAGGTGACTTTCACCGGCTCAACCGAGGTTGGCAGGAGGATAATGGCACTCGCATCACGAGGCTTGAAGAGGCTAACTCTCGAGCTAGGTAATCAGACCCCGATGATAGTATTCGCAGATGCCGACCTAGACTTGGCCGTCAAGGGAGCTGTTAGGAGATCATTCAGGAACATGGGCCAGATATGCAACTCCATCAACAGAATATACGTGCAGAAAAGCATATACGCCGAATTCGTTGAGAAGTTCGTGGAAGAAACCAAGAAACTCAAAATCGGAGATCCATTTGATCCAAGCACAGATCTAGGCCCGATGTCCAATAAAGAAGCCTTGAGCAAAGTAATAGACCATGTTAATGACGCGGTTAGCAAGGGTGCTAAAGTACTCTGTGGCGGCAAAAGACCGGAGGGTGAGTTATTTCTTAAGGGTTACTGGTATGAGCCAACAATATTGGTTAATGTGAATCACGAGATGAAAGTCATGAGGGAAGAAACATTTGGGCCTGTGGTAGGTGTAATGCCATTTGAATCAACCGATTATGCGATAGAATGGGCTAACCAGACAGAATACGGTCTAGTGGCGTATGTATATACTAATAGTCTTAAGCTTGCGCGTGATGTCGCTCAAAGGCTTGAGTTCGGGAGCGTTGGAGTGAACAACGTTGACGTTACCTCCGTTGAGGCTCCATACCCGGCTTGGAAGCAGAGTGGGCTGGGTCATGATCTGGGGAGAAGCGGCTTGATGCAATATCTTGAGCCAAAACACATAAAGATACGTTATTGAGTCATAGCTGAAGAACCAGTTTTTATACAGCCTAATTTATTTTTACTTTGATGAAAGAGAATTTACTAGAACCGCTTTCGAATGAGATTAGTAAGCTTGTTGAAGACTCGTGGGATAGTGTTGCCAGCGTGATAGTTGCTGGGATAAGGATGGATGCCTTCCTAAGGCCTGTCCCAGTCAGGGGTGTCGGGTCCGCTTTCGTGATCTCGCATGATGGATATCTTGTAACCAATAATCATGTAGTCTCTGAGACTGGTTCTATAGAAGTCTTAATAGGTGGGAGGAGGTTTGAGGGTGTTGTTGTAACTCGATCTCCATCACGCGATGTAGCGCTCTTAAGAGTCATGGAGGACGAGCTTAAGCCCCTAAAACTCGGCGACTCGGATAGCATTAGGGTTGGCGAGCTCGTTCTTGCCATCGGCAGCCCTTTGGGTCTTCTTGGACCAAATGTCAGCCTCGGTGTAGTGAGCGCCGTTGGTAGGACTATTGAGGGCGAGGGCTTCATCTTGGAGGACCTGATCCAGACGGATGCCGCGATAAATCCGGGCAATAGCGGCGGCCCGCTCCTCAATATGAGGGGCGAGGTCATAGGCATGACCACAGCTATGATACCATACGCACAGGGAATAGGCTTCGCGATACCAATAAACACGATAAAAAGGTTTATGGAGATTTTCTCGAGATATGGAAAAGCCCTAAGACCGTGGATCGGAGTAATAACCATACCCTTGGGAGAACATATCGCTAGATACCTTTCACTCAAGACATCAGAGGGTCTTCTAGTCGTAAGAGTTCTCAGGGGAAGTCCAGCATATCTAAGTGGGATCAGGGAGGGGGACATTATCATCGAGGCGATGGGTCATTCAGTTCGTAAGGTAGGTGATTTAAGAAAGATCTTGGAGGAATACATGGAAAGGGGGATGATTAGGCTCAAGATAATAAGGGATTACAAGGCCTTCAACTTAGAAGTGCCAATAGCCGTGGAAGAGGAGGGCTAGAATCCAGTTATCATTACATAAACTAGAGGCATGAGTAGGTTGACCGTTCTATTTAGAGCCTCTAATCATTTCCACGTACTTTATCGCCTCTAATGCGGCCATACACCCGAATCCAGCTGATGTTATGGCTTGCCTATACCTCTTATCCATTACCTCACCAGCGGCGAAGACCCCTTCGATACTAGTCTTGACGAAATCTCTTGTAATTATGTAGCCCTCATCATCCATCTCGAGCCAGCCTCGGAAGATCTCGGTCTCGGGCTTATGCCCTATCGCTATGAAAACCGCTTCACAGTCTATTCTACTCAGCTCACCATTAACAAGGTTTCTCACAAGCACCCCCTCAACCCTATCCTCACCAATAATATCCTCGACGATGCTACTCCAGAGTATCATTATCTTCGGCTCTGAGAATAGCCTATCCTGCAGAATTCTTGAGGCTCTGAGCCTATCCCTTCTATGTATCATGGTCACTCTCTCCGCTATCTTTGCGCAGAAGAGGGCATATTCAGCGGCGCTATCACCACCTCCCACCACTACGAGGTTCTTGGCGCCCTTATATAGCGGGGCATCACATGTCGCGCAGGTCGAGACGCCCCTACCCATAAGCCTCTGCTCAGACTCCAATCCAAGCATCTTAGGCTTAGCACCAGTCGCTATTATGACGGATAGCGCGGAGTATTCCTCGTCGTCGGCGAAGACCTTGAGCGGGTGGGATGAAAAGTCCACACGCGTGGCATTCCTATAGATTATCTCAGCGCCAAATCCCTCGGCCTGCTTCATCATCTCCATCATCAGATCCGGCCCCCTAATACCATTCGAGAACCCTGGGAAGTTCTCGACTAGCGTGGTCTTCATGAGCTGGCCGCCGGGAGTTACGCCGCCCATCACAAGGGTCCTTAGGCCAGCCCTAGATGTGTAGATCGCGGCAGTACAACCAGCAGGCCCAGAACCTATGATAATCACATCGTATTCATTCTGGGAGCTCATGCGCGAATAAGGAGTAGTGGGCTGATATAAAATTTTGACAAAGAGCTATTGATAACTCGGGTTAAGCCTCATCCAAGCTTCTAGAAATTTACAGAATCATGTTCAGAAAATATCCGATTATCACTATCTGGGGGACCGTTATTACTGGTAACAATAGAGCTGCCCTCTTCCCTATATTAGACCAGATTAACCCAATCTCCGTATAGTCTGTCGCCACACCGGCCATCAAGAATACTAGCGCGTTCCCGAATGCGCCAGTCTGCCTATATATCTCAAGCGCGACCGGTGAGGTTCCCTCAGAGCAGATCTCTATGATCGTAGCGAAGATCAATGTCGCTAGTAAGCCGGACAAGGTTGGGCCCATGTGGTTCATAAATATCTCCGTTGGGATGTAGGCGCTTATGGCCGCCGCGATGAGCATGCCGATGACAATCCACCAGAGGATCATCCTCGCCAGCTCCCAAGAGCTCCTAAGAATTCCTATCAGGTCGCTGACTAGCCTCCTAGCCCTAAAGTCATATGCGCGCCACCGGGACTTAATATCGTCTAGGAGCGGGAAATTATTTTCGGGGACGGCACTATGAGTATTGCGCTCCACCAAACCGGCTCTATCCAGCACTTGGTAAAGCAGTCCAGTCACTATGGCGATGAGTATTGCTGTGAATATGAATATTAGAGCCTTGACGCCGAAGAAGCCGAGTAGCAGTATTGTGATCGGCATATTTGCCCATGGCGAGGCTAGAAGGAAGGATATAACAGCTGGGGTTGATGCACCTTTCCTATAAAGCTCCATAGATATTGCGAGAATGCCGTGAGAACAGGCTGAAGCCAAGAACCCCAATCCAACTGAATAGAATATGCTTCTCCTCCTATGCTGGGCGAGAACCCTCCAAATATACTCGGATGGAACAAATCGGTCGATCAGACCCCCTACAAGCAGCCCAATAGTCATCGGGAGCCAAATCATCCCAGCATATTCATAAAGTGCCGAGAATAGGCCGCCCAAAACCGATACGCCGAAATAATCCAGAACAATATGAGCAATATAGAGACCAAATAGGCCTAGAGCTACTACGAAGAGCCTCTCCCTACACCACCTCCTAGGGCTAGGAGCAGAGACATGGCAGCTCCCGCCTCCGCCCTCGTGCCCATGCTGGACACCGCATCCACAGCTCAAGGCGAAATACCCTTCAAAATTATAACTCCGTAATCCCTATATAAGCTTTGATCTTTTCATTCACGATTATGCAGGAATGCTTAAATTATGACATTGTTATCTTACAAGTGATGTTCGAGCTGAATGGTAAGGTTGCGATAGTGACGGGGGCTGGGCAGGGGATAGGCAGGGAGATAGCCCTGCAGTTGGCTGCCAGCGGCGCTAAGGTTGCTCTGATAGATGTCTCGGATAAGATATTCGATGTTTTGGAGGAGATTAAGGGGCGGGGTGGAGATGGCCTTGCCATCAAGTGTGATGTATCAAGCTGGGATGATGCTCATAAGGCTGTGGGACAGGTGTTGGAGAAGTATGGCAGGATAGACATCCTCGTCAACAACGCGGGCATTGCGCCCTTCAAGCCGCTGGCGGTTATGAGCGAGCAGGACTGGGATAAGGTCTTGGACATAAACCTTAAGGGAGTCTTCAACTTTACCAGAGCTGTTCTCCCGAAGATGATCGAGCAGAGGTATGGCAAAATAATAAGCATATCATCCGCCATAGGTTCCGTAGTTGGATTCCCAAATGCCGCTCATTATGCCGCGAGCAAGGCGGGGATAGCAGGATTCACGAGGGCACTGGCCCTTGAGGTGGCCCAATATGGCATAAACGTGAACTCTATAGCCCCAGGACCGATTGAGACCCCAGCTCTCCAATCACTAGGTAAAGAAGCCCTAGAGCAGCTAAAGCACGCAATACCCCTAGGCAGGCTTGGAAAGCCGGAGGATGTGGCAAACTTGGTGCTCTTCTTGGCGAGTGATAAGTCGAGCTTCATAACAGGCCAGAATATAATCATTGACGGTGGCTACACGCTGCCGTAAAACTAATCCATCCACTCCCCCCTCTTATTTTTGTGCCAAAAATGGGAGATCTCGGATGTAATAAGGGGGGTGTATAAGCCTCGTTAGCCGGCTTCTATTCCCCTGCACCCCCTCGGGCTGGATTTAAACTACAGGGATGGCTCACTCTCAACGAAGTGGGCCGCGAAAATTTTTCTAAAAATCTCCCAAGTTAATATAGGCCTTCCATCATCCTCTATCTTCTGGACTGCTGGCGGGTTTATTAGGTAGCTTGGGAGCCGCCTAGCGATCCGATCCTCTAATGTATCTTTTGTTGAATCTTGATAGAATATGCCTATAGGTATCCTGACCTCATCCTCCATAGATATTTTGAGCGCCTCAAGCATCTTCTCCTGCCTTTCCACAGGATTTCTCACAACAGGGTCCCAGCCTTCATCCTCGATCCTGTAGACCCTTTCCCGATAGTATTCCGCAGTATGTATGTCGTTGTATGTTACGCATGGTTGGAGGACGTCAATAAGTGCCGCCCCTCTATGGCTGATAGCAGCCTTAAGCAGCTCCTTCAGGTGATCTAACATCATAGTATAGCCTCTCGCGACGAAGGTGAATCCTGAGGCTAACGCGAGCGCTATGGGGTTAATCGAGTCTTGAATGTTCGGCTTTGGGAGGGCCTTAGGCCTAAGATTCTTCTCAAGGGTTGGCGAGGCTTGACCCTTTGTGAGTCCGTAGACTCTGTTATCGTGAAGTATGACCGTGATGTCTAAGTTTCTTCTCCCGAGAGCTACTAGGTGGCCCGCCCCTATACCGAGGAGATCACCATCACCACCGTTCACGATAACTGTTAGATCTGGGTTCGCCAGCTTTATCCCCATAGCGAAGGGTATCGCCCTCCCATGGATTGCGTGAACACCATTTACCCTGACAAAGTGGGGGATTTTGCCCGAGCAACCTATCCCGCTCACGATGACAGTTTTCTCCGGCTTGAGCTGGAGCTCGGCTAACGCCTTATACATGGCCGCGAGTATACCGAAGTCTCCGCAGCCCGGGCACCAATCAACCCAAACGTCGGTCTTATAATCCGCTAGACTAGGGGCCATGCGTTAACACCACCCTCCCCTCACCAGCCAGTATCCTCTTGACCCCGCTAACCAGCTCGCTGGAGTATATCGGCCTCCCAGTATACTTCACTATGCTGCGCTCGATATTCACCCCAGTGATCATCCGCACAAGCAAGGCCAGCTGGGCCATGTAATTATGCTCAACCACGATCGCACTTCCCGGATCAAACTTTTCCACAACCCCCCTGAATAACCTTGTTGGAAATGGGGAGAGGATCCTAAGATGCATATACGCCGCCTTGATTCCATCCTCCCTAAGATCCTCGATAGCATCAAGCGCGGCTCCCTTAACCGAACCCCATCCAATGAGGAGGACATCAGCATCATTGCCGCCATAAAATGAGAGCCTCTTCTCGTCGGGTATCTCTTGGTCAGCGAGGGCCATCTTCTCCATACGCCTCCTATACATTCTCTCTCTATTCTCGGGATCCTCGTCAATATGTCCCCACTCATCATGCTCATCGCCGGTGTGCCATGTTATCGCACCCGAGCCTAAGACGTATCTCGGTGGCACAAGGTCCGCCGACTCAAACCTCTTTCGCTCGCCGGATGATTCTGAGATGAGCTTACCTCTCTCTATCCTCACGTTCTCGAGGCTGGGCGGCGGCATCGCAACTATGGTATTCGCTAGAAACTTGTCGAGTAGATGTATTACAGGCATCTGATATCTCTCGGCGAGGTTGAAGGCCTCTATCGCGTCATAAAATGCCTCTAAGTGATCTCCCGAGGAGATAACTATTCTCGGAAACTCGCCATGCGAGGCGTGAAGCGCGAATAGGAGGTCGCTCTGGCTCCCCCTCGTGGGCTGGCCCGTGCTCGGCCCTCCCCTCTGGTAATATGTTATAACGATTGGCACCTCGTTCATACCCGCCCATCCAAGGGCCTCCACCATGAGGCTGAACCCTGGCCCGCTTGTGCATGTAGCAGCCCTAGCCCCCGTCAAGGCGGCCCCAATAGCCGAGGATATCGCGGCGATCTCATCCTCTGTCTGAAGAACCACTATTGAGGCTATATCAGATCCATCCCATGTTATCCGCTCATTCGCCTCGATAAAGAAGCTTTCATCAGCCGCCGGCGTTATGGGGTAATAACTCTGATACCTCAATCCACCAACAATCTTGCCCATAGCAACAACATCATTTCCCGAGACGACCATGAGCTCCGGATGATTAAGGTTTGAAGGAGCTAGAATGACTGGAGAACGATATCTTCCCCTGATAAGCCTATAAACTTCGCCGATTATGAGCTTATTGATCGATATTATCTGCTCCCTTCCACGAAATCGACTCTCTATCGCGTAGTTGATGCTGCTCTCACTCAGGCCGAGGAATGCTGCTATAGCAGCATATACTATGGCGCTTACATATCTTGATGCCTGCTGCGCCGGTAGAGAAACTCTCGAAGCAAGCCTCGTTATCAGCTCAGCATAGTTTAGGCCCGCGACCACCACATTCTCCTCGCGTGACAAGTAGTTTACAAGGCTCTTCAGCGACCCATCCAGCCCAAGCTCGCCAAGCACCCGCTTAAGCCTGCTTACCAAGTCCCTCTCCATGCTCGGTATACTATCCACAACCTTATTCTCAACCGAGGAATCATACACGATTATGCCGCCGGGCTCGAGATCTTGGAAGTGCGTGAACACGGTCTCAGCATCCATAGCACCTATCAGCTGGACAGGATATCTCAGGGATCTCGGAATCTCCCTCGAAGATGCTCTCAGGTGGATATAGCTATGCCTTCCAACTATATTCGAGAAGTATTCCCTGTCTGAGATGACGCCGTATCTGAGCCTAGCGAGGGAGATTGTTAGGAGTTGAGCTGTTGTCTCGAGCCCCGCCCCCTGAGGGCCGCCGACGATGAGGCAGATCTCACTTCTCATAATCCCACGCCTAATCCGCTGCTGGAGATTCCTCGCAAGCCACCTCATCCGGTGGAATTGATGCCATCACTCTATCCTTCGCATGATGGCGCAACTCATCAGGGGAGTAGATTGGCTGCTGGCAGTCGGCGCAATAGAGGAACCCCCTCTCGAGCAGCAGCTTGACAAGGACCTCAAACTCCCTCTCAACATAGCCCGAGCACTCCTCCTTAGGCATCGAGATCACAGTATTATCCTCCACGCAGATCATTATCGAGGGATAGATCGGATGGGGGGAATACTTGAAACATTTCAAGCAGAGGGGTTCTTTACGAGCCATGTCACTATAATTGGATACGATGCTTAAAAATTTTCTGAAGAGGCTTCTTTGAAAATTCTTTATATAACAGCATTTTTACAGATAATAACTGTGTGAGGATGTATGTCTGTAAGGCCCATGACTAGGGATGCGCTTTTAAGCGCCTTCGCCGGCGAGTCCATGGCCCATATGAGGTATTTTATTTTCGCGGATATCGCCGAGAGGGAGAAGTTCCCGAATGTCGCGAGGCTCTTTAGAGCAGTGGCATATGCAGAGTTCGTCCACGCGAGGAATCACTACAATAATTTGAGGGATTATAAGGAGGATTTCAAGGTGGCCGCGGGAACCCCGGCGGGCCCGGGTAACACCTCGAAGAACTTGGAACTTGGCATAATGGGGGAGGAGTATGAGGTTAATGAGATGTACCCCGTCTACATAGAGATAGCGAAGTTCCAGGGCTTCAAAGGTGCAGAGCAAAGCTTCCGCTACGCATATGAAGCTGAGAAGATTCACGCTCAGCTATATAGGGAAGCTAAGAGTTATGTGGATCAAGGACAGGATTGGCCGCTGAAGGGTAAGGTCTGGATATGTCCGGTCTGCGGACACACTTATGTGGGAGACGAGCCCCCGGAGAAGTGCCCAATTTGCAACGTGTCAAAGGATAGATACGTCGGCTTCTAGGGCTGCTAATCCGCCAAATATCTCCACACACCTTTCTCCCTATAGTTATACACTATTGTCTTATATGTAGTTACATATTCTATAGAATATCCCACGCCCTCCCTGCCTATTCCCGAGTCCTTTCTACCGCCGAATGGATAGTATCCTACACCATGCCTCGGCATATCATTAATGTATATCGCGCCGAATTCGAGTAATCTCGCAAGTTTCCTCACCTGATCCATGTTATAGCCGAAGATCGCGGCATCGAGGCCATAGGCTCTCCCATTAGCCAGCTCTATCGCCTCATCAAGATTACTGAAGCTTGTTATCAGTGCTACTGGCGCAAAAACCTCCTCCCTATACAGCTTTAGACCCTTCAGCACGTTTTTATCCAATATCTCGATTAATGTCGGCTCGACATACGTCTCTCCCAGCTTCCTTCCACCATACAATATTCTGCCGCCGGCCTTAACCGCCTCCTCAATACTGTTCATCATCTCGTCTGCCGATTCAGGGCTTATCAGCGGCCCCATGGTGGTCTTTTCGTCTCGCGGATCTCCGACAACAACTCTCGATAGCTGTGAAACGAGCTTGTCTCTGAAGTCCTGGTAGATATCATTCGCGACGAGAACTAGTTTTATGGCATCGCATCTCTGGCCCGCATAGCTGTAAATTCCAGCCGCGACCCTCTCAGCGGCGAAGTCCAGATCTGCATCGGGCAGGACTATGGCTGGATCGCCGCCTCCCAGCTCCATTATAAACTGCTTGATGCCTGCGGCCTGGATAACCTTTCTCCCAGTCCCACTGCTACCCGTGAAGCTTATGGCCTGAATTCTCCAATCCGATATAAGCCTGTCAGATTCCCTGCCTGGAATGGTTAGGACTGAGAATGCTTCCTTCGGGAAGCCAGATTCCTCAACCAGCTTTGCAAATAACAGTATCGGAATCGGGTCAGCTGAGGGCGGCTTGATCACAACCGCATTACCCGCGACCACGCTATAGGTGAACTTGGAGACCGCGTCGAAGAGCGGATAATTGAAGGGAATTATCGCGAGGACCACTCCGAGGGGCTCGCGCCTGACCACGGCCTCTGTCTCGAGGGTTGTTGGATCCCAGTCCCCCGGCATATACTCCCCGTAAATCTTCCTCGCGTCCAGATCAGCTCTTCTTAGCCGATCTATGCTTGCATTAACCTCCCCCACGGCTT
Source organism: Candidatus Wolframiiraptor gerlachensis (assembly GCA_021323375.2). Classification (GTDB taxonomy): domain Archaea; phylum Thermoproteota; class Nitrososphaeria_A; order Caldarchaeales; family Wolframiiraptoraceae; genus Wolframiiraptor; species Wolframiiraptor gerlachensis. The sequence goes on along the minus strand of JAJPCT020000022.1, from coordinate 9,899 downwards.
GGCCTCGCGTCTTCCCCGAGTTGATTATCAGGGATTCCACGAGATCATCTCTATGCTCCTCCATGAGGTCAGCCAGCCTCTCAAGGAGCTCAAGCCTCCTCCAGCCTGGAGTGTCCCTGATACTCCATCTTCCAGCCGAGTAAACCACGTCAAGTGCGCGGTCTATATCATCCCAGTCAAGCCTCGGCACCCTGCCGATAATACTCAAATCTATCGGGCTCCTAACATCAATCATCTCATCTTTCCAGATCCACTTCCCACCAACAAACGTCGCAAATTCATATACCCCATTAGACTCACGATATATCCCGGAGAAAACTGGGCTTCTCAGCTTAAGACCGCTCATTACCTCTAAGAGGTTTATAACATATTTATAAGAATTTCGGCGAAACAACGTTAAAGTAATGCTATTCACGACAATTTATGCGGGAGTTATGTCCTCGAGGAGTATGAGACGAGTTCTCTTCGTATGTGTTGAGAATAGTTTTAGGAGCCAGATTGCTGAGGCCTATTTTAACAAGTATGCTCCGGAAGGTTGGACTGCGGTTAGCGCTGGTGTGAAGCCCTCTGAGATGGTTCACCCAAATGCGGTCAAGCTGATGCTCGAGGAGGGAATAGATATAAGCGGCAAGAGGCCGAGGCTCCTTGATAGGGAGATTCAGGAGCAGGCCGATCTTGCCATCATAGTCTGTAGCGGATCCCAGTGCCCCGTAATATACGCTAAAAAGGTCTTGGAGTGGAATATAGCAGATCCAGCGGATCTGCCGCTAGAGGAAGCTAGGAGGATCAGAGAAGAGATAAAAAGGAGGGTGCTTGAGCTCGTTGAGAACATAAAACGCGGCAGAATGGAGGACCTAGATAGGCGCTTCATAGTAAGGGATAACAGTATCTAAGAATCACGTGGGGATGATTTTGGGATGGATCTGGGGCTTCATGGTAGGGTTGCGATTGTCACGGGCTCAAGCAGCGGGATAGGTAAGGCCATAGCAATGGCGTTGGCTCGGGAGGGCTGCAAGCTCCTTATATGCTCTAGGAGCTGGGATAGGATTGCTAAAGCTGCTGAGGAGATTAGGGCTGAGACCGGGTCAGAGGTTCTTCCTGTTGAGGCGGATCTAAGGGTTAAGGAACAGGTCGCCCACATGGTCTATATGGCGCTCGAGAGCTTTGGCAGGATAGATATACTGGTGAATAATACCGGCGGCCCACCATCAGCCCTCTTCGAAGAAACTTCTGATGAGATGTGGACTGATGCTGTCAACCAGCTGCTAATGGGCACAATATACGCTTGTCGTCTTGTGATACCTCATATGAAGAGGAGGAGATGGGGTAGGATCATAAACATGGCGTCATTTGTCGCCAAACAGCCCATGCGCGGAATGATCCTCTCAAACACGCTGAGAGCGGGCATACTGGCATTGACGAAGACACTTGCTTTAGAGCTCGCAGAATACGGGATACTCGTTAACGCGGTCTGCCCGGGTTGGACTCTGACAAGGAGGGTTGAGGAGCTTGTAAGGGCGGAGGCCGATAGAACGGGGAAGCCTACAGAAGAAATATTAGGGGAGTGGGCCGCTGACATACCACTGAAGAGGTTTGCGAAGCCCGAGGAGATAGCGGATGTTGTGGCTTTCCTAGCATCTGAAAGGGCCAGCTATGTTACCGGCGTCGTCATACAGGTGGATGGTGGTCTCATAAGATCACTCACATGAGTAATCTTGAAGAAATTTCACGGTTAAGGAGCTATTCCTCTAAATCCTCGGGATCCACGTTCACAGCATGTCTCGTGATCTCTAGGGAGCAGGCGTTATGCTTTAAACAGAAATCCTCGCATTTCTCAGCCCAAATCCTCTCCTCATAGGCTAACCCGCATTCCTCGCAGAAGTAGAGGACTCTGCCGCCAATTCTTCTCTCAGCCACCAAAGGCACCACCCATAATGTTGGGAGCTGGCTCGTTGAAAAACCTTTATCCGGCGAAATGTATATAACGCTGTGAAGGATAACCATGTAATGTGAAGTAGGATGCCATCCGAGAAATTTTACGTCCTACCGCAGCTACCATACGGCTACGGCGATCTCACCCCCTACATGTCCGAGGAACAGCTCCGAATACACCATACGATTCACCACCAGGCATACGTGAATGGCGCGAACGCGATATTGAAAAGGCTTGAGGAGGCCCGCAAGGGGAACCTTGACATAGACATGAAGGCCGCCTTGAAGGAGCTTTCCTTCAACATAGGCGGGCACGTTCTCCACTCGACGTTCTGGGGAAACCTCGCGCCTCCAGAGAAGGGTGGGGGGAAGCCGGGTGGAAGGCTTGCCGACATTATAGAGAAGGAGTTTGGGAGCTTCGAGAGATTTAGGAAGGAGTTCACACAGGCTGCTGTTAGCGTGGAGGGATCCGGCTGGGCGGCCTTAGCTTTCTGCAGGATACTAGGAAGGCCTCTGATAATGCAGATAGAGAAACATAACATCAACATCTACCCCGCATTCCCGATAATAATGGTCCTCGACGTCTTCGAGCACGCATACTACATAGATTACAAGAACAGGAGGGTGGACTTTGTGGAAGCATTTTGGAACATAGTCAACTGGGACGAGGTTGGCAAGAGGCTTGAGGCGCTGCTAGGATAGCGAGGCCATCCCCCAACCTCACAATACCCACATCTTTTTATTCACGTGCGGGGCGAAAAATTGATAGTTTTCACGCGAATCTATCATGGTATTAGTTCTTTGTACGGGATGTTGATGTCGAACTGTATCTCAGATATGTGGCATGTCTTTCCATGAAGCATTATGATGTGACGTGTAGTCTTTGGGGGCAGAAGTTCTCCCCTTAGGCCGGCATTTAAGACAAGCTCCTTTGAAAGTGGCTCCCCTCCCCTCCAGCTTAGGACCGCGATTCTGGGGGAGCGGTAATTCACGAAGAGGCACGGGATCCTCCTACATCCCAGCCTTTTTAGGGCCTCAACCCTGTGATGGCCATCTATTATGATCAGAGTCTCGCTATCAACAACTATAGGCTTCTTGAGAAGGCCGCATCTCTTGATATCCTCGGCGAGCTCCCTGACAAAACCCGGATCAACATCCTCATGAGGCTTCAGAAGGCTGATAGGAAGTATCACAATCTGGGATGAAAGTTCTCGGAGGACATCCTTAAGACTATCATCATCCACATATTCTTCAGCAGGTCCAAGCAGCATCATGTTTACCCCCATCATGTGCATAACAACGTAATTTAAATTTTCTCGGGAAAACTTATAATCGCATCATCCCCAGCTCTCTCGAGGTTGAAGGTGGTGGAGGCCTCGAATAATATCGAGCTCGTTGATCTTGCCTCCCTACAGAGGGTTTTCGAGGTCGGCCTAGCCTCAGTCATGGAGGCTTATGACCGTATCTTGAGAAGCCGGCGCCTCGACAAGCCACTAATAGTCGAGAGGAATACGGGGATGGTTGTTGGAGGGGTTGAGGTTCTCGAGGCACTAGACCTTCTATCGGCTTCTAAGGCTCCAGCATTGCTTATTAGCCAGGATCAAGTCGTGATTAAGCGGCTCTCAGGGGAGTTCCTCAAGGTGGGCGATCTGCTTGAGGAGCTCCGGCTTGGGCGGGGCAGGCTCCCCCTTCGCGATTTCGAGATAAGGTACCTGATCGACATCCCATCAATAAATGTGCCTTTGGATTGTCTCTACGGAGATGTGAGGCTTGACAGACGTATGCTTAGGGTTTATGATGATACGTTGTCCCTGCTCGTGGAGAACTGGCCGACACCCCTTGTAAGGCTAAGATCATTCTCATCCGATTATAGGGGGGTTTATGCGAAACTCGAATCCTTCAACCCGTTCAGCAATAGTGTAAAGGATAGGATCGGCTGGGCGATGATAATGGATGCGCTGAGCCGCGGCTCCCTCGGAGATCTGCTATATGAGGCTACATCCACTAACACTGGGATAGCGCTGGCCTCGATAGCAAATGCTCTAGGAAGAAGGGTTAAGCTCTTCATCCCGAAGACGATCCAGAAGGCTAGCGATGTATTCCTCAGGGCCCTAGGCGCCGAGATCGTCAGGGTTCCGGTCAGCCTGACAGTGGAGGCTATCTCAGAGGTGGAAGCATCTGCGAAAAGGGATGGCGCAACCCACCTGAACCAGTTCGAGAACGACGCGAACTTTAAGGTGCATCTAAAGTATACTGCTAGGGAGCTTGATCAACAACTCGAGTCCATAGGCATTAAGCCCGACTACATTATCGGCGGGCTCGGAACATCCGGGCACATGAGCGCCATATCATTCTACTTCAAGAGCAAGTATGGCGACAGTGTCAAGGTGGTAGGCGTCCAACCAGCTCAAGGCCACGTCATCCCAGGGATAAGGAGGATCGAATCCGGGATGAAATGGATACATATGGTCGAGCTCGACGAGGTAATTGATGTGACGCTGGATGAGGCGATCGAGGGAGTGATCGAGGTCGCGCGGAGGGAGGGCCTCCTCATAGGATTGAGCTCCGGGGCTGTCTTCAAGGCATTCAGAAAGATCTCCCCGGAAAGGGGGAACATAGTCCTAATTTTCCCGGATAGCGGCTACAAGTATGTGGAGCAATTAGAGGAGTACTTCAAGAAATGCGTGCAAACAAAATAGTTTGAGGTCATATTGGTTTTTTGAGGCTTGTTCATGTTTATAACGACATTTTCTCAAGCTCTTTCATGATGTTAACCCCGGAGCTTGTCCCTATTCTGTCTGCGCCCGCTTTTACGAGCTCAATGACCTGCTTCGCGGTTCTAATGCCTCCAGAAGCTTTGATTCTTACGCGAGGTGATAAGACGCCTCTAAGGAGCTTTACATCCTCAACTTTTGCCCCGGCGGGGCCGAAGCCTGTCGAGGTCTTAACGAAATCCGCTCCAGCCTCTTCCACGATCTTAGCCGCCCTCACCTTCTCCTCATCACTCAAGTAACATGTCTCAATTATCACCTTAAGCATCTTATCTCCAACAGCTTCCTTAACCTCTCTTTTCTCCCGCAAGACATAATCATACCTCCCAGACTTAAACATTGAGATATTCATCACCATATCAATCTCATCAGCTCCTTCCTCAACATACTTCTTGGCCTCAAAGACCTTAACCTCACTAAATGTTGCTCCGAGCGGGAACCCTACAGCCACGCACACCTTTACATTAGAACCCCTCAACAGATCCTTCGCAAGCGGGATGTATATTGGATTGATACAAACAGTCGCGAAACCATATTTCCTAGCCTCTTCACACAGCCTCTTAATATCATCCTCCGTGGCATTGGGCTTCAACAATGTATGCTCTATGACTCCTGCAATAGCTCGGGCGTCGAGGGGCGCGTGCTTAGGCCCTCCTATATCACTAACTCTTAATGGTGTGATCTCCATTGACATCTGTCAACACCTCCAACATCTTTACCAAACTTGTCTTCTAATAAACATGTTGAACATGAGGCAGCTACAAGTTTAATAACAAGGTTATTCTTAGAATATTTTAGCTGTATTGCCCTATTTCTCTGGGCAGTGGTGGCTGAAAAGTTAAGTTTTATTGCGGATGCCGCTTGCGAGATAAGGTAGGATGTTTAAGGGCTTTATGCGCCGGGGGTGGGATTTGAACCCACGCGCCCCGGAAGGGGCATCGGCTTTCTGGGGCAGCCGAATAAGGGTCTCCAGGCCGACCCACTACCAGGCTATGGGACCCCGGCGCTTGTGGGAGACTAAGCTATGCCTCTATTTTGAATTTACTGGGGCTAGTAGACTTTTACGCCGTTTGCCGGGTTTCTGCACTCCTTCTCAAACTCCTCCATTAGCTTGAGAGTTATCTTTCCAGCTTTTCCATCTCCTATGATTCTCCCTGCGATCTTTGTTACTGGCAGGATCTCGGCCCCGGTTCCCGTCACGAAAACCTCATCCGCCGTGATTAGCTCGAATGGCGTGATCTCCCTCTCCTCGACCTGGTATCCGAGCCTTCTTGCGAGCTTCATCACAAATGCCCTAGTTATTCCGGGGAGAATGCCGGTTGTCGGGGGAGGCGTCGCTATCACATCATCACTGACCATAAAGATGTTCGTTGAGGTTGTCTCGGCGACGAAGCCCCTATCATCGAGCATGACAGCGTCGTCCGCTCCAGCATTTATCGCCTCAAGCTTCGCAAGTATGCTGTTCAAGTAGTTCAGGGACTTTATCTGATGGGTTGTCGCGTCAACCCTATCCCTTCTAACCGATGATATTATAAGGGAGATCCCCCTCATCTTAGCCTCCCTGCTGTAGAGCGTTAGAGCCGGCTCCGTGATTATTATGACATTGGGTTTCCCACACTTCCTCGGGTCTAGGCCGAGATCGCCAACCCCCCGCGTGACAACGAGCCTGATATAAGCATCCCGCAGCCCATTCCTCCTAAGAGTCTCGACAACTGCGCTGATCATCTCATCCTTAGTTAATGGTATCTCGAGCATTATCGCCTTCGCCGAGTCATAGAGTCTGTCAATATGCTCTCTTAGCATGAAGACCACGCCATCATACTCCCTAATGCCCTCGAAGACTCCGTCCCCATAAAGGAAGCCATGATCATAGACTGAGATCGCGGCCTTGCCCTTGGGATAATACTCGCCATTAATATAAACGAGAAGCTCCCCATCCATGGCTCTTCCCAGCTTAGAATCTCTAGATAAAAGTTCCGGTGGGAGTGAGGGAGCTTCAGCTAAGTAATTATAGCTGGCGATGCCCTCATGTGCTGGGATTCTGATGGTGGAGGAGCATTATGCGCTCGACCCTGTGGACCTCAAGATAATCGAGCTCCTGAAGAAGGATGGTAGGATGCCTTTCGTGGAGCTGGGGAAAAGGGTTGGATTATCGGAGGCCGCTGTCAGGAGGAGGGTAAAGATGCTCCAGGAGCGGGGGATAATCAAGAGGTTCACTGTCGAGGTTGATGAGGGCTTCCAAGTGAGCGCTGTGATTTTCCTCCAGTTCGAGTCGAGCAGCCTTCCAGGCGAGATCCTCGAGAAGATAGCGAAGGTGCCCGGGGTCCGGGCGATCTATGAACTTACTGGAAGATTCGATGCGATGGTGATGATCGCGGCTTCTAAAATCTCTGAGCTTAATGAGAGGATAGATAGGATAAGGGCGATAGAGGGGGTGAAAAGCACCGAGACCGCGGTCGTCCTGAGGGTCATAAGCTAGAGGTAACGCTATAAAATGCCTTGACAAATATCTCTTCGGAGATAGTTGAATGGTAATCTACGAGGAGCGCTGGGATCTCGGCAAGCTGGTCACATTCGTCCCGAACAAGAAGACCCCAATCTATAACTGGTTTTTTCTTTAAGGAGGGCTTCTCTCGCGAGTTCGCCCACATGATGCTCCGGGAGTTTGAAGTGGGCCCGGGCTCGATGGTCTTGGATCCATTCCTTGGATCCGGCACGACCCTTCTAGCATGCAAGGAGCTGGGTATAGATGGTGTGGGTGTGGATGTGGCCCCGCTCGCCGTCTTCGTGAGCAAGGTCAAGATAGCGGATTATGATCTCGAGAAGCTTAGGAAGACCGCGAGATGGCTCTTAAGCCAGCCATTCAGAAGGCCGGACCTCTCATGCGTCAGCGGGTTCGTTAGGCAATTCTTCCTAAAGCCGTCGCTCGAGGACATAATTTTCTTCAGGGAGAAGATTCGGGAGATTGAGGACCCGGTTGTCAGGAACTTTTTCACATTGGCTCTGATGAATGCAGCTATGAAGGTCTCGCTAGCATACAAGGATGGCGCTGTCCTGAAGGTGGTGAGAGACAAGCCCGTCCCACCATTCAGGAAATTCTTCAGAAGACTTGTCAAGAGAATGATAAAGGATTTGACGAGGCTGAGCTTCAAGCCATGCAGGCTCGAGGTATACTTGGGTGATGCTAGGAGGATGGATTTCCTTGAGGATGAGATGTTCGACGCGATAATAACCTCGCCACCCTACCTCAACAAGATCGAGTATACCAAGGTATATAGAATCGAGTATGAGCTCTTCTTTGGTGACGTGAAGATCGATCCTGTCAGGTCTTACCTCGGGCTGAACCCGAAGAATATCGTGGATCAGTTTCCCGAGCTGAATCTGCCAGAGGTTGCGAAGGCATATTTCCATGATATGCGGCTCTGCTTGGAGGAGATGTTCAGGGTTCTTAAGCCCGGTGGGAGGGTCGCCCTCGTCGTCGCCGGGGGAGTCTTCCCCGATAGGGTTGTCGAGTCGGATAAACTGATACTCGAGCTCGCCGAGAGAGTCGGGTTCGAGCCGGAGAGGCTGATAGCCGTGAATAAGAGGGTCGCGACAACTAGAAGGGTGATAAAGATCGGGGAGGCGAGGGAGAGCATACTCATATTCTCGAAGCCAGGCGTCTAGGAGACGCGCCGTAAACAATTAAATCATCCTCGCATTTTAGGGGGGCAGCATGCGGATCGTGAGTTATGACTTTGAAGATGAGCGGGACTATGGCTTCCTAATCCTGGGGAACAGCGTGATACCGAGAGACTTTCTCGAGAGTGCTCTCGGCATGACTCTTCCAAGGGATGTTAGAGACCTCTTGCCGGATAGGGAGCTCGTGGAGCTTATTGAGTCCGTTATTAATAAAGTTCCGGTGGAATCTACATCTCTTGAAGAACTTCATCTGGGTCCGCCGATACCGAATCCCGGGAAGATAATCTGTCTCGGCCTGAATTATCTCGACCATGCGCTTGAGGCTGGGATGGAGCCTCCCGAGGGCATGCCGATATTCATGAAGCCTGCAACGGCGCTCACAGGTCCGTTCGACCCCATCATAAAGCCGAGGCATGTCGAGAAGCTGGACTACGAGATAGAGCTGGCTATTGTGATAGGCAGCCGATGCAGGGACATAGAGCCGAAGGAGGCCTATGAGAACATCTTCGGCTACATGATCCTAAACGATGTATCGGCTAGGGATATACAGTTTAGGGATGGGCAGTGGACTCGTGGAAAGATTATGGACACATTCGCGCCGACGGGGCCATGCCTAGTTTCCAAGGAGGAGGTTGGAGCCCCTCATAACCTCAGGATGCTCACGACCGTGAATGGGGAGGTAAGGCAGAGCTCCTCCACATCCAATATGATCAGGAAGATCCCCGAGATAGTCTCGATACTGAGTCAGGGGGTGACCCTCGAGCCCGGGGACATAATAGCTACGGGAACTCCAGCGGGCGTCGGGGTATTCCAGAAGCCGGAGCCAAAGCTCCTACAGCCCGGGGACGTCGTCGAGATGTGGATCGAGAATATCGGGACAATAAGAAACCACGTGATCACGATCGAGTGAAGCCCCGCCCACCATATGTAGCCTAGTGAGGGAAAAACTATAAGCTCGGGCAAGCCGCGTTTCTCGGCGATCATAGGATGGGTTCTAAGAGATTTGATGTTGTGGTTGTTGGTGGTGGGCCCGCGGGCATCGCCGCCGCAAAGGCCTCCGCTAAAACAGGCGCCAAGACTCTTCTGCTTGAGAAGAACCCGGCCATAATGGCCATTAAGCCGTGTGGGCAGGCGGTTAGCTCGCATACATTCGAGACGGCTGGTGTTAAGCCGACGCCGCCCATGATATTGAATAGGGTGAGCGCGAGGGTGTATGCGCCGAATGGAAGGAGCATAAAGATACCGGAGACCGGATATCTGATAAACAAGACCCTGCTTCTCCAGGAGATTGCGGTTCAGGCGGCGGAACATGGCGCTGAGATCCATGTCAATGAGCCGTTCATAGATTTCGTGAGAAGGGGGGATGGGCTGATTGTGAGGACCCCTAAAGCGGAGTATGAGTGCTCAGTCCTCATCGGCGCTGATGGATACAATTCTAGGGTGGCGAGAATCCTCGGCGTTAATGAGAAATCCGAACCTATTCCAACGCTCCAGTATCTGATGGCTGGATCGAGG
>JAJPCT020000021.1 GCA_021323375.2 Candidatus Wolframiiraptor gerlachensis | reverse complement strand
GGGAGGTGTCCATCGCCAGCCGTCTATAGGAGTGATAGGATCACTGGTATGACGATGTATGTCAGGATCAGCGTTATGCCTCCGCTAGTGATCAGCCGGATTCCATAGAACTCCTGCCTAGCGGCGATCAATGCGACGCCGAGGATGATCATCCCGGCGCCAATAATCGTTAGGATCGGCGTCAGGAAGTTCACGACCTCGACTATTATCTGCTTAACGGCGCTCGCAAACCTTGTCGCGATGTCGGATGGGATGTACTCCGCCAGAACAGTAATCCACTTCATAACGGCTCCCTGCATCTTGAGGCTTCACCTCCCAGCCGGGAATTAAGCCCCCAACCCTTATTACCCCCGAGGATAAGAATCCTCGCGGCCATCTAGGGCTGGGGACCTCCTTACCCGGCCAGCCCAAAAACTGGCCGGGGAGGCATTTTCTCAGCCCCGACAAGATATGACCGAGCAAGGAGGATCCCAGCCCCAGACGGAGGGGTAAAAAGAGGGGGGTTGTGCGGCCCCGGCTGGGAGCCGCCGGCTACGTCGCCGCTATAGCGGGCAGCTGCTCCAACCGCAGTCCGCGCAGGTCACGCATCTACCCTGCCTGACAAGATTCCTGGAGCCGCACTCAGGGCACTTATCCACCCTCAATATTGCTCACCTCCCTCTTGGGGAGCCTGTAGTCTAGCGGATTCCTGATATCCCTCGGGCAATGCTTCCCGGCCTCAACGCATAGCCCCAGCGACAGCATCTTGCCGCAGCTCGGCGGCCTATACCTCGTCCTCGAGCCCCTGAGCCCCGCTATATGCTCCACCTGATACCTCGCAACCCTCTCGTTGAAGTCGCTCCTATGGCTGAATAGCGTTAAAACATCCTCAACCGAGCGGCCCGTATTCAGCAGGTATGCCGCTATGGCGAAGTTCTCGAAGTGGCTCACATCCTCGCCGGCTATGAGCCTCTGCTGGATGAGCTTCATACACGGGGGCATATCCGCGGGGATCGCCGTTATCTCCCTCTTCAACTTAGAGACGATTTCTCCCAGCCTCGGCCTTATCCCCTCAGCCGCGTCCCTGATCCTCGCCGGCAGCCTGCCCCTGCTTTGGGCCGCGCTGGAGGCCACGTTCCTGATGGCTATCTGGACGTATGCCCTGACTATCCTCGCGACCTCGGCAAGTGTTAACGCGACATAGCCCCTATACACAACCCTGTTAGCCAGCTTCCACCTAGGCTCCCTCTCCAGCCCAACACTCGTGGTAATCTTAAGATACTCGTCGAACCTCAGCTTATAATCGCCATATCCTCTCAATGGATCATACTCGTCCCCGATATACTGGATCGTCTTCAAGACCTTCCCCGCCGCGAATTCCAGGACCTCCGGATCATCAACCATCAATAGTTTCTCGGCCCTCCTTCCCTCTGCTAGTGCGAGCCTGTTGATCAGCCACCTGTCCGTGACGTAAGAGGCAATCGCCACGGCCGTCGGGTAGCTCAGCACCTCCGTCAAGGGATCCTCGAGCTTGGCCGAGACCATGCCCTTCTCAGCCGCCTCCAAGACCCTCTCGCAGGCCCGCTGATACACCCTCTCATCGACCTCCTCGAAGCTGAACGCTGAGACGAATTGCTTGCCCTCAGGGAGCCATGGATACTTCGCCAGCATCATCAAGTCCACCACGACCTCCTTCCTCGGCCTCTCGGGAGGCCTCTCAACAATCCTCTCCTCGATCCTCTTGGCCTCGACCGCCGGCAGCCCGAGCTCCTCCGCCAGCTCCCTGACCAGCCTGAGCCTCAGATCCTCCGGCAGATCCCTAGCCTGCGTCAAAAGATAATCGTAGAGCTCCTGGAAATAGCGCTCCTCGTCATACCGCTCCCCGGCCTCTCCCTCCTCCCACCTATACTGCGGATAAGCCTCCCTCAATCGCTGAAGTATCTCCGAGTATTCCAGCCTCGGGTCATAGTAGCTAACCCAGTCAATGGACTCGGGGTCTGCCTCAGGATTATTCTTGACAAACCTCTGGATGAGCGCCTGAACCTCAACATAATTTGGGGGAGATCCGTGGTGCTCCTCGATCTGCTCGCATATCCTCGAGACGAAGGATTTCAACCAGTATTGGTCTCGCTTAGGCAGCCTCCTCCACCTCCGCGGGGATGGAGATAGCCCTAGCTAGGCGGATTGCGCCAGCCATAGATCGGTCCACCTCCCCTGCTACCGGCCCTCCACTTCTTCTCCCGCCAGCTCCCTCAGCGCCATCCCCAGGAGCCCGAGATACTCCCTCAGCTCCTCGACGAAGATCTCCCTATCGCCGCCGGATGGAAGGCCGTATTCGTCCACGTGGCGTAGGAATGGCTCAACGAGCTTGGATACATGGCCGAAAGCCCTGCTCCCGCGAACCTCCGCAACAATCCTCCTGCACCTCTCAATACACTCTGCCAGATCCCCCGACTCCAACACCCTTATAGCCTCATAAACCTCGGCGGCGAGGGTCTTGAAATCCGGCAACCCCAATAGATCATATTAGAACCCCTTATTTAAGCGATCTGAGGCTCGGCCTCGAATGCTTACAACAGCTCTCCGCATGGGACATAATGAACTCATATCGGGCGGCCTATGCCTACAAGGCTTAAACCTAGCCTCAACCCCTATACGTTCTCCTATCACATCAACTCATATATCGTTATCATGTAGTGGGGCTCTATCTTGCATAATAACCTGCCCCTCTCTATCACGAAATATGCTAGATCCCTCCATCCGTCGGGATCATTATCCGGCGAGATCTCCTCGAGAGCCCTATAAAACTCCTCATAATTGACCTCATAGACTTCTATGTATCCATCCTCTAGCTTGGAAAGGGAGGGAAGTAGGTTTCCATGGGCATAATCATGGGGGTTGGAGGATGAGAGTTGCGATAAGTTGGCTCAGGGGGTAGATCCTTGTCTCCTCTAGCAGTTCTTCAGAGCTTATCTCGCCATTTAGCCAAGCCTCCACTAGGTCCCCTCCTCTTTGACTTATCCGCCTCCCTGCACCCCCATATTTTATGTCTCGGGTCATGGTGGCTTGGATCGGGCCTGAAGCTCGGGCGCCTCAAAACCTCCGAGAGCTTGACTATCCTAATGATAAGCCCCTCATCCCCCTACTCTCCCCCTTCTTCCTCAATTTCCCTAAAACGATATCTTTGAGTTCTGCCGGTTTTATGCGAGGTGGCTGGGTAATCCGTTGATGGAGAGGCTGAAGCATAAGGTCTACGAGCTATTGGACTAGGCCGTGAACTGGTGGGGTAGACAGGAAGTTACAATGAGGTGGAGGGGTTATGATAATTAAGGGATCAAAACTTTTCAAAGATCTGTCATATACTGAGAAAGAAAAAATCGTTTCAATAGTCCTTGAAGAAGCTAAACGAATGAAAAGGTTAATGGAAGCTGTTAGTTGCAACGAAATTTCGAAGATAGTTCTTATGAAGACAGGTGTGCATTTACGGCGTGGTGTTATATGGAATTGGATTACTGGAAGAAACACACCAATGGGTAAATTTAAAGCGATTCGTAGACCTCCTGATGAAAACGCGCAAATCGTGCGAGGACTATCACTTACTGATGTGAGTAGCAGGAATGTATATCATACGATTTCACTTTTCTTCCATACAACCAAAGACTTCTTCGCCCAACGAGTACAAAGATTTCTCTCTAAATATGGATGGACGGTCGTGGAACCAATATTAGTAAACGATGAGCCGCAATGGAAAATGAGAGCATTCCTCGATCATAGCGCCTGGATTCATGAGCTACAAAAACCGATCGAAGAGCTCACAAATGAAGAAAAGATTAAGTTATTATCTGGTGTAATTTCAGGAGATGGTTACATAGCTGTGAATACGTTTCAAAACTACGCCCAATTCAGGATCGTCCTCGTTACTACTCGAAAACATAAAGCTGAACTCTATCGCCGACTTCTAGATTCGATGGGGATCCGCTATGGTTTTACTAGAAGGAGAACTAAAGGTATACAAAAGAAGTTTAAAAATACAATTATTCACACAAGAGCCCCCTACATGTACCAGATTATAGTTGCGGAAGAAAACGCTGTCAAGTATCTTTTGGAGAATCTTAGGCTACTGCAGCCGTTCAGAGAGGTCAAAAGGATTCTCGCCCTCCAATTCATTGAGAAGGATGCATGTGACCGCGATATCGTTAAGCCTGTCTGGGATTATTTAAGGATCCTCGAGAAATATTCCACCATCAGGAGCCAGATCCGGGCTTGTGAGCTGATTCCAGATGAGAAGTTCGCTAAGAAGAGCCTCGACAGGCAGCGGATCCTTAAAGAACTTCACAGGAAGCTCTATGAATATGCTGATAGAGTGAGGGAATTGAGGCCGGAGGCCAAGAAGATTATCAGCGGCTTAAGAGCGATACCTAGTATGGGAAATATTATGAGGGCCGCTGAGGAGGCAGGTTTCACAATTCCTAAGGAGGCGGGTTTTATAATCGCACGAATTCTTGAGAGACATCAAGAAGCAAAAATCACAAATGGCAATTCCGAAAAATATGCTAGAGCTTTGATTGCAACAAATCTAGTGAGGCTAAGGTTAATAAGAACTCAAAGCAAGGCCGCCAGATTGCTTTCAATCAGTCAAGGCGTTGTAAGCAGATATCTTCACAGGAGAAGAGAAATGTCAAGTCTTCTAAAATTACCTGAGGTTGAGCGACTGTCAAGAGAGTACTTCTACTCTCGAAGCGATGAGGTCATCAAAAAGGTTCGGAGGATATTAGAGGCGATAGCTGAAGTATATAACGGATATAAGGCCACCAAATATTTTTGACCTCTAACCGCCCATCCTTCTACCTATCTTCACACTCACTTTGAGGTGGGACTTATGTTTTGAGTGTTTTTGGTCTTATTTTGATCCACCTCACCCGTTTAGTTCCATGAAGAGAATTAAAGTATAATCAAGAAATATTAAAAATTAAAATATGCCCTCACTAAAGCCAAGCTTAATGGCTCACCTCAAATGATAGAGGCTGAGACTAGTAGAAAACCTTATTCTCGACCTGGGTTTATCCCCATTTAAAGCAGGGCTATGAATAGGAGTATTGCCAACAGCAGCGTGTCTAGGGCTATTAGGGCCGTGAGCTTTACCCACGAGAATAGGGCCTCTCGCTCCATCCCCGGGATCAACATGCTCCATGGCTTGGTTTAATCCTTGTGATTCTAGAGCTGGA
>JAJPCT020000020.1 GCA_021323375.2 Candidatus Wolframiiraptor gerlachensis | reverse complement strand
GAGAGGATCGAGGAGCTAGACGCAGTTATCCAGGGGCTTAGGGATCAAATATCCTCGCTTAAGGCTAAGAGGGATGAGGCTGAGAGGAGGTTAAGGGAGATCGAGGAGAGACTGGCCGGCGTGGATGTCTCCAGCCTGAGGGCTAGAACATTGGAGGAGATCAAGCTTGACGCCCGCCGAAAGGCTGAGAAGCTTAGGGATGACGCGATAGAGCTTGGTAAGGATCTAGCCCTCCGCGCTCGCGGGGACCTGAGACATGATACGCTCCTACGCCAGCAAGTTGATCAAGACCTAGAGGATGTGGTGGAGACCGTCTCTGAGGCCTATAGCTCGGCTCTAGCCACTCATCTAATCACTCTAGCGATGGAGGCAGACAAGATACGTGAAAAACTCGAGAAGATGGACTTCGAGCTAAGATCTCTCAACAAGAATCTTGAGACGGCCATCGAGGAGAAGGATAGGCTGAGCAAGCTGGATGGTGTTGACATCTCGTACCTCCACAAGGATATCGAGAGGGCTCTAAAGGAGCTTGAGGGGATGGGCGGAGAAGACGCCGCCAAGAGGGCTAAAGCCCTATTAGAGGAGGTTGAGCAGAGGTTGAACCTGCTCGACAAGGCTATACGCGGAGAGGCTGAGCTGGATGAGCGCCTCATCGAGGGCCTAGACGGCCTCCTCGGAGACGAGGGGAGGGAGCTGACCTCCAAGCTCAGAAGGCAGATAGGGGAGCTGCGGGCCATGAGGTTTGATCCAAAGGAGCTCGAAGAGCTTGAGTCCAAGGAGAAGGAGCTGATAGACAGGATTAGCAGGCTAGAGACAAAGCTACAGACCCTCGAGGAAAAAATGAGCCAAGATAGAGGGGAGGTGGAGAGGCTTCGAAGGGTTAAGGATGTCCTCGTCAAGGCTAAGGAGTTCTACGACCTCATGGAAAAGGTTAGGAACGAGCTATATCACCGCGACGGGAAGGTCTTGAAGAGCCTTAGAACCTGGATTCTCGGGAGATTATCGGATCATGCTAGAAGATACCTAGACCTCCTAGACGTTAGGATTGATGACGTGAGGATCGAGGAGGAGAACAGGAGGATTTTGTTCAAATGTTTTGTGAGGGGGAGGGAGGTTGATAAGGACACGTTGAGCGGCGGCGAGAAGGTCGCCCTCGCCCTAGCGATTAGGCTGGCGATAGGAGACGTGCTGGGCGCCCAAAGGCTGGGGTTCTTCATCCTAGATGAGCCGACCATCCACCTAGACTCCGAGAACAGGAGGAGGCTAGCGGAGCTGTTCACGAGCCTGAGCAGGGCCGTCAGGCAGGTGATAGTAATAACCCATGACGAGGAGGTGTTCGAGGGGGTTGAGGCGAAGATCTTGAAATTCGAGCGCGGGCAGTCCCCAGACTCCCCGACTATAATCCAAGAGCTGTCATGAGCTGAGCTCCATATTTATCGTCGGGGTCAAGCCTAGAGTAAAAACATTTGAGGTTCTTAGGCCTTCTCCCTTCTCACTCTTTTTAAAGGGGATGGTTTCTAAACCATCATCTTATAGGGTTTTTACTACTGCGGCCCCTCATCAATCACGAGCGCTACATCGAGCTTCTGCTTGTTCTCCATTAGCCTCTTAAGGTATCTTGCTATGGAGTAAAATGCGGCGAGCTTCTGCTCCTTCTCGCCCTTGCTCATGTCTATCACGACTATGCCCCTCTCCTTTGCCATGGTCAGGATCTGCCATGGCTCGATTGTCCCGAGAAAGCGCTCAACCTCCTCCTCGGTTATCAGCTCGAATGATGAGTTGAGCCTATCGATCCAGAGCTGGAATGTCTCCGCCTTAACCCCCCTAGAATTCTGCTCTAAGACCATCCTCGCATGCTGATAGATCATCTCTCTCGCCTTTTCAGGCGGCCTCCCCCTCCACTCAACCCTCCTAAGTGCCTGCTCAACAGCCATCGAGACGGGGTTCTCCTCCCTCTCAAGGTATCCGAAGTTCTTCGTGAGCTGGCTGAAGTATCTCAGGACGACCGCGTTATCCACCTTGACCTGGTCTAGGGGGATGGTGTTCTCGAAATATGGCGCGTAATCGCTCCCCTTCCAGTCCATGATTATGACGCTGTAGCCAGCCTTCCTGAGAAGCGGTATCACCTCGTATCTCGTGAGATAGCTCTTTCCAGACCCCGTTACCCCAAAGATCCCTATATGATAGTTGATATACTGCTTGAGGACTGGGACCCTCCATCTCGGCTCAGCCCAGTAATGGCCTATCGTTAGATCGGACTTGCAGAGATACTTCATCGGGTCATCCTCACTCACATACATCTCGACGAGCGATGTCGGCGCGATTATGAGCTTGTTCTGCTCGAGCCCATTCTCACCTATCATCCCGATTATCTCGAGGTTGAAGATATAGAATTCCTTAACGCTGCTCGGCGCCCTCCCAGTCTTCGCGTATGCTATGCCCGGCGTGAAGCTCGCGGTCCTAACGTTATCATTTACGCCCCTTCCTCCCCTGCATATCGCTAGCACATCCCCGCCATTCTTATTCCTGATGACCACAAGGCTCTCATTCTTGACCACCCTCTCCATTCCATCATAAAGTATCACGGAAGCCCTTGACTCGCTCGCGCCGCTCGAGACAACCCCTATCGGTATCGGCAGCCTACAACACCCCATGACAATAAGCCGAGTAGCGATATATAATGGCATCAGGGTCGAGTGAATACGGGAGCTTATCTTCCCTCCTTCTCGAGAGCCCTCTTATGCTCCTCGTCATCATAGCTCCTATACTTCAGTATTGTCGGGCACCATCTCCTCTCGGGGCAATATCCGAGATGTCTGCACTTCTCGCCCATTAGCTCGCCGAGCCATGGGGCCTTTTCACCGACCTGTCTCCAAACCTCATAGGCTATCCTCCTAACCTCCCACTGGGACGTGCTGCATGTTCGGGTCGCTATAAAGCCCTGAGGCCAGAGGAGGTTGAAGCCATTATAGGATCTTACCGTGTAGATCTTCATGGCCTGTGGGATGAGATAGATCGCGTCGGAGGGATGGGCGCCTCCTCTAACTAGCTTTTCATAGGTTTCTAGGAGACTCATCGCCGCCTCCATGAATAGGCTCATGAGCCTCTCGCTCCCGGCTATCCTCGGCGGGATTATCAGATTCTTCTCAGGCTTGGATATACACCGCTCAGCCGCCGAGTATATCGACTCAATAGCTGTTGGAATCGTCCTATGTCTTATTGCTTGGTGGTATGCAGCGAGGGACATGGGCTCTAGGAATATTGCCTGGATGAGCGGACTCAATGCATGTGCCTTCGCCAGATCCTCGAGAGATTTTCTAGCTAGATCATGCCGATCTATCAGCGAGACGAGGCTCAGCATTACGGGGCCTTCCGCGCCATGCCTCTCCACAAGGCTCTCGACCAATCCATCCGCCTCCCTATACGGGTTGGCATAGGGGTATGTTGGGAGCCCAATCCTAAACCTAAGCCTAGCCTCTGTGAGTAAGGGTGCGATGCTCCTAGCAACCTCGCCGATCCTCTCGCCGATCACCGAGAGCTCCTCCGGATACCAGGGTGAATTCCTGCCATATCTCCTCGCATCTATGATAAGCCCGAGAAATGTCTCGAGGCTGCCGCTCATGAATAGCGATGTCACAGATGCAAGCGGGAGGGCGTATCTAGCATCCTCGAGCTCAACACCCTCATCCAGCAGGCGCGAATACACCTCATATGATGCCTCGATCGCCTCGATGTAAGCTGATCTAAGCTCATTATTTCTCGCGATCCTGGATGGGATGAAGAAGCTCCCCCGCCCGACGATGCGCCTCCGCTGAGATTCCTGGAGATATGAGCCGAAGGGCGGTGAGACCAGAAGCATGGATGCCGCCCTGCTACACCGACCCACCTCAAGCTGAACCACAAGGGATGTTGTCAGGGAGGCGTGACCCCTCCGCGTGGATTCCCGGTGAAATGCCGAGATAATCTTCCCAAGATCCCTGCCGGATCTCAGAAGCTCCTCATACCGCTCGGCCATCGATACTCCTGCTAGCGTCCCGATGCCCTCGAGGGCTATAAGAACATCGGGCTCGAGCTTTATCCTCTCGCCATGAAGTTCTATCTCGGCGGCCGGCCCATAGCTAAGCAGCCTCACCAATATATCCTCAATACACAGCATGTCTTTCCCATAGAGGGTCAGGCGCCCCTAGATATAGTGCCTCCCTAAACGTGGAGGAGGAATATTACCAGAAGCTTTATCCCATATCAGAAGCTATATCCCATGTAGAAGGATATCCTCCGGGCATTGTATATCCGCGTTCGGTATTATTGCGGCTCTGAGGTCCCTCTTCCCAGCAGCCGACATCGCTTCCTCCAAGACCTCGCTCCAATCTCTAATCCACTCAACCTTCTCCGCTGCTATCGGGAGCTGTGGATCAACCTCCGGATACCTTGAATAAATTATCAGCTTCTCCAATTTTCCCAATTGTCTAGGCGAGTTGAATATTGTTCCACCCCTCCTCTTCCCAAACTTTCCATAAGCATAGTGGGTTACTTGGCCACGCGGGTCATCAACAATTAATACCACGATCGCCCCGGGTTTGATACGCTGGCCCCAGGACGCAAGCGCTAGGCATGCCTCATTTGACTTCGAGGAGACGTTGAGTATCAGCACGTCATAGTTCTCTGGAGCAGTGCTGGAGTAGATGATCCTAGCATTCTCGACGCCCAGCTTATACTCTTCCATCACATCGCCGCAGAAGATGCGAGTGGAGTCATTGAAGCCATTAATCAATACATCAACCTTGAAGTCTAGGCCGGCGATCCTCGCGAACTCCCCGGCATCCTCAACCAAGATATTGTTCTCCACTCTCCCCCAGCCCGTCGATGGATGGGGATCAGATCCGGCCATATAGCCGCCCAAGTAACCATGATTATGGTTTATCGCGTTTATCGAGGCTATTCCCGGCATCATTATCTTCGGCCCGCCGCCAAACCCAAACATCGGGTGAGGCACTATGCAGCCAACAGCTATCCTTAAATCGCATGAAAGGTACTCGCCATTAATCTCAACAGGCGTCCCATACTTTGTCTCGCCCACGATCTCGCAGTCATGAAATGGATCATGATTATAGACCGGATACTCCTCCAAGATCCTCTCACCAAGCTTTCTAGAGAAGTCCATCCTATTCATGGCGCCATGCGCTCCGGTCGCCGCCACAAACCTGACATGATCCGCTGATATTCCCGCGGCCCCTAGCTCCCCTAGGATCGCCTCGGCTATCGGCCCAACCCTCGTAGGCCTAGTATGATCATCAAAAACCACGACAACCTCCCTCCTGCCCTCAGCAAGCCGCCGCAGCGGATTAGAGCCGATGGGATTCCTCAAAGCATTAACAATATCCTCCGCATCGATGGGCTCAGCATCATAGCCCCTCATCCGATGAACCTCGATACGCCATTTCTTGGGAAACTCGAGAACCTTCTCCCTCGAATCGCTCCAAGCAATATTCGGAATGACAACCCTTACTACGTCGCTCATTTGCTCAAAGCCCAATATCAACACCACATTAAATTTTTCTAATCAAGAAATAGCGCAGGACAGTATATTCTCCGGGGATGGTGCGGGGGGTGGGATTTGAACCCACGAACCCCTACGGGACAGGGGCCTGAACCCTGCGCCGTTGACCAGGCTTGGCTACCCCCGCTACCCCCTCGACTAATTCACTCGGGGCAGGCTTCTCATAAGCCTTGTGTCCCTTCAACCCTACCATGGATCCTTACACTTATACACATCTCTACCTTCTCCCCACCTCTTAGAAATAACTACCTCATGTGGAGGCTCTTTTCTTATTCATTGAGGGCTCATATCCAGCCTCGAAAAGTCCCAGACTCCTCCTTGAGATACTCTGCCCTCCTTCCATCCATCTCCCAGCCTCATCTATGAACCGTAGGATGTCGAAGCCCTCCCTCATGATATTAACCCCTTCCGAAGGCGTATCCCGACGTCTTCCACGCGCCCAAACCTAATATAAATTCCCAAACACGGATCACCTCACTCATAGACTATGATAGTATAGCTGGGCACAATACCGTAAATTAGCCTACCTCTCTTGCGAGATACGCTAGATCGCGCCACGTATTTGGATCACCCCCAGCGATATCTCCTCAAAAGCCCCTCTAATTCATTATCATCAATTTCATAAACCTCAATATACTCGTCCTCACAACCCCTCTATCCATCTAGCCATCCTTGTCACCTATGGGATGAGATACATTATATTTATCCCGGAATTATCAGCGTCCCAACTCTCTCTCCGGATAGAGCCTTCTCCAAGTTCTCGGGCTTCCTGCCATCTATAACCAGCGCGGTTATCCCGCTCCTCCTA
>JAJPCT020000019.1 GCA_021323375.2 Candidatus Wolframiiraptor gerlachensis | reverse complement strand
TGGTGGGGATGGTCTAAGCGGATGAGGACTAGGATGGTTGTCCTAGCCCGATTGATGGAAATCCAAAGACTCAGGAATTCGCGCTAAGACCTCTTATTGTTACGACTGTTGATAGGCGGGGTAGGATCAGGGGGAGGACAAGAGATTTATTGATGTTATCGTGCTGGGAGGCTACCTGCATATAAGGCTCAATAATATTTTAACTTCTTCCAGAGGATCTCTCGAGGCTAGAAATGAGAGAAAATGCGCGGCTCCTCGGGATACTCTCGATATCCTCGGCGGCGGTTATCTGGGGATTGAATGGTGTGATCGTGAATATGATTAGCCTCGATGCTTTTACAATCGCCTTCTTCAGGGTCTTTCTCGCCTCGCTAATCCTCCTCCCCTTCATGGCAGTCTTCAAGATGCATGATCTCACGCGTATCAGGTCCTGCTGGAAGCCCTTAATCCTAAACGGCCTCCTCTTATCCCTCGGCTGGGCATTCCTCTTCGCCTCGATGAAGCTCATACCGATAGCTGAGGCGGTCCTCCTAAACTACCTCGGCCCAGTCTTCACAGCAATATTATCACCTATAATCCTGAAGGAGAGGATTGAAAGGGCATCAGTCGCAGCCCTGCTCATGTCGATCCTCGGCATATACCTGATCTCCCACGAGGAGCTGCTTAACGGCGCCTCCGGAGACATCTTGGGCATAATCTATGGGCTTCTCGCGGGCCTAAGCTACGCCGGCTTCATAATCGTCTCGAAGAGGCTTCGCAAGGAGCAGTCGAGCCTCACCACAGCATTTTACTCATATGTGTTCGCGGCGATCTTCTTGGCGGCCATGTCCCGGCCTATGGCGCCGAGCCTCTCAACGATGGAATGGACGCTCTTGCTAATACTCTCCGGTGTGAACACCTGCTCGGCCGTAACGCTATACCTCTATGGCCTCGCAATGGTGGAGGCGCATAAGGCAGTTGTCCTAACCTACCTAGAGCCCCTCAGCGCGGCGATAATGGGAGCAATCTTCCTGGGCCAGCTCCTAGGGCCGATTGACATCCTAGGTGGAGCGCTCATCGTGGTCTCCGGCTATATCGTGGCCAGATCCTAGATCCCGAACTTATCCAGCTTCTTCCTAACCCTCTCAGCAGCGCCTATCCTAAGCCCGGACTCCAGCATCTCCGGTTTCTCCTGCTCCTCCGTCCTCCTTCTGACGAAGAGGGCACATCTACCATCTGGGAGAAGCTTCTTCTGAATGCAGAGGGCGTAATTGCACCTATAGCCAACACAATGAGAATTAACCCAGCCGCACCACGGCGGATTCCTCTTAAAGTCCAAGGCCTTCCTTCCACATCTAAAGTATCTGCAAAGCGGATTGCAGACCTCCGTTGGATTCCTGCTCAGGGTCCAGCCGGGCTTGTCCCCTGCCATCCGCCCGCTCTGAGTCAAATTAATCTCATATTTTTGCGGAATCCTCATGTTATTAGCCTTTTCTCTTAGCCCTGATGATTAGGGCGGCTGAGAAGAGGACGCACGCCGCTATTATGGCGAGCACTATTGCCGCGGCGACAGCCTCGAGCTCCATGATGCCGCCTAGGAAGACGTATCCCCTCAGCTCCACGACCAGCTCCTGAGGGCCATATGCGTGGAGAAGCTCCCTATGCAGGAGCCTCCCATCATCCGAGTAGATGTCGCATCGTAGCTCAACAGGATATGGCAGGTCAAGATTAACAGGCTCGCCGTTTAGCTCCTTCCTGATCAGGGTTCTGCCCTCGGTGCTCACCTCTATACGGCCCGAGCTGATGGATCTCCCCATAGCATCAACAACTTTTATGCTTAGAGGAAAGTTCACCTCATCGAGCTTGATCTCCAAGAATCCGCCGGCCAGCTGAATGGATGATGATCGTATGCGCCTTCCATCACCATATACCTCCATTATGTATGGGCCGTGGAAGATTTTGAAGACAACCTCACCAAGATCATTCGTCGAGGCATTAAGGCTTTCTCCGCCAATCTCGTCCACGAGTCTTACTAGGTATCCGGCGAGGGGCCTGCCGTGATAATCTAGGAGCTTAAGCCTCTGCTCACCCCTCATGACAACCACATCTAGAATTGTTCCTGGCTTCTCGAACTCCGCTCTCAACTCCCCTATCATCCTGCCAGCTCTCATCGCTTGGACTACATACGTCCCAGCATTGACCACGCCCCTGCTAAGCGGCACATTCTCGAAGACGGCCTCACCATTCTCATCGGTCTGGCTTGAGGTAAAGTTGACCATAAGCCGATTACTCAGGCTCACGACCACGCCTTTAACAGGCTCACCGCCCTCATTAACAACCCTCACCCTGAGCCTCGCGAGATCGGCTATCAGAGAGATGTTCGCGCTCACGGCTATACTCCTCTCCTCATAGTATATCGGCATGTCGCCGCGCTCAACCCTCATCGAGACATTGACCCTGTATGCGCCGACGCCACCCACCTCGGATAATGGCAGGTTCTTGAAGACTATGGTGCCGCTATCAGACCTACCCTCCGTGGAATACCCTTCAGAAGATAACTTGACGATGATCTTGGGGATAGGCTCGCCCTCGAGATTCACGACCGTGAGCCTCAGGTTCGCTAGAGGCAGTGTAATGTTCCTGGAAACCTTCGGCTCGACGACCTCGAGAGATCCCTTATAGATCACCAGCTTATCCATCTTGATGATCATGGAGTAGACCCCAACATCCCTCAGATCGCTATATGGGACCCTCGCAACCCTAACAATGCCCTTATCATCGGATTCGGCTGAGCGGGCGTAGCCACCTGCGCGCAGTTCGATCTTAAGCCCCTTGACAGGCTCGCCATCCAAGTTTAGGAGCCTGAGCTCAATCTCGCCCATCCTAGCCTCAACATCGACAAGCCGGTCATCCGGGATCCTCACAGCCCTCTCGCCAACAGTCACGTTTCCGACAACCACCTCAAGCCTATACTCGCCCGGCTCGAGATACTTGAACTCGGCATATCCGGTCGAGTTTGTTACGAACCGCCTAACCTCGACGCCCCTAATCAGCCTAACCTCGATACCATCCAAGCTCTTTCCAAGAGGATCATGAACGTGAACCGTCAGAGATATCTCCTGGCAGTATGCTGCCATCAAGCTCGAGAAGAGCATCAATATCGCTATTAATGTGGCGAGATGGCTCCTACCCATGTGCATCATCCCCCGCCTAGTAGTCGTGAAGCCTCGGCTGACGGAGCAGATGAATATTCCTGAGCAGGTACTCATGGGCTTTTTCCCTCGCTATTAAGCTCATTAGGTATTAAGTATTTCGACTTTCCATCTCCTATATTTCTCAAGGACTCACAAGACACTAGGATTGTACACATTATATCCGTCAAGCCCGCTCCTAAAGCCTCTTTTCTACATGTTTCACATATCATTCGCATTACCTGTTCATCCACTATAACAGCATATTCCCTAACCTTCTCCTCAAGTTTCTTCCTCGTCAAAGCTATAATCCCTCCACATAACTCACAGATCGCCTCATGCTTCTCAATATGCAGAACCTCCCTAATCCTACACCTCCTATTAATCGTCGTGATTATCAGGGGCCTTGAGGCGGACTCCTGAGTCCTAAGATCTCCATCAACAGGTGCTAGGACAATCGTCCTAGCGCCCGCGCCCATCTCTCCATCCCCCTCCTTCCCTCTACTGCTTTCTCGATAGAATATCTAGGACTCTTGCCCTAACATAGTCTAGCATCTCGTTGATAGCCTCCTGACATCATGGGGGAAGAATCGAGGAGGGTTTGAGGTGCAGATTTCCTAGGGAGTAAGGCTCCCATTTTTCCATTTTCGGGATGGTCCTCAACGAATAAAGGAGGGCCTTGTGGGGATGTAATTGCCCAAGGTCCGAGGACTGTATAGAGAGTTTGGGGGTTGCTTTGAGGAGGCTGGCCTGTTTGATGACCCCACCAAGATACTGGATTATATTGATGAGATGCTGATGATCGGTAAGGGGTGTAGGGGTGGGATTCACCCGGTCCTGATGAGGACATTCATTCTTGAGAACCTCGGCGGGATAGATGATTTCGCCAAAACCTTTGGGTAGACGTATCGGTGAATTAAAGATGAGGACGCTATACAGTGAGCTCAAAGACCTGCTGGAGGAGGTCGAGAACCATGAGTAAAGTTATTTTTGTTGATACTTCTAGGACTGCTAGGGGCGGTAAGAGGAGGCCGCATATATGCTATGATGGCGAGAGGACATTCGAAGTATACAAGCTGACCAAGCTTAAAAAGTATAACGAAATTTTCATAGATGCACTATTCCCAGAGACCTATAATGAGATCCTAAAGCTACTGAGAAAAGGGGTCAAAATATATTGCTTGAAGGACACAATGATGATGAAGAAGCTTAGAGAGGAGAGCAATCTCAGAAAAACTGACGTCATTGATGCTATGGCGCTCGCAAGAATTTCAAAAGATCATTTTAAACAATTAACGATCGAAGAATTGGAGAAGAGAATTGAGCTAGATTCATTAATTAGCAGGCATAAGTTGTTTACGAGGAGAATTAAGACTTTGAAGCAGTGGATTAAGAGGGATGGATGGGATTATGGGCTGAGGGATGTTGTAAGGCTGATGGAAAGGGACAAGAAGCGTGTTGCGAAGAAGATTGTTGAGGCTATCTCCAGCAACGCTGTTTATGGAGAGGCTTGTAAGATACTTGGAATAAAGGGTGACAGTATTGGACTAGCTATCTTAACTGCAAAGCTTCCACTTCATCTGCCATTGAACTTTTGTAAGTTGAGTAGTTTTTGAGGTTTAATAAATTTTCTTTGGATTTTTCATCTTTCGTGAAGAACCTTAAGAACGAGTCATCTTATCTTGGGGTAAATTCCTGAATATCCTGAGTAGGTATTCGTGAGCTTCTTGAAGGACCTCTCTTGCGGTCTTAAAAGTTAATCTCTTCAGGCTCTCCTCATAAGGCAGCCAGACATACCCTATATGCTCATAGGATAATGTCACGTTCTTTGTGAAGGATCTTGCCAGATAGAATATCACGGTCTTCTGCACGAGTTGGCCCGACTTCCTATACCAGTAATGTATAACCTTCCTGAAACCCGGTATGATCTCGATCTCCCTTATCCCAGTCTCCTCCCAAACCTCCCTCCTAACAGTATCAAGCTCGGACTCGCCCGGCTCGATCGCGCCCTTGGGAAAATCCCAGTGACCAGCAGCATAATGCAGGAGCAGATACTCGATCTGAGATCCGAGATAAAAGATAGTGGCGCCAGCAGAGACCTCGCGAAGCATAATCCCCACCTCCGGGAAGCTAAATATACTATTGGGCCCAAGAGCTTAAATATTATAGCCAGAGAGGGGCTCAGGCTAGCCCGGACCAGCCCGCGTTAAAAATGGTATGATAATCGAGCCCTTCCTTTTCCAAGAATGGAGGGTTTTAGCTTCGGGGATTTTCTCATTTTCTCGTTTTCAAGTATTCGTTAGAGGGGAGGCTATTGGCTGGGGGCAGTGTTCATGTTATTCTTATTAGGTCTGGTATTGGTGGCGCTTTATTGGGCTGTAATTGGATGGCGTATAGTGGTGTTCTTGGCTTTATTCCGTAGAGGAGGGTGCATCCGTGTTCTCGTGTTATTTTTAGGTGTATGTCTGCTATTGGCGCGAGCCTCTCGACGATCCATGGCAGGGTGGGCTTAACAAGCCAGAACATTAGACCGCGATACTGTCTCACGGGGTCTTGGGCTGAGGATAGTGGTCTTAATGCTTCTTCACCAGCTGCCCGAACAATTCTATCAACCCCTATATTCGCGATTATCGGGTTACCGGTCTCCTCAACAAGCTTTATGCCGAATTCTATGATCCGCTTACCTTCTTCTTCAACATGTCTAGGATCGAATTCCATTATGTTTCGCTCCTTCTTAATCGGCGCGCCCTTCTCATAGAATATGTGGAAGCGTTCCAGAAACATCTGCTCGCTTATCCCATAGTAGCTGTTCATCTCCTTTACTAGGTCTGGGCTGACTCCTCCGCTTGGGATTGTTAAATCATGTCTGCCCTTGAGGACAAAGCTTGCTATCGCTAGAGCGATTATCACATTATATTCCTAGGGTGTGAGCCTCGGATCTATTTCGAAAAGTATTGTTGATCCTTGTGGATATCCTCCTATCTCGCGGTCAAGGTCTGGTATTCCGGTCGTGTAGGCTCCGGGCGGATCCGGCGGAGGCCAGGTCTCGGGAGCCGCCTGCCGGGCGGGCTTCTCAAGTCTAGGAGGTCTTGTTGGAGATATCGCCCTGAGCCCCTCATGGATTGTGCAGACCAGCCGTGGGAATATGATGTCCGCCCCCCTAAGCTTCAGTATCTCTAGGTGGCGTAGCGGCATATCCTCGAAATAGCCCTTCTCGAGGCGTATTACTGCGTCCGCGGCATATTCCTCAAAGTCCAGGGGCCCTGTTAATGGATCGCCCTCCTTGATCAGTATCGTGGTGCATTTGAGGCTCTCAGTTATCCTTGAGAGGAGTGTTTGTAGGAATATTCGCGCCTCAACCGGGTCCTTGAGCTGCTGTCTTAATGCTGTTATGGAGTCTATTACGAGCCTCTTTGCGCCGATGGACTCGACCCGCTCGAGGATCATGCTTATGGCCGTCGCGGCCCCAGCCTCCATCGTGACAGGTATCCAGACATGGCTGAATAGCCCCCTCTCCTCGAGCCTCTCAAAATCCATCCCAAGCCTCCTGGCGAATTGGAGGAATCTCTCCCTGCTCTCATAGACCGAGACGTAGACGCCCCGCTCACCC
>JAJPCT020000018.1 GCA_021323375.2 Candidatus Wolframiiraptor gerlachensis | reverse complement strand
GGCCAAGTTTACTGCCACCCCGCCCCCCATGCTCAGCCCGATGATCGCGAAACGTGAGTTATCGATATATGTGAGGCTCTTCAGGAAGTTGGCCGCGTTTTGGGCATCTTCAATGGCATATGATATGCGATATTCCTCGAAAGGTAGTGGGGAGTCGCCGTGGCAGCGGAAATCGAATCGTAGAGCCGTGTAGCCTGCGGCGCAGAGAACCCTGGCCATATCAGTGTACATTCTTCCCGCCTCGATCTTATTGCCCGTGAAACCATGCAAGAATAATACAGGCTTTGGCTTGGTGGTTCCTATGGGGAGGTGGAGGACGCCAGCCAGCTCGAGGCCGGCGCTCGGTATTCTGACAAACTCCTCTCTACAACTCATTGTAAAACTCCCGACACTCCTAGAAAATAATGTTTTCATATATGATCCATGCGTCGGATAAGAGGAATAAGGTATGAATAATGATCTTGTGGATGCCTATAGCGTGCAGTCCTTATTTTCTATGCCCTTTTTGTTTTCGGAGCTTTATATTTTGGGTTTTTCGGGGTTTTTGGAGGCGGTGGGCGTGTTTGGATGCGGCTTTGGTGAGGGGGCTTGTCGAGGTTGTTGGCGGGGATTGGGTTCTTGTTGGCGAGGGTGTTTCCAGCTACTTGTATGATGAGACTCCTGTTCCCGTTAGGCCCATGGCTTCCGGGGATGTTGTTGTGGTTAAGCCGGGAAGCGCCTTGGAGGTTTCCAAGATAATCTTGCTTGCTAACGAGTTTAGGGTTCCCGTGTTTCCTAGGGGTGGTGGGACTGGGCTTGTTGGTGGATGCATCCCGACTAGGAGCGGTATAGTCGTCTCTCTTGAGCGGATGAATAGGATTAGCATTGACCGGGATAATCTCTTCGCCGAGGCTGAGGCTGGGGCGACGCTTGGAGACCTGATAAGGGCCGCGGAGTCCGCTGGGTTATTCTTCCCGCCCCATCCTGGTGATGAGAGCGCTCAGATCGGCGGCCTCATTGCCTGTAATGCTGGAGGTGTTAGGGCCGTCAAGACCGGCGTCATGAGGAATTATGTTAGGGGGCTCGAGGTCGTTCTGCCGACTGGGGAGATCATCACGCTTGGGAGCAAGATAATGAAGAATAATACCGGCTATGACTTGATGCAGCTGATTATTGGGAGCGAGGGGACTCTTGGGATAATTACTAAGGCTTGGATAAGGCTTGCCCCGAGGCCCGCCGCCTCGGCCACGATAATAATCCCGTTTGATGAGAGGAGGAGGGCGTTCGAGCTCGTTCCGAGGATCTTTCAGGCCGGTATCCTACCCCTCGCGATAGAGTATTTTGAGAAATCGGTCATGGATCTCGCCGCCGCCGAGATCGGTGAGAGGTGGCCATGTGATGGCGGCGAGTACCAGCTCATGATAATCTTGGCCGAGCAGTCGGAGGAGGCCCTCCTGAAAGCATGCGAGATTCTTCTTGGTTTATGTGAGAGGGCTGGGTCGCGTGAGCCCATGCTTGCGGAGAGCAGGAGGGAGCAGGATCTCATACTGAGGATTAGGAGCGAGCTCTATCCCGTCTTGAAGAGGAGCATGTATGATACTCTTGACGTTAGCCTGCCGCCTGCATCCATGGCTGGATTCCTCGATGAGCTTGATAAGATCGCAGGGAGACATGATGTCGAGCTTCCGGCGATAGGCCATGCGGGCGATGGAAACCTCCACATCTGGATTAATGTTAGGGAGGGCTGGAGGCCGGAGGATTATGAGAGGATTAAGGAGGAGGTTTATGATAAGGTTGTCGAGTTTGGTGGAGTGATCACGGGAGAGCATGGCATAGGATATGTTAAGAGAAGGGATCTGCAGAGATATGCCGATCCTAAGGTCCTCGAGCTCATGAGGGCGATAAAGAGGATCTTCGACCCGAATAACATATTGAACCCCGATAAGATATTCCTCTAGGCCGAGGGGCCGGGGATGAGGATAACATTCATCCTCTATACGACTGGGAGATGTAATCTCAGATGCAGGTATTGTGGTGGGAGCTTTGATCCCGTGAAGGTTCCATGGCGCGTCAAGTATGATCTGAGTCTTCTCGAGGATCTTGTGAGAGGCGGTGATGTTATAGCATATTATGGGGGTGAGCCCCTCCTGAATATCAGGTTTATCGAGAATGTTGTGGGGAGGTTTGGTGATTGTCGTCATATTATCCAGACGAATGGCCTCCTTCTCGATAGAATTCCACGATGGTTGCTTGAGAGGCTTGACGCAATACTTGTCTCTCTGGATGGTGATCGGCGGATAACAGATCGCTGGAGAGGACGTGGGGTCTATGATAGGGTCGTTGGCGGCGTTAGGCGGCTGAGGGGGATGGGCTTCACGGGAGACATTATTGCTAGGATGGCGGTCACATTCGAGTCTGATATTTACCGCGATGTTGCCCATCTTCTCGGGCTCGGCCCCTTCGACCACGTCCACTGGCAGCTCAGCATGATCTGGCTTGATAGGAGGCTTTGGGGAGGCTTATGGGGCTGGATCGAGTCATCATACAAGCCGGGTCTTGAGAGGCTTATGGAGCTCTGGGTCTCGGAGCTAAGACGCGGGAGGATAATCGGGATAGCGCCATTCCAAGGGATACTGAAGAGGATTCTTGAAGGCGGGCCGATTCCTCCATGCGGGTCGGGCGAGGACTCATTCACGGTGCTTACTGATGGTAGGGTAATCTCATGCCCGATCGCTGTTGAGGAGGATTGGGCGTGGGTGGGCTTGCTCGGCACTATTTCTAGGCGTGAGCTTGAGGGCCGGCGGAATAATGTAGGCGAGCCATGCAGATCATGCGAGCTGCTCCCGATATGCGGTTCAAGATGCCTCTACACTCATTGGGAGAGGCTTTGGGGGGATGAGGGTGTTGAGGCTATCTGTGCCTGCTCGCGCCACATAATAGAGCTCGTTAAGAAGAATCTCGAGAGGATAGAGGAGGCCGCAAAGATAAGTGGGCTGAGGATGGATGACCTGCTCTATCCAAAATACAATAACACTGTGGAGATCATGCCATAGCCCATGATATTATCAGGGTGAGCTGAGATCATCATCGCATCAGATACTGCAGCTCTCATCATACTCGAGGTTAAGCTTGTATCTGGCTTCGGAAAAACCTTGCGCGCCTACTCCTTCGGGCTTCTCGGCAGCGCTGTCGCCCCAGTCCTCGCGAGCTCCTTTATCCCAAAACTCCTCATTAGCTCTATGAAGGCGTCGATCTTCTGCGGGGTTCCGGTCACCTCGACTATCGCGGCATCCGGTGAGAGGTCCACGATCCTCCCCCTGAATGCCCTGACATAGTAGTCTAGGTCTGCTCTGGCCGCTGGGTCCGGGACATGGACCTTCACGAGGGCCATCTCCCTTATCACGGTATTATCCGGGTCGAGCCTCGAAACCTTAAGGACGTCCACGAGCTTTCTAAGCTGCTTTACCACCTGCTCGACCGTCGGCTCGTCCCCATAGAGAGTTATCGTCATCCGTGAAATGTTCGCGTTCTCGGTCGGACCCACGGAGATACTCTCTATGTTGAAGTTCCTCCTCCTTATGAGCCAGGCCACTCTAAAGAGGACTCCCGGCTTATTCTCAACTATGAATGAGATGACGTGGAGGGGCTTTTTCACGCGCCTAGCTTCCACCCCTCCTCACCTCCCTTAAATCAATTATCATCTCTGCCAGCGACCTCCCCGGCGGCGCGAACGGTAGGACGGGCTCATCCGGGTTTATCCAGACATCTATTACCGTCGTCCTATCGCTGCTCATCGCCTCCTTGAATGCCTTCGAGAACTCCTCTAGGGACTGGGGCCTAGCCGCGTTAGCACCATATGCCTCCGCCAGCTTGACAAAGTCCGGTATGCCGCGCTTCAGGCAGGTCGCGCAATACCTTCTCCCATAGAATAGGTCTTGCCAGTACTTCACCATGCCGAGCCAGCCATCATTGAGTATCACGGCGATTATTGGAATGTTCTCAGCGATTGAGGTTGCAAGCTCCCTCTCAGTCATGAGGAAGCTTCCATCACCATCAATATCCACGACTATCGAGTTTGGCTTGGCGACCTTAGCCCCCAGAGCGGCTGGAAGGCCGAAGCCCATCGTCCCTAGGCCGCCGGATGTTATGAAAGTCCTTGGATGATATACCTCGAGGTAGAGCGATGCCCACATCTGGTTTCTACCAACCCCGGTCGTCACGATTCCATCAGTGGGTAGTAGCCTCCTAATCTCCCTTATCAGATTCTTGGGCGATAGCTCGTCCGCCGAGTTCTGTCCAGTTTTCTCAAGGCTCTCCTTAACCTCCTTCACCTTCTGAAGCCATGTCGAGGAATCCCTCTTCCTTGCAAGCTCCTTCGCGGCCTCGTAGATGGCCTTGAGCGCGTGCTTCGCGTCAGCGACTATCGGTATTTCCGGCTTAATGTTCTTCCCGATCTCAGCGGCATCTATGTCCACGTGGATTAACGTGGCATCCCTCGCGAACGCGTCAAATCTGCCTGTTGACCGGTCGCTGAACCTCGTCCCGACCGCGAGTATTACATCCGCCTCCATTATCAGCTTGTTCGCGGCCGCTGAGCCATGCATGCCTATCCTGCCTATGTATAGTGGGTGGTTCTCCGGAAATGCCCCCTTACCCATCAATGTGACCGTCACGGGGATCATGAGGAGCTCTGCCAGCGCCCTAAGCTCCTCCGAGGCATTCGAGAGTATGACTCCGCCTCCAGCGAGTATCACGGGCCTCTCGGCATTTAGAAGGATCTCGGCAGCCCGCTTAACTTGGAGGGGGTGAGGCTCCTTAACCACCTTGTTTAAGTGTGGTGAGATCTTCGCATCGAAATCCATCTCAGCCTCCTCCCTCTGCACGTCAACCGGGAAGTCTATCAGCACGGGCGCCGGCCTTCCCTCAGTGGCCAGGTAGAATGCCTCCTTCACCACTCTTGGAACCTCCTCAGCGCTCTGGATCTGGAAGGAGTATTTCGTGATCGGCGTCGTTATCCCGATTATGTCAGCCTCTTGGAAGGCGTCCCTACCGATCATGTGCCTCGCGACCTGCCCCGTTATCGCGACTATGGGTGATGAGTCCATGTAGGCTGTCGCTATCCCGGTTACGAGGTTTGTTGCGCCCGGCCCGGATGTGGCCATGCATACCCCAACCCTGCCACTAGCCCTAGCATAGCCATCAGCAGCATGTGCCGCGCACTGCTCATGCCTCACCAAGATATGCCTTATACTGGAGTCATGAAGGGCGTCGTAAACCGGGAGGATCGCGCCTCCCGGAATCCCGAATATCACCTCAACCCCCTCATCCTCCAGCGACTTGACTAAAGCCTTAGCGCCACTCAGCCTCATCTTCTTTAGGGCTTGAGGATGAGATCTCCTAAATTAATCTTGACCGCCCACTGCTGCCCGCATCTTATTAAGAGGGGGTGATGCCCCCGGCACGTAGAACTCTTATGTAGGCGGAGCTTGAGGCTAATGGGCTCAGATATGAGAAGTGATTTGATTAAGCGTGGTCTTGAGAGGGCTCCTCATAGGGCTCTACTATACTCTCTCGGGCTTAGCCGCGATGATTTCGAGAAGCCATTCATCGGCGTTGTCAATAGCTATTCGAGCATGGTTCCGGGCCATGTTCACCTGAGGATGATCGCGGACGCCGTCATCCAGGGCATTAGGGAGGCTGGCGGGGTGCCATTCGAGTTCAACACAATAGTCGTCTGCGATGGCATCGCTATGGATCATGAGGGCATGAAATACTCCCTCCCATCTAGGGAGCTTATAGCCGACTCTGTCGAGACGATTGCTAGGGCGCATGCTCTTGATGGCTTGGTTCTGATACCGAATTGTGATAAGGTTACGCCGGGCATGCTCATGGCCGCTGCGAGGCTCAACCTACCAACAATAGTGATGACTGGTGGGCCGATGCCCTGCGGCTGGTTCCGCGGGAGGAAGGTCGCCTTCTCCCATGTCTATGAGGGTATTGGGAGGGTTAAGGCTGGAGAGCTGAGCGAGGAGGAGCTTGAGATGCTGGCTATGGCCGCCTGCCCAACCCCGGGCTCCTGTAATGGCCTCTACACGGCGAATACCATGGCATGTATAGCCGAGGCGATTGGCCTCGCCCTACCGGGCTCAGCGACGCCGCCGGCGACGAGCTCTAGAAGGATAGCACTCGCCCGCGAGGCTGGGAGGAGAATAGTTGGGCTCGTTAGGGAGAACTTAACCGCGCTCAAGATCTTGACAAGGAAGGCTTTCGAGAACGCGATAAGGGTTGATCTCGCGCTTGGAGGCTCTACGAACACAGTCCTCCATCTCATGGCAGTTGCTAGGGAGGCTGGCGTGGACTTGGAGCTCGAGGACTTTGATAGGCTTAGCAGGGAGACGCCACAGATAGCCGAGCTCATCCCAAGCGGCCCCCATGGCATGGATGATTTTGATAAGGCTGGAGGCGTGCCCGCAGTCATGAAGACCCTTGAGCCGCTCCTCAACCTCGACGCTCTCACCGTCACAGGGAAAACAGTCGGCGAGAACATCGCTAATGCAAGGAGGCTTGATGAGGAGGTTATCAGGCCTCTTGATAGGCCGATTAGGCCCACTGGTGGGATCGCGATCCTGAAAGGGAGCTTGGCGCCGAGGGGCGCTGTCCTCAAGACGGCTGGGGTGCCATTGAGTATGATGAGGTTCCGGGGTAGGGCCAGGGTCTTCGAGTCTGGTGAGGAGGCTGCTGACGCCCTCCTAAGTGGAAGGATACTGGAGGGTGAGGTGGTTGTGATAAGGTATGAGGGGCCGAGGGGCGGGCCTGGGATGAGGGAGATGCTTGCTCCAACCGCTGCTCTCGTGGGCATGGGGCTCATGGAGAAGATTGCGCTGGTGACGGATGGGAGATTCTCGGGCGCGACGCATGGCCTCTGCGTGGGCCATGTCTCACCGGAGGCGGCTGAGGGCGGCCCAATAGCGGTTGTCGAGGATGGCGACCCGATCTCGATCGATGTCGAGGCGAGACTCCTGAATCTCGAGGTCTCGGAGGATGAGCTTAGGCGGAGGCTGGAGTCCTGGAGCCCGCCAAAGCCCAGAGCTGAGAGAGGCTGGCTTCTAAGATATTCTCTCAGCGTATCCTCGGCTGATACTGGCGCAATTCTCGGGCCGTCCCCGGAGCGCTAGGGGATAATAGCTGCTGATATGTCTTGAGTGGGCTGGGATGAGCGGCGAGGAAATTGAGCTGACCGGATATCTAATCTCAATAAGACCTAGGACTAGGATGGGGCTTATCGAGTATGAGCTCAAGATCATGAGCTCCGGCGGTGAGCTCTTCACAGTATATACACTGAATCCTCCAAGCTTCCTAAGCCCCGCGATCCAAGTCTGGGCCAGGATTGTTCTCAGCAGGCAGAGGGGTGTCCCTAGGTGGATTGTCGCCGAGATGAGGTTTATCGGCGAGCCGGGGGCTATCGAGGTCGCTCAAGCAGTCATAGAGGATGTTTCTAGGGGCATTTACCCGATAGTGAGCGGCAGGATGAGTGGGAGGGCGTTCAGCGTGCCTGTGGATGAGGAGCTTCTCTCGAAGATCCCATCCCAGCTCCCATGTACACTATATTGCGTCTTCGTGAAGAGGGGGCCGGAGCTGAGGCTCGTCGAGGTGCTGAGCGAGAGGGAGTATGAGCTCTTCAAGAAGACCTTGGAATTGGTCTCGGAGATCGAGAGGGAGGTGGCTGATGCGGATGAGAAGGTTCATAGATACTTGGTGGAGGCCTCGGCCCTCATCGCTACCTGAATAGCCTCCTGAAATTGAACTCAATGGCCTCCTCCACGTCTTCAACCATCACCCCTTTCACCTCCGCGATCAGCTTGATCAAGTCCGCGACCATGTCCGGTCTGAGGCTCAAGCCCCTATACTCGTAGGGGCCATCGCTCTCCGTCAATATCATGTCTATGGGCGCCTTCCCAATCACCTCCCTATGCTTCGGCTGTATCCTAGCCGCCGGGTTTATCGTGATCATGTAGCCGCTCTCCCGGATCTCCTCAAGCATCTCAAGCGGGCCATTATACCAGTGGATTATCGCGGACTCGACATCCATCCTCCTAAGAACCTCGAGAACCTCCATCCAAGCATCCCTCGCATGAATATTCATCGGCAGATCATATTCTGCCGAGAGCTTGCAGAAGATCTTGAAGACCTCCATCTGCTTCTCCCGGTTCCGCCTCCTCCCATCTAGGCCAACCTCGCCTATGCCCTTCACATCCTCCCTCCTCTCGATTAACGTAACCACATCATCTATCTCCTGCTGCGTTATCTCCTCCAAGCTCCATGGATGAACCCCGATGAACGGCATAATGTTCTCGAACTTCTCGATGAGGCTCAGGGTCTTCAGACTACTCTCCAGATCCTCAGAAACCGCGATCAAGATTATTCTATTCTCGACACGCCTGAGAACCTCCTCGTCCAACGCATGAGCATGACAATGGGCGTCAATAAGCATACCGCCTTCACGAGATACCTTGTATACGGGTAGTCTTAAGGCTAATGTTAAATCTTGGCGGCGCCAGCCTGCATGAGATGAGGACGTTCCTCAAGGAACTTTCCATAAAGACTAGTGGCAGGGTCGAGTTCAGGGATATCACGCGGGAGGTTGAGGAGGCTGTTAGGGAGAGTGGGATCAAGAGCGGCGTCGCAATAATATTCACGCCGCACACGACGACAGGCATATTCATGAATGAGGATGAGGGCGGGCTGAAGAGGGATCTTGAAAGGATCCTGGAGAAGCTCATCCCGGAGAAAGGAGGATACATGCATGATGAAGTGGATTATAACGCGTATGCTCATCTAAGATCTATAATCTTGGGAGCATCGCTCGCGGTGCCAGTCGAGGGTGGGAGGCTAATGCTCGGGACCTGGCAGAGCATATTCCTCGCGGAGTTCGATGGGCCGAGGAGCAGGAGGGTCTATGTCAGGGTCATGGGATCTGATTAAAACCCGATACGCACCCTTCTCAGCATGGGCCTGTAGATGAGCGTGATGACAAGCCCCGCGATGAATCCGCCGAGATGGGCTGCATAAGCTACCCGCGAGAAGGGCATTAAGAGGGCGTAGAAGACCTGGAGTAATGCCATTATGAGTATCGCGACTATGGCGGGGGCAACGACCGGGAACCACATGAAGAACACGACCCTCCTCAGCGGAAAGAGGACGGCGTAGGCCGCCATGATGCCGAAGATCGCGCCCGAGGCCCCGATCGATGGCGTGAGTAGGAGCTGCTTAGCCGGGTAGAATGTCAGGATAAAATATGCATGAGCATAGTCGGCTGCGATGCCGCTGGCAAAATAGAGGATGAGATACTTCACCCTCCCGAGAACCCTCTCAACATCCGGGCCGAATATGAGGAGGGCGAACATGTTCAAGAATAGGTGGATAAGATCTCCATGGAGAAACATGGATGTTATCAGCCTATACGGCTCCCTCCCCAGTATCGTGAGAAAGGGTATCGCGGAGAAGCTAAGGATAATCTCATCGAAGAGGCGGGGGTTCGCCAGCTGGGTCGCGAATGTAGCCAAGCCTATGATCGTGTTCATACCAATTATAATCCACGTGGCCCTAGCGCTTGGCGTGCTGATTACGTAACCCTCCATTACATAATGTCTCTAGGCTCACGGCTATTAACATTTCCCCCTCCGATGAATGCGAGCGGGCTCTCGGGCTTCATTATCTCCCTCAGCAGGATCGTCGCGTATGATCCGGGTGGGAGCTCGATGCTCAGCTTTATTGAGCCATCATCCAGCTCTGATATCCTGCAGCTCCATCTCGTGATCTTTATTGGGCGGAGTGAGCCCCTAGTCGAGGCCTCTGGGCATATTTTCAGCCGGAATGCATTCGGCTCCAAGCCCATCTCATCTAGGATGCTGAGGAGTATCTCACCCTTCCTGCTTCTCGGTATTGGGGAGAGGTATCCCGGCACTGGCAGCGCGACCGCTAGCTTTCCACGCGATATGAGCCTCTCGACCTGCTGTATATTCGCCTCCGAGACCATTATCGGCCTGCCCGGCTCCGGCCTCCCAAAAGTATCGAGCCTCACAACGAGGTCTCCAACCTCGACCACGCCCAAGAGATCCTCCGCGATCACCCTGGATAGGGCCTTATTGAATATCAGGGCTGAGACCGACTCGACGAAAAGCCTTCTAAGCCTGAGTGGAATTGATCTCAGAGCGCCGAGATAGTCTCCAGGCCTTCTCGCTAGATGTCTTAGGATCGCCCGCTCATATCTCAGTATCCTCGGGAAGTATTCCAGCGCCCTCGCCGGATCGAAGTCCTCGAGAAGCCTCATTCTCGCCATCCTATTCTCACTGCTCTCGAGCGGGGAGTATTCTGCGAGAAAAGCCTTGACAGCCTCCTCGATCCTCCCCTCGATCATCAGCCTCCCAACTATGGGAGTTATCGGCCTCGAAATTCCGAACCTCTGATGGCCATAGAAGTTGGGAATCCCCCTGAGCCTAAGCTCTTCCAAGATCCTTTGAGCGGCCTCAGCCCCATCACTCGGCCCCCGGATCACGATTTCAAACATGTTTCTCGCAAGCCTCTCGGAGCTTATCCTCCAGCCCACATGCATTATCGGGAGAATTTTTATCACGCCTCCAACCTCGACTCTTTCCGGCCTAATGCTCCATGCTGGAAGCGTTATGAACTGCCAGCTCACGCTCACCTTATCCTTGATGCCGCATACGCCAATCTGTGCTGGCCTTATCCCAAGCTGTTTCGCGAGAATCGTGCAAGCCCTTATCGTATCCACGCCTCTCTTCCACATCACCGCGAGCAGCTGATCCCCAAACCCCTCCCTCAAACCCGTCCAAGACTCATATGCGAATCTCGCGTCAAGACCATCCACAAGCTGCTCCCACGTCTGAAAATCCTCCGGGGATGATTTTATGACGCCGCCCACCCCACCACCCCGCGTCAGATAATACTCTATACCAATGAACTTCTCAACAGACTCGGGGGTTAGGCTTGCGAGGATTCCCAGCATCATCCACTCACGGAGAAATCTTGCCCCGGGAGATTAAAGGAGCTTAAGCCTTCCTGTTAGCTTGTCGAGGATCTCAGAGGGCGCTGGCCCAATCCCGCACGCGGTTAATGTTCCCGGCGGGATCTCCGTCAGCCCCGCATCCTCTATCAAGCTCGCCGGAAGCCCCATCCTCCTCGCCTCCTCATAGAATCTCCTAAGCTCATCCTCGCTCTCAACCCTCAGGACCACCTTCTTCTGGCCCTCAGATAGCCATGCCTCAAGCCAGTCGGGCCTAAGCCTCCTACACTCCTCGGCAGCTGAGACGGCTGCATGAGCGGCTTGAGCCGCTATCTTCCCCCTACTCATCCTCAGATCCGCCCTCACGAGTATTGCCTGCTTATACCTGAACTCCCTCAACATGATTCCACTCGAGAGGATGGCTCAATAATCTTTCTGGGCTATTGTCCTGAGTCTCTCAACACCTCCTATCCTCTTGATGTATTCGGCGACGCTACGCGGCACGAGGCTCTCCCAGTCGCCTCCCCTCAGCATAAGCTCCCTTATCCTCGCCCCCATCTCTAGGTCTCTCTGATAGAGATTTACAGGCTTCACTTCATAACCCCCCTCCTCGAAGAGCCTCCTCACCAGTGGGTTATTCGTGTAGACCACGTGGAAGCTTGGGCAGAAGGACTTGACCCTCGCAACCCAGACCGAGTGCTCGCCAACATCGGGGACCGGGATTATATAGACGCGCGCTAGGTCTATGTTCTCCTCTGCTAGGGCTTGGCGGATCATCTCAACCCGCTCACCAGCCGTGAACGGGTTCTCAAGCGTATGACTATACTGCGCGCTTCCCACAACTATCACAAGCTCATCACATTCAGCTAGGACTGTCTTAATAGCATGAACATGGCCCAGATGAGGTGGCTGAAACCTGCCGACAAAAAGCCCCCTTCTCAAGTCTCTACTCAGCCTCCAGCCCTTATGCCACAGCTTTACACGGTCTGGGGCTTGAGCATCTTTAAAATATTAACTTCAGCCGGGCCTCACATAGCCTATCCCCGTGATTCTTATAGTCGCGGGTTCTCCAAGCCTTCCATCGATCTCGGCGTTTATGCCGGCCATGATCTTGCATAGGTCTATGCTCGTTGTCGTATGCATTGTTAGCTCTGCGACCTTGTATTCGGAGACCCCGGATGCGAGTGCTGCCCATATCACGAGCTGGTCGCCTAGATGCCTATCCACGGGTGCCCCTGTCTCGAGCTGTTTTATGAGGCTTTGAGCAGCCTCCTCCGCAATCCTCTCCGCTGGGACACCGATCTTCCCGAGGTTATCAGAGGCCATTACGGCGCCTGATTCCAGCTCCGCCACCAAGATTATCCCGCAGCCCGGGTCGAGGGAGCATGCGCTGTCTCCGGGCTGGAGGGCCTGCCTCTCAACATGAACATCTCCATATCCTGCGCCTTTAAGGATCCTCTCAGCAGTCGAGGCCATGCGCTCTACAATATGCGCCGGCAGTCTGCAGCTATAGCTTAGGCCGCGTATCCTCCTCACGCCACCAGACTCCATCAATCTTATCGGCTTGAGCCTCTCAACAGGCTTCGACCTCGCTCTAACAACGCCGCCGCCCCTCGGGTAGAAACCCCTCCTCAGGAGCTCGACCTCGAAGCTGCAGCCCATCCTATCCAAGATCGGTATCAAGACGTATTGAAAGTATTCGACGGGTGGGGCCATAGGATTGTTCGTCCCACCTCTAAGCTCCACCTCAACAGACTCGCTACTAAAGGCCATAACCGGCATGAGGCTCTGGAGTATGAGCGTTGTGCTACCGGCGGTTCCCGCGTCGAAACTCATTCTACCGCCCTTGAGCGCCCTCGGCCTAAAGATTATCTCCTTGGAGCCGACATAGAGACCCGAGACCTCCGCTGATGAGAGGGTTGCAACAGCCTTAACACCCGTGAGATGCTGCGGCCTCAGCCCCGGATTACTCCTCTTAGCCCTGATATTATAGACCCTTATCGGCTTCATCAAGACGGCGGAGAGTGAGACCGCGTTTCTGAGGATCTGGCCGCCGCCTTCACCCATTGATCCATCTATCTCGATCAGCTCCATGCCGAGCATCATCTCCAGCATTCTTTGTTTTAGCTTTGACGCGGGCTTGAGAGGATCTTCTCCGCGACCTCCCTAACCCGCTCCGCCTCTTCAATGCTCGCCCCGAGTATCTCGGCCACCTCATTCGCCCGGAGCTTAATCAGCTGGTTCAAAGTCACTATTCCCCGGTCGCCGAGCTTCGCGATCATATCAGCGGGAAGCTCCTTGAGCATCGTTATCGGATAGATTCTCTTGCTCGAGACGATGTCGCTGAGCGCGAATGCTCTCGGATACCTCCATCCCATATACATTATCCCCTTACATCTCGCATACTGCTCCGCATGCTGGGAGATTTTCGTGTTGCAGACTAGGATGGCGGATGTGAAGGCATATGGGTGGAAGCCCAGCCTATAACCCTCCCTGAGATCCTCTAATGCGGCCCATAGTTCAAGTATCGTGCCGAGCCCAGTATACGTGTGATGGTTGAAGTGATGCTTCACCTCGACGACGAAGACCTCATCGCCCTTAAACGCTATGCCATCTATCTCGTGGCTCACGCATCTGCCCTCGAGAACCCTCCCCGGCTCGACGAGGTATCCAACCTCCCTTAAGATAATCCTGGCATAATCCTCGAAATCTGGCTTCGGCCTCATAGCCGAGATCGCCTCCCTGATATCTCTCAAGTGAGAGAGCTCGGGCCTAACCTCCTCCGCGAGCCCGCGGATCATCGTAAGAATCTCGGATGTCGGAATCCCATCATAAACCCTCTCGGAAACCTCCCTCTCTATCCTCTCCGCATCAGCCCGGTCCAGCCCGAGGTAGAGGGCTGTCCTTAGCACCTTAGAGCCATCATAGGGCTCAAGCCTGCCATCAGCCTTTCTAACCCTTATCACGCCCTATCAAATGCCGCCACCTAGGAATAAACGCTTCCACTAGCCCATGGAAGGGGCTGAATTAATATGCTAGTCCGCTGATCATGTCTCAGCGATGATGAGTCCTGGCTACCTGATGAGATGAGGATGGTTAAAAGCTCTGAGCGCGCATCATAATATCGGCTTGGGATGATGGGCACTAGGCCTGTTATCTCGATCCTCACGGACTTCGGGCTTGCGGATCCATACGTGGGGCAGGTGAAGGGCGTTATACTATCGTACTGCAGGGATGCGGTGATAATTGATCTAACGCATGAGGTTATGCCGTTTAACGAGCTTCAAGCGGCCTTCATCCTGAGAGTGAGCGTGCCATACATGCCTCCGGCCACGATCCATCTCTGCGTCGTTGATCCGGGAGTTGGGACTAGGAGGAGGGGGATAATCCTGGAGACCGTGAGGGGTGATGTATTCATCGGCCCTGATACGGGCTTCATGGCGCCAGCCGCCGAGATCCTCGGGGTATCCGCGG
Source organism: Candidatus Wolframiiraptor gerlachensis (assembly GCA_021323375.2). Lineage (GTDB taxonomy): Archaea > Thermoproteota > Nitrososphaeria_A > Caldarchaeales > Wolframiiraptoraceae > Wolframiiraptor > Wolframiiraptor gerlachensis. The sequence goes on along the minus strand of JAJPCT020000018.1, from coordinate 113,079 downwards.
CCTATGAGATTGATGAGTCTAATCTTCCTCCCAGGAATGCTGAGACATTCCATGCGAGGGATGTCTTCGCTCATGTCGTCGGCAGGCTTGCCCGGGGAGAGAAGCCCTCAAGCCTCGGCAGGAGGATCGAGTCCTATGCGGCCATGAGGCTACCGGAACCCGTTATCGAAGGCGATTCAGCCGAGACGACGATAATGCATGTGGATAGGTTCGGTAATCTCGTGACGAATCTCAAGCCCATGCAGCTCGGCCTAGAGCTTGGCGACGAGGCCCTCGTGAGCGTTCCGTGTAGAGAGCTTAGATGCAGGTATGTGAGGTCTTATGGCTTCGTGGAGGCTGGACAGCCGCTGCTCACGGTTGGGGGATGGGGATATCTCGAGCTCTCGGTGAATCGTGGAAACGCTGCGGAGATCTTCGGGCTTAAGCCGGGTGATAAGCTTAGGATCACCAAAGTGAGGTGATCAAGGTTGATCGGCAAAGCCGTGATCCTCGCGCGTGGAATGGGCAAGAGGATGAGGAGCAGCTTGGACCAGGTACCCCTCGACCCACAGGTTGAGAAGTTCGCAAGGCTCGGCTGGAAGCCATTTATTCCCATCTCCGGAAAGCCATTCATCTATCATCAGCTGAAGGTTCTCGCAGGGCTTGAGGTCCATGAGATCTGCCTCGTCATTGGGCCGGAGCATCTTGAGCTAAGGAGCTATTTTGATGAGGTTGGCCGGGAGCTGGGGATCTCTATCAGCTTCGCGATCCAAGAGAGGCCTCTTGGGACCGCTGACGCCGTCTATGCCGCCAAGGAATTCGCCGAAGATGACGTCTTCCTCGTGTTGAATGGTGATAATTTTTACCCGAGGGATGCCCTTGAGCCCGTGATCAGGGCAGAAGATCACGGCATATGCTATGTTGGCGGCTTCAAGCTGGAATCCCTGCTCTCATCTGGGAACTTCGGGCTCGAGAGGATTAGATCTTTTGCGGTCATGGAGATTAATGATGACCTAAACCTCGTCAGGATAATTGAGAAGCCCAAAAACCCGGAGGCGTATAGGACGAGATATGGCATGCTCGTGAACATGAATCTCTGGAGGTTTAGCCCGGTGATATTCGAAGCTTGTAGGCGCGTTAAGCCTCATCCCGTCAGGGGGGAGCTTGAGCTGACAGCAGCCGTCCAGCTCATGATAGATGAGGGTCTCTGCGGGGTAAAAGTTATCCCGCTAGACTCATGGGTCCTCGACCTAACATATACCATGGACATAGATCGTGTTGAGAGGGTCTTGAGGAGGGTTCTTGGAGAAGACTTAAGCCCTTGAGAAGTGGGTGTCTAGCGTGCTCGTGGCGGTCTATGAGGATGATTCCGAGAAGTTCCTAAGGCCCCTCACGCTGGCAAGGCCGGTCTATACCCTTAGATGCGGCGCGAGCATGCTTTATGAAAAGATCCTGTCAGGCGTCGAGGGCCATATAGTCTTCTATGTTAGGAGCATGTTGCTTGATGTTGCTCGCGAGAGGCTTGGGGGCATCGGTGAGGTCCATGCGCTTGATGATGTCAAGGCGCTCATGAGAGGCGAGGATCTCCTCCTCGTTAATGGCAGATGGCTCTTCGACCAGAATCTCCTCAAGCTTGAGGATGGCGTCGCGATTGGGGATGTCGAGCCAGTCTACGCGTTCATCAGAAAGAATGATATCAAGAGGATTCTGATAGGGTGCAGGAACGTTGGAGATGTGCTTGAGAGGGCTGAGCGCGAGCTTGGAGCCCATGGGATTGAGGGGGCAAGGCTCGTAAAGTATCCATGGGATCTTGTGAGATATCATCGGCTCGAGCTTGAGAGGGATTTGGAGAGGCTTAGGTGGCTTAAGCCCTGGGTGAGACCAGGCGGCGAGGGCATCTACGTGGTGGGAGATAGGGAGGATGTCATGGTCTCAGGAAGCGCCAAGATCTATCCATGCGTCGTCTTAGACTCGACAAGCGGCCCAATAATAATCGATGATGATGCCGTGATCTTCCCGCATAGCTATATTGTCGGACCATGCTATATTGGGAGAGGATCTTGGATCGTGGGCGGGAGGATCACTAGCTCCTCGTTAGGGCCCGTATGCAGGGTTGGTGGAGAGGTTGAGGAGACGATATTCCAAGGATTCTCGAACAAGTATCATGCGGGCTTCGTGGGCCACAGCTATATCGGCGAGTGGGTGAATCTCGGAGCATTAACAACAACCAGCGATCTAAAGAATGATTATGGGCCTGTCAGGGCTCCGGCTGCTGGAAAGCTCATGGACACTGGGATGATCAAGCTGGGCGCATTTATAGGCGATCACACGAAGACCGGGATCGGCTCCCTCCTCTCAACAGGCTCCATGATAGGCATAATGTGCAACCTCGTCACGTCGGGCGAGCCCTACCCCAAGTATGTGCCGCCATTCACGTGGTATGTTAAGGGGAGGGTATGGGACTGGGTCGACGTGAACCGCATGATCGAGGCCGCTGAGAGGATGATGGCTAGGAGGGGTTACGGGATGAGCGAGGCCGAGAAAAAGCTCTATCGAAGGCTTTACGAGGAGACGATAGAGGAGAGGAGGAGGTTCTTGGAGAACCTTCTAGTGGGACGCCATGGCTAGTGTGCGAAAGGTTAAGAACTAGGAAACCCAACACTAATCGGTTAGTATGGCATTACGTTACCCGCTCCCCGGCGCTACCACGATTGGCATAAAGACAGCTGACGCCGTCGTCCTGGCCTCGGAGAAGAGGCTAACCTACGGCTACTTCGTGATGAGCAAAAATGTTAGGAAGGTCTTCCAGATAACCCCAAAGATAGGAGCCGCCTGCGCAGGCCTAGTCGGCGACATGCAGATCCTAGTGAAGGGTGCTCAGGCCGAGATAAACATCTACAGATACACGTATAGGAAGGAGCCTAAGGTCGTCTCCGTCGCGAAGGTCCTCTCAAACTACCTGTTCGATAGCAGGTTTATACCCTATATCGCGGAGACCATTGTTGGTGGGTTCGATGATACCGGGCCGCATATCATAGTCCTCGATCCTCTAGGCTCCATGATAGAGGATGATTACGCGGTTGTGGGCTCCGGCGCCGAGATAGCCATCGGCGTGATCGAGGCTGAGTATAGGCCCGACCTATCACCAGGGGATGTTAGAGCTCTTGCGATAAAGGCGATAAAGGCGGCGATAGCGAGGGATGCGGCGAGCGGGAACGGCATAGACCTTCTACTTTTCTCGGAAGAGGGCTTAAAGCTAAACGAGACCATAAGCATCTGAATGCCGCTTGAGGAGATCCTCAGCAGTAGGGGTAGGATTATCCTCCGCCTAGCCCAAGAGAATGCCCTAGTCAGCGGCGTCAGGATTTCTACAGCAAAGCTCGCCGAGGAGATCGGGATCTCACAGCAATCTGCCTCAAGGCTCTTGATAGAGCTTGAAAGGGAGGGGCTTATTGAGAGGGAGGCCTCGGGGAGAGGCACTGTTATAAGGCTGACGGATAAGGCGCTCGACCTAATGCTATCGCTTCACGCCAAGTTAAAGGAGGTTCTTGAGAGGCCGTCCGAGATTATCCTCACGGGTAGGGTCTTTACCGGGCTGGGGGAGGGCGCCTACTATGTCCAGATACCATTCTATATGAAGCAGTTTGAGGAGAAGCTCGGGTTCAAGCCCTATCCCGGAACACTGAACCTGAGGCTAATTAGTAGGGACGATATATTGAAGAGGACTCTGGTGGAGAGGGCTGCTAGAATAGAGATAGAGAGGTTTAGTAATGGAAGGAGATCCTATGGCGGCGCGAGATGTATCAAGGCGCGCGTCGGGGACGAGGAGGCCGCTATACTCTTCATAGAGAGGACGCATTATCCGAGGGAGGTTATCGAGATACTGTCGCCAGTCTGCATTAGGGAGAAGCTTGGGCTGAGGGATGGGGATATTGTGTGTGTAAAGGTGAGCTTGAGCCCACTCGACCTAGCATGATGAGCCCTTGCCCATGATCTCCGCCGCCCGCCTGATAAGCTCCGATGTGCTGGATGGGCCATGTGATGAGAACTTCCCGAGCTTGACGACCTTTACATTCAACCCCCTGGACTCGATAAACCTCATGAACTCCCTCATCAAGTCTTCTTGATCATATCCGAAGACCACTATATCCGGCTTCACCTCCTCAATCACCCTCTCAAATGAGAATGGGACGTGGCCGAGGATCACCTCATCAACGGGTTTGAGCATTGAGATTATCTCCCTCCGAGCCTCCTCCCCAAGGATCGGCTCCCTCCCCTTCCTCCTCTTAATCGTCTCATCCCTGGCCACGACGACTATAAGCCTCGAGCCCTCGCCTCCAACACGCTTAGCCTCTGCAAGAAACCTAACATGGCCCGGATGGAGGAGCTCGAATGCCCCGGATGCTAAGACGCGCTTCCCAGCCCTTTCCTCCATCACCGCACAAATCCAGGTCCACCATATTTATCCATTGATCAGCTTGCTTGGTGGAGGTTTTAATTCCAAGCCAAGCCCACCTTCTCTAGGTGCCTGGGAGTTGAGAAGGCTGGATGAGCTCTGGTATAGGCTCAACTCGATCGAGGCTCTTAGGATGCTCAAGAAGCACATGTCCTATGAGAGGCTCTCCTCCATCCTCGGCCTCCCGCCAGCCGTCCTCTCGCGATACGTGAATGGGCATGTTCTCCCGAGCCCCGAGAAGTCTAGGGCCATCATGGCGGCCTTCAAGAGAGAGTTCCTGCTGGATGAGGTTAGGCGGAGGCTCGCAAGAGATGAGGTCGGGGCAATAGACACGAGCGAGATAATCCATGACCCGCTTTTATTGAAGCAGATAGTCCTAGCTGAGCTCGAGAAGCTCATGGGTTTCAAGGTTGATAGGGTGATGACGATGGAGTCCGACGGCATTCCGGTCGCATATCAGCTGGCCTTAATCCTCGGAGTAGGCTTAGCGATCGCGAGGAAGAGCAAGAAGATCGGCGTAAGGGACTTCGTGGAGGTTAAGCAGATATTCGAGTCGGGGGCATACCGATACATCTACCTCCCGAAAGGCCTCGTGAAGAAGGGGGAGTATGTCCTCCTTGTAGATGATATAATCAGGACGGGTGGCACCATGAGGGCGATGATAGCCCTATGCAAGGAGCTTAAGGCGAATATCTCGGGAATGTTCTCGATAATAGCCCTGAGAGGGGTTAAGGAGAGGCTCATGGAGGAGTTCAATATACCGATCGAGTCCTTTATCACGATCTAGCCTTGTCTTGAGCTCCATGAGAACCTGACCCTGCCGAGCATCCTGAGGCAGTCTAACAGCCCCTCGGCATAAGAGATCGCGGCCAAGGAGTCGAGGCCGCGGCCGCCCGAGAGAAACCTCCTCGAATCATCAAGATATCTCTCCACTAGATCCAAGACCTCCTTAACCTCGCTTGATTGGTCTATGAGCTCGAGCCCCCTCAGCGCGTTCTCGACATTCTCGATATACCTCTGTAGCCTCTGCCAGATGATCCAAGGCGGCTTATGCTGTTCAATCACTCTAGGGCTCGCGCCCAGCAGGGTCTCCAACGCCTCTGCCTCAGAGAAATGGAGGCTTCCCGGGAAGATTATGCTATGTGGTGGCGGCGGGTAGTTTCTCTCAAGCGCCTCGGCAAGACTTCCAGCCCACCTGAACTCATCCCCAAACCCTATCCTAGCTAAGCATATTACCAGCCTCTCAGGCGTTATCAAGCCCATCCCAAACTCGTCCTCAACCCGCATAAGCATTTTTATCGCTGATGGTATGTCTAGGCCTCCATCCGCCGTGTCGAGGAGTATGAGAGTGTGAAGGCCGCGCTCCATGTTCTCCAGGATCGCCCTATAGCATGTCTCGACGCCAACACCGCTCCTAGGAATGGTCACGATCTTCCCGAACTTGTATGCCTGGAGACATGAGGCGGAGATGAGGGCCGAATGGGCTGAGACGCCATGGATCACATGATACTTGACGCCCCTGCGAGCAGCCTCAATGATGATCGAGATATGCGTGGTGGCTATCAGGGGGTCTCCCGGGACAAGAATCGCGATATCCCTCTCTCCAGCCTCCTCAACTATGCGCGAGACATCCTCCTCTAAGAGCCTTCTATCAGCCTCGATGAGCCTAGAGCCTAGGATAATCCTCAGCTCCTCGATGAGCTCCGGCTCGAGGAAGCTCGTATAAGTATCCAAGTAAGCCTTATCCGATTTCGCAATAACCTCCATAGCCATCCTCGTCAGGTAGCCGCTGCTCCCGAGGCCCAGCCCAACAAGATAAAGCGCCATGATTCTTCAAGCATGACTCGCTAGCAGCTGTGTAATCATCTTTTCCTCATGTGCTCGAGGAGGCCGTGAGCGAGGATCCTTGCAACCCTCAACGGCTCGGGCACCCTCCCGAAGATCGTATATCGATCTATTATCTTGGCTGCGTCGCCTGGATCCAGCCCCACAGACCTGAAATAGATCTTGAAGCCATTCTTATTCGTCATCTCGATCCTCGGCCCATTCCTCTCATAGACCTCGATCCTCTTCCTCCAGTCATCGGGGAAATACTTGATGAAATACTCCCTGATCCCGGCGCTCGGGTTGTATGTCACGGAGATCACGGGGAGCCCTGTTTCCTCATGGAGCCTCTGAAGATCGATCACGTTGAACCTGCTTATTATGCAGCCATTCAGCATCAGGAGCATAATATCCTCCCTCCCAAGCGACCTATACATCTCGAGAATGCTGTCTGTCGCGTCCATACCACCGACTGTGCACTCGCCGAACACCACGCCATCTATGATGAGGTCGCCGCGCATGACAACCCCGGCTAGGGCTGCCTTCCCCCCAATATCCTTCCTAAAGCTCTCCGCCACGCCTAGAACCCTAACACCCTTCTTCTGGACAGCCGTGGGATAACTGCTCATCAACAGCCTTCCTCGACCAGCTCTACTTCCTCTCCCTCTCTCTTCTCAGCTTTTCAAGTATCTCCTTCGCGCGATCCAGCCTGATACATTTCTCCCGCACCATGATCTCGGCCACCTGATCTATCTCATCGCCCACAGCTCCCGCCATGATCGCTATATTCTTCGCGTGAAGCGACATGTGGCCCGCCTGTATGCCCTCGGCGGCTAGGGCCCTTAGCGCCGCCAAGTTCTGGACGAGGCCAACCGCGCCTATCACCTCTGCAAGCTCCCTAGCAGTCTTAACGCCGAGAATCTTCAAGCATATCCTCGCAAGCGGGTTCGTCCTAATCGCGCCGCCAACTATCCCAACTGCCAACGGCATCTCCAAGCTCCCGACGAGATTTCCCCTCTCATCAATCTCCCAGGTGCTGAGCGGCTTATATGTGCCGAATCTACAGGCGTATGCGTGCGCCCCAGCCTCGACAGCCCTCCAGTCATTCCCGGTCGCGATTACAACCGCGTCAACGCCATTCATTATCCCCTTATTATGCGTCGCGGCGCGATATGGGTCGGCGTCCGCGAATGCCCACGCCTCAACAATCCCCTCAGCAACCTCCCTCCCGCCGACAGCCTCAGGCGGGATCCTCGTCCAAGCCCTAACAAGCCTCCTATCGGCTAGGTTCGATATTATCCTGAGCCTGTATCTTCCGCCTGTTATCGAGGCGAGCCTTGGTGCAACAGCCTCAGCCATCGTATTCACGGCATTAGCTCCCATCGCATCCCTCACATCAACGATCAAGTGGACTATCAGCATGGGGCCGAGCCTCGTCTCGATCACCCTCGCCTCGAGATCCCTCGCCCCTCCTCCGAGATTGACGAGGACTGGGTCCTGCTCGTTAGCTATCGCCAGTATCTCCTCCTTGTTTCGCAAGACCTCAAGCCTCGCGGCATACGGGTCTTTGATCCCGACGAGCTGTATCTGGCCTATCATCAGGGACTCCGTGCTCTGGGCGAAGACTCCGCCACCCTCCCTCGTCATCCTCGCGGCATTCGAGGCGGCCGCGACCACGGACGGCTCCTCAATAACCATGGGGACCATGTAATCCCTGCCATTAATCAGGAAGTTCACGGCTATCCCAAGCGGGAGCTGGAACGTCCCAACCACATTCTCGATCATCCTGTTAGCAGTATCCTTATCGAGCGCCGCATATTTCCTCAAGAGCTCAACCTCCTCCTCACTTAGCCCAGCAAACTCTGCAACTATCCTAAGCCTCTCCTCTACCGTGAGCTTGTAAAAGCCCGGGATCCTACTCGTCCTCTCCATCGCGCTCAAATGTGACAAAACCTAGCTTAAAGCTTTCTAACTTAGTAGCCAGCTTCATGGAGCCTCTCCCTAAGAATGGATGCCGAGCGGATGATCCCATCACGAGCATCCTCATACTCTATTATCTCGATTATTCCTTCTCGGCCTATTCTCGCTGGAACCCCGACGGCTATATTCCTGAGACCATACTCCCCATCTAGGATCGCGGAGACTGGCAGAATCTCTTGGGAGTCTGCGAGGATCGCTTTTGCCTGTATATAGATTGAAGCCGCGGGCCCGTAGACTGTCGCGCCTTTCCTCCTTATCACCTCCATCGCCAGGCCCTTGAGCTGTTCTTCGAGATCATGATGCCCGCCGCGGATGAACATGCTATCGCCATGTTCTCCTAGAACCATGTCATCGCTCCTTTGCCCGAGGATGCTCCAGAGCCTCGCTGTATCGAGGATGCCTCCCATTCCCATTATCCTATGCCTTGGGATCCCGAGCTCCCTCCAGAGAAGATATGTCATCAGGTCCACGGGATTTGAGACCACCATTATCACCGCGTCACCACAAACATCCTTGAGGCTTGCGGCGACTCGTCTCATTATCTCCGCGTTCGTCTTAAGCAGATCGAGCCTCGACATCCCCGGCTTCCTCGCCGCGCCAGCCGTGACTATTATCAGGTTTGAGCCCCTTAAAAGATCATAATCAGAGCCTCCATGTATCCTCGTCCGCTTCCCGAGAGCATAAGCCGCATGCATCAGGTCTAGGGCCTCCCCCTCAGCTAGATCACCCAAGACATCCACGAGAACAAGCTCATCAAGATCCATGAGGGATAGAAGCGTATAGGCGGCTGTGCTCCCAACCCTTCCAGCCCCAACTATCCCAACCTTCACCAATCCAAACCACCAAATATGGGAGACTTTGGAGGATTAAGGGGAAAAGATTTGTCTAGGATTAAAGAATTAAAAATGATCTTTTGAGGGGGCTTACTTCTTGGTTGCCTCTTCCATGGCTTTTCTCAGCATCTCAACCGCTTTCTTTGCCTCCTCGACCGAGGCTGCATCCTCAAGCGTCGTGATATCTCCTAGCTGTCCCCCGCTTACCACCGCCTTCAGGACCCTCCTCATTATCTTGCCGCTCCTCGTCTTTGGTAGGGATGAGACGAAGAAGATCGCATCGGGCGTGGCAACAGGGCCGATGGTCTTCCTGATATGCATCTTCAGCTCGTCCCTGAGCTCGTCGGTGGGCTGATGTCCTGACTTCAGGATGACGAAGGCGACTATGCTCTCGCCCTTCACCGGGTCCGGCTTCCCTATCACCGCTGCCTCCGCGACAGCTGGATGGCTGACGAAAGCGCTCTCAAGCTCTGCCGTGCCAATCCTGTGTCCCGCCACCTTTATCACGTCATCAGCTCTTCCCATGAGCCAGAAGTATCCCTCATCATCCTTCATCGCATAGTCTCCGGTGTAGTAGATTGCCGGCGGGGTTATCTTGAACTGGAGATACTTGTTCGGCTGGAACTTGGACCAGTAGACCTCCTTGTAGCGCTCAGGGTCTCTCCACAGTGTCATCAGCATTCCGGGCCACGGGGCTAGGATTACGAGGTATCCTCTCTCGAAGGGCTTGACCGGTCTACCATCTTCATCTACTACCTCAGCATGAACCCCGGGCAGCGGGAATGTTGCGGATCCGGCTTTGAGTGGGACGAGCTCTATTCCGGCGGCCGGCGAGATCATGAATCCCCCGGTCTCAGTCTGCCACCAAGTATCTATTATCGGGCATCTTCCGCCACCTATGACCTCGTAGAACCATCTCCAAGCCTCTGGGTTGATCGGCTCGCCAACAGATCCGAGTATTCTGAGGCTGCTGAGATCATGCTTCTTGGCCCACTCTTCGCCGAACTTCATATGCATCCTGATGGCTGTTGGGGCGGTGTAGAAGGCCGTCACGCCATACTTCTCGATTATCTCCCACCATCTGTCGGGGGCCGGGTAGTCGGGGGCTCCATCATACATTATCTGCGTCAGCCCATGCATTAGCGGGCCATAGACCACGTAGCTGTGGCCTGTTATCCAGCCTATGTCAGCCGTGCACCACCAGATGTCATCGGGCTGCGGGTCGAATGCCCACTTAAGTGTTGCCCAGACCCAGACGAGATATCCTCCAGTGCTATGGACCACGCCCTTTGGCTTACCAGTCGTCCCGCTCGTGTAGAGGATGAAGAGCGGGTCCGTCGACTCCATGGGCTCGGGCGGGCAATAAGGCTCAACATCCTTGACGACATCATGCCACCATAGGTCCCTGCCCTCCTTCATTGGTGTATTCTCGAGACCAACCCTCCTCACGACTATGACCTTCTCAATGGTCTTCGTCATGGCGAGCGCCTCATCCGCCGTCGTCTTTAAGGGGACTATCTTGCCCCTCCTGTATAATCCATCCGCCGTGATGAGGATCTTCGCCTCCGCGTCATTTATCCTATCGGCTAGCGCCGTCGCACTGAATCCCGAGAAGACAACGCTGTGTATAGCGCCTATCCTGGCGCAAGCGAGCATCGCTATTGGGAGCTCCGGTATCATGGGCAGGTATATCGAGATCCTATCACCCTTCTTGACGCCCAGCTTCTTCAGAGCGTTAGCGAACTTGTTAACCTCCCTCCAGAGCTGATAGTATGTCAGGGCTTTGGAAGCACCCTCCTCGCCCTCCCAGAATATCGCGACCTTGTTCTTCAGGCCCCTCTTCAAGTGCACGTCAAGAGCGTTGTAGGAGGCGTTGAGGATCCCGCCGATAAACCATCGCGCGAATGGTGGATCCCATTCATAGACCTTGTCCCACTTCTTGAACCAAACAATGTTCTCCGCGACCTCACTCCAGAATGCCTCAGGATTCTCTAGGGATTTTGACCAAATCTCTTTCAGCTTATGCCCGTAATACCTCTTGCTGGCCTCCGCCGATGCTACTGAGGAGCTGCTAACAGGGGTCTCACTCATGAGAATTCACCATCCGATGATGCGGTGAAGAAGTCCTACTAAAAAGTATTTTCTCTAATCCTTCTGGGCAAGTTTATCTAGGGGGCCTCCGAGGGTTAATTGATGTCAGAGGCTGAGGAGATAAGCATAATTGAGGTTGAGCCCATCCAGGGGCGCGACCTGATATTTATCGAGGGGTTCCCGGATGTGGGGCTCGTCGGGGCCATAGCCGCATCCTACATAGTTGATAGGCTTGAGATGAGGGAGGTCGGCTATATAGACGCGGAGTTCCTGCCGCCCCTGATCTCCGTGAGGAATGAGCAGATAAAGGAGCTTATCAGGATCTATCATAGAGATAGGATCGTCGCGATAACATCCGATATCCCGATACCGCCGCACATGATTAGGCCGCTCTCACATAGCCTCGTGAGCTGGATTAAGCGGAAGGATGGAAAGCTCCTCATATCGGTCTCCGGGATACCTGAGCCGAATAGACTTGACATAGAAAAGCCAGAGATCTATGTTCTGGGGAGCAGGCCAGAGATAACTGAGATGCTTGTCAAGCTTAATGGGGCTAATAGGTTTAAGGATGGCTTCATCGCTGGGATAAAGGGGATGCTCCTGAGGGATGCTGTGAGGGCTGGGCTCGACGCCGCCATAATCCTAGCCCAGGCACATTATAATTACCCGGATCCGGGAGCCGCTGGCCAGGTAGTATCCTATCTCTCGAAGCTTCTGGGAATCGAGATAGATGTTAAGCCTCTGCTTGAGAGTGCCGAGGAGCTTAGGCTCAGGCTTAGGGATCTAATGATGAGGACCGATCAGGTGATGCGTGGGATTCAGAAGTCCAAGGAGCTTGAGCTCCCACCAGTCTACCTGTGAGGTGATCCGGGGATGGAGGAGTGGAGGAGGAATATTTGGAGAAGAATCTTGGAGGAGTTTAGGAGGGTTGAGGCCGAGATAAGCAGGATGGAGGACGAGTTCTTCAGACTCATGAGGGAGGCCGAGGAGAGGAGCGGCTGCATAACACCGCTCTACAACATTTACGAGTCGGGGGATGAGGTTAGGCTGACTGCGGACCTCCCGGGAGCAAGCAAGGAGGAGATAGGGCTGATCGCTGGGGAGGATTATCTGAGAATAGAAGCTCCATGCAGGTCGCTCCTAAGAGGTGGCGAGGGCAGGAGATACGTCCTCCACGTGAGGCTCCCGGCGAAGATAGATCCACAATCCGTAAAGGCAAGATACAAGGAAGGAGTCCTAGAGGTGATTGCGAAGAAGAAGATTACAGGGTATAAGATTAGGATCGAGTAGCGAGGGCCTTTACCACTGCAGTCCATGCTTTGGCCACATTGGAGATGTCATAGCCTCCCCCGCCGAGGGCGAGAAGCTTGCCATCGCATCTCTCATGAGCGAGCTTGTGGAGCCTCGAAGCCACGAAAGCATGAACCTCCTCAGTGTAGTTTAGGCCTGTAAGCGGGTCTCCTGCGAGGCCATCAGCCCCAGCCTGGAGTATTATGAACTCTGGCCTCGAGTCCGCTAGAAAATCCTCAGCCATCTCGTTCCACGCCTCCATGAACTCCTTGTCCCCAGCTCCGGGCAGGAGCGTTATATTCAGCTTCGTCCCCACGGCGTTGCCAGCGCCCCGCTCATGTGGGAACCCGGTCCCAGGATAGAGCGTCCTCCCATTCTGGTGGACATCGAGGATCCTGACGCGGGCATCGCCATAGAAGCTGTAAAAGACACCGTCGCCATGATGAGCATCTATGTCCACGTATAGGATCTCCGATAGTCTCTCCTTCCTCAGAAGGTATTCTATCGCTATGGCCGCGTCGTTGAATATGCAGAACCCGGCTGCTGAACCCTTCCTAGCATGGTGAAGCCCGCCGACCGGATTGAATCCATGATTGATCTCGCCAGCGAGTATTAGCTTGACGAGCTTTAGCGTCGCCCCAACCACGTAGAGTGATGCCTCATAGCATCCCTTGAACGCGGGCGTATCACCGTAGTCCAGGTATCCGCGGCCCTCCTCCGACCTCCTCCTGACAAAATCCACGTAGCCTGCCTCGTGGAAGAGGAGGAGATCCTCTAGGGATGCTTGCTCGGGCTTTACCACTATTATTGAGTCTGCCAGATGCTCCGCGAGGTTGCTCAGCTCCTGATAAAAGGCTAACGCTCTCTCCCTCCTAAATGGATGTGGAAATGGGAAGCTGTAGTCTAGGAGCTCTTCACCCCATGCAATCCCAACTTTACAGCTCATGTAAGCCGCGCCCCTTCGACCCCCGCTTAAGCCTCTTCCAACTATTATGGGGGCCTCTATCACAGGCGGTCTTACCGCCAATAAAAATATATCGGGTATGCTGTGGAGATATTGTTGGATGAGGAAGGAGGTCCTGGATCAGAAGGACTTGGAGATCATCGAGATCCTGCAGGAGGATGGTAGAGCATCATACTCCGAGATCGCGAAGAGGGTTGGGATGAGTGAGGCAGCCGTCTACTCTAGAATCAAGAAGCTGATCAGCCTCGGCGTGATCAAGAAGATACAAGCTATTGTGGATGCGGAGAAGCTCGGCTACACCGTGACCGCCTTTATCGCTGTCACCGTTAGGCCACCCAAGTATGAGGAGGTGCTCGAGAAGCTCTCTATAATGCCTGAGATCCTAGAGGTGCATGATGTCACGGGCGAGCATTACTGCCTCATCAAGGTTAGGGCTAGGAGTAATGAGGAGCTGGCCAGGATCCTAGATGAGATAGGGAAACTTGATGGCGTGGCATCCACTGAGACGAAGATTGTCTTAAGAACCGTGAAGGAGGATTACAAGCTCCCAGTATTAAGCAGGCAGGCTAGGCAAGCTCAAGTATAGAGGCTCTCCACGAGCTCCCGCAAGTTCCTGAATACATAGGTGGGCCTGAGCTCAGGCGGTATATTTGGTAGATCCTTCTCCCTTGTTATCCCTGTTAGGATAAGGGCTGTGTCAGCCCCGACGAGTTTCCCAGCCCTAACATCCGTGTCAACCCTATCACCCACCACGAGAACCTCCTCAGGACTCATTCCCAACTTCTTCAAAGCCTGCTCCATTATTATCTTGGACGGCTTTCCAACTATTATTGGCTTGACGCCCGTCATATATTCGAACATGATGACGAAGGCTCCGGATCCGGGCTCTAAGCCATTCTTCCCAGGGTGAACGGCATCGGGATTCGTACCTATGAAGATCGCGCCATTCAATATTGCTCTTAACCCTGCCACGAGCTTCTGGTAATTTATCTCGCGATCAAAGCCGACGACAACATACTCGGCCTTATCCCACTCATCCATGTCGAGGACCCTGTGGCCCATGCGCATGCAATACTTCTTAACGCCATCCCCTGCAATAACTAGGACCCTGCTCGTCCCCGATCTAGAGTAAATGTAGGATGCAGCTGCCTCGCCGACTGTTATGAAGTCCTCGGGCGAGCATTCTACGCCAAGGCCATGAAGCCTCTCAGCCAGCTCTTCGGATGTCGTCTCCGGGTTATTTGTGACGTAGATAACCCTGACCCCGAGTCTTCTAAGCCTATTCAACGCCTCCACAGCGCCCTCAGTTGGCACATAGTCGCGGTAGACGCAGCCATCCAAGTCCATTATCATCCCACGATACCTCATCGCATCCCATTCGCCGGCTGATTAAGGCATCTTAAAGAGTTAAGCTCCACGCGGGCAGGCTTTTTATCCACCTATATGGGAGCTTGTTTGAGGAAGGGTTGCAGGAGACCGCGGCTTATAGGAGGCTCGTGCGTAAGCTGACAGTCGAGAATCTCTGGCTCTATGTTTTGAGCTTGCTGAAGGAGGGGCCGCTCTACGGCTATGAGGTTGCGAAGAGAATTGAGGAGAGGTTTGGCTTTAAGCCGGGCAGGGTGACCTGTTATATCGTCCTCCATAAGCTGCAATCCGAGGGCTTGATAACATCTGCCAGCACCGGAGCTGATAGCGAGGGCCCCCAGAGAAAATACTACATCTTGACGCGGGAGGGCGAGAAAGCCCTCAAGATGGCTAGAGATTTTCTGAAGGAGCTGGCGGAGAGGCTCTGACTATTTCATGCTCATGAAATAGCTATATATGCCCCGAGAATAATATTTGTGTATGCCGAAGGTTAGGGTTGCGATTATAGGTGTGGGTAACTGCGCCTCAGCTCTTGTTCAAGGCGTTTATTATTACAGGGATGCGGATGAGAATGAGTTCGTCCCGGGATTGATGCATGTGAGGCTGGGCCCATATCATGTCGGCGATATCGAGTTCGTTGCTGCATTCGATATTGATAAGAATAAGGTTGGGAAGGATCTATCGGAGGCGATCTTCGCTCCCCCAAACTGCACCATGAAGTTCGCTGATGTCCCGAAGCTCGGCGTCGAGGTCATGAGGGGGATGACGCATGATAGCCTTGGAAAATATCTCCAAGGTGTGATAGAGAAGCATCCATCACCAACAGTTGACGTCGCTGATGTGTTGAAGAGCACCGGCGCTGATGTCGTTGTGAACTTCCTCCCAGTTGGAAGCGAGTCGGCCACGAAGTGGTATGTCGAGCAGGTTCTCGACGCCGGCGCCGCTTTCGTCAATGGCATCCCCGTCTTCATAGCAAGAGAGCCTAGGTGGCAGGAGATATTTGAGAGGCGTGGGGTCCCGCTTATAGGGGATGATGTGAAGAGCCAGGTCGGCGCCACAATACTCCATAGAGTCCTCATAAAGCTCCTAGTCGATAGGGGGGTCAAGATCGAGAGGACTTATCAACTCAACTTCGGCGGCAACACGGACTTCCTGAACATGCTTGAGAGGGAGAGGCTGACCTCTAAGAAGATCTCCAAGACAACTGCTGTCACGAGCTTGATACCATATGATATAGGCGAGGAGAATATCCACATAGGGCCAAGCGATTATGTGCCATGGCTGAAGGATAGGAAGTGGTGTTATATCAGGATCGAGGGCACGGCTTTCGGAGGCTGCCCGCTAAACATCGAGGCGAAGCTCGAGGTTTGGGATAGCCCGAACTCCGCCGGCGTGGTTATAGATGCTATCCGCTGCGCGAAGATTGGGAAGGATCGGGGTATCGCCGGGGTCCTAATCAGCCCATCAGCCTACTTCATGAAAAGTCCGCCAATCCAGTACCCGGACGATGTCGCGAGACAAATGGTTGAGGAGTTTATAGCTGGGAAGAGGGAGCGCTAAAATCACGAAGCCTCCTCAAGCGACCTGAAGACTGATGTCAACCTACTAAGAGACTTGCTCTTCTCGGCGAAGCTCAGCCTAGATGCCTTTATCGCCTCAACGAGCTCATATAGCGGCTTGTCGGCGCCCATCCTCACAGGAAGCTCGCTGAACAACATCGCGGGATCCCTGAAGCTTGGTGGAGCATCATAGAGGGCCGCGGCGGCCGCCGCTAAAAACCTCACCATGCTCGGGCCGACGCCCCGGATTGCCAAGAGCTCCTCATAATCCCTCGGAGAAGTCTCATGAATCGCTAGGAGGGATGAGCAGCTTACCTTCGGTATGCTTAACGGGAACTTTCTCGGCTCAATGGCATCAAACTCCATGAGCGTTGACTGGCCTCTCGAGATCCCCCTGCTGAATCTCTTGAGCGCGTCTATGTCATGATTCACGGCCTCGACGCACGCCTTCCTAGACTCGCGGCTATCCCGGCTCGTCATATCGAGCACGACCTCCTCCCTCGCCGCCGAGACTATCCCGCTATGAGGCTCCTCGACGAAGCTCCTCAGCCCCATCGAGATCCAATGATATCTCCTGACGAGGTTTGTCATGGGCTTCAGCCCCTGCTGGATTATCACCCACTCCCCATCCCAGCTCACGATCATTATATGCAGATAGAGCTGGAAGCCATCCTGTATCGCCGCGTTATCAACCTTTGCAACCATCCTGCTTGCATACTTCAGTTTCTCCAACATCCTCTCATCGAACCCGAAGATGCTCGCGAGCTCATCCAGCTCCTCCGGAACCCTATAGCCATGAGGCTTCTTTCCTCCAACAACAGCGAGGCCCGAGTCCGGCCTTACGAAGTTCTTAAGAGTCGCCGCGACTATGGTTGTGGCCCCGCCTCCCAGCTCATCTAAGGAGGCGGAGGCGACTAGCCCATCGAAAAATGTCGGTGAGGCGAGAGCCCTCAGAAACTTTCTAGGCTCGAAGATCGAGAGATACGATTCGAGTATCGCTGTCAGAACCCTCTCAGCCTGCCTGAAATACCATCTAGGCTTCGAGGAGTAGATGAGCTTGAGCTCCCTTAACCCCGCACGATACATCTATGGCCTAACCACGCACCTCCGGGAATTAAACTATGCGTATGAAAGGATCCCCGTATAGATACCCGGGTAACACCCGAGGAAGAAAAATTCTCACAAAGGCTTGAAAAAAGAAAAATGAGAAGTTTCTCATGCGACCTCCTCGATGGGCTTCAGCAAATCCTTCAGCGGTATGTCGACATAGCTTCCGTCAGGCCTTCTCCTCCTGATTATGATCGGAAGGACTCCTGCTTCAAACTCCCTCTTGGCTATCTCTATCGGCGTGTCGTCGGGCTTTACTGGAACGAGCGGGAATGCCCCGAGCGCCAGCTGCAGGGCTCTTCCAGCAATTATCCTAGCCTTCTCATATCTAGTGAGGGGACGTGTTCTATAGGGGTCCTCGCTCATTTTCTTATCCTCAGTCCGTGGATGTCGACGTCTCTTCCTCTTCCTTCTCCTCTTTACCCTTGCCGCCCTTCTTCTCCTCCAGCCTCGATGCCGCTATTATGTCATCAATCCTGAGTATCATTGCGGCAGCCTCTACCGCGGACTTTATCGCCTGCTTCTTGACCAGCACCGGCTCCAAGACATTGAGCTTATACATGTCATCGATCTTGCCCTCGAAGACGTTTATCCCAGCCCATCTCTGGCCCTCCTTATGCTTCGCCCTCAGGTTCACGAGCGCCTCGATCGGATCCAGGCCTGCGTTCTCCGCTAGCTGCGCCGGAACTATCTCCACGGCCTCAGCGAACTTCTCAACAGCCAGTTGCTCCTTGCCGGGCAATGTCTTCGCATGGTCCCTCAGCGCTAGAGAAACCTCTATCTCCGGCGCTCCTCCACCAGCCACTATCTTGGGCTCGACGATCACGTCCTTCACCACATTCAGCGCATCCTTTATCGACCTCTCAGCCTCATCCACGAGCCTCTTCGTCCCACCTCTGATTAGGATAGTTATCGCCTTCGGGTTCTCGCATCCCTCTATGAAGACCATCTTGTCCTCGCCAACCCTCCTCTCCTCAACGAGCTTCGCCCTTCCGAGATCCTTCTCCGAGATCTCCTCTATTCTTGTGATTATCCTCGCCCCGGTGGCTTTAGCGACCTTCTCGATATCAGATCTCTTCACCCTCCTCACGGCCAATATTCCCCTTCTAGCCAGGAAGTGCTGTGCCACATCATCTATGCCCTTCTGGCATATAACCACGTTCGCGCCCGCCGCGGCAATCTTATCCACCATCTCCTTGAGCATCTGCTCCTCCTGCTCCATGAAGGCCTTCATTTGCTCCGGCGTCTCTATATGGAGCTTGGCATCGAACTCAGTCTTCTCTATCTCAAGCGGGCAGTCGAGCACAGCTATCCTCGCATCATGCACTATCTTAGGCATTCCTGGGTGGACGACCTCCTTATCCAACACTATCCCATCAATTATTGATGTATCCCTTATCGACTGGCCCTCCTTCTTCTCCAGCTTTATGTTATCCAAGTCGACGGTCCATTTCCCATTAACCTGCTCAGCAACCCTTAGAACCGCGTCAACAACTATCCCAGCTAGGTAGTCCGCGTCTTCCGAGACGACCTTAGCCGACATCGCCGTCTTCGCAATCTTCTTAAGAGTCTCTCTATCCTCTATCGAGACCGGGATAGCTATCTGATCATAAACCTCGAGAGCCTTTACAGCCGCCTTCTTGTACCCATCTATTATTATTGATGGGTGGACCTCCTTCTCGAGGAGCTCCTCGGCCTTTGCCAGCAGCTCTCCTGCAAGGACTACAACGGTTGTTGTTCCATCTCCAACCTCAGCGTCCTGCGCCTTGGCCACCTCAACAAGCATCTTCGCGACCGGGTGCTCAACCTCCATCTCCTTCAGTATCGTGGCGCCGTCGCTCGTTATCGTCACATCGCCGAAGCTGTCAACAAGCATCTTATCCATGCCCCTTGGCCCCAGGGAGGAGCGCATCGCCTCAGCAATCACCTTCGCAACCATTATATTGTTAAGCTGAGCCTCTCTCCCGCTTGCCCTCTTAGTCCCTTCACGGAGAATTATTACGGGAATTTCCGCCGCCATATTCACTCTTCACCTCCACACAATCTATATCTCCGGGGATGATGTGGGCAGGGGTTATTTATAAACCTAAGATAGCGCGAGATTTAAGAGCCGAGAGCGAAGGGCTAATATCGTGGCTGTTTCAAGCGATTAGGAATTCTCTAGGAAATTCTCGTTTTCTGATAGCTTTTGATGATGCGGCGATCACGTATTACCGTATGCTGAGGGCTGTGAGCGTATGCTCCCTGGAAAGTTTTATGAGAGACCGGGATAATACTAGGGGACGCGAGGTGATCCGCATATGAAGCTCATCTCGGTTAAGATGCCTGAGGCATTAATTGAGGGGATGGACGAGCTCGTGAGGAGGGGGGCCTATCCTAGTAGAAGCGCTGTAATGCGCACCGCCGTCAGAGATTTATTGAAAAAAGAGCTCTGGAAACAATAGATAGACTATCGGTTGGCCGAGGATTTTAGGAAGGGCATCTGCTTAACCGTCACCACCCTACCATACAGGTATTTTGGCGTGGACATGCTCGAGGAGTATTCTATTATCTCCTCGCCATCCAGTGCTAGGTATCTTATGAATGGGCCCGGCCTCTCCTCAACCTCGACATATAGGAATATTGGGAGGGCGTCGGCGTCATAATAATCGTAGAGGAGAGTCAGTAGGCCGAGTATATGCCTCCTCGCCCCAGCCTCATAATGCCATATCGGGGGTGAGGCAACCTCATCGCTCAGCGTCGTAAGAGCCCTTAAAAGCGATGAGAGACTCCTTGCTCTAGTCGGTATGGGCTTGGGCTTTAGGGGCTGCCTCGTGGAGAGGGCCTCGATAAAGGGCTTGGGTGGATTCTCCACATCTATTATGGGGCCATAGGCGTATCGGCTGCTATCGGTGCTTCGCGTGAAAAACACCTCCTCACGCTCTATGCTAGTATATGCCAAGTAGCACGCGCTCCGCACCTCCTCCGAGACCCGTGTATATGCGAATATTGGCAAGCCTCCACGCCAATATGGTATTGAGAGGAGGCTTCCGAGGATCAGCCTATCTCCATGCTCGAAGAGCCAGAAAAGCGGCTGGATCTCTGTCATACCCATCGTAAGCCGTGCTAGATTCAGAAGATCTAGGACCTCTATGGCCAGCGGCGGCCTGCTTTTCGGCATCCTCCCATGATAAGCGCCGGAAGCCCTCTTCTTAAAAATTCTCCAATTGCTAGAGCTTTCGAACCGGGTTCTTAGCGCCGCAGATCTCACATACCAAGAACCTTAACCTTCTCTCAGACACTATCTTCGTATCGAGGCCTCCGCAGATCGGACATTTCACGAACTCCCTGACATATAGTTCTAGGAGCTTTCTCAGCTCCTCCATCGAGAGCCTGCCCTGGATTATTAGCCTCTCGCCCTCTATGGAGCTCGGCCTACCCGACTCCCTCGCTATGAACTTCGCGATATGCGATGGATCCCTGTTAAGCTTGTCCGCTAAATCCTTGAAATTCGTCACAATAGTCCTCCTACTCTCATGAAGTATCTCCGGGTTGAGGACTATCACCCTATCACCGGCCCCCTTAGCAGATCTCGGGAGGGCCGAGAAAACCTCATCTAGAATCCTAAGATAACCTTCCTTCGTCCTGATAAGCTCCTCCCAGCTCAACCTCTCAGCGAGCCTACCTGAGGCTCGGCAGCTAATAAACCAGCACTTTGCTATCCACTAGTTATTCTCGGCCGCTGGCGGGCTTTTAGATCTAAGGCTTAATTCCCCGAGAATTGCTGTATAGCGCCGATGAGGGGAACGAGCTGGATTAGGGATCCGAGCCTGGCCGAGGTTGGTGAGAGGAGGATTGAGTGGACGAAGAATTTCACTCCGGTTCTCATGAGGATCCTTGAGAGGTTTAGGAGGGAGAAGCCGCTAAACGGTGTGAGGATTGGAGCCTGCCTCCATGTCACGACTGAGACCGCGATTCTTGTCGAGGTTCTTGAGGAGGGTGGGGCCGAGGTGAGCATCTGCGCCTCGAACCCCATGAGCACGCAGGATGATGTCGCGGCGGCGCTCGCCGCTCGCGGGACTAGGGTCTACGCCTTCAGGGGCCAGACCACCCGGGAATACTACGAGTGTATAGGCCATGTCCTCGCCGACGAGCCTCAGATAACGATAGATGATGGCGCCGATCTTATCTCCACGATCCATAAGCTCTATTATGGTATCGAGTCCGAGGAGCTCAAGTATGTGAGGCCCATAATCGGGGATCTCGATGTTAGGGAGCTTTTAGGCCGGATGATTGGTGGATGCGAGGAGACGACGACAGGCGTCCTCAGACTGAGGGCTCTCGCGAGGGATGGGAAGCTCCTCTACCCTGTGATCGCGGTGAATGACGCGGAGTCGAAGAAGCTCTTTGATAACCCGATCGGCACGGGCCAGTCTGCTCTTGACGGCGTTATCAGGGCGACGGGGATGCTCCTCGCAGGGAGGGATGTCGTCGTGGTCGGTTACGGGAATGTTGGCTCCGGGATAGCTCAGAGGCTCAGGGGGATGGGCGCGAGGGTAACCGTGGTCGAGGCAAACCCGATAAGAGCACTGAGAGCGCTCATGGAAGGATTCGCGGTCGAGAGCATGAAGAAGGCGGCGGCGCACGGCGAGCTCTTCATAACCGCGACCGGCAACATCTCGGTGATAAGGAGAGAACATTTCAAACTCATGAGGGATGGCGCGATCCTAGCGAACGCCGGCCACTTTGATGTCGAGATAGACAAGAGGGATCTCGAGGCCATGAGCATTAAAAGGGAGAGGATACTGCCATGCATAGATATGTATGTTCTTGAGGATGGTAGGAGGCTCTATCTACTGGGCGAGGGCAGGCTCGTGAATCTCGTCTGTGCAGAGGGCCATCCAAGCGATGTGATGGATATGTCTTTCAGCCTACAAGCCCTATCAGCGGAATACCTCGCGAGAAACCGGGGAAAACTCCCGATAGACGTCCTAAACGTGCCGAGGGAGCTCGATGAACTCGTCGCAAAACTCAAGCTAGAATCCATGGGAGCCGAGGTCGAGGAGCTCACCCCAGAGCAGATCAACTACCTGAGAAGCTGGGAACCAGGCTCGAAATAGCCGGAAATGATTAAAGCTAGGGCCGATTCAGCATAGGCCGAGCCGGGGTAGCCAAGCCAGGATAAGGCGCGGGCCTTGAGCTAAAACATTTTCATGAGAGATAGCCCGTGGCCCCTCGGGGCCGCGCGGGTTCAAATCCCGCCCCCGGCGCCATCAAAAACTCCAGACCTAGAGAGGGGAGAATCAAGGATAATGCCTGCCAGACTTCTAATCACAAAAGGATTGTTTGCATTTTATCAAGGCATGCAACCTTCCCATGTCCGAGCTTGATTATCCTGAGCTACAAGGCTGGTTTTTAGGAGATATCCGAGGAGTAGTCAGCAAAGGTCCATGAAGACCTATCTACCAGTATCTCCTTCAGGATCCGCTTTGAACGATCTTGCTTGAGCAGGAAGGAATACTGTAGATCCGTGAGATTGCGATGTGGTAAATGTTTCCTGGAGAATTTTGTGCCCGAGCCCGGGGAATCTGGATAGCCTCCCCGGCCAATTGCCATGACTAGTGATCCAAGCCTATGGCAAAGATATTTGGAGGAATTCTCCACTGGTAGAATGCTTTCTCATGACTTCGGCTATCCTCATCGCTCCAGCTAGGATCATTTCGTATAGCTCTCCAGCATTTATCCCCGCGATTACACATCTCTCCTCATCCAATGAATACGGTGCTCTAACCCATACTGTTAGAAGATCACTTATGATAGCAACTCTTAGATGCGGGAGACCTATGACTGCTGCCTCGCGTGATGGTATGAGGGCATAGCCCTCAGCCCTCCTCTCGGGACTTAGACCAACCGATCTCCCTGCCTCCAGAACCTCAGTCAAGATCTTCTCAATGCGCTCTGGCGGAGCCTTTAGTGTGAGATGTATCTTCGCCAGCCGCTGCCTCATATTCTCAATCCTGTCCATCCCGCATAGGTTCCCCGCCCCCACCTTTAAATTATTTGCGGCTTACCTGCTCGGGATTATATCGGGCCTGATTATCCACAGGATGCTCCATGAGCCGCTGGCCTTCCTCTCAAGGCATACGACCCCTCCATATCTGAATTCGATGATCTGGGGTTCAGGGTTTCCAAATGTGAGCAGGCTTGCGAGCTTGGCGAGATGTGGCAGGTGGCCGACTATCATCAAGTCCTCATCCACCTCTCTAAGCCTCCCAGCCCATATACTTGGATCCGCGAGTGGGTCAAGCCCCTCAGCGCCCTCCACACCCTTAGATGGCCTTAAATGTCTCGCGAGTATCTCCGCCGTCTGAGCCGCTCTAAGCCTCCCGCTATGAAGAATTCTATCAACCTTCACGCCAGCCCTCGCTAGGAACTCCGCGACACGTTCAACCTCGATCCTCCCACCCTCCGTCAGCGGCCTAGATGGGTCCTCTTCCTCGCGCCTCGCCTCACCATGCTGGACGAGATAGAGTCTCATATCCCGAAAAATAAGAGATGCTCGAGAATCGAATAAGCCTTACCACCAGTACTCTAGCCCTGCATCATCTGATACCTGTATCTATCCAGCTCGATATCCCCGCTAAACACCCTCATCAATAGGAGTAGGTGATCTGTCGAGATGAATTTTTCCAATATGGGGCCGCTCTCGCCGAGATCAGCCCTATACCTCTTCTCAACCCTTATCAGCCCTTTCTCCACAAGGAGCTTCTCAGCCTCGGGTACAGCCGCCTCGGCCTCTCCCATTTCCTTCAACCCCATCCCCCTAACACTCCATAAACCGGCCAATGTATCCATCAAGTCGCCCTCCCAAGCAGAGCCATAGAGGAGGAGAAGAGCCTTCAGGATATCAGCTGCGGTTCTCTCGATGATTCCCTTATCAACCGACCTTAGAAGATCTCTTAGAGCCTGCTCAACATCCTCGCTCAAGCTCCCACACCATAGATATCACTCTAGTCCTCATTAAGCATTTAGGGCTTAGGAGGAATCTAGATAATCGGCGAAAGTCCATGAAGCCCTATCCATCAGTATCTCCCTCAGGATCCTCTTCGAGTAATCTGGCTCGAGCCTGAGCATTAGGGCTGCTAGATGCTTACAGAAGCTCAGCACATCCTTGACCCTCGCCCAGTCAGCGCAATCATGGATGATCATCCTCCTCTCCAGGTCTATGAAAACTCTATATTCTTTAACCCTCGCCGACAACGTGCTCTCCGTCCTCTCAAGAACCTCTATCTCCCCGCCGCCTATCTCCTTAGCCCTCCTGAGCCTAGCCTGATTCGTCAGGAGCTTCAACATGTCCTCAACGTTATCCGGGATCTTCTCCGGCGGGAGGATCTGTGATAGCTTGGGCTGCTCCATAACACCATGCCTCAGATTCCTCTCCACCTCCTCGAGAACCCTCCTCTGAGCCGGGGTTATCACGCCAAGGATCTCAAGCACTTGTAATGCGTTATGAACAGCATACCCCTTGAAGTGGTTGTTAAAGTACCCGTAGACGCTCTTCACCCTCCCTGATACCTCGATTATCTTGGGCTTCCACGCCTCCAGCTCCTCCCTGCTATAATGATAATAGTACCATGGGCTCCTCCCCCTACCATGCCATCTTATGTAGGCGAAGTCCGCGGTTACATGCGTCTCCGGCGGGAGGAGAGGCTCATCAACGATCGTGTATGCAACATTATACCTCGATAATATCCTCATCACATCATCCCTCAGCCATGATTCATCCCGAAACTCGACCGCGAACATGTATTCGCCCGGCAGCTCCGCTAGAAACCTTTCGAGGACCTCGGCATGCTTCTCATACTCGAACTTCGGCGGCAGCTGGATGAGCAGGGGGCCGAGCTTCCTCGAGTCCCTAAGAGGTCTCAAAAGCTCCAAGAACCTGCTTAAATCCTTCAGAGCACCCTTACTTGGATCGAGCTTCTTATCATGGGTTATCACCAACGGTATCTTGGCCGCGAATATGAAGTTCCTTGGAGTATGGCGGGCCAGCCTCTCCACGACATCCGGACTGGGATACGAGTAGAAGGTCGAGTCTATCTCAACGGTGTCGAAAACCCTGCAATACTTCTGGAGCTTGCTCTCGCCCGGTTCATAGAAGACACCCTCCCAATCCTTATAACTCCACCCACTCGTCCCTATCCTAATCAACCCTCGGGAGCCCCATCATGAAGCTTGAGCCCTATGAATATAAATCTCCGAAGGCTTATTTGACTAGATAGAGCCGGCGGGATGCGCCGGGTATGGCAGAGATAATCATTGGATGTGGTGGTTGGAGCTATTTCCAGGCGCTGGGCGAGGATCCATTGAAACTCTACTCTCTAGCATTTAGATTCGTCGAGGTGAATTCCACGTTCTACAGCCTCCCGAAGATCGAGATCGTCGCCTCATGGAGAAGGAGGGTTCCAAGCAGCTTCGAGTTCTCGATAAAGGCCAATAGGCTCATCACCCATAAGTGGAGGCTTACACCATCAAGTCAACTTATAGAGCTGCTGGAGAAGCACCTAGAACTATGCAGGATACTGGGATCGAGGATAATAGTGCTGGAGGTCCCGAGAAGCATGAATCTCAAGGAGATCGAGATAAACCTCTCAAGGATCCTCGATCATGTGGATCTGGGGGATGTCAGGCTCGTCCTCGAGCCCAGATGCGGGTGGGCGGCGGGCTCAACTGAAACCATAGAAGCCCTAAAGAGCATGAACATTATACCTGTCGCGGACTACTCGAGGGAGGATCCACCATATGATGATGAGGAGATAGCTTATAGCAGGATATTTGGGAAGGGTGAGCATAACATATACCAGCTCACGGATGAGGACTTAAAGGAGATCAGGGAGAGGGCTGAGAGGAGGAAATCCAAGAAGGTATACCTGAGCTTCCATGGGATAGCGATGTATCTCGATGCAGCGAGAATGGAGAAGTTCCTGAAGAGGGGCGAGCTTCCACCCGTCACATCAAAGTTCGGAATAGACTCGCTTGAGGAGGTCCTGAGGGGCGCAAGATTCCCGGCGACAAAGCAGGAGCTCATCAAAATGCATGGGTGGAAGCTGATAGACATAGATCCTAAGACACGGGTCCCGGCAAGCGTCATACTAAAACAGCTAAGAAAAGATACGTACACAAGCCTAGAGGAGCTAATTATGGAGCTAAGAAGAAGATTCGAGAAATCCTAGAAGGATGTGAAGAATAATGTGGTAACTTTTCAAGCTCTACGCAGAAGATCTTATTGGCATATCCCCACTCTTATGTCCCATCCAACTTTACGTTTAATATTCGCGCCACGTATCTCAGCTCCTCGGATAGGTCGGCCAGCACGATCACATAGTGGTTGCCGATTGCCTCCTCGATGATTACGCGGGTACTCCCCGAAACCCTCACCCTGAGCTGAGTCCTACACGCACCTTCGCTGGGAGCAGTCTCCAGCACCACGCCAACCATGTATCTAAGGGTTCTTGTTAGGGGGTCGAGCCTCCCCAAAGTAACTGGATGACCCTCATCAAACCATCCCTTTACCCCCACACCTCTCCCGGACTCGTAATGCGTGTCGAGTTCGAATCCTCTGAGCATGGATATGGGGGCTGAGCAGTGGGCGATTGTGATGATATTATCCTCGATCCACGTAATGTTTCCCATGAAGGAGGATGAGCCCGTGAGCTTGGAGAAAAGCAGCATGGTTATGAGCGCCGGCAGATCCCCCTCGCACCCGACAATCCTCAGCTCGCTATTGAGAAGTGATGCGGCGAGGCATGCCGTCGTATCAACGCGCCCGATTAAGTCGAAGCATCTGATCGAGACAGCATCCAGTCGATACTCCTCGAAAAGCCTCCTCAACGCCAAATATACTCTCATGGCCCTCTCAACATCTCCTCGGGGAACCCTGAGGGAGAGCGCCCTCCCCGCCACCTCATCAACCAAGTAATCATCAAGAGGCTTATCCATCTCGCTGTAGAGCTCCTCGAGGCCGAGCCTGATGAGCCTTAAGCTCTCAAACATACTCATTAAGCCCTCCTTGACGGGGGGCCCGGAGCTGTATATGAGCCATGGAGATGGTTCCCCGATAAGCCCGATCTTCATGCTCCTAATTCCTTGAATCGCCCTCCAGGCCTTCATGAATCTCCGTATTCTCGCGCCGGGAGGCCACTCGGCGACAATCCATGCTCTCCCAGAGCTTCTCAGGGCTGAGAATGCCTCTAAGGCTGCTGGAAGGCTATTCATCATGGGGCTGGGGGATAGGAGGAGGAAGCCCTGCTCGCCAACAAGCTCAAAGATCGCTTGAATCACGTGTTCTGTGCCGCCCGTCAGCGGGACGACCACGGCCAGGCTGTCCCTAATGGACTTGAGTCCATCCAACTGCTTCTTCTCGGTAATCAGTGGGAGAATCTCATCAACCTCCCCCTGCAAACAGTTGCGATACTCCTCAAGGATCCTTCTCACGGCCGCTGGATCATGTAGTGGAGATGCGACAGGAATTAGGAGAACCCTGCTCATTCCATGTGACTAAGGCATAGCCCCGAGTTTAGATTTTTCCTAATCATGGAAAAAAGGCTATATCCGATCATCATCCATGAGCTGTGAAGGATCATGAGCGAAGTGATTCTCGTTATGACGCCGAGTATTCTGGGTTATAGGGTTAAGAGGATTCTCGGGGTGGTTCATGGGATGACAGCGAGGACTCGCGGTGTTGGTGGCGGGTTTATAGCCAGCATACAGACGGCCTTTGGCTGAGAGGTCTCAGCAATCACCAAGGAGATGCAGAAGGCCAGGAGGAGGTTTTAAGAAGGATTGTTGAAGAGGCTAGAAAGCTCGGCGCGAACGCCGTCGTGGGAATAGACTTCGGGACCACGGAAGTGTTCCAGACCGTAGTTCTAGTCTCATCATATGGAACAGCCGTCGAGGTCGAGCGGAGCAAGACTGATGCTCGTGAAAGCTTATATACCATGATCCATGATTAACGCTCGCAAGAAGATGGGTGAAGAGATATCTCTCGAGAATTTCAAGGAGGCCTTAAAGGAGCTTCGGGTGACCGAGGCTAGAAGAGGTTTCGTCAGCCATCTCGCAGCATACGTAATCGTGAATGCCTTCCTCATCTTCATCAACCTTTGGACAAGCCCTGGCTCCTTATGGTTCCCCTTCATCCTCGCGGGATGGGGCATCGGCCTAGCCTTTCATTACCTGGCAAGCAGGCCTAGCAGAATCATAGAGGAGACGGAGAAGGAGATAGCATCCATCGAGTATCATGCTAGGAAAAGGAAGAAAGACGCCGGGCAATAACCCGTAGCCTCTGAGCCGCATTTCTGAAAAATGATGTTAGGAGGGTTGCTATTGATCTCGGCAAGGCTTATAGTATAAGATGTAACCGCGATTCCTAACTGGCAAGCATAAGGTGAGTAGGGACGGATGGGCCTGAGCGCGGGAGGGTATTAACGGTCTTATCCGTTACAACTCTAGCATCATTTCTAACTGGCTTAAATGTTAGACTCGCCCTCGTCGGATTCCCAATCATCGCACATGAACTCGGAGCAGGATTTGATGAGGCATTATGGATAATTCAGGGCTTCCTAATAGGATCCACAATCATACAGCTGGTTGTCGGGGATCTCGCCGACCTATTCGGCAGAGTGAGGCTCTTTAACGCGGGCTTGCTGATCTTCACGCTCGGCGGCCTGGCATCAGGACTAGCATTAAGCCCACAAATGCTGATAGCATCAAGGATCCTGCAGGGGGTGGGCTCTGCATTCCTAATGACTCTTAGCGTAACAATCCTGACGGATAATCTCCCCCGCAGCGTCTTGGGGACATGGCTCGGCGTAAACCAGATCGCTTGGAGAGTAGGAGCGCTCCTAGGGCTGACGCTAAGCGGAATTATAATAGACATGCTGGGATGGAGATGGATCTACCTATTCTACGTCCCCATGGGATTCGCCGCCTTCATATGGAGCATGAGAACCCTGAGAGAAACATATAAGCCCCCGCAGAAGACTTGCCTCGACATTCCCGGATTCCTGCTATTCACATCATTCCTATTCTCCATGGCCATGGGCTTGACGATGATGATGAATGCCGCCCAGTGGCTCAGCGAGGCAATACTCTCCATGATCCTCGCAACAATACTATTCGCGCTCTTCATAGCTCATGAGCGACGTGGCAGATGCAGGGCACTCGACCTATCAATATTCAGGAATCTTCAATTCACGGGAGGGATAATAGCCCAGCTCCTCTACTCCATGGGCTTCGGTGCATCATTAACCCTAATAGTAATCTTTCTCGAAGTCTTGGAAAATTACTCAGCATCCTTAACAGGACTACTGATAACACCCTTCGAACTCTCATTCCTAGTCTTCGGGGTCGTGGGCGGCCGAATATCTGATAAGAAGGGGTTCGAGATGCCGACCACAACAGGGCTACTACTCGCGGGAGCGAGCCTGCTCATGCTATCCAAGATAAGCGCCGCGACAAGCCTAGCCCATGTGATAACCGCGACGATAATCCTCGGCATTGGCGGGGGCCTCTTCATCTCGCCCAACACCAGCTCAATAATGACATCCGTTCCACCAGAAAGGAGGGGGGTCGCCTCAGCCATAAGAACCCTCTCCTTCAACATAGGATTCCTGATAAGCCTAAACATAGCAGTAATATCACTCGTCCAAGCAACTTCATACGAAGCCGCCACACAGCTAATAATAATGGAGAGAACAGCAAACATTGGGGAAAATATCGCGGCAAGCAACCTTACCAACGCCATCGCAGAGGCCTTCCAAACCCAAGCAACAATAATGCTAGCAGGAATACCATTCTCAGTGATGAGAATGATTTCTCAGAAAAGAAGTAAGTCCGTGAGAAAGTATAAAAATACTAATAAACAAGCTGATAAGAGTAATAACGATGAATTCTAGGAAAATATTCCTCTTGTCCCTGCTAGTGATCTTGGCGGTGTCTCTGATGATCTCGCCGGCGCTTGCTCAGTATAGAGCTCCTCATACAATGCCGGGGCCAGCCGTTGAGAAGGTGATCTATAAGCGGGTTCCTGTCGATCTGGCACCAAAGGCTATTCAAGCCGGCGATATCGATATGTATCAGTTTGCCCTGAGACCTGCTCAAGCTAAGGCATTGATGGGCGATCCCAATGTAAGGCTTTACATGGCTCCAGCCGGCCTTGTTGACATCATTTTGAACCCGGCGCCAGCTCCCGCAGGAGAATTAAATCCATTGGCCAATAAGAGGATTAGGCTAGCCCTCCAGTACGCATTCAACAGGGAGTTCATCGTGACCAATATCTACGAGGGGTTCGCCGCGCCGATGGTAACATTCCTATCAACGTATGACCCAGACTACACGACAATATTCGACATAATCGCGAAGTATGATTTCAAGTATGATCCAGCTCTAGCTGCTCAAATAGTTGATGAGGAAATGACGAGAATGGGTGCTGAGAAAATCGGCGGAAAATGGTATTACAATGGCAAGCCTGTTACCTTAAAGTTCATAATAAGGATCGAGGATGAGAGGAGAGAGATCGGCGACACGTTTGCAACAGAGCTTGAGAGGCTTGGATTTACTATTGAGAGGATTTATGCGCCGTTTGGAGTAGCGATTGAGAAGGTGTATGGCACGGATCCAAAGGACTTCGAGTGGCACCTATACACGGAGGGCTGGGGCAAGACAGCTCCTGAGAAATATGATATTGGGACAATAAACCAATTCAATGCACCATGGTTCGGCTTTATGCCCGGATGACAGGAGGCGGGCTACTGGCAATATGAGAACTCTACTATAGATGATCTAGGGCTGAGAATCTATCAAGGCCAGTTCAAGAGCAAGACAGAGAGAGATGAATTATATCGAAGGATGTCCGAGATGTCGATACAGGAGTCGATAAGGATTTGGGGAATCACGAGAATGGAGGCGTATCCGACGAGGGCGGAAGTCACGGGCATAACTAATGATATCGGAGCCGGGATTAGAGCTTGGCATGTTGTTAGAAACGCCTACATCCCGGGAAAGGATACACTGGTAGTTGGACATCTATGGATTTGGACGGAGAGAACGACATGGAACCCTGTTGGGGGGTTCGAAGATGTATACTCTGTAGACCTTGCTGCCTCCACGTGTGATCCAGTAATGGCCCGTCATCCCTTTAATGGATTGCCGATTGCCATTCGAGCTTCCTATGATGTTGAGACCGCTGGGCCCGATGGAAAACTTAACGTTCCTTCTGATGCTGTCGTCTGGGACGCGGTGAATGATAGGTGGATTAATGTTCCAGCGGGGACAAAGGCAACCAGTAAGGTGACTTTTGACTTCTCCAAGCTATTCAAGGCCAAGTGGCATCATGGAATTCAGATATCACTCGCCGACATGATACATAACTTAGCGGCATTATGGGATCTAGCCATGGACCCGGAGAAAAGCGCAATAGAACCTGCTATAGCTTCTAGAATTGCTCCAGCCTTCGAGCTGATAAGGGGGATAAGAATACTACCTGACGAGAGGGTGGAGGTTTACATTGACTATTGGCACTTTGAGCCAGCTTACATAGCCGATCAAGCTGCTATTATCTGGCCGGCCTCTGCTCCCTGCATGACCGTGCCCTGGGAGGTGTGGGCCGCCATGGATAAGCTCGTCTTCGAGAAGAAGACCTACGCATATAGTGACACTGCCGCAACAAAGCTTGGAATACCATGGCTGAGCCTAGTGCTTAAAGATCATGCGGCCGCGGTTGCCGATGTGATTAAGGAGATGAAGTCGGCTGCATTCTTCCCAGAGAGCTGGTTCACCATAAATGGCAAAACCTATGAAACCGCGGATAACGCGATGGCGAGATATGATGCTGCATTAAAGTGGTATGAGGCCTATGGCCTGATGTGGATAGGCAACGGCCCATTCATGTTAACAAAATTCGATCCGGCGGCGCAGTATGCTGAGTTCACCGCATATAGGGATGAGAATTATCCATTCAAGCCCGGAGATAATTACTGGGGCCTGCCAGAGCCTGTTGAGATAGTAAGCGTTGGAAAATCCACAATAGTCCCAGGTGGCGAATCAACACTAATAGTTGATGTTAAAGGACCTGGAGCACTCCACGTGAAGTATCTCGTTAAGGATCCGCTGACGGGCAGCGTAGTAAAAGTTGGCGAGGGAGATAGGGTCACGCCAACAAGGTTTGCTATTAAACTAGATCCGGACTTCACCGCTAAGCTGAGGCCTGGAGGGCTCTACGAGTTCACCATTGCCGCATATAGTGATGAAGTTGCTTTCGTGGCCGCGGTTAAGGAATTCGTTGACGTCCTAAACATAGAGCCGCTAAAGAGGGGCGTCGAGGAGTCGGTTAAGGTTGTATCAGAGGATGTCGCCCGAAGAATTGAAGAATTATCAAAAGACCTTGCGGATGCTCTTAAGGGCGTTGAAAGCGCAATTGGAAAGACTGTGGAAAGCGTTACCACGGTGAATACGGCGGTTTAAAATCTCGAGAGCAGGACGACCGCAACAATGAGCGATATCAGCAAGTCACTATCAGAACTGGGCGCCAATGTCGCGGTGTTACATAAAGAGACCTCTGATCTAAGAGATGCTGTCCAGAACCTATTAATAATAGCAACTATCGTGCTGGTGATCTCGATAATTGCTGTCGCATTGTCCGCAGTCGCCATTATAAGGCAGCGAAGGATGTCCTAGCGCTGCAAGGTTTATTACTTTACCCCTTTATTTTTTTAACGAAAATAATGGGGCTGGCAAAGACACTGGCCATCCGGGCCGTAAACCTTCTACTCGTCCTCCTTTTAGTACTCTTTCTAGTTGTCGTAATAATAGGTGCAACTGGAACCTCCGACAAGATATTGATGTCTATAGTCAGGCAAGAGGTAAGCACCTACAGACAAGCAATCTCTAGAACGATAACCGATCCCGAGGCCCTGGAGAAAGCCGTTGAGACCTACCGGCAGGAGCTGATAAAGGCCTATGGGCTTGATAAACCATGGTACACCAGAATCGGAGATATGTTTAGGAGGATAATATTCCTCGACTTAGGAGTCTCCAAGTCACTCCAAACATTCTCTGGTAGCAATAAGGTTGTGGATCTAATAATGGAGAGACTACCTAACACGATTCTCCTCGTTACAACCGCAACCGTATTATCCTTCATAATTGGTCTCTTAGTGGGGGTTAAATTAGCGACAGCCATAGGCTCAAAGCTCGATAGAGCACTTACATACTTCTCCGCAATTTCATATGCTCTACCAACATGGTGGACTGGGATAATCTTCATACTCATATTCTACTTCTATCTTAGGATCTTCCCGCCGGGAGGGATGTATAGCATCCCCCCGCCCGATGATGTATTAGCAAGGTTTCTCGACCTCCTCTGGCATGCAACACTCCCGATCATAGTCCTAGTTCTAGCTACAGTCGGCTCCAACATTTACGTTACTAGAACTGTGGTCATGAATATAGCTCAGGAGGATTTCGTACTAGCAGCTAGGGCTAAAGGGCTACCAGAGCGCATAGTCAGATGGAGATATATCGCGAGAGTTGCAGCACCACCAATCTTAACCCAGCTAATACTGGGTTTGGCCGGATCCATAGGTGGCGCCATCTTGACGGAGACGGTTTTCGGATGGCCTGGTATGGGCCTGCTCTTCTACCAAGCAATAGTCTCGGGTGATGAAGCCCTGATCCTAGGTTTAGTCTATGTCTTCACACTTGTCTATGTCATAGCTAGGTTTGTGCTCGAGATCTTTTATGTCATGCTTGATCCTAGGGTGAGAATATGATCTCATCGAGGAAAGAGATGCTCCAAGTATTCTTTTCGAGCTCGGTCTCAAAGCTGGGAGTAGTGCTCCTGATAATCCTGCTGGCATTCTCAATCTATGCATTAGTGGCATTTCCGCCGGACTATGGGAAACTTGTCTGGAACAATCCAAAAGCCTGGGAGAATTACCCGAAATCTGCCCCACCTTCATGGGTGAACTTTTTCACACAATCCAAGCTCTTCGAGCACAAAATACTGGAGGCCCGTGAACCAGTAGTATTTAGGGTGCCGGATGGAACAATCAAGAAACTCTATTACTTTGACCTAGATTATGACTCAGACGAATTTCCAAAGTTCTTCTCAATGTTGGTGAGAGACGTGAGATACTGGAAATCTCCACCAATTATCGCGCTTAAACTCCTGAGACCCGATGGAAAGGCTGTTGAGCTGACGTCATTCATAGTGCCATCTCCAAGAGAGGGGGAGAAGCCTCCCTACTTGCGTTATGGAGAAGAGCCATTTATCTTGAAGATAGATTCTGATGTAAATGTCTGGAGAAGCGTCTCATTATTCCTGAAAGAGAGCTATGGATTAAGCTTTAGTCCATCCGAGATTGGTAGGAACCCAGAGCGATTTATCTTTGGATCCCCCATCGAAGGCAATTTCTCCTCCCCATTAAAGGGGAGATATAGGTTCGAGGTTGCTGTGACGGCATATAATGAGAGGGACTCAGTAGACGATATCTCCCTAATTCTTGGCGGAAGCGTTTACGGGCTACTCGGCACCGATGTAATTGGGCGAGATATTGCGATTGGCGTCTTATTGGGCTTCCCGACATCGCTCTTCATAGGAATTATAACCTCCGTAATAGTGACTTTAATTGGATGTCTCCTAGGTATTATAGGCGGATACTTCGGCGGCAAGATAGATGAGATTACCCAGAGAACATCCGACATAGTTTATAATCTTCCTCTTCTCCCGCTAACAATATTTCTCATCTTCCTGATGGGCTCGAGTATTTGGAACATCGTTCTCCTCTTAATAGTGTTCGGTTGGCCAGGACTGACAATAGTTACAAGATCAATAACGCTGCAATTAAAGGAGGCGCAATATATTGAGGCTGCAAAATCCTTCGGCAGTTCACCTTGGAGAATAATCTTCAGGCATATGCTACCCCAAGTGATGCCATTTATCGTGGCTCAAATGATATTCTATGTACCGACGTTTATCCTGCTTGAAGCCGCGCTCAGCTTCCTCGGGCTTGGAGATCCATCACTTCCAACATGGGGGCAGATGCTGGAGCTTGGATTCAGGAATGGCGCGATATATCTGGGATTATGGTGGTGGATAATCCCGCCGGGGGTCATGATCGTTTTAACAGCCTTTACATTCGTACTTATAGCACTTGGAATGGAACCTGTTGTTAATCCTAGACTCAGAACCGGCTAGTATGGTGAAATGAGATGAGCGAGCCGCAGGTATTAAGTGTTAAAAAGCTTTTTCTGCATTATAGGTCCGGAAGATCTATTGTAAGAGCAGTTGACGGAATATTCTTTGAGCTTCAGAGTAGACGTGCTATAGCTTTAGTTGGGGAGAGCGGGTGCGGGAAGAGCTCCACAGCCATGGCATTGATGCGCCTGCTTCCACCAAATACCGCAAGATACGAAGGCGAGATTTACATGAATGGATTAGATGTCATGAAGCTCCCTGAGGAGGAGTTCAGAAGAAATGTAAGGTGGAGGATCATATCTATAGTATTTCAGGGAGCTATGAACGCCCTAAACCCGGTGCTGAAGGTCGGATTTCAGGTGGCTGAGCCCCTAATTCATAATTTTGGTCTTAATAAGAAAGACGCGCTAGCGATAGCTGAGGAGGCTCTAGAGGAGGTTGGACTGCCTAAAGGAGTTTCTGAAAGATATCCTCACGAGCTCAGCGGTGGGATGAAGCAAAGAGTCTGTATCGCAATGGCCCTAGTGACTAGGCCGAAGATAGTTATCCTCGATGAGCCAACGTCGGCACTCGACATAATAACCCAGGCCAACATAATCAATCTCTTAAAGCAGCTGAAGCAGGAACGAGGCTTATCCTATATTTTCATAACACATGACCTCGCGTTGAGCAGTGAGCTGGCAGACTCTGTCGCAGTTATGTATGCTGGAAAGATTGTCGAACGCGGGCCAGCTGATGACGTTTATCTTTCCCCCGCCCATCCATATATGAAACTGCTACTCAATAGTATCCCGAGGTTAAGACAGGATATCCCACCATCATTCATACCGGGCGCGCCGCCCGACTTAAGAAATCCACCTTCAGGATGTAGATTCCATCCAAGATGCCCCTACATGATAAAAGGCAAGTGTGATGTTGAGGAGCCTCCTGAGTTCGATATCGGAGGAGGGCATTATGTTGTTTGTTGGCTGTATGGAGGTGAAGGTGCATGAGTGATCCTGTCATAAGGGCGATAGATCTTAAAACCTATTTCCCTGTTAGAAAAGGCTTGTTCAGGATAGCTGGTTATGTTAGGGCAGTTGATGGAGTTAGCCTCGAGATTTATCCCGGTGAAACACTGGCATTGGTGGGTGAAAGCGGCTGCGGTAAAACAACTCTTGGAAAGACATTATTGAGAATAATTGAGCCGACTGCTGGCAAGATCTTCTTCAAGGGTCAAGAGATCACAAACACAAATTATAACGAGATGAAGAAGCTCAGGAGACACATGGCAATGATCTTCCAAGATCCATATGCGAGCATCGACCCCAGTTACAGTGTTTTTAAGGTGATAGAGGAGCCTCTAGAGATACATAGTATTGGGACGAGGGAGGAGCGGGCTGAGCTTGTTATGAGGGCCCTAGAGGAGGTGAGGCTTATACCTCCCGAGGAGTTCGCGAGAAAATACCCACACATGCTCAGCGGCGGCCAAAGGCAGAGGGTGGCTATCGCTAGGGCGCTGGTTCTTAGGCCGGACTTCATAGTGGCTGACGAGCCAGTCTCTATGCTAGATGCTTCTGTCAGGGTGGAGATACTTTTATTGTTGAGGGAACTTCAGAGGAAGCATAATCTATCATACCTTTACATAACACATGATATCGCCACGTCAAAATACTTCTCCGAGAGAATCGCGGTGATGTATGCTGGAAAGATAATAGAATTGGGGCCCTCCTCTACACTGTTGAAGAATCCGTTACACCCATATACTAAGGCACTGATAGATGCTATTCCCGACCCGGATCCCTCAAACAGATTTAAGATCAGGGAGGTGATTAAAGGTGAGCCACCCGACTTATCTAACCCCCCGGCGGGATGTAGATTTCACCCGAGATGCCCATATGTAATGGACGTATGCAAGCAGGTGATTCCTGAGCTCAGGCAGTATCAACCGGGGCACTTAGTAGCCTGCCATCTTTATGACTGAAAAACCGATGCCCCATTCCGCTAAACCTCGTTATTTTAGTTAAGTCTGCTGCCAATTTTACAGGGTTAAATCTTTATTATCGTGGCGCTGGGTTTTATATGACTGCGTGATAGATGGTATGGGGTCCTTGGATCGTGTGAGGGTGATTCTTTCGAGATATAGGGATCCAGCTCTTGCTAGGAGGCTAGTTGAGAAGATCTGGGAGGTTGCTAGGGATCTTCCGAGGGTTAGGATAATGCATGTGTGTGGGACTCATGAGTGGACCATAACTCATTGGGGTATTAGGGCTCTTCTGCCGGATAATGTTGAGGTTAGGGCTGGACCCGGCTGCCCAGTCTGCATAACCCCTGCATCTGATATAGATGTGGCCGTCGGGCTCGCGCTTGATGGGATCCATGTGCTTACCTATGGTGATGTGTCTAGGGCTAAGGGTTCTAGGATGATCTCGCTGGAGGATTGTGCTGCTGAGGGTGGGAGGGTTGGGGTTGTGTATAGCTTCATGGATGCTGTCAAGATCGCTAGCAGTAACCCGGATAAGGAGTATGTATTCCTTGGAGCAGGCTTTGAGACCACGGCGCCAACCGTGGCCTATTTCGTCCTGAAGGGGCTTCCGAGAAACCTTAAGGTCCTCTCCGCCCACAGGTATGTCCCGCCGGCTGTCGGGCTTCTAGCGGAATCCGAGGATCTCGAGATAGATGCTTTCATAAATCCGGGCCACGCCTCGACCGTGAGCGGTATGAAGGCGTATAAGCCGTATTTCGATAAGTGTGGCAAGCCGATGGTCTTCGCGGGCTTCGAGCCCATAGACGTCTTGATGGCGATCTACATGGTTCTCAAGCAGCTAAGGGATCGCGCCCCGAGGATGGAGAACGAGTATGTGAGATCTGTGACGTGGGAGGGGAACCTGAAGGCGCAGAAGGCTCTCCAAGAGGTCTTCGATTTCGAGGATGGCTATTGGAGAGGTGTCGCGATAATACCTGAAAGTGCCATGAACTTTAAGGAAATGTTCTCCCAAGTTGATGCTAGAAGGACTTATGGCCTAGAGCATGGAGGAGGAGACTGCTTCCCGTCGGAGGCTAGATGCGCCGAGATAATAAAGGGGATTATTGATCCACCGGACTGCCCCCTATACATGAAGAAGTGTACCCCATCGACTCCGGTGGGCCCGGCGATGGTTGGGATTGAGGGAACATGCAGGATATGGGCTCAGAACAGGATATTGGTTAAGGATATCAGATGTATGAGCGGGGTCTGTGGATTAATCGTGAGGCGAGGCCCCTGAGGAGATCGTGAGTGTGGGGTGATTTTTGGTGGGCGTGGATAATAGGATAAGCATAGCACATGGTGCTGGCGGCCTCTACATGCATAAGCTTATCAGGGAGCATATTCTTCCAAGGTTTAAGCAGAGGAGGGTTATTGAGATCCCTCTCCCCCTCCTCGCCGACTCGGCTGTTGTCGATGGGATAGCGTTCACGACAGACTCCTATACCGTTAAGCCCCTCTTCTTCCCTGGAGGCGATATAGGGAGGCTCAGCGTCTCCGGGACCGTGAACGATCTCTCAGTGGTGGGAAGCGAGCCCATAGCAATCTCATGCGCTTTAGTGATCGAGGAGGGCTTCGAGATAGAGAAGCTGGATAGGATTCTATCGAGCATGGAGGAGACGGCTGAGGAGGCTGGCGTCGAGATCGTGACAGGCGACACAAAGGTCGTGGAAAGGGGCAAGCTCGATGAGATGATAATCAACACGGCTGGCATCGGTGGGAGGAGCCCATACTTGGATAAGAACTTGGAGAGGGTGGCATCTGATGGGAGATCCCTGAGATCGAGATGGCTTGATCCCCGGAATGTGAGGCCGGGAGATAGGCTGATAGTCTCGGGGCCCATCGGCGACCATGCGATGACAATTATAGCTGCTAGGGGTGAGCTTGGCTTCGAGGCGCCGGGCCTAAAATCGGATACCGCGCCATTGAATCATCTCATGAAGAGGGCTCTCGAGGTGGGAGGGGTTGTGGCGGCGAAGGATCCAACTAGAGGGGGGTTGGCGGCTCTTCTAAATGAGTGGAGCGAGGCCACGGGCCTCGGCATACTCGTGAAAGAAGCCCTTATACCGGTCCGCGATGAGGTGAGAATCGGCTGCGAGATACTGGGGATAGATCCGCTTGAACTGGCATGCGAGGGAAGAGTTGTCCTAGCGGTCTCCGAGAGGTTCGCGGAGGAGGTCTTGGAAGCCCTCCGCTCTCATCCACTAGGCCGCGAGGCCGAGATAATAGGATGGTTCTCCGATGAGCTTGAGGGGGTCGTCGTTGAGACCGAGATAGGTGGGCTAAGATATCTGCCGATGCCCCTTGGAGACCCGGTTCCCAGGATCTGCTAGCATCCAAGATTCTAGAATAGCTATATCGCTCAATAGGTCTTGGCCACCCCGGGATGAGGGCCCGAAAAATCCTGATACTATGTGTTGGCAGCAGGCTCATGAAAGATGATGCTCTCGGCCTAGTCGTGGGCGAGATCCTTCTCAAGCGCGATCTACCAGCCGAGGTAAAGATCTTTGAAACAGGCTTAGACGTCTTCACGCTCCTGGACGAGATCACAGGATTTGACGGCTTGATAATAGTCGATGTCGTCAAATCCGGATTATCTCCGGGCGAGGTGGTCGTGGTGGATCTGGGTGGGCTGTCTCAGGAGCATGTCGGTGAAATTCAATCGCTGCATGATATTGACGTGGTCTCAGCTATCAGGCTGGGATACGAGCTCTTCAGGGATAAAATGCCCCGCAGGATCCTCTTAGTCGGCGTGGGAGCCAAGGAGATAAGTCCGGGAATAGGATTGAGTGAGGAGGTGGAGAAAGCGATCCCGAAAATATTGGAGAGTATATCCCGCCTGCTCGAGCTGGATTCAATCAATGACTAGGAGCGTGGAAGATATCCTCGCAAGCGCCTCATTCATCCTCCGATAGAGGTCCTCGTTATAGTATGGTTGTCCTCCGCCTCCAAGGCATCCGCCTGGGCACATCTTAAGTATCATCGGCTCCTTGACGCGCACCCCCCTCGTATATTCCTCTAGGAACCTAATCACGTTATCCGGCCCATGAACCTCCCTGAAGGTGATGCTTTTTCTGGAGGGCATTATGGGGAGGGTCCCCTCGACCTCGTCCAAGTCGATGTTGGAGATTAGCTTGATCGCCTCGCGAGTTGTTAATACTAATCCCTCACGGGCCTGCGCCTTCTTAGCTAAGCACGGCGTTATCAGGACTGATGATCCTCCCGGCGGAGCCGGCGGCTCCGACAATAGTTCAGCTAGCTGTGGATAGAATATGTTGATAAATCTCCTTTCGGCCTCGCTCGCGGGGATCAGCGGTCTCTCGACATCGGCGTGATACTCGGGCACATATATTGCAACGCTCTCAAAGCCTCTGGCGATAAGCGCTCCAATGATTACCTCGACCTCGCGGTTGAAGTAGCTGGACATAGCTGCTAGGCTCTCAGGCTCTATGTAAGCTCTTAGCGCCGTGGGCCTTGATAGAATTCTTTGAACCTTTTCTAGGTCACTCCTCTCGCGGATCGCGCCGACCGGGCAGACGAGCGTACACTGGCCGCATAGCACACATGTGCTCTCATCGAAGGGTATTGAGAAGGGCGTTGTCACGACTGTGCTTATGCTCCTGTACGCATAGTCTATCGCGTAGACTCCCATCCTCTCGCAGGCGCCGACACATCTACCGCAGACCATGCACTTGTCGCCGTCGAGCCTTAGCACGCTTCCCTCGATGCTCGTGAATTCCTCCCTGCAGAATTCCAGTCTCCTCTCATGGAGCTTGAAAGGCCTCCCGGAGGCGATGCCGGAGATTATGGCCCTAAAGAGCCTCTCGAAGTTCTCTCGATCCGGCGGGCATCCCCTGATCCAATAATCTACATGAATATAGGCAGTTATCGGCTTCACGTCAACCGGCTTCTTCGGCAACGGCTTGCCAAAGTAGACCATCTCGGCCGCGCGTGGATCCGTGAACCTCTTAAGGCCTGGCACACCGCTGAGCAGGGCACAGGAGCCTAGGGCGACGAGATACTTCGCTCGAGATCTCAGTCTCTGGAGCTTCTCGGAGTCCTCGTCGGTGCAGACAGCCCCCTCGATGATTACCAAATCGTATTCGGGGTTCTCCTTGGAAAGCCCGATGAGGGGCTCATAGACTATCTCGGCGCCAAGTTCCTCGCATACTCTCAGCATCGAGTCTATTAGCCAGTATCTGCAGCCCTCGCATCCGCCGAATGAGTATATGCCGATC
This sequence comes from Candidatus Wolframiiraptor gerlachensis, assembly GCA_021323375.2. Taxonomy (GTDB): domain Archaea; phylum Thermoproteota; class Nitrososphaeria_A; order Caldarchaeales; family Wolframiiraptoraceae; genus Wolframiiraptor; species Wolframiiraptor gerlachensis. Next base: position 71,156 of record JAJPCT020000018.1, on the reverse strand, counting down.
CTCATGCTTTCAACCCCCTAATGTTTATCTTGACCGAGTGGGTTGCGCAGCCGAGACATGGGTCATATGCCTGCACGAGCTTTCTCAGGTAGCGTTCTATCTCAGTGGCCGGTGCATCCTCGTAGAAATAGTGCCTGATAAGCTCCAGGGCCGCGACCTCCACGTGCCTACAATTTATTGTCGTTGGCGTTATCACGTTGGCATAGACCACGTTGCCCCAGCAATTAACCTCATAATGGTGGATTAGTATGCCGCGGGGGGCCTCAGACACCCCAACACCAGCACCCTCCCTAATCATGATCCCTGATCCTACATGAATTGACTTGGCTTCGAGGATATTGAGAACCTCCTCAATTAACATTTCCATGGCATCCATGCAGTGAATCAGTTCTATGGCCTGCGCCCTTAGATTATCGAACGGGTTTCTCAGCGGGAATCTCCTCGCCTTGAGATAGGATTTAGCCCTCTCTGAGAGCATGTCGGCCTTCAAGTTCACCCTCGCCCTAGCCCCAACGTATACGGGCAGCCCCTCAAGCGTCACCCTCTTCGAAGTCGTATATGGCTGCACATCCTCTATGAACACCTTCCTATAATCCTCCGCTCTAACCCTCCGTTCATCCGAGGTGATTATCTCATCCCCGATGTAGAGGTAGTCGTCCCTCAGGGATGCGCATGCTTCCATTATCACCTCGAACTCGGGGAACTCGATCTCGAGAAATATTTCCGCGATATCGATGATCTTGCCCCTGATCTCCCTTAACATGTTCCTCGCCTCCTCGAGCTTCGTCTTCCCAAGGGTCTTGGAGAACCCACCTATCATCAGCGTGTTCGGGTGGACGAGCCTCCCAGAGATCATTTCCATGATCTTGGAAAGCTGTGACCTGATGAGCAGTATGCTCTTGAGGAGCTCTGGCTTATACTTGGCGACCTCAATAAGATCGGCATATCCAAAGTATTCCGGCAAGCACACCAGCGTGAGATGTAGGAGATGGTTCTCAACCACTTCCCCAAGCACAGCTATCCTCCTGAGAATTCTCACCGGCTCCGGGACGCTCACTCCAAGAGCCTTCTCTATGGCCATCGTAGCGGTTATCGTATGGCTTATGCTACATGGCCCACATATCCTAGAGACAATTGATGGAACCTCATAATACTTCTTCCCTAGCACTATGGCCTCTATGAAGCGTGGATCATTCAAGACCTTGAAACGCGCATCCAGCGCCCCTCTCTCCATATCTATGTCCAGGGTCGCGTGGCCCACTATCCTATCAATACCAGGAACACTCATCATCCCTCAACCACCTCCTTCACCACAAGATACTCGCGAATTAGGTCGAATTCGCGTGATGAAGCACAATATGTCTTGAGCTTCTCAAGAACCGCCTCCAACGATATGCCATGCTCGATGTAAATCCCTCTAGCCCACTCTATCACGTCTCTCCTCGTGACTGGACCCCTGCAGCCCTCGCAAGTCCTCCCATCGCGAATACACTCAGCTTTGCATCCGCTAGCCGTGATCGGGCCTAGGCAGATCTCGCTCCTCGCGATGAAGCAGTCCTCTCCGTGGAGAGGGCACTCGGCGCATACTGGTATCCCCTCAACACCGTACTCGGAGCATAGCTCCACTAGGGTGCACTCACCCTTCTTGGGACAATTCTGGCACGTAATCCTATGAGCAGAGAGCAGCAGCTCCAGCGTCACCCTCCTGCTCTCCCTAATCCTCGGAGTATCGGTGCTGATAGTGAGGCCATCGGACACCTCATAGGCGCAGGCTGGTATCAACTTTCCATTACCTAGCTCGACGACGCAGATTCTGCAGGAGGCGCCCTCATACACATTTTTGAGATAGCAGAGGGTTGGTATCCTAATGCCCAGGCGATTGGCGACATCGAGTATCCTCTCGCCCTCCCTTGCCTCCACCTCCAAACCATTTATCCTAACCTTCATCACCATCACCTCTTCTCAACAGCACCTCTCGGACACGTGATAACGCACGTGCCACATCTGATGCACCTAGACTCATCTATCATGAAGTAACCATCAGCTGTTTTTGCTATCGCGCCCACAGGACATGACTTGGCACATAATCCACATTTGACGCAAAGCTCCCGGTTTATAGCATATGAGACAAGCTTTCTACAAACTTTCGCCGGGCATCTCTTCTCCAATATATGGGCCTCATATTCATCTCTAAAGTACCTGAGTGATGATAGGATCGGATTTGGCGCGGTCCCGCCTAAGGCGCATAGAGCCGCCTCCTTCATCATAATCCCAATCTCCTCGAGCAATTGTAGGTCCTCTTGGCTACTCATACCCTCAACTATCGCGGATAAGCGGTCATACAACGCCTTCGTGCCAACCCTGCATGGTATACACTTACCACAAGACTCGGCTAAGGTGAATGAAGTGAAGTATCTCGCCACATCAACCATGCAGTTAGTGTCATCTATGACCACTAGGCCCCCGGAGCCCATTATCGCGCCAGCCTCCTGAAGGCTCTCATAATCGATAGGTAGGTCGAATAGCCTCTCTGGGAGGCACCCGCCTGAGGGTCCTCCTATCTGAACCGCCTTTATCCTTCTGCCTTCATGCGGCCCCCCAGCTATATCATACACGAGGGTCCTGATCGTGGTGCCTATTGGAACCTCGAATGCGCCTGTCCTCTTAACGCCGCCGGTTACGCAGAACATCTTCGTCCCCTTGCTCCGCTCAGTCCCATATTTCGCGAACTCCCGCCATCCATGCGCCATTATCGTCGCGACATGCGCCAGCGTCTCGACGTTATTGACCACCGTTGGCTTATCCCAAAGGCCCTTAGAGGCTGGGTATGGTGGCCGCTGCCGCGGCATCGCACGCCTCCCCTCGATAGCCGCTATCATAGCCGTCTCCTCCCCGCATACAAATGCCCCAGCACTCCTCATCACCCTCACATCGAAGCTGAATCCCGATCCGAGGATATTCTCGCCCAGAAGCCCCCATCGGCGAGCATCCTCCACGGCCTTCTCAAGCCTGGCAGCCATCAGGGGCTTCTCCGCCCTGACAAAAATCACGCCCTGAGAAGCGCCTATCGCGTATCCAGCTATTATGATGCCCTCCAGCACCCTGTGTGGATCAGACTCCGCCAAGAGCCTATTCATGAAAGCCCCCGGATCACCCTCATCAGCATTACAGATGACATACTTCTCCTCTGATGGCTGCTCGCGGCATATCTTCCACTTGAGCCATGTTGGGAACCCGGCTCCACCTCTACCCCTAAGCCCCGCCAGCCTAATCTCCTCGATAACCTCCTCAGGCCTCATCGTCAGCGCTCTTGAAAGCCCCTCATAACCGCCTGTAACAATATACTCCTCGATCGACTCCGGGTTAATCACACCACAGTTTCTAGAAACCCATTTCACCTGCTTCCTCCAGACATCAAGCTCATCCAAGAGGGGGACCTTATCCTCGTCCTTGAATCTGCCCGTGCGCTTCCTGATCGCGAATGCGCCATCCACGCTCCCCTCCTCAAAATACCTGGCAAGAATATCGCCAACATTCTCGGGCGATACATAGCCATAGATCGGAGATGGACCATCCTCGCTCTGAATCTCGATGAAGGGCTCCATGAAGCATAATCCCAGACAGCCCACCGCGGAAACCTCCGCCTCCACGCCCATTGATCTGAGACCATCTTTCACGGCCTCGAGGACCCGTTCGGCGCCAGCAGCCAAGCCGCAGCTCGATGCACCGATATTAATTCTAACGCCCTGCGAGCCGTAAAGCACCTCCCTGATCCTCCGCTGCCTCTTCTCCCTACACTCCACACTCCTGTGACAGAATGGCCCGCGCATTCTGCAGACAACATACTTCGCGCAAGGATTGTCCCGAGAATGAAGACAATAATCGCAACATGGATCCATTAATGTCCAGTACTCCTGCCTCATCATGTCTTACCACCCCCAGCCCCGCGAGCAGCCTCCTCCCTCAGAATCGACTCCCTAACGCGGGAGATCGCCTTTTGAAGCTCCCTAGGCGTGGCCTTGCCGACGAGCATATCACCGATCTTCACCACTGGGGCTAGGCTACAGCAGCCAAAGCATCTAGCCTTCTCCAAGGAGAATAGGCCATCATCGCTCGTCGATCTGTCGGGCCGTATACCCAAGAATCTCCTTAGAAATTCATAGTTCTCAGCATTCCCCCTAAGATGGCATGCAGTCCCCATGCAAACAGCAATCGTTACTTTTCCAGGCGGTTCCAGCCTGAACTGGTGGTAAAATGTCGCTACACCGAATATCCTGCTTAGAGGGCTCCGCGTATCCCGGGAAAGCTTTATTAATGAGTCTCTCGGCAAGAATCCTTGCTTTTCTTGAATTCTTTGGAGAGATTCGATCAGATTGCCGGAACATATCTTCCCACTCATTTTACCCCAAGCATTTACCAAACCAGCTTGATATATACCTAGAGAAATAGAAAAAATATTCCAGTATATAAGGTATTTACCCTAAATTTCTCCTAGGCCTCGGACAATAAATCTTATCTAGCGAAAATTATGCTATTTTACTGGGGGATTTCATGGAGCAGCGTAAGATACAGCGTGTTGGTAAGGGCACTTTAACAATCTCCTTACCCTACTGGTGGGTTAGGGAGCATGGTCTTAAGCAGGGGGACGCCATAGTTATCGAAGAATATAATGATGGTTCGTTAAGATTGTGGCCCGCTAAATCGGACGCAGACCATACCCTTGAAGCCTGCAGGATAAATGCGGATCTATGCGATCAGCCCGGGCTTCTAAACAGGCTGATTGTTGCGAGCTATATTGCCGGTGTCGACATGATCGAGATTATCTCAAAAACTCGCTTAAGCTATAGGCATATCAAGGAGATCCGGGAGGCGTTAAAATTGCTGACAGGGGTCTCTGTAATGGATGAGACTGAGCAGCACGTCGTGCTACAATGTATAGTAGATGTCCTTAAGTCCTCAATCTATTCAATTCTAGAGAGGATCTGTAACTTGGTCTCATCCATGCAGGAGGAGTATTTCAGGGCGTTTATTGAGGGGAATCGCGAACTAGCTAAGATGGTGATATTGAGGGATGAGGAGGTAAATAAGCTCTACTATCTATTCTCCAGAGCCCTCTCAACCGCTCATAAGAAGAGGAATTTTGCCGAGAATCTAGGGATAACACAACCATTGGAGATATCTTTCCTCGCGATAATGGGCTACTGCCTTGAAAGAATGGCCGATTTATCCAAGCTCGGCGCCAAGAGCGTTCTAAAAATACTGACCTGCGAGGTGGAACTTGATAAGGAGACACTTCAAAAACTTACGGAATATTATGAACGTTGCCGGAATATTCGTGAAAAGGCCATAAGAGCCATATTTTCAAAGGATATTAGGCTGGCCAACGAGGCGATAAGAAGATATCTCGAGGATATAGAACTCGGCGAAAATGAAATTATCGATAGGTTAAGGTATAGATCGGTTAAATGCGATGTGAGCGTGCTTTGACCCAACTTCACGCAATTTATATGGAGTATGAAGAGGCAGGCCGAGCTTTCAGCCGAGATTGCAGAGATCATAATAGACATGAGTGTTAAGCTGAATCCAAGCCTCGTCAATGTGGGAAGCGTTAGCTTGAATAAACTTGGAAAATTGACAGCAACCTGAATTCGGGAGAACTTCAACAGGTAAAACGCGCGAAAGCCCCTCCAACCTCAAAACTTAACTAGAGCTGGTTCTCCATAATGAGGCTAATGCTTTCTTTAGAAAGGTTAAAATTATAACGATTTTATGATCTTCGCAGATCAAGTGTTGTTCCGGGGGTCGGTCTACTCCGGTGTGGAAGATGACCTTAAGTCGCTGTTCAATGTGGCGGTTTCTAGAGGTTATAGGGTCATAGGGCCCAAGCTCGTGAATTCCGTCATAAGGCTTGAGCAATTAAATGATTTCAATGAGATCCCATATGGCTATGGGGATAAGCAGGCTCCTGGATATTATCGCGTTGTCAATAATGGCGGCAGGTTCAGGCATGGCCCGGACTCGCCAAAGAGGTTCCTATACCCCCCAGAGCTACTCCTATTTATCATTAGGCCTGATCTGAGCGTGGAATATCCGAGGTTCGAGTTCTACAAGACGGCCTTTTTCGGTATAAAGCCTTGTGATCTTGCTGCGATAAATGTCATGGATGGTGTTCAGGGCGAGCTGGGAGACGAGTATTATCGGAAGGTTAGGGAGAACCTTCTTCTCATCGTCGAGAACTGCGTGGAGCCTGGAGATACATGCTTCTGCGCGACCATGGGCACGGGCCCGTTTGCTTTCAAGGGATTCGATGTGGCCTATACTAGGGTTGGCAGCGGCGTTGTAATCTTCCAGCCGGGGAGCGATCTCGGGGTGGATATACTCAGCGAGCTCAGTCTCAGGCCTGCCGAGGATGAACAGGTTGACTTCCTCAGAAACCTCATGCTGGATGCGTCTAAGAAGGCTCGAGCGGAGTTCACTCTGGAAAATCTTCCTGAGACCCTCGAGATGGGATTAGACTCGGAGGTTTATAGGAAGATTGCTGAGAGATGTTTCGGCTGTGCTAATTGTAATATGGTATGCCCTACATGCTTCTGCTTTGATGTTATTGATGAGCCAGAGCTTGATGGATCCGCGAAGAGGATTAGGATCTGGGATGGATGCCATAGCTATAGCTATGCTCAGGTCGCTGGGGGGCACTTCAGGAAAAGCCTCTACGCTAGGTATAGGCACTGGGTTCTCCACAAGTTCGTGTATTGGATCAGGCAGTTCGGGACATTTGGATGTGTGGGATGCGGCAGGTGCATAACCTGGTGTCCCGCAGGAATAGATCTTAGGCAAGTTGTGAGAGATGTGGTGAAGGAGGTGGAGACGAGGTGCAGGAGGTAGTCAGGACTCCGATGGTGCCGGTTAGGGCCGAGATCGTCAAGATAGTCCCCGAGACCCCAGATACCAAGACATTCTACTTCAGAGTACAGGGGGGCCTCGTTGAGGCGCCTAAGCCGGGGCAATTCACCGAGGTATACGTTCCAGGCGTGGGTGAGGCCCCCGTCTCAATATGCGGGTTGGAGGATGGGATCCTAGTTCAGACTGTAAGATCTGTTGGAGCATTGACCGATTACCTGTTTAAGATGCGTGAGGGCGACTTGGTTGGCATAAGGGGGCCCTATGGTAAGGGCTGGCCAATCGAGAAGCTCGCTGGAAAGGATGTGCTCATCGTGGCTGGCGGTATTGGGCTAGCGCCACTCCGGGGAGTCATCCTAGAGGTTGAAAGGAATAGGGGGAAGTATGGGAAGCTAACGATACTTTATGGAGCGAGAACTCCCAGCCTCCTACTCTACCGCTATGAGTTCGACCGGTATAGGGAGATACCGAATACGGAGTTCCTCCTTACCGTCGATCACCCTGATGAGACTTGGAGGTATCATGTCGGCGTTGTTACAGAGCTTATACCGATGGCGAGGATAGATGTCGAGAGGACTATAGCCCTCGTCTGCGGCCCCGAGATAATGATGAGGTTCACCGTTAAGGCTCTTGAGCAGATCGGGTTTAAGGAGAATCAGATCTACTTCTCCCTAGAGAGGAGGATGAAGTGCGGGATCGGGCTTTGCGGCCACTGCCAAGTGGGCCCCTACTTCGTCTGCAGACATGGCCCCGTATTCCCATACTGGCTAATTAAGAAGTATTTCTGGGTGGATGAGATATGAGCGGGAATAATAAGAAAGCAAAGTTAGCGGTTTTCAAGTTCTCGTCATGTAGTGGGTGCCAAGATAAGCTGATAGATCTGGGAGAAAACCTACTCTCGCTAATTGAGAAGGTCGAGATAGCGTATTTCCTCGAGGCCAGTAGCAGAATCGATCCGGGGCCATATGACGTCGCGTTAATCGAGGGATCAGTCTCAACGCCGCATGAGGTTGAGCTGGTCAAGGAGATTAGGAAAAATTCGAGGATCGTGATTGCGATAGGCACTTGCGCTGTCTATGGCGGCATCCAGTCGTTGAGAAACTGGATGAATTATCAGGATGTTGTCAAGCAGGTTTACCCGAAGCCGGAGTGGATTAATAGCCTCGAGAAGTCCACGCCAGTATCCGACCACATAAGGGTGGATTATCAGGTTAGTGGATGCCCCGTGAATGAGCTTCAGCTCTTCAGCGTCTTGAAGCAGGTGCTGACTGGTAGGAGGCCTTATCATAGGCTTGAGAGCTTGTGCCAAGAGTGTAAGAGAGGGGGGAATGTCTGCGTGATGGTTTCCCGGGGGATTCCATGCCTTGGACCGATAATGGTTGAAGGATGCGGCGCCCTCTGCCCAAGTTATGGCCGCGGATGTTATGGATGCTTTGGCCCCATGATAGATCCGAAGCCCGACGCGCTTGCTAGGAGGCTTGAGGAGATAGGCCTTCCAAAGGAGGAGGTTATTCTTAGGTTGAGAGGCTTTACAGGTTGGTCTGATCCTATTAGGAGGTTCCTGGAGAGGTATGAGCGAGAGTAAGAGTTTCGAGATAAAGGTCAGCCAGCTGGCGAGGGTCGAGGGTGAGGGAGGAGTCTGGGTAAGAGTGAAGAATGGCAAGTTAGACTATGTCGAGGTCAACATATTCGAGCCTCCGAGGTTCTTTGAGGCATTTCTCCGCGGAAGACCTTATCTTGAGGCGCCTGATATAACAGCGAGGATCTGCGGCATATGTCCTCTCGCCTATATCTTTGCGGCCTGCAGGGCCATGGAGAAGATCCTCGGAATAGATATCCCAGAGGAGATAAAGATCCTTAGAAAGATAGCCTTCTACGGCGAGTGGATCGAGAGCCATGTTCTGCACTTCGCATTCCTCCATGCGCCGGACTTCCTAGGATATCATTCCGCTCTCGAGATGGCGAGGGATTACCCGGACTTTGTCAGGGACGCCATCGCCGTGAGGAGCTGGGGTAATAGGGCAATAGAGATAATTGGGGGCCGCGCAATCCACCCGATAGGCTTCAGGGTTGGAGGTCTATACAGGATCATAAGAAGAGAGGAGCTCGAACCTCTGGCCCGCGACTATGATGAGATTAGGAAGAAGGGCGAGAAGCTCCTCGAGTTCATCCTAAACCTAGATCTGCCGGACATCGAGTATGACATGGTCATTATGTCCCTCAAGGGGAAGAAGGAGTACCCGATACTCGAGGGCGTGGTTGCTAACAACTTGGGCTGGGAATTCCCGGAAGACTCCTTCGAGGATAACATCATTGTTGAGCAGAAGAAGTATTCCACAGGCCTGCATTACAGGTTGAGGAATGGCAGGTCATATATCACCGGGCCCATCGCAAGGTTCAACCTAAACTACGACCTCCTAGCGCCGGAGGTTAAAGATATCCTAGAAAAGGCTGGATACAAAGCCCCCCTCAAGAATACTTATCAGAGCATCGTGGCAAGGGCTGCCGAGAACCTCCACTCGATAATCGAGATAGGGAGGCTCATCGAGGAATATTCAGAACCTCATGCTCCATATATTGAGGCGGTTGTCAGGGCTGGTGAGGCGGCTGCGATAGTCGAGGCCCCGAGGGGGATGCTATACCACCGCTATAGGATAGATGAGAGGGGTAGGATACTCTACGCGAACATAGTCCCGCCAACAACCCAGAACTATGCCGCGATGGAGGAGGACATATTCAAGGTCGGGGATCTTATCTTGAGTGGGCCCCCGGAAAAGGCGCAACACATAGTAGAGACTACGATAAGAAACTATGATCCATGTATCTCATGCTCTGTTCACGCCATCAAGCTGAGGATAGTCAGGGAGTAAGTGGCGCGATCTAGTTTTTATTCTCCGAACCCCTTCATCTTTCTGGCGCCTCCATGAAGGCTCTGAGAATATATGTCACTGGAATGGTTCAGGGTGTCGGCTTCAGGCCATTCGTCAGGAGGATAGCCAAGATCACCGGCGTGAGAGGCTATGTGAGGAACCTCGGCGGCGGGGAGGTTGAGATATTTGTCGAGTCGGAGGAGGAGGGTCGTGTAGGCGAGTTTCTCAGGCTACTCATGGAGAGACGTCCCCCACCAGCCAAGCTCGAGATTGTAAAGGTTGAAGAGGTGAAGCCCTCCAGCCTCCAAGACTTCATCATACTTGAGAGCGGCATTGAGAGGATCATAGCATCCGAGATTCCTCAGGATCTTGCCGCCTGCGAGCACTGCCTCGGAGAGGTGGTGAATCCCGCGAGCAGATGGTATAGGTACCCGTTTAATAGCTGCGCCTGGTGCGGGCCCAGGTATTCAATGATCTACAAGCCGCCCTATGATAGGGAGAATACGGCGATGAGGGATTTCCCGTTATGTGATGAGTGCTTGAGCGAGTATAATGATCTCTGGAATGAGAGGAGGTATCATGCTCAAGGGATAAGCTGCCCTAGATGTGGCCCCAGAATATCCCTTCTAGATAGGAGTTTTGAGAGAGTTGAAGCCGATGATCCCGTGAAGCAGGCTGCGAGGCTGATTGACGAGGGGATGATTGTCGCGGTAAAGGGGATTGGCGGCTATCATATAGCATGCCTCGCGAGCGATGATGAGGTTGTCTTGGAGCTTAGGAGGAGGAAGAGGAGGCCTAGAAAGCCCTTCGCAATAATGGCGCTCAACCTAGAGGTCGCGGAGAAGCTTGTCGAGATCCCCGAGGACCTAATCGACCTGTTCACGGGGTTCATCAAGCCGATAATAATCCTGCTGAGGAGGGAGGACTGCCCGGTCTCCGACTATGTGGCCCCATCCCTTCGAAGCCTCGGGCTCATGCTCGCATATACGCCCCTCCACTACCTTCTACTTATGGAGACAAGGGACAAGTTCCTAGTAATGACGAGCGGGAACGTGCATGGAGACCCCATGATAAGCGATGACTCGAGGCTAAAAGAGCTCACGAGCATAGTAGACTATATCCTGACGCATAATAGGAAAATAGTTCATAGGGTTGATGACTCGGTTGTTAGGCCGACTCATGGCGGTCCGGTGATCCTGAGATATGGGAGGGGATATGCCCCGAGGATCATGAAGCTCAAGCATCCCCTTAAGAGGCCCGTGATAGCCTTTGGGGGCGATCTCGAGACTAATGGCGCAATAGGGTTTGATGATAAGATAATCTTGGCACCCTACTCGGGCGACATGGATAATCCGAGGGTGCTCGAGGAGCATGTCGGCAACCTCGAATTCCTCTCAGAATGCTATGGCTTAATTGAGAGAAGGCCAGTCGTCGCGGCGGATCTCCATCCAGCTTATTATTCAAGGAGGGCTGCGGAGAAATACGCATCCGGTAAGGGGCTCGAGCTTAAGCTTGTTCAGCATCACATCGCCCACTTCGCATCGGTTATGGCTGAGGTAGGCCATGACCTGGATGAGCCCGCCGTGGGAATAATGATTGATGGAGCCGGCTATGGGCTCGATGGAGCGATCTGGGGAGGCGAGATCCTAGCATGGGCTGATGGAGTATTCGAGCGCGCCGGATTCTTAGACTACTCGCTCATGCCGGGCGGCGACCTAGCAGCCTATAGGCCCGTCAGAATGCTCGCCTCAATACTATCCAAGTTCATGGATCTTGATGAGGTCGGGTCCTTCATCCGGAGGCGCGGCCTCCTGAGAGGGTTCAAGCATGGGTCTAGAGAGCTTGAGGCGGTCCTAGCCCAAATAAGGCGGGGAAGAGGGCCTATGACATCAAGTACTGGAAGATTTCTTGATAGCGTCTCAGCCCTCCTAACACTCTGCCTCGAGAGGACATATGAGGGCGAGCCGGCGATAATGCTTGAGGAGGCGTCTTATGGCGGGAGGCTGATAATCAGTAATCCATCGGATGACTTCGTCTCCAAGAAGGGCGATGCGATCACAATAATGACTGGCGAGATCATGAGGGCCATAGTGGAGAGCCTCGACAACAACTCTAGACATGATATAGCTTACACGGCGCAGTATATCTTGGGGAGTTGTCTTGGGGCCGTCGCCGCTGAGAAGGCCCGCGAGCTTGGAGTCAAGGCTATATACGTCTCAGGAGGTGCCGCTGTCAACCATGTAATCCTCTCAGCCATAGAAAGAGCCTCAGGGTTCAGGATTCACGTAAATAGGATGATCCCGCCTGGGGATGGTGGAGCAGCTGTAGGACAGGTTTATTTCGCCGGATACTTGGGAGCGGATTAGTGATTCTACTCCTTGGAGAGCTTAACCTAGGAAGCTCTAGAATGATAAAAACAAAATTCGGTTGGAAAGGGAAAAGTTTTTGATAACTTCTTCTTTACCCTAACCGTTTCAAAAAAGTCTTTTATTTTCCGCTTAGGTTTCTAGGATTACACTTCTACCTATGGATCTATAAGGTAGATGTCCTCTCGATATAATGATCTCTCCCGGATCTCTAGGATTAGTAGAGTAAACATTTTAAACATTTTGAAGTCTAGCCCCCTCTTGATCTTTACTACACCTGGCCTGACTATCTTCCTGTTATCCAAACTCAATAGGATAGAAGTAATGTCTGTAGTTTTTCGTGAGAAGGCCTCTATTTGCCAAAGAGGCAGGCAATACCCAAATTAGAATTATTTAATTAATTCTTACAAGGTGCTGAAAACGTTTTGACATAGCTAGTGATAACAAATTTGATGGCTGGCTGGTAGTAAGAGCCATAAGGGTCGGTAAGGTTAGGATGGTTATCCCACCATGGAGGATTAATGAATCCATGGATGGTTTTAAGGCTTTTCTCTGCGGCCTTTATGGCTGCGAGAATACGTCAGCCAGCCCACCCCATCCCATCCATTATCGCTTCTTCACCAAAGTTCTAGATTTTCTAACATGATAAGATTTTAAGAGAAGAAATAAGCTTCTTGGGTCATTGAGAGCGATGTGCGGGATCATAGGATGCGCCTTAAAGAATGGAAGCGCAGCGCCCATACTCCGTAAAGGCCTCATGAGGCTTGAGTATAGGGGATATGACTCAGCCGGAGTCGCGACAATACATGATGGAAAGATACATCTGAAAAAGGACTCGGGGAAGATAGATGAGATACATGCTAGGCTGAACTTGGATGATCTTCCGGGATCCATAGGAATAGCTCATACTAGATGGGCCACCCATGGCGCACCAAGCCAAGTTAATGCTCACCCACATATTGACTGTGATGGGCTTGTGGCCGTAGTTCATAATGGCGTGATAGAGAACTTCCTCGAGCTAAAGGAAGAGCTCATTGATAGGAGGCATTTCTTTAGATCTAGGACAGATACTGAGGTTATCGCCCATCTGATAGAGGAGGGGCTGGAGGCTGGGAAGAGCCTTCTAGAGTCAACAATCGCCGCGGTCAAGAGGCTTAAGGGGAGCTACGCGCTCGCCATTATATCGCCTAGGGAGCCGGATAAAATTGTCTTCGCGAGAAATGAGTCTCCGCTCATAATCGGGCTTGGGGATGGCGTGAACTTCATCGCGAGCGATGTGGCCGCATTCATTGAGCATACGCGTAGAGCAATATTCATCGATAATGGTGAGGTGGGATACATAACACCTTCAGAGGTCAGGGTCTTCAAGGTCGACTCCGGGGTTGAGATCAATAAGAGGATAATAGAGTTGACGTGGACTATTGAGGAGGCGGAGAGATCTGGCTATCCACATTTCACGTTGAAGGAGATATATGAGCAGCCTCAAACGGTTAGGGAGGCCCTCAAGGCGCAGGAGAAATATCTCGACCTCTTAACCGAGTTCTTGGACCGTGGTAGGGATGTGTTTCTCCTCGCGGCTGGAACATCCCATAACGCATGCATAGCCGCATCATACATGTTCTCGAAGATCGCTAGACTGACCACGATCCCCGTGATAGCCTCGGAGTTCATAGAGAACTATGGTAGATCCATAGGCATAGACTCGATCATATTGGCTGTGAGCCAGTCGGGGGAGACCGCTGATGTCCTAGCGGCGGTTGATCATGCTAGGATGACGGCCGCGACGATACTCGCGGTCACAAATGTCGTGGGCTCAACCCTGACGAGGGTGTCGAGGGCATACGTCCTCCAGAACTCCGGGCCGGAGATTGGGGTCGCCGCGACCAAAACCTTCACGGCCCAGCTCACAGTCCTCGCCCAGCTAGCCCTCCGCCTAGCAAGGAAGAGGGGAAAGCTCGCACAATACGAGATAGATGAGCTCGAGGAGGAGCTTAGGAAGCTCCCGGAGCTCGTCGAGAAGACCCTCGCGATCTCGGATAAGCCTATGCGAGATCTCGCAAAGGAGCTCGCGAACGCGCGGAGCATCTTCTTCCTCGGGAGGGGGATAAGCTATGCAACCGCCTTAGAGGCGAGGCTTAAGGTGATGGAGCTCAGCTATATCCCCTGCATAGCATACCCTGCTGGAGAGAGCAAGCATGGGCCGATAAGCGTCATCGAGGATGGGTATCCCGTATTCTTCATAGCCCCATCAGACTCTACTCGGAAGCATATACTGGGGAATATTATGGAGATGAAGGCTCGAGGTGCCAAGATATACTGTGTTGGAACCGAGGGCGATAACGAGCTTAGGGAGAATGTGGACTGGTGGCTCGGCCTTCCAAAGGTTCACGAGATCCTGAGCCCGATAATCTACGTCATCCCATTCCAGTTCCTAGCATACTACCTGGCGCTGGAGAGGGGGCTGGATCCAGATAAGCCGAGAAACCTCGCCAAGAGCGTGACGGTCCTCTAACGGGAGAAAGATAATTATGAAGCCGTATACGATGTAGAGTGGTAAGGGAGCATGGTGGAGCTAACTCCACATGAGAGATTCGAGGGGGTTTACTGGATAAGGGATGAGGGGGAGAAGGTGCTGGCGACCAAGAATCTAGTTCCAGGCGTCCAAGTTTATGGTGAGAAGCTTTACAGGGTTAGGGGCGAGGAGTATCGTAGCTGGATACCTTATCGGAGCAAGCTGGCCGCGGCAATAATAAAGGGTATGGATAACATGTTCATAAAGCCTGGCTCGAGAGTCCTCTATCTCGGAACCGCGACTGGAACCACCTCAAGCCATGTCTCCGATATAATAGGGGAGCGGGGCGTGCTATATGGGGTCGAGTTCGCGGCCAGGGTCATGATACAGTTCAAGCGTAATGTCTCGGATAGGAGGATGAACGTGGTTCCGATTTTTGGCGATGCTAGGAAGCCGGAGACCTATGCGCCCATCGTTGGCGAGGTTGACGTGATCTACTGCGACGTGGCCCAGCCAGAGCAGGCGAAGCTATTCTCGGACAATGCTAGGCTCATGCTTAAGAGCGGGGGGCATGGATACCTAGCCGTCAAGGCAAGGAGCATCGACAGCGTCCAAGAGCCCGAGATAATCTATAGGAGGGAGGTTGAGATCCTCGAGAAGAATGGGTTTAAGCCGATCGAGGTCATATCACTCGAGCCATATGAGCGCGATCATGTCATGGTCGTCCTCGAGTATCGCTAGGAAGATAGGCTTCTCAGGTAACGGTCAATCTCCTTGGCAGCTCTCATCCCATCAGCCGAGGCCACGCTATAGAGCGATGGTCCTCTAACAACGTCTCCCCCAGCGAAGACGCCGCGCCTGCTGGTCTCAAGCCTCTCATTCACTTTTATCCTCCCATCCTCCATTAGCTCTATGCCATCCCGTTCCGAGAGCCACTCGGTTGAGGGGCGCTCACCGGTCGCAAATATCACGTGATCGGCCTCGACCTCGAATTCAGAACCCTCTAGTGGCACGGGCTTTCTCCTCCCATCAGGCCCCCGCTCCCCGAGCATCATCTTGATACATCTTATTTTTCGGAGCCTGCCATCCTCACCTATCAGCTCTATCGGCTGAGTGAGGAACATTATCTCTACTCCTTCATCGAGGGCCTCCTCAATCTCCTCCCTCCTAGCAGGCATCTCCTCCATACTCCTCCGATACATTATCCTGACAGATTCTGCTCCTAGCCTAAGGGCTGTTCGAGCAGCATCTATCGCCGTGTTGCCCCCGCCTATAACCCAGACCTTACCCGACATGGATCTAAGCCTCCCCTCCTTGACCAGCTTCAGAAACTCCAGCGCGGCGTGAACGCTCTCCAACTCGACCCCCTTCATTTGAGGGATGTTTGACCTGCCAGCGCCCGTCGCTATGAAGACCGCTCTATAGCCCTGCTTGAAGAGATCATCGATCGTTAGGTCGCGGCCGAATTCAACCCCCATTCTAAACTCCACGCCAAGCATCCTCAATATTCCAACTTCCCTCTCAACAACTTGTAAGGGTAGCCTGAACTCGGGTATCGAATCGGCAAGCCTCCCCCCAGGCCTCTCCCCCGCGTCAAAGATGGTGACATCATGGCCCATAAGCCTCAGATGATATGCCGCTGTGAGCCCAGCTGGGCCAGATCCTATCACAGCGACTCTAAACCCTGATCCCGACTTAGGCTTCGGTAGATCAATTAATCCAGAAACTTTCTGCATGTTATCGGCGACCGCCCTCTTCATAGCTCTAATCTTGAGCGAGTTGCCGCATATTTGTCCAAGAGTACATGCTTGCTCACAAAATCCATCGCATATTCTCCCACATATTCCAAGCGTCGGATATATAGCTAGGGAGATTTTGTACGCTGCTTCATGCCTTCCACTCGCGACAGCCTTTAGGAAGGCTGGCACGGGGAACTTCACCGGGCACACGTTAACGCATTTAGGAACCCTGCACCTGAGGCATCTATCAGCCTCAAGCTCTGCGCTCCTCAAGTCCACGCCGGACACGACTTCTTGGAAGTTCCTCCGATCGCTGGATTTCCTTATGATTATTTTGGGCTCGAAGATCTTGTAGAGCTCATTACCCTCCTCTTCTAGAAGCCCTGCTAGGAGTGTGAAGAATCTCCGCCGCTCCTCTGGCTCAAGCTCCTCAAGTGAGAAAAATGCAAGAGCCTCGAGATGCTCTCTCGTGATTAGGCCCAGTTCTAGATCGCTCGATAGACCGGCCTTCCGGAAGACCTCCAGAACCTTATCGCGGAACTCCAGAGATGACAACGGTCCTTGGGGAAATAGTAGCTCCGCGACTTTCACGGCTTGATTTTGTCTGAGGGGCCCGGCTTAAAGCTTTCTTATAAAATCGCGTTATGCATAAAGCTTTACGAGGAACTTTTGTGAGGCCTGTTCAAAGATTAAATAGAGGTCTTGAAAGGGGCTTGCGGGAAGAGGCTTAAAGGGTGCTTCGCATGCCTCACTGGTCTTACTCGGTTAAGGAGCTGGATGAGACGAGAACTGTCAAGGCGAGCTTGAGGGAGATTGATGTATCTCCGAAATGGTCTAGAGAGGTTTGTAAGGCGATTATAGGGCTGACGATACCGGAGGCGAAGAAGCTCATGGAGGATGTTATAGCTATGAGGAGGATGATACCCTATCGCAGATATAAGAAGAATAGGGCGCATCATGCCGAGACTAAGGGTGCTGGAGGCTACCCGGTTAAGGTCGCCAAGCACATGCTCAAGCTCTTGGAGAGCTTGGAGGCTAACGCGGATTTCAAGGGACTAGACCCGGATGAGGTAGTCATAGTCCATGCAGCCGCTCATAAGGCTAGGAGGATTAGGAAGTTCATGCCTAGGGCTTTTGGGAGGGCCACGCCCTATGACAAACAGCTAGTTCATATTGAGGTTGTAGGGGAGGTGAGGCGCTGAGATGTCGGCGATCAAGAACATTCTATCCAGCAAGATAAAGAAGGCTGAGATCTACGAGTATCTTGCAGAGAAGCTTAAGGATGCCGGCTTCGGGGGAGTTGATATAACGTTTACGCCCATGGGTACTAGAGTTACTATCTATGCTATGAGGCCCGGCAGGGTTATAGGCCCGAGGGGGAGGACGATCAAGGAGATAACGGAGGAGCTTGAGAAAAGGTTTGGTGTCGAGAACCCGAATGTCACGGTTGCCGAGATAGAGGTCCCGGAGCTCAACCCACAAGTTATGGCCTATAGGATCGCGCAGGCCTTGGAGAGGGGTGTTAGGCATAGGAGGGTTGCCTTCTGGGCTTTGAGAAGAATTATGGAGGCTGGAGCCCGTGGGGTCGAGATAGAGATAAGTGGTAAGCTTACCTCCGCGAGGCATAGGACCGAGAAATATACGGCTGGGATTATGCCGAAGTCCGGCGACCCGGCGCTGAAGTATGTCAAGGTTGGGAAGGCCTCCATACTGTTAAAGCCGGGTGTATATGGGGTAAAGGTGAAGATCTACCCGCCCGACGCACCGATGCCGGAGGAGATAAAGGTGGTTGCTCCGGAGCCGGGTAAGATGGAGGTGGTTGAGGTTGGTGAGGGAAGTGAAGGAGCTGAGGGAGAAGAGTAGCGAGGAGCTGATAAGCGAGCTCGACAGGCTCCGGGCGGAGCTCGTGTTAATCAGAAGTAAGACTGTCGCGGGTGGAGGGTTGGAAAAGACTGCCCAGATAAGAAACATTAGGAGAAGAATCGCGAGAATTCTCACGATACTTAGGGAAAGAGGGATTAAGCTTTAGCCGCCCCGCACCTGGAAAGATATCCCCAACTATTTACTTGAGTCTTTCTAGGACTATTGCTGGGCAGACTCTTCTAATACCCTCCCTCGACTCAAGGCCCTTGATGAAGCTTGAGAATTCCTGCGAGTTCTCGAACCAGCATTCTACTATGAGCATGTGGTCGCCGCTTGTCAAGTAGAGTCTCACAACCTCCTCCCTGGTCTTCAGCCCCTCCATAACCTTGAGTAGATGCTCGGGTTCCGCGTCCAGCCCTATTATCGCCAGCACCTCATAGCCCAGCCTCCTAGGATCTAAATCAATCGTGTATCTCCTGATCACGCCGAGATCCTCGAGGCGCTTGATCCTCTTCCTCACTGCGGCCTCCGAGACGCCGAGCTTCTCGGCTATCTCGACGTAAGATGCCCGGGCGTTTTCCATGAGTAGCCTTATGAGGTCTTGGTTCGATATTCGAACCATAAAATTTATGGTTTCGACCATAATATATACGTAATGCGAAGTGAGGTGGTGGAAATGGAGCAAGTTCGTATTCCGTTATTGGGAGAAAAGGTTCCGAGATTTGAAGCCCAGACAACGCATGGCGTGATTAAGTTTCCAGATGACTATAAGGGAAAGTGGGTCGTGCTATTCTCGCATCCAGCCGACTTCACGCCCGTCTGCACAACGGAGTTCGTAGCATTCCAGAAGAGATATGAGGAGTTCAAGAAGCTGGACTGCGAGCTCATAGGCCTCAGCATAGACCAAGTATTCAGCCACATAAAATGGGTGGAGTGGATCAAGGAGAAGCTCGGCGTCGAGATACAGTTCCCGATAATCGCCGATGACCAGGGGAAGATAGCATGCATGCTAGGCATGATTCATCCCGGCAAGGGGACGAACACCGTTAGAGCAGTCTTTATAATTGACCCCGAGGGCGTTATCAGGGCGATCCTCTACTACCCGCAAGAGGTCGGCAGAAACATGGATGAGATCCTAAGGCTCGTTAAAGCCCTCCAAGTCTCGGATGAGAAGAAGGTGGCGCTGCCGGCAAACTGGCCAAATAACGAGCTGATTGGGGACAAGGTGATAATACCACCGCCGCGTGATGAGAAGACCGCCAAGGAGAGGCTGGAGAGGGCGAAAGCGAAGGAGATCGAGTGCTACGACTGGTGGTTCTGCTACAAGAAGCCTTAAATCCTATGAAACGCAGGTAGTGGGCATCATGCCATCCAAGGAGCTCCTTGACCTACTTAACAAGGCGATCGCTAGGGAGCTTCAAGTCTCGATCCAATACATGTGGCAGCATGTCCAATGGAGGGGCGTCAAGGCATTCGCTGTTAGTGATGAGCTGAAGAAGATCGCGATAACAGAGATGAAGCATGCTGAGATGATCGCGGAGAGGCTATACTATCTCGGCGGGATCCCAACAACCCAGCCAGATCCAATAAAGGTCGGAGAAACACTCAAGGAGATGATCGAGCAGGATGCCCGCGATGAGGAATATGCGATAAAGCTGTACAAGCAGATTATCCAGAAGGCGCGGGAGCTGGGAGACATAACAACAGCAACACTCTTCGAGAAAATCCTCGCCGATGAGGAGGGACATCACGATTTCTTCACAAGCCTCCTAGAGGAGATCTAGTGGTGGGATAACATGACTCAGAGGCTCCAGGTATACAGGTGCAATGTCTGCGGTAACATCGTTATGGTAATGCATCCAAGCGTCGGCACGCTCGTATGCTGCGGCCAGCCAATGCAGCTGCTAGAGGAGAAGACCGAGGATGTTGGGATGGAGAAGCATGTCCCCGTGATAGAGAAGACCGAGACCGGGGTAAAGGTGAGGGTCGGCTCAATACCCCACCCCATGGAGATGAAGCATTACATCGAGTGGATCGAGCTAACCGCTGACGACAGGATCTACATAAAGTTCCTGAAGCCGGGCGACGCTCCGGAGGCGGATTTCCCAGTCAAGGCTGAGAAGCTCTCAGCCAGAGAATACTGCAACATCCACGGACTCTGGAAGACCAAGTAACTCCCTTCTTTTTCTCTCGCAATTTTTATTACATAGTAATTTGACCTTTCCCTTATAGGAGGCTGTCAATGCGGTATGAGCCTTAGGATCCTATGTCAGGAGATTGAGCGCGGCTTCTATCTGCTGAGGGTTGATGATGAGAGGGTTAATTACTTTGAGGGCATCTGGAGCATTCCCGAGAGGGTGACTTATAACGCGTATCTCCTCGTCGGGGATGATGGGGCTGTTTTATTCGATGGATGGAAGACTGTTTACGCCGATGATCTTATCGAGGTGATTGGGGGGATTATGAGCCCCCGCGATCTTACGCATGTGATTGTTCATCATGTTGAGCCAGATCACTCGGGCTCGCTGCCCAAGGTTCTTGAGGCGAATGGATTTAGAGCTGAGGTAGTTGCCCATCCCATCGCTAAGCCCATGATCGGGTCCTTCTACAAGATATCTCCGAAGTTCAGGCTGGTGAGGGATGGAGAGGAGATCTCGGCAGCTGGTGAGAGGATTAGGCTTATCCACACGCCGTGGCTGCATTGGCCCGAGACCATGATGAGCTATCTAGTGGGCCATAAGATACTGATACCATGCGATGCCTTCGGCGGATACTCGATCCCGAGAACGATATTCGATGATAATGATGAGGTTGTCCGGGAGTATCTGCCAAGTGTTAGGAAGTATGTCGCAACCGTGATAGGATTCTACAGGCAGCACATAATCCGGAATATCGAGAAGCTCCAGGGGCTTCAGCTGGATATCAGTATTGTGGCCCCGGCTCATGGGCTTGTCTGGAGGAGGAATCCGCAGCTGATCATAGATTATTACAGGAGCTTGGCCGAAGGACACCCCGATGGCAATAAGATCTTGGTTGTCTCCGGCTCCATGTACGGGTTGATGGGGGAGGCTGCGAGAATCGCGGT
The DNA here is from genome assembly GCA_021323375.2 of Candidatus Wolframiiraptor gerlachensis. Lineage (GTDB taxonomy): Archaea > Thermoproteota > Nitrososphaeria_A > Caldarchaeales > Wolframiiraptoraceae > Wolframiiraptor > Wolframiiraptor gerlachensis. The sequence goes on along the minus strand of JAJPCT020000018.1, from coordinate 49,821 downwards.
GGAGGAGGTTGAGAGGCTCGGGGGAAGAGCCGCATCCTACTGGTTCAACGACTTGGAGCAGCCGCCATTCTCGGAGATTATAGGAGATGCTATTGACTCGAGGGCCATCATACTAGCCGCGCCCACATATGAGGCAGGGGTCTACCCGTTAATCGACAATCTTGTGGATCTAATTGTCAAGAAGATTCCGCCAAAGCCCGTGCTCATCTTGGGATCATATGGATGGGCTGGCGCCGTTGCTAGGAGGCTCTCGGAAAAATTGGCGGCCGCCGGCTTCAAGATCGTCGGGGCGGTCGAGTTCAAGGGCTCTCCAAGTGAGGAGGATGCCCGAAGAATTAGGGATGGTGTTAGAAAGCTTCTCGAGCAATCTTGAAAGGCTTTGACCACGATCCGGGAATATCCTAAGCTACTGGCTTTACAGGGCGTTGAGGAGTGCTTGATACTGGAGAGGCTGAACAGGTTCACTGTTAGGGTTGAGGCTGAGGGCCGAGAGAGCCTCGCATTTCTCCAGAATACTGGGAGGCTTCTAGAATACATGACGCGCGGGAGGAGGGGCTTCTGCATCCCGGTTAAGAGGCCTGGAAAGCTCTCGAGAAGGCTTTTCGCGATCCTAGAGGATGATCTCGCCGCCATCGTTGACACGCATCTCCAGTCAAGGGCTTTCGAGGAGGCCGTTAAACAAGGCCTCGTACCATGGCTCAGGGGCTGCCGGATATTGAGAAGGGACATCCCTCTAGCTGGGACTAGGATAGACTATCTCGTGTCCTGTGAGCTGGGTGATATGCTCTTGGAGCTTAAGAGCGCTGTTCTAAGGCTCGGCAATTATGCCTCCTACCCCGACTGCCCATCAAGTAGGGCTGTGAGACAGGTGAAGGGGATGCTTGAGCACGTCGAGCGCGGCGGCCGGGCGGTCATCCTATTCATCGCAGCCCTCCCCCATGTCAAGGGCTTTAAGCTAAACCATGAGGCGGATCCAGCATTATGCGGGCTTATCACGAGGGCTCATGAAGCTGGGCTCGAGATCAAAGCTATCCAGATGGTATATGAGCCGACGGGCTCCTCAATAATCCTCTTGAATAGTGATCTTCCGATCGAGATTTAAGCTGCTTGAATCCCAGTTTCCTCGTGATGAGGTCTAGGACGCTTACGCCGAGAAATTTGGCGAGGCATGAGCTTCTGGGGTTGAGGGCCAGGGCTAAGCCCCTGAAGGGAGGATTCACGCATGTCGGTGAGATCGTGGGCGAGACGAGGAACATGCTCAAGATGTTGATGGATGATGGCAGGATCGTGAGCCTGCCGAAGAACGCCTACAGGTTCATTTTCGAGCTCCCATCGGGCGAGAAGGTCCTTGTGGATGGAAGGGTTCTTGTCGGCAGGCCGGAGGAGAGGCTGAAGAGGAGGCTGAGGAGATGGTAGGAGGGCTGGAAACATTATTAAGAGGCTGTTCCGAGTCGGTGCCAGCGCTAGCGACTCGAGGAGGAGAGTGAGTGTGAGTATGCCTGCAAAGGACATCGGGCTACCGGTCAAGCCCCCGGAGAGGGAGTGCGATGACCCGAGATGCCCATTCCACGGCCACTTGAAGGTTAGGGGGATAATCCTCACTGGGGTCGTCTATAAGAAGAGGATGACTAGGACGATCATCGTTAGGCGGGAGTATCTCCATTACGTGAGGAAGTATAAAAGATATGAGCGGAGGAGGAGCAATATACCCGCACACCTCCCGCCATGCATAGATGTCAAGGAGGGGGATAAGGTGAGGATCGCGGAATGTAGGCCTCTCAGCAAGACCGTCCACTTCGTGGTTATTGAGAAGCTTGAGGAGAAGTGATCCTTAAAAAGCCCCGGAAATCCTAGGGGAGGTGGTGCAGTATGTCCAAGAGGAGTAGGGCGGTCGCGGCTGTAGGAATTCTCGAGAGGAGGCCTGACCTGCCAAGGACTATTAACGTGGGCTCTCTCATCCCATGCGCCGATAACTCGGGAGCCCAGCTCCTCAAAATAATCCAAGTACATGGCATTAAGACTAGGAGGGGGAGGCATCCATGCGCCGCCGTCGGAGACCTAGTCTCGGTCACAGTGAAGAAGGGGCCGATAGACCTTAGGAAGAAGCCGATGCATGCCGTGATAATAAGGCAGAGGAAGCCGTATCGTAGGCCTGATGGAACATGGATAATGTTTGAGGATACTGCAGCGGTCCTAGTAACGCCTGAGGGAGATCTCAAGGCGACAGAGATCAAGGGGCCCGTGGCCAGGGAGGCTGCTGAACGCTGGCCCAGAATAGCCAACGCCGCGAGCATAATTATCTAAGCCGAAGCATAATTATCTAAGCATTGTCTTGAGATCCAGCAACTAACCTCTCGACCTCATGGAGGATAATGGGCTGCTCAGGGCGGGCTTTAGCGCCTTAAAGGGGCACTCTGCAATACATTTCATGCAAGCCGTGCAGCTCATGTAATCAATCACCCTGTCCTCATGTATTTCTAGGCCTAGTGGACAGCTTCTCGCGCAGATTCTGCACCTCGTGCATCTACTGCTCACCTTTATCCTCAGTATCTTGAGGGGGCTTAGGAGTGCTTGGAGAGCGCCTAGCGGGCATACACCACCACACCAATTACGTATTCTAAGCACTAGCGTTATCACCGCGAATATAATTATCCCCCAAAGTATGCTCCATAAGTCGAGTGATCCAGCTAGGGCGGAGGCGATAATCCTGCTCACGATCCCGATCGGGCATACGAGGCAGAATATTGGGAAGCCTAGAATCCATGATGTGATAAGCATCGAGGCCATGCTTATCGAGAATACGAGGATTATCCCGCGGCCATTACCCTTATCGTGTTTCAGGAGGCGGAGTCCTATCCCTATGGGACATATCCAGCCGCAGAAGATCCTTCCATGCAGCGCGATTAGAGCCAACGTGATCGCTAGGCCTATGAGGGTTGTGTGGGTGGTGGCCTCAACAAGGCTTGGGCGCTGGAAAAAGCCCAGCGGGCAGATGAAGAGGATGTTGCCGAGGGATAGTAGGCAGTATCCACCCCAAGCCACGCCGAATGAATTTAGGATCACGTAGGCGGCTATGACCGCCGCGACCGTTAGCAGGTTTATCTTGAGAAACCTGCTCGATCCCAATGATGCCTCCTCTCTCCCTCAGGCATGAGGTTTAATGCCTTTGGATCGGCTGGACATGCGTAGACGCATCGCCCACACCCCACGCACCTATTGCTATGGAAGACCGGGATCCCATTTCTCGGGGTTATCGCGCCGGGCGCCGGACATACTTCAGCGCAGACCAGGCACTCGCCCCCAAGAACCGCGATGCAGCGATCAGGGCTCCAGCTAACAGATCCTAACTTTATCTCCTCGGGCTCGATCCATCTCAAGGCTCCTGTGGGGCAGGACCTGACGCATGGAAGCCTGCCCTCACACATCCCATATCGGGACTCGCAGGGAGCTCTCAGAGGATTGACCTTGGGCGTGCCCATCATGGACACTCCATCCAGGAGCCCGCAGGGCTCGAGTGTGCCCCTCCCCTCACTGGAGCATGCCTTCACGCATATTCCACAGCGTGTGCAGAGCTCTAGGAAGAGCCTCTCGTCTACGGCGCCCGGGGGCCGCACTACCCTTCCGCCCGGTAGCATCGAGAGAAAACCGCCGGCTAATGGGATGAAGAGGAGCCCCAGCATCATCCTGAATAATTCTCTTCGTGTGGTCAACTCGTCTTCTCCTCGACCACGCGTATTCTCGATGGGTCGTTTATGCCTATGCCGAGCTCGGCCGGATATGCGGCACATTTAATGCTGTCTCAAGCGGGTTCTCATCTCCCTCGAGCCTAAAGAGGTATTCAGCTGCTATGAGGTCCAGCGCTACCGGGTCCCTGCTCACTAGAATTGCTTCTCCCGGAACCATCCTGCCCATCCCCGGCCCGCTGACCGTCATGACCTCGGTCGCGTCAACTATCGCCAGATCCGGCCTGAACACGGTGTTCAGATCGGCTATACACTGCTGCAGCCCCAACACGTGGAACATGCCCTTCTGATCACCCGGCAGAATCCCCATCATATTCTTCATGGAGATCGTGACAATTGCTTGAGAGTGCCTCTTAAGCTTCGGGACACTTATTATGACATCAGCATCATATGCTAGCTTGAAGATGCTGACCTCGCCAAGGAGCCTTCCCAAGGTCTTAACCTTGACGACCTCGCTACTCTTATCCAAGTCCACTAAGCGCACGCCAAGCCCCCTCACCACATCAGCTACCCCGGTTGCCTCGAAGTTGCTAGATGTATTATAGCCGCGGACGGCGCTCTCAGCCACTATTATCTCCCTGGGGCCGGCATCCTTGACAACCTCTATCACAGCTCTCAGCACCTCCGGCGATGTTACGGCCTCAGTCTATTGAAGCCGACATTAGACTTTATCAGAACCTTGGAATCCGGGCTCACAAGCGCCTCGACCCCTCCGATGGCCTCGATTGCCCTCCTCACCATTGCATCAACATCGCGGCCCTTAACCAGCGATACCAGCGGCCTCTCGAGGGTGGTGAAGTATTTCCCGCTAACGCTCCTCCCAAGGGTAGCCCTCTCACCGGCGCTAAAACATCCCAGCGAATATCCGAGTGATGCTAAGCCTATGGCGGCAGCAGCTCCGCCTAGAAGCTTCATGAACCTCCTCCTAGAAATCCCGCCGGGCATTACACTGCTATCCCGCAGATCCACCGGTAATAAGCTTTGCCGAAGACTCAGATACGCGTCGCGAAGAAATCTATCACCACGTGGTTTCTCGTCCTCGAGTAGCTCTTGACCCGCCTCCACCCTAGGAGCTCGACCCTATATCCCATCCGTCTCGCCCTCTCCAATACATTCTCGACGAACTCCCTCTCACCACCTCTTCTCGCGAGGTCATGGAAATGTATTATTCCCCCCTCGGGCTTGAGGGCTCCTAGGGCTGGGCTGAGAGCCTCGATCGTGCCCCAGAAGTAGCCCATGATGACGCGGTCCGCGATGCCGCGCAGCTCCTCCTCGGCAACCCTCCTACAATCCCCGAGAATCGGCTGAGCCCTATCCTCAACCCCATTCAGCCTAATGTTCTCGGCGAGGTAGGCATATGCCTCCGGGTTTATTTCTATCGCGTAGACCTTCTCCGGGTTCGCGATGACCGTTATCGGGATCGTGAACTGCCCTATCCCGGCGAACATGTCGACCACGATCTCACCATCCGACACGAGGCCTGCGAGCCTAAGCCTCTCGAAACTGTTGCCGAGGCAGAACATGAGCCTCACGATATCTAGCCTGAAGATGCAGCCATATTCTCGATGGGTTACCTCGCGGATGGGCTCCCCGGCTATGAGCTCGAGGCGTGGACGCCTCTCAACGCCCTCGACACCCCGCACAAGATATACCGCCCGCACGTTATAGAATCTGAGGATGAGGTTCCCTATCTCGCGTTTAAGGCCCTTGACCTCCTCCCTCAGCCTGACAAGAGCCACACGATCCATCAGCTTTGCATGAGATGGGAGATACTCCGCCGGAACACCCTGAATATTCTGAGCAAGGTAGTCCTTCAGCCTCAAGCCGAGAATAATTACGACGCCCAGCTGGATTAGACTATTGCCTCGGACGCTACAAAATATTTATGGGGGGTATCGTCCCCCTTCAGCTGGGAGGTGTGGCTGTGCCTCCGAAGAAGCCGAGCATGAGCCAACTTGAGAAGAAGACTGCGCGTGCGCGGGAGGGTGGAGCGGCCGCCGTCTCCGAGGCGAGGGAGAAGGCTGTCGCCAGCATCATCCCACCGCCCATCGATGATGTCATAGAGTTTCTCAGGGAACAACCATATGTTACGCCGAATCTACTGGCGGACAAATTCGGAGTGAGGATCTCGATCGCTAGACAGGTTCTCCGCGACCTCGCTGGAAAGGGATTCGTCAGGCTCGTCGTCGGGAATAGGAGGCTCAAGATATACGCGCCGGTCAAGGAGGCTCTAGCCGAGGTTAAGGCGAAGAAGCCGAAGAAGAAGTAGGCTGCCTAGGTCCTCCTGATTGTTATCCTCGACCCAACCTGGGCTAACTTAATCCTCTCATAGTCGGCTCGATATCTGCCGATCTTGATCATCTGGGCTGGCGGAGTAACGTCCGCGAACGCTAGTGCTATGCAGCTTCTAGGTGGCCAGTAGAGGATGTCGCCGGCGCTCACGCGGTTCACGGGCTTCTCCGCCCCCCTCTCAAGCGGGACCTGAAAGTATATTGCGTAATCCCATTTGGCTATAGCACCACCTATCGGGAGCATTTTGACGAGAGCGCTGACCGTGAGTGGTGCATAAAACCTAATCAGCTCGCCATCCAACTCGCCAAGACCCTCTATCTCAATCTTCACGGGGATTCTTGCGAGGGACATTACTCATAAAGATCTTGGCTTGGGCCTTGTTAAGCTTAATCCCTCACAGCGGCGAGAACATGCTCCACGAATAGTGTCTCCGGTAGTGCTCCCTCGAAGCTTATCTTGTCGTTGATCACTATTTTTGGGACTGCCATGACTTGGTATTTGTGGGCGAGGTGGGGGAACTCGAGGACCTCGATCATGTCCGAGGTTATGTTCATGTTCTCTATCGCCATCTGATGTGCTGTTCTAACGGCTATCGGGCAGTAGGGGCATGTTGGCGTAACGAAGACCTGGATATGGACTGGGCGATCAATTTGCTTAACCTTCTCCTTGAGGTGTGCTGGGAGGCTTGAGAACCCCCTGGAGACCTGGATAATGTCGTCAACAAGCGTCATGAACTCGTATCCGCTTGGTATCCCGAAAAACCTGACGCCATACTCCTTCTCCCCGAAGACGAGTAGGGCTGGGATCTTATCCACCCTAAGCCTCTCCGCGAGCCCTCTATCGGACTGGAAGTCGTATACCTCGGCGCTTATCCTATCATCGAGTTCCGCGATCTCCTCCGCGAGGCTCCTGACCTCCGCGCAGTACTCACACTCGAACTCCTGCGTGAAGACTATGAGCCTAACTTTGCCGGAGAGCTCCCTCTCGAACCTAGACCTGAGATATCTTCTCTCCCTCTCGCCGAGAATGGCCATGAGATGAGTGATTTTACACGTATAATGTAAATCTTCCGCCTTGAGGGTCTCGATTACTTATAAGTCTGCATAGCATAATTAGATATTGGTTATGGAGGGGGCTGGAAGGCCCGAGGAGAAGCAGATTGTGAGGACGGGGGTCGTCCTCGCGGGAGCCTATGCGAATAGGGTTAGGAGGGTTCTTTTCGCCCAGCTCTCCCAGAAGGTGAAGTCCGGGGAGATAGATAAGGAGGAGGTCGCGAGGGCGGCGGGTGAGCTCAACTCTGTGCTCTATGAGGCCCTCGTCAAGTATCTCGCATTATCAAAGGGCGATCTAGTCAGGATAGAAGCTCCATACACTATATCCGAGGGGAGGATAATCTGGGACTACTCGAATCTAAGAGTTAGGGCTTTCAGGGAGATCGGGGAGAGTGTTGTTAAGAAGGCGGTTGAGGATGCTCTCAAGCTCCGGGAGGCACAGGAAGCCGTAGGAGAAGCAACTGGCAACAATTCTATGGGATCCTCGTGACAGTTATCCTTCTTATGAGGTCTGCGACATCCTCGGCCTTATCCGATGCGGTTTCAATATTCTCCACAGCTTCCTTCACCATCAAGACGTCGCTAAGCCTCCCGGAGGAATCGCCCCACTTCAACACATCATTAATCAGATCATGTCTGAATTCGTCTATCTCCTCCTCCTTCCGCTCAACTAGGTCGGCGAGCTTTAGCGTATCCTTTGACCCCTCTATCAGCGCGTTAAAAGCTTCTCCCAGCTTCTCGACTATCTCAACCATGAGATCCGCAAGCCCCACTAGCTTACCTCTAACAGCCTCAGGAACATTCCTCGAATCCGTGTAGAGGAGCCTTCGAGTGGCAGACTTCAGGTTTGCCGCGATGTCATCAACGGTCAATACTAGGCTAATTATATCCTCGCGGTCAATCGGGTGGAACGGACCCCTCGAGACCTCCGAGATTATCCTCTCCTTCTCCTCATCCGCCTCTCTCTCGAGCTCGAATATCATCTGATACTTGCTGGAATACTCCTCCGGTCTGCAACTTGAGTATAATGCAATATACTCCTTGAAGGCCTTTGTAAGCTCCACGACCTTGTCGAAGTGGAGCTTAGAGAGCTTTAGCATCTCCCGCTCCCGCTTCCTCCCAAGCCAGATCATCGGATGACCCTTAAACGCCAAAATCATTACCTCCGAGGATCTTACATGATCTCCCTAACTCTGATTATAATTAAGTTTTTGGTTCAAGTATGGGACCTGTTACCGGCGCGATGAGCGTGTAGAGCATGTAGCTTGCGGCGGCCGTGACTGTGACGGTCCCAACCCAGGCCATGAAAAGCTTTAGAACAGTCCTCTTATTCACGCCCGCCGACCTGTACATGGCGAGGCCGACTCCTATCACGGCGCCTACGCCGGCGATTGATGTTGAGATCGGTATACCATAGCCGATGATCATGTATGGTATTGTTGTGAACATGTGTACTATGAAGGCGTTAGCTAGCTCGGCCGCGAATCCCGAAACCGGGTCGAGCCTAGTTATCCTGAAGGCTACGGTCCCGATGACCCTGGCTCCGAGGAGGAAGCCTCCAGTAGCCACGCCGATGCTCCCAAACGCCGCGAGGATGAACATTATGTTCTGCTCCGGCAGTCCCCCGAAGACTATCTGGCTTATCGTCACGTAGACGCCCGTGGCATTAGCTATATCATTCGTGCCAAACGCGTAGGCCGAGTAGCAGAGGGCTGCTATGAGAAGAATGGGCATCGTCCTTGAGGCCAGCGAGTTTTTCTCTCTTATCATGCGCGCTAGAAGCTTGTAGACAGAGTATGCCATGAGCATCGCGAATAAGGGTGATGCTATCCAGCTCACGACTATGTTTGTCATGAGGCTCCAGTTGACGCGGCCGAGGCCATAAGCCGCGATCCCGTAGCCTAGGACGGCGCCTGTTATCGAGTGGGTGACGGAGATCTCGAGGCCATAGAAGTTACAGAACATTATCCATGCGAATGCTACCGAGACCGTTATTAGGACTCCGAGCAGGTCTATTGCCGGCACTATGCCCCTGCCGATAGTCTTCATTACCATGTATCCCTGCGTCAGCGCGCCAATGCTCGTGAAGATCGCGAAGAGGATGAGCGCGTTCTTAATCGAGATAACCCTAGCGCCGACAGAGGTATCACATGGTGTTGCGGCATCATTTCCACCTAGAGCTACCGCCATTAAGAAGGAAAGAAAATAGCCTATTCCTAGCGCGATTGTTGCTGTATCCAAAGCCCATTACGAGCTCGTGTTATCACAATAAATATCATCCCTCCATAATCTATAGTTTCATACATAGACTATTGAGGTACATCACATCCAGTGCACATTCACGTAAATCATTCATCCAAGGCATTAGGACGGCTTTGGCCAAGAATTTCTTGGTGAAAGAGGCTATAGATAATGTTCCGAGAGCTTGATGACCGTCTCCCTCATCAGGCTTATTAGGTCCTCCGGCTTCTCTTTAAGTATCTTGCCTATCTGATCCCATCTTCTCCCCTGAAGCGTCTTCGCTATCAGGAGCTTCTCGGCCTTCTCTGAGAGCCCAATCCTCTTGTTCTTCGTTGATAGGAAGTGGGCCTCAACGAGACACTTGATCGCGTCGGATGCGCCCTCATAATTTACATATTCTTTCAGGTAGGATTCAAGCCTCATCTTCTGAGAGCCCCTGAAATATGGTCTTGGCCTATAGCTGCCGGCTGTCTTAGATAATAGTATCCAAGCAGTCTCAAGATCCATGTCGAAGTATGGGTCCGAGAGGCCGTTTATCAACCTGAGCCTGAACTCTCTCCCGAGCTCCTCGACGAATCTCTCAGCCTTCGGGGTTAACGGCTTCACAACTATCACACTGAATTCCCCGGAAACCTTGTTCCTGAGCGGCCCTATCGCCACGGGATAGAAGTCGTTCTTGAACCAGAAGCGTAGTAGCTGCGGGCTCGCGCCGAATCCTGCTCCAACCCAGTCGAAGCCCTTCTGCCTGAACTCCTCGCTGAGTTTCTGGAGAATATGGGAGCCGAAGCCTCGTCCCCATAGTGATGGGTGGACTGCTATCCTCACGACCCTTAAGCCCCTAAGCCTCCCAAAGCTCTTCATGTATGGATAGTATCTGCTTATCACCGATGGTATCATGTGGCCCTTTGGCAGGGTCTCAATCTCTCGTAGCAGCTCATCCGATAGATCGCCTTCGAGACAGAGATGGAGGGCTGCGAGCACCTTGCCGTTCGGCGAGAGCAGCGCCCGGATCATGTGATGCGGCGAGTTCGCTAGCATAGCGACATCATTCGGCCTGTTCCTATAATGCGTTAGGACATAGAGACCTATAAGCTGCCTCAGGATATGCTCATTCTCCATGAACAGCTTATCTTTGTCAAGCTCCGTGTACTCGCATTCCTCGGGCCTTAGTTCTAGCTCATCCGGGTCTAGGATCGCCGGTTCGGAGTCGAGAAGGAGTACGTCGTAGAGCCATGACTCAACCGGATCCCCATTGCTATATCTTATCGGCTCCTTCATCTCCAGCTCCATAAAGTCTTGGCGGAACTCCTTTCTAAGCCTCGTGAGAAGTCTTACCATGAACCCCCTGCCGGCACCCTCATAGCCATGTATCGTCGAGGAGTAGATCGCCCTCCAGAACCTCTTCTTGAAGCCGAGGAGTATTGGGACAGGTATTCCAGCCGCCTCATCTATCAGAGCTATCCCAGCCTTCGCATTCAATGCTGATAGAGGTCTTCTATAGAACATCCTCGTGAACTTGCACTCCAGCTCTATTGGTAGGCCCTGCCGCTCCCTAAGATCATACTCCACGCCAATCCTATCCAGCCCCCTACAAGCAAATTCAAAGACCATCTGAACATTCTCGGGTTCTGGCGATGTCACGAGTATATCCTTGAACCTCCTCTTCCTCCTTCCTATTATTAGGCATGCAGCTATGAGGCCTAGGACCGCTGACTTACCCCTCCCACGATTAGCCTTTAAGATGAGGGCCCATCTCCTCTTCGGCAGGAGCTTCTCAATAGCCTTCAAGGCAAGAATCTGATCATTCGTGATGCAGAGCTCATAGATCTCTCGCGGGAAGATTGTGCCGAAGGGCTCCGTGATAATCCTAGGCTGGGGTGACGGGATGTCGCCAAAAGCCACCTCGCCGTCAGGGTCTATGTAGATGACGCCGGACCTCCCGATCGTCTTCGAGAACATCCTCCTCTCAAACCTCTTCACCAGATCCTTTACCTCGAATGGCGGCGTCACGCACTTCAGATGGAAGTCGGTTAACCATGAGTCGATCTCCCGGGCTGATGGCCCGATCATCATCACCATCCCGCCGCCCCTTACCACCTCGACGAGTATCCCGAGGTCATTCGGCCTCATCTGCCGATTAACATCCATTATGACGGCGTCCCATGTCGTCCCAAGAATCTTCTCAACATCATCATAATTTACCTCGCTGAACCTCACCCCCTGCATCTCGTTGATCAGCATCCTCGTCATCAAATCCCCCCTCTCCCTATACGCGAGTAGGATCCGGGGATTATCCCTGACGCCGATGAACTGATCCAAGATTGACTTGAAGATGCCGCGTTGAACACACTCGTTCACCAAGTATACTAGGACCCGATGATTCGACCTAACAGCCTCCTCAAGCCTCCGCGCAACCTCCGCGAGCAACTCCATCCCTCTCACGGCTACGATAGAAAATATCCTCGGCGCATTTTAATCTAAACTAAACCCCCACGATAACCTAGGCATGAATATGATGGGGGATACTCTCGGGTGGATGTTAAAGCAGGTGATGCGACGTCATAAACGATTCTTAGCTGCAAGCCTATTGTTGTGAAACTAGTTATCGCCGAAACTGTAAAGTTTTATCTCTATTGGACTTATCCCGATGAGTGTGTATCGTGGTGATCATCTGGAAATGTTTAAAGCTGGCGGATCATTTAGTTGTTGAGGGTTATTTGCTTGGTTAAGAGGTTAGCAGTTCTTGATGCGAATAGGTGTGTTGGGTGCCAGCTCTGCATGCTCGCCTGCTCTAGGAGGCTTGGCTTCGCCGGGTATGAGAAGTCGGCAATCAAGGTTCGCAGTGCTGGTGGTGTTGAGCGGGGCTTCACGGTTATCGTCTGTAGGGCATGCTTGGATCCACCATGTGCCAGAGTATGTCCCGAGGATGCGTTGATCCCGAGGCCCGGCGGAGGAGTCCTCCTGAAACCCGAGCGATGTAATGGTTGCGGCCACTGCGCCGAGGCATGCGATATAGGCGCGATATGGATGGATGAAGAGACTGGGAAGCCCATAATCTGCGTATACTGCGGATACTGTGCCCAGTTCTGCCCCCATAAGGTGATAAGGCTCCAAGAGGTGGAGGTTGTATGTCATACTGGGTGAGGACGCTTTCAAGAGTGCTTTACGTGGACCTGGCTAGGAAGAGGTATTGGGTTGAGGATCGTGAAGACCTCTTCAGTAGATGGCTTGGCGGAATAGGTGTGGCGGCCCAGCTCTATAAGGAGGAGGTCCCGAGGGGCGCCGACCCGCTGAGCCCGGAGAACGCGATAATATTCGCCGTCGGCCCATTAACGGGAGTATTTCCGATGGCGTCAAAGACTGTTGCGGTCTTCAAGTCTCCTTTAAACGGCTATTTCGCGGAGTCCCATGCGGGCGGGAGGTCGGCTTTAGCAATAAGGTTCGCGGGATATGGCGCGATCGTGATAAGAGGTGTGAGCGAGAGGCCGGTATATCTCGTGATAGAGCATGATCGAGTGAGGTTTAGAGATGCGAGCGCTCTCTGGGGTGTTAGAAGCGCCGAGACCGTCGGGAGAATTCTCAGAGAGATTACCCCGGGAGCCGGAATGAGGAGTATTCTTAGGATAGGTGGGGCTGGAGAGAAGCTGGTGAGATATGCTATGGTCATGGTTGAGACTTTCCGCCACTTCGGGAGGATGGGCCTCGGCGCCGTCTTCGGCTCCAAGAAGCTCAAGGCCATAGTCGTAGCCCCGGAAAAGGTCTACAGATTCCCGGACATGAGGCGTTATCGGGATATCTATAAGAAGATCTATGATCTCGCCAAGGGCCCGAAGACCAAAAAATACCATGACCTCGGAACAGCAGAGAACGTGCTTGTTCTCAACGCGATAGGGGCCCTGCCCACGAAGAACTTCAGCTCGGGCAGGTTTGATGCGGCTGAGGAGATTAGTGGTGAGGCCTTAGTTGAGAACGTGCTCGCGCGCAGGGTCGCCTGCTCAGCATGCCCCGTCGCCTGCATACACCTCGCAGCCATAAGAGAGGAATATGAGGATGAGAGGTTCATGTATAAGACCGAGTTCATCTCATATGACTATGAACCCATCTATGCTCTCGGCACGAACCTCGGGGTCAGGGATAGATTCGGCCTCCTCAAGCTCTTTAAAGCGGTGGAGGACTGGGGTCTTGACGCGATCTCCACTGGAGTCATCCTAGCATGGGCGACGGAGGCCCTCGAGCGCGGCCTAATCACGAAATCCGAGACGCTTGTGGATCTCAAGTGGGGCGATTGGAGGGGCTACATGGCGGCCATAGAGAACATCGTGAGTCAACCCAACGAGTTCTATAAGGTCCTCGCGATGGGCGTCGAGGAGGCGGCTAGAAGATATGGTGGAGAGGACTTCGCCATGGCCTTTAACAGGATTGAGCCAGCCGGATATCTGACCGGCCCATTATTCTTCATCTCCCTCGCAATAGGGTTCAGACACTCGCACCTAGACTCCGGCGCATACTCCCTAGACCAGAAAATATTCTCCTTGGGTGAGAGGCTGCCCAGCCCACGAGAAGCGGTTCAGAGGATCATTGAGGAGGAGGCTTGGAGGCAGATCCTCACATCACTCGTATTATGCCTCTTCGCGAGGGGAGTCTATGACGAGAACCTCGTCTCTGAGGCATTGAGAAGCCTCGGCTATGATTACTCTCCAGAAGATCTCAAGAGGCTTGGTAGGGAGATATACTTCGAGAAGCAAAGGCTGAAATGGGAGGAGGGCTTCAGGGCAAGCGGTCTAAGAATACCGAGGAGAATAATCGAGACGCCGACCCCGCTTGGAAGGATCTCGAGAGAATACCTTGAGGAGGCGCTTAAAGAATTCGATAACATCATCAAGAGAAGTTCGAGCATGTGAAGCGCTTACTACTCATGGTAGAACTTTATCAGGATTCAATATGTTATTCGGGTCAAAGATCCTCTTAATCTCCCTCATGAGCTCGACTGATTTTCTATCTAGCACCATCTCAACATACTTTCTCCTAACATATCCTATGCCATGCTCCCCGGTTATCGTCCCTCCGAGCTCGAGGGCCTTAGCATAAATTACTCTCCTAAGCTCATCATATCTTTCATCAGTCCATCCATCCCACTTCATTAGATGCACGTGTAGATTCCCATCCCCAGCATGTCCATAAACGGGCATGTAGACGCCATATTTCTTCTCAAGCTCATTCACCTTCTCTATTAAGTCTATCAATCTGGCGGGAGGGACGGTTGCATCCAGTATATCAACCATGTTAGGCTTGAGGGTGGAATAGATCTCGCTCCTAATCTTCAGGATCTCATCCTGCTCCTTCCTCGTCTCAGCTACCACCGGCTCAAGGGCACCAGACTTCTCACAGAGATTGAGAAGCCTCTCTAGGGCGCCAAGAAGCGCGTCCTCGGAGGTCTCAGACAGAATGACGATCAGCTGGTATTCCGCCGAGGCGCATGGCCATTTAAGCCCAAGGCTCCTCGCAACCATCTCGACAAGATTCCTCTCAACATACTCCACGGCCAGGGGCACTATCCCCTCCTTGAATATCTTTGGAACTATTCCCAGAGCCTGTTCCCTCCTCTCAAACGGGATGACTATCGTGGCGGAGGCAATATCCCTAGGCTGAAGCCTTATCCAAGCCTTGGTTATCACTCCCAGCGTCCCCTCACTACCGATAATCAAGTGCATTAAGTCATAGCCGACATTATTCTTCAGAACCTTTCCACCCAGCCTAATTATCTCACCCGTCGGCAGGACAACCTCAATCCCCTTGACGCAGTTCCTCATTACCCCGGTTTTAATCGCCCTAGCACCACCAGCGTTACACGCTATCAATCCGCCGATCTGAGCACCCTCATCACCTGGATGAAGCGGGAAGGATAAGCCCGCCCTATCCGCGGCCTCGATAAGGTCCTTAAGCGTCGCCCCAGCCTCGGCCTCAGCCATCAAATTATCAGTATCAACGATGATCTTATTCATCCGCTCAAGCGACAAAATTATCCCGCTCATAGTTGGAATGCATGCCCCAGCAAGACCCGTCCCACCGCCTCTAGGGAACACCGGAATCAGATACTTATTCGCGAGCTGAAGTATTCTCGACACCTCCTCAGAGCAGCCAGGCTTAACCACAACAACATCATCGCATGCCTCAGGCCTAATAGGTATTGGGGTCTCATCGTACAAGTATCCCTCGATAGCCTCCCTAGCGGATACAACCCATTCATCCCCTACAATTGATTTGAGCTCCTCTATAATCTCCCGCCCCACTCCTCCACTCACCCTATCAGCCTAGACAAAGGCAAGCAAGATGATATAAATCTGGCGTTTGACGCGCTTTACCATCTATCTCAAGCATAATTTTCAGACGAGCTTCCAGTTAGATATCGCCCTCAATCATTTTTGAAAAGTGTGGAGAGGTTTTGATATAACTGGAGATATCGCTCATAGCATTCCTCGTATACGGTTCGGTCCTTTTCGGGCTCAACTACTTTTAGGTCGTAATCCAAGTTTTCTCTTGCTTCCTCGAAGGTTCTGAATAATCCTATGCCCTTAAAGGCCACTATCGCCGCGCCCAAGGCTGTTGTCTCAGCGAATCTGCTCGTGATTATCCTTCTCCCGGTGATGTTTGCCCGGATCATGTTCCATAACTCGTTTCTCGATCCGCCTCCAACCACACGTATCGCCGAGAATCTAAGATTGAATGATCTTTCCAGAAGCTCTAATGCCAGCCTCAGTTGGTATGAGAGCCCCTCTAGAGCGGCCCTATACAGATGCGCTCTAGTGATCGATAATGTTAGCCCCACGATCACACCTGGAACATTGTATTTCCCGGTGGGGCCGGAGCCGGGGAAGAAGCTTGGGAGAAAGAACACGCCCTCCGATCCGGGGGAAATTCGCGACGCCTCCTCAACCATCAGCTCATATCTTTTTTCACATTCGTGGTATGCTATCTTACTAAGCCACTCTAAAACACCTGATGCTATCATCAGGAATTGCGGGTTCCACCTATTTTTCTCAACATCGAGCTCAACCACGACGCCATGTTCATAAGCGTCTCTACTCGTGATGTATTCCTCAGATCTGAATGAGAGTATTTCCCACGTCCCGCTCGAGAGGACGGCCTCATCCCTCCGAGCACCTGCCGCGAAGATAGCGAATTGCGTGTCATGGCCGCCGACTATTACTGGGAGGCCCTTTTTCAAGCCCGTCTCCCTACTTGCCTGCTCGGTTACATAGCCCGCATAGTCTCCAGGCTCCCTCCACTCCGGAAATAATGCTCGATCAACCCCCGCTATTGATAGCATTTCATCCGACCAGTCCCTCTTAGCCAAGTCCATGGCCATGGTTGTCGAGGCATCAGTCGGCTCAACATGAAACTCTCCCGTGAGCTTATATGATATGTAGTGGGGGATCATGAGAAATGCTTTAGCCCTCTTTATCGCATCCGGAGCATTCTTCCTAATCCAGATCCACTTAAAAATCGTGTTAAATGATATAAACTGGTAGCCCGTTATCCTGAAGACCTCCCATGGGTCGATCAGCTCCCGAACATAATCCATAACCTCCCTAGTTCTGGGACATTGCCATGATATCGCGGGATAGGTTGGATTGCCCCTCTCATCAACGAACACGCCATCGGCCCCCCAAGTAGTGACTATCACGCCAGCAACCCTATACCTGTCTCCAAGATCGGATAACACCCCACGTGTAAGCATGCATAGCTTCTTCCAGATATCATCAAGATCCCAGATGCGCCATTCCGGGTGGCCGCCCGGCTGAGGCTTCGTGGAATTCAATTCCCTCCTGTGAGCAATAACCTCTCCACGGGAATCCATCGCCAGCACTCGAAGATTTGTAGAACCACAATCATAAACTAGAACAAGATCCTGCTTTTGACTCATCATGTCCGGCAACAGCATTTTTATGCTCGATTATATTTAAAATATTTCGCTGAAGCCGCTAGAAGGCCTGTTATTGGAAGGCTCCATGAAAGTATAAGTTTTTTAATCTGCTAGGTAGATTTTAGGCGAGCAATCCTATGAGTGAGTTTGAACTCTTCTCCGAGGATGAGATTAAGGAGGAGATTATCAGGATCTCGAAGACGCTTTATGATAGATCCCTGATCACGGCCTTAGGCGGCAATATTAGCGCGAGGATCCCCGGGGCAGGCAGAGTTCTGGATTACCCCGAGCCAGGTCTTCAAGGGTGCTCTCAAGCCTGACGACCTAGTCAAGCTCAACCTTGATGGCGATATTGTTGAGGGGTTCCTCAAGCCATCCATCGAGTGGCCCATGCACGCAGCGGTCTACAAGGTTAGACCCGATGTTAATGCCGTTGTGCATGCTCACAACCCCATGGTCTTGGGATTAACTCTCGCCGGCAAGAAGATTAAAACAACTATAACGGATGAGGCGGTTCTACTGCTTAGGAGAATTGAGGAGATCGAGTTCAAGTTTCCTGGGACCACTCAGTTGGCCGAGGCCGTTGCTCAGGCTGCATCGAGAGGTGCCCGCGCAATAATCCTGAAGAACCATGGGGTCCTTGCACTCGGAACAAACCTGCTAGAGGCTGAGGCGATAGTAGAGCTTCTCGAGGCAATAGCTACTATAGAATTTGTCTGCTATACCTTGGGAAGGGAGCCGCCAGAAGTTCCGCCGGAAGAGATAGAGGTTGCCAAGAAGTATTGGGGGATTTAGGATGAAATGTTATTGCAGGAAAATAGCTTATGTGAACCTTAGCGATGGCAGGGTGGAGGCCAGGGAGATTCCGGAAGAATATCTCACGAACTTCCTCGGTGGAAGTGGACTGGCTGCTAGGCTGATATTCGACTTAGTAGATCCCGCGGTGGATCCACTTTCACCAGAGAATGTCCTTGTCTTCATGACTGGGCCTCTAACCGGGACGATAATGCCGACTGGAGCTCGTATGACGGTGGCGGCAAAGTCTCCGTTAACTCGAGGCTGGGGCGAGGCTCATGCTGGGGGCTTCTGGGGCACCGAGCTGAAGAGGGCTGGATATGATGGAATAGTCGTGACTGGGAGGGCTGAGAAACCCGTATACCTCTATATCCATGATGGAGAGGTGGAGATTGGGGATGCTAGCAGGCTTTGGGGCCTAGATACATATGGGGCTGATATTGAGTTGAAGAAGCTTATTGGCGAGAATGTTAGATGCGCGGTCATAGGCCCGGCTGGCGAGAATCTTGTAAGCATCGCGGGAGTATTCTTTGATGTTAGGCCGGATGGTCCGAGGGCTGCTGGGAGATGTGGGATGGGCGCTGTAATGGGTTCAAAGAACTTGAAGGCGATAGCTGTGAAGGGCTCGGGCAAGGTCGAGGTGGAGAACCTACCCAGCCTAAGAGAATATCTCAAGAGGATACTTCCATCGATAATGTCTTTCCCGACCACGCAGCTTTATTCAACTTATGGCACGACCGCAGAAGTTGGGCCTATGTATACGTACGGGGATCTGCCGATAAAAAACTTCAGCATGGGGACTTGGGATGAGGTGCGTAATCTAGAGGGTGAGGAGGTGGCAAAGAGGATAGTTAGGGGGCATAGGGCCTGCTTCAACTGTCCAATAGGATGCTGGAGATATGTTGACTGTGAGGTTGATGGAGAGAAGGTCGTGGGAAGGGCTATTGAGTACGAGAGTATAGGGGCTTTAGGATCACTTCTCCTGATAAGCGACCCTACGAAGGTGGCGAAGCTACATCAGCTTTGCAATAAGCTCGGCATAGATGTGATCTCAACCGGCGTTGTCATAGCATGGCTTATCGAGGCATATGAGAGGGGGCTGATAAGTGATGAGAAACTAGATGGGATCAAGCCAAGATGGGGTGATCATAAACTTGTTGAAGAATTGATTATGAAGATCGCGAAGAGGTATGGTATTGGGGAGCTATTGGCGAGGGGCGTAAGAGAGGCGTCTAAGGAGGTTAAGGGATCGGAGTCATTTGCAATGCATTCTAAGGGCCTTGAGATACCCATGCATGATCCAAGGGCTTTTAAGGGCATGGGGCTCCAATATGCGACATCCAATAGGGGCGCGGATCACCTCTATGGGCTTGTCTTCAGGATCGAGCAGGGCGAGAGGGTAACAGATTTGGGGATACATGAGAGGGTCTGGAGATTTGACGTGGATGGGAAGGGTAGGATAGTGGCGATAATGCAGGATTGGCATGAAGTGATCGAGTCTCTAGGCATATGCAAGTTCCTCATGATAACCCCCGGCCATGTCGCCTCAGTCTACTCACTAGCAACGGGTAGAAAGACCACAGCCAAGGACCTGCATCAAAGAGGGACGGCGATCTTCAATCTGAAGAGGCTATTCAACCTAGCATGTGGGATGAGTGGTGAGGATGATAAGCTCCCCGATAGATTGCTTAAGGAGCCTCTATCAAATGGTGGAGCTTCAGGCCAAGTTGTTGAGCTAGATAAAATGCTGAAGGAGTACTATGAGTATCGAGGATGGGGTCCGGATGGTTACCCGAAGAGGGAGACCCTTGAAAGGCTCGGGCTCATGAAATGCTTAGAGGAGAGCAAATTCGATGCATATAAGACGCTCTTGGAAAAAATAAAGTAGTTGCTCACTGGACTATAATTGCTGTTTACATCATTTTTGTCTCCACGGATTTTCCAGCCCTCTCCTTTAGATAATTTATGAGCTTTGGTATGAAGTCGTAGAGATCGGAGACTACACCATAATCTGCATGTCTGAAGATTGGTGCTGATGGATCGATGTTTATCGCTATGATTATGTTCGAGTCTCTCATCCCGGCTAAGTGCTGTGGTGAGCCGGATATCCCACATGCGACGTATAGTTTTGGCTTGACCACGTTCCCACTAAAGCCGACTTGGTGATCCTTAGAGATCCAGCCCTCCTCGACTAATGGCCGGCTCGCCCCAACAACCCCGCCGATCACGCTTGCCAGCTCCTCTAGCAATCTTAGATCCTCCTTCTTCTTCAAGCCCCTTCCACCAGCAACCACTATCTCGGCATCAGCTAGGTTTATCCTCCTCTCCGACACCTTCCCTAAGCATCTTATCCCATCACAGTCTATCTTCTCGACACTGCAGACTATTATCTCCCCTTTTCTACTCGGGTCTCGGGGCAGCTTCCTCATCACCCTATATCTTATGGTGGCCATGACCGGCTTGCTAACAGTCTCTATGTGTGCGAGGATGTTCCCGGTGAAAGCGGGCCTAATCTGGATGAGCTTGCCATCCTCGCTGACTTGGAGATCTATGCAGTCCGCTGTTAGGCCGGTATCGAGGGCTGCAGCTACCCTTGGAGCTAGGCTCCGGCCCCAAGGAGTCGCGCCGAGGAGGAAGATCTCCGGCTTAATCTCCTTCACAAGCTCCACGAGCACATTCTTGTATGCTACAACGTTTAGGTCTCGGAGCCTCTCATCATCGTAGACGTAGACCTTGTCGGCGCCATGATATATCAGCTCGGGGGCCCTATCTGAGATCCCATATCCAAGGGCCACGCTCCAGACCTCTAGGCCAAGCTTCTCAGCCAGCTCCCTAGCCTTGCCAAGAAGCTCAAATGATATAGGATGTATCTCGGGGCCGCTGGCCTCGGCATATACGAGTATTCCAGTCATCCACTAAGCACCTCCCTCAAGATGATCTCACCAATCTTCTCAACCGCGTCATCGCCCTTTAGGATCACCCCCCTCCTATGCTCTGTGCTCGGTATCACGACTTTAACGACCCTAGTCTTAGATCCCTGGAAGCCGAGTTGATCAATTGGGACTATCTCCGAGAGATGGTCGGCGGTCCAGATCTCAACCTGCATTCTCTTGGCTCTTAGGAGATCCTTTAATGTCGGGAGCCTAGGCGAGTTAAGCTCCCTAGTCACAGTTAGTAGGGCTGGCAGCTTCAGCTCATAGAGATACTTGTCACCCATATCGGAGACGACTCTGATGCTATCTCGTGTTATCTCCCTGATCTCGCAGACATAGGTCGCGTGGGGTATTCCGAGGAGCTCGGCAACCTCTGGGCCAACCTGCCCCGTATCGCCGTCGACAGTCTTCTCGCCGCAGAGCACCAAGTCGAATTTACCCAGCTTTTTGATGGCGGCGGCGAGGGCCTTCGCGGTCGCTATCGTGTCGGCCCCGGCCAGCCTCGCATCCGTCAATAGTATCGCCCTATCGGCCCCTCTGGCCAAAGCATCCTTGAGCGATGACTCAGCCTGCCTCGGCCCCATGCTAATGACGGTAACAAAGCCTCCAAACCTCTCCTTAATCTGCAATCCAGCCTCCAGAGCATGTAAGTCGAACGGGTTCGTCTCGCCGGGCGCCGAGCTCCTATCAATCCTCCCCGTCTCAACGTCGAATCTAACCTTCTCAATATCGGGAACCTGCTTGATCAGGACGATTATATTGAAGCCCTGACCACTCATAGGAAGATCACCGTAAATCGCGCAAATTATTCCTAGACTCCTCTCCGCCTTCACGCATACACCGGTTCTATATTATGTTAACTTTGACTTAATCAGCAAAGCTGGGGTTCATCATAAGACCTGCTTCAGTCGGGTGGGAACTCATCATCCCAAGACTATGATAGCTTACCTATATATCAGCATCAAGGGGGATCCTCATCGCCGAGAAATCCCAAGAGGGCTCAGGATGTGGGCAGCTCATCATCCAAAATGATGATGTCGGAGAGCATACCTTTCCCCTAGGAAGATGCCCCGGGTGGGATTTGAACCCACGACAACCCGGTCTTCAGCCGGGCGCTCTCCCGCTGAGCTACCGGGGCCATTTTCAGAGATCTTACCAGGTTCTTAAAAATCTTCTCTAGAAATTCTTACACAAATGCATAATCTCTGGGTATATCTTCCCGGTTTTTCTGCCTGGAAAGGGTATAAATGAAGCTCTAACAATCATTCAATATGCCCCGAGTGAGTAGGAGTTTTGCGGCGAGGCGGATAGTGTTTCTCGCCATGTTGCTCTTGCTCTGCATTATTCTCGCCGGGTTCTCGCTGACATCCGCTGAAGGCCAGGAGACGCGTAGAAGGCTCGTCGTCCGGGCGGTTTTCCAGACACCTGTTAGCGAGCCATGGGATGGAGCGATACACCAGGCGATCCTCGCCGTTGCTGAGGAGTATAGGGCTAAGGGCATAGAGGTTGATTACCAGTTCGTGGATAGGAAGCAGGATCCCAAGGAGTTTGAGCTCGCGCTCAGGGATGCTGCGAAGGTCGCTGACATAGTCTTCCTCGACGCCTTCCTTAAGGAGGATATCGCCAGGAGAGTTGCGAGGGATTATCCGAATGTGGCCTTTGCCGCTGGTAGCGAGTATTCCCCGACACCGCCGAACTTCGCGGTCTTCGATAACTGGCTTCATCAGCCAGCATTCCTCGCGGGGATAATTGCTGGAAAGATCACGAAGACTAATAAGATAGGTGTTGTTGCCGCGATGCCGATAAATGAGGTGAACAGGATCGTTAACGCATTCATTTATGGTGCCAAGATGGTTAATCCGAATGTTGAGGCGAAGGTGGTCTATCTCCTCGGCAATATTCCACCAGGCGAGTCTCCATGGTATCATCCAGCGACCGCGAAGAGGCTGGCGAAGACTCTGATAGATAGCGGGGTTGACGTGATCTTCGCTGAGAGGGTTGGGGCCGAGGAGGCCGCAAGGGAGGCTTATGCCGCAGGCAAGGAGGTCTGGGTCATAGGCAACATGGCGGATCAATATGAGAGGGCGCCCGAGGTCACAATAACAAGCCTCGTATGGGATATGAGGCCAACGGTCCGAGTAGTCTTCGAGAGGGTTTTATCAGGATCATACACCGCCGACAACCTCGGAACATACTCTTGGATGAACTTTAATGGATCATATCTCGCTCCATTCCACCACTTTGGTAAGCCGAGCCCGCCGCTAAACGAAGATATCCTGACACTGGTCAGGGAGTGGGAGGATAAGATTAGGACTGGGATGACCTGGGTTCCGATAATCGAGCTGCCGCCGGAGCAGGTTTGGCCGGAGCTTAGACAGGCTGGAGGCGCGGCGCCCCAGCAGCCGACACAGATCTTTGAGATAGCAACGTATATGCTGGCAGTTGTAGTCGTGATCGAGGCGATAGTGATAGCATTGTTGGCGCGGAGAGCCATGAGGGCGAAGAAGTAGGGCTGGTGAGATAGCCTTGATCCCCGCGATCAGGCTGATAAACGTAAGGAAGACCTTCATCGGGGGCGCGATAGCGCTAGATGACGTCACTTTGGAGCTCGATGGTGGTAGGGTTTATGGGCTCGTTGGGCCTAATGGTGCTGGGAAATCAACTCTGACAAACATAATCTCTGGATATCTGAGGCCTGATCGCGGGGATGTTTTTGTTAATGGTGTTAGGATTGAGGAATATCATCAGGCGGTGGTTGAGGCAGGTGTTGTTAAGGTTGAGCAGCATCCTAACCTTGCTCCAGCTCTAACGCTTCTCGAGCAGCTCGCGCTTCTTCATCCAGGCATAATGCCCGATCTAGATGAGGTCAGGAGAATGGCTGAGAGGATAGCTAGTGAGATCGGCGTTAAGCTCGCTCTTGATCAGCTGGCGGAGAGGCTTCCGATAGGGCAGCTGAGGGCATTCGAGATCATCCGAGCCCTAATGATCTGCGAGATGCTCCATGAGATGGGGAGGAGGCCTATCCTGATACTGGATGAGAGCATGGCTTATCTCCCGGCGCAGCAGAAGCGGAGGATAAGCGAGTACCTGAGAGAGCTGGCCAGCCGCGGGTATACCGTGATAATCATCTCCCACGATCTCTCGGACCTGATCGAGGCCGTTGATGAGATTCTTGTGATGACTGGCGGCAAGATAGTCTCGAGGTTCGATGCGAGAGAGGCCAAGCTTGAGGATCTCATCAAGAGCATGTTCGATGAGGTGGAGTACTTCAAGCCATTGGAGGAGGTTGAGATCTTGGAGAAGGCTTGTGAGAGGACGGCTTTGAGGCTTGAGGATCTTGTTGTTGTGGATGATAGGGGCGAGGTCATTGTAGAGGATCTCGATCTCGAGGTTTTTGAGGGGGAGATTCACGGGGTAGCGGCTGTTCCCGGGACCGGGGAGAAGGAGCTGGCAGAATGTATCTATGGTGTTAGGAAGCCCGCATCCGGGAGGATCATATTGTTTGGCGAGGATGTTACCGGCCTGGGCGCGGCAGAGCTTAGGAGGCGCGGCGTCGGATTCCTCTCGGATGATAGGATATGGGATGGCTTGATCCTCGGGGCGAGCATAGAGGATAACCTCACGATCGGGAGCGAGAGCCTCTTCTCACATGGAATTTTCCTTGAGCCGGAGAAGCGGAGGAGGCTTGCTGAGAGGCTTGCGAGCGAGTTTCAGATTGTCTTCAGGGACTTGAAGAGCCCTGTTGAAACCCTCTCTGGCGGAAACATGCAGAGGACCTATATCGGGAGAGTGCTGGGGAGGTGGGATAAGCTCCTGATAACCCTCCACCCGACTGTCGGCCTAGACCCACGCGGCGTAAAGCTGTTCTTTGACAGGGTTTTGGAGAGGAGGCGGAGAGGATTAACAACGATAATATTCTCTCCAAATCTAAAGGAGCTGCTAGCCATATGCGACAGGGTTTCAGCATTCGCGAACAAGAGGATCCTCGGGACATTTAAGCCCTCCGAGATAACTGTTGAGAAGCTCGGCATGATGATAAGCGGGTTGATGGAAGTTGCTCGAACTTAGCCTCGAGAGAAGGGGAGCCCTTACACCCATCAAGAGGTTGAGCATCACCGTTCTAGCCGTCATCCTCTCAATCCTAGCCTCCGCGATATACGTCCTGATGGCCAGGGGGGATCTTGGAGCAGTATACTACTATCTCCTTACATGGCCCTTCGAGAACCCCACGGAGATCTTAGTCACTGCATCACCGCTAATAATATTAGCATTCGCAATCCTAGTCGCATTTAGGGCCAGGTTCTGGAACCTCGGAGTGCACGGCCAGTTCATAGTCGGCGGCCTAATCGCAGCATATCTCGGAGTCCAGTTAAAGCATCTCCCGCCCCAGCTCCTGATACTGCTGATCTTCATGTTAAGCTGGCTTGGGGGCGCGGCCGTATGCCTCGTGAGCTGGTGGCTGAAGGTTCGACGTAACCAAGATGAGGTCCTGACAACACTCCTAATCTGGAGTGCGGTTCTCCAGATATGTGCCGGTCTTCTCACAGGGCCGATGAGAGCCCCCTATACCACCTATCCACAGTCAGCCGAGATAGGAGCTAATGCGAAACTCCCGATACTCATCCCGGGAACTCGGCTCCACTTAGGCGTAATATTGCCCTTCATCATCTTAGGAGTCCTCTGGATCCTGATGAATAGGACTATTCTCAGGAACTGGATTATAGCCGCGACCTCGCCAAGGGTTGCGGAGCTCGAGGGATTCAGCCTCCCGAAGATCTATTTCTGGGTGGCTTTTATCAGCGGCGGTCTTGCGGGACTTGCTGGGGCATGTGAAGTAACCGGAATACTATTCTACATGACACCATTTGTCGGCCCAAACTATGGCCTCATAGCCCTAGCGATAGCGATGCTCGGAGGCCTTGATCCAATAGGAGCAGCATTAGCCGGGATATTCTTCAGCATATTGATAAACGGCGCGAATGCCATGAGCTGGAACACGGGCGTCCCATCATTCCTATCAGACCTCATACAAGCACAGACCCTCATAATCTTCCTAATATTAGGGGCCATCACAACATACAGAATACGCATTGGATTTAGAAAGGCTGTTAAGCTCGAGAAGCCCTCAGCCACCGTAGGTGGTTTAGGCGGAGGCCGCTCATCATCCCAAATCATTCTCGGCAGGAGAACTCTAACTATGATGCTCTACGCCATTATGGCGCTCGCAATCCTCGCGACCGTCGGCGCGATTATACAAGGAAGCTACCTAGAGAGGATCATCTCGAGTATTGTGGGTTTAACGCTTGTCTCGGCGACACCAATAATCTTCGCATCCTTAGGTGAGATGCTCATAGAGAAGACCGGCGTCCTGAACCTAGGAATACTCGGGATAATGATAGCCGGCGCTGGATGGGGTTTCGTGGCCGCCTACCTCTCCGGCAGCATATTGATCGGGGTCGTGGCCGCGGCCCTCATCGGCGCTCTCCTCGGCCTACTCCACGCCCTCCTAGTAGTGAGCCTTGGATGCCAGCAACATATCTCGGGAATAGCCATAACATTCTATGCCATGAACCTGACATACTTTGTGCACCGCGTATTGATTGGGTCGCCGCTAGTCGAGCCGACAGTCCCGGCCACGCCGCCCCTAAAGCTCGGGCCCCTCGGAGACCTGCCCATAATAGGCTCAGCCTTCAACCAGAACCCATACATCTATGCTGGAGCATACATCCTGCCGCTAATCCTAATCTTCATTCTAGCTAAGACTAGATGGGGCCTCGTGATGAGAGCTGTTGGCGAGAACCCGAGGGCCGCAGACTCATCCCTGATCAGGGTTCACGCGGTGAGATATTACGCGATATTGGCGGGCTCCGCGCTAATGGCCATCGGCGGCGCATTCTACTCCCTCATAGACTTGAGATCATTCAATCTAAATGTTGGCGGCGAGTGGAGCTGGATAGCTATGGCCCTCGTCGTCCTCGGAAACTGGAACCCTGCATGGATATGGCTTGCATGCATCTTCTTCGGATTCCTAAACGCCCTCCAAGCATGGCTCGTCACGATAGTCCAGCTACCATACCAGTTCTTCCAATCCATACCATACCTATTGACGGTTGCGGTCTCAGCAGCCCTCGGCAAGAGGGCGAGGCCGCCCAAAGCATTCCTCCAACCCTACTTCAGGGAGTAGCATTCCTCCTCGCAAAATCCTCCGCGACCGAGATCAGATCACCCAAGTCCTCCCGGGTGTGCGCCGCAGAAATGAAGAGATGCGGGACCTCGGGCGTCAGATATATCATCCCATTCTCCAGCACATGTCTGAAGAACCTCCTAGCTATCTCCACATTCTTCGTCTGCTGGGCCATCCTAGCATCCCGGGGCCTCTCCCTCGTGAAGTGTATCCCTATCATCGAGCCAATCCCAGTAATGTGAGCTGCTAGGCCATGTCTAGAGAAAACATCTTCGAGACTTTTTCTAACATATTCTCCAAGCTGGTTAAGCCTTTGATAGATCTCAGGCCTCTCCTCAAGCTCCTTGAGAAGCGTGTATCCCACCCTCGTGGTCAGCGGATTCGCGGCATAAGTCCCGCCCTGAAATGCCCTCTCATGCGGCCGAGGATATTTTAGTTGATCGAGAAGCTCCATTATCTCAGTCTTTCCCCCGAAGCCCCCAGCCGGGAAGATGCCGCCGCCCAATATCTTCCCGAAGATCGTTAGATCCGGCCTGACACCATAGATCCTCTGCGCCCCTCCGGGGGACAGCCTAAAGCCCGTGATAACCTCGTCGAATATCAGGAGTGCGCCGAGCATGTCGCAGATCTCTCTCAGCCCCCTGAGGAACTCAGGCTCAGCCGGTATCACTCCACCAGCTCCGAGGACCGGCTCGACAATTATCGCCGCGAGGTCAAGGTCTCTCACACGCTTCTCAACACTCTCAAGATCATTGAATGGCAGGAGTATCGTATACTTGAGCGACTCCTCGGGTATCCCCAGGCTCCCGGGGACCTCATATGGGGGCTGAACCCCGATATGGAGGCAGTCGTATCCACCATGCCACCCGCCCTCGAACTTCGCGACTACCTTTCTCCCTGTATATGCTCTAGCGAGCCTGCAGGCATACATCGCCGCCTCCGTCCCGCTATTCGTGAATCTCATCATCTCAACGCTCTCAACCATTCTCGACACCTGCATCGCCAGCCTAACCTCCCACTCATGGGGGAAACCAACATGAGCATAATCCTGCAACTGGCTTACCGCAGCATCGATAACCGGCCGATAACCATGTCCCATAATCAGAGCACCATGCCCCATCCAGTAATCAGTATACTCGTTTCCATCAAGATCCCAAATCCTCTGACCACGCGCAGCTGAGACATAGATAGGATAGGGCTCAAAGTATCTTATCGAGTAAGACACCCCTCCCGGAAGATATCTGCACGCCTCCTCGAACATCCTTCTAGAGGCCAAGGTCGTATCCTCATACCTCATGGCTTGATGCAATAGTTAATTTCTTTACACATAAGCGTTGTTCTACGATGACTGATATATCGTAGAGACCTCTGGAAATTCCTCGCCGCATTTTGGACATCTGACATAGTCGCATGATATGGATGAGGGGCATCCGCTACAGGCGAAGGCTCTAGCATAGCTAACCTCGAACTGGAAGCCGCAAGCCGGGCATTTTAGAATCTTCTTCCGAGCCAACTCGCTGCATTGACATAAGCGATAAGAGATTTGAAAAAGATTATGCCGCCGAGGATGCTAAGCGATATGGGCCGGGTGGGATGCGACCCCACGACCGCCGCCGTATCCTCCTAGAATTGTGTGAGGGCGGCGTCATAGCCTCTAGACTACCGGCCCAAGTCGTTCTTATTTATGCTCTGCTTTAAAAATTTTAAGCATGAGATGGATACATGCTTGGAGATATGAACATTAGTTAGGGCTTGCTAATGTAGGGTGAATTATGAGGGTTGAGCTGCCTTATGGCGAGGGCGCGCTTGAGATAGAGCTTGAGGGATGTAGGATCTTAAGGTCTAGGGAGATGCCCGCTCTAGCATCCGTTGAAGGGGAACTTGAGAGAGTTTTAAGATATCCCATCTCTAGTCCAAGTCTTGGTGATCTCTTAAAGGGGGCTGGCCGGATTCTGTTAATAGTGCCGGATAATACTAGGGCTTTTCCATCTAGGCGTATAATCCCCCATCTGCTGAATTATGTTGAGAGAGCTAACTCCATGGCCGAGGTTCGGATTCTGGTTGCGACCGGCCTCCACAGGGAGGTTGGGAGGGATGAGCTGAGGAGAATGCTTGGTGAAGATGTTCTAGAGAAGTATGAAGTAATCAATCATAGAGCATCTGATGATGAGCAGGTTGTGAAGCTTGATGCGAAGACGAGCTATGGAACGCCAATTCATGTTAATAGGCTTGTTCTTGAGAGTGATATTGTTATAGGGGCTGGGCTTATCGAGCCCCATTTCTTCGCCGGATATAGTGGTGGCAGGAAGACGATCCTGCCGGGGGTTGCGGGTAGGGAGGCGGTATTCAGGAATCATGGCTTTAAGATGATTGATAATCCGAGATCTAGGGCTGGGATCTTGGAGGGAAATCCGATCCACATGGATATGGTCGAGTTCATGAGGATGACCCGGCTCAACTTCATAATCAATGTGACGATTAATGAGAGGAGGGAGGTTACTGGGATATTCGCGGGGGATCCGGTAAAGGCTCATCTCGCTGGAGTTGAGTTCCTAGATCGCTTTGTTAAGCTCCATGTTGAGAGGCTTGTCGATATCGTGATAACGACTAATGGCGGCTTCCCGCTGGATAGGGATCTCTATCAGGCCGTTAAGGGGATGGATACCGCCGCTTATGCTGTTAGGGATGGTGGCGTTATAATAATTGCCTCAGAGTGCAGGGATGGGCTTGGCGGCCACGAGGACTTCCTGAGAATCTTTCAGGGTGCCGGCAGTTCCGACGAGGTTCTTGAGAATATTAGGAGAAATGAGCCGATAAATGATCAGTGGGAGGCGCAGGTACTAGCGAGGGTTCTGAAAAGGGCTAAGGTGATTTTGGTGAGCGATTATATCTCTGAGAGGCTTGCGAGGAGCTTTATGCTCGAGCGTGCTAAGACCGTGGAGGAGGCTCTTGAAATGGCATTCAATATTGTCGGGAGGAGGGATGCCGAGATCATGGTAATTCCAGAAGGCCCCTATGTCATACCCTTAGCTGGTAATGGCGTCTAATGACCTGCATCATCCTCGTTAATCGGTAAGCCTTCACTCCCTAGGCGTATAACCTTCTTTCCTCTTGGGCTCGGGATTATCTTCAGCTTCGCGTTCGAGAACTCCCTTCTCAGCTCCTCTCCCTCTTGGAGCCAGTCTAGGAATGTTGCTAGTGCTGCGACCTCGCTATGGGGCTGGTTTCCAACAGCGATGTTGTAGTCTGCTAGGCCGTAAACCTCTCCTGGGACCTTCTCGCCTCCGACAATCACCAATAGATCTTTACCATCTCTCCAGATCCTTCTAATCTCATCTATTATGTCGGGGAGGTTTACACCATACATTGTCAGGTGGATTATTGCTGCTCCAGCCTCCTTGAACCTCCTGATTACCTCTCTCCAGTTATCCTCGAATCTCGCGGAGAACGGCCCGCCCCATTTCTCGACTATAATCTCTATGCGGCGTATTAGGTTATCATCGCGGTCTCCCGTGATTATTATCTCATGGGCGCCGTATGCTCTCGCGACTAGGGCCACATGCGTGGTAACCCTCTTATCCCTCGCTATCCTATGGCCGAGCCTCAGAACCGTTATCCTAGACATCTCCCCACGCTATCCTGTCTTCTCGGCCACCTCAGGCTTTCTTACCTCGGTCATCTCACTTAAGGCCTTCTCGACCTCCTCGATCTTCCGCTTAAGAGCCTCTATTAGATCCCTGTTCTCATGGGGCTCCATGGGCTTTTTGCATACCGGACATCTGAAGAGCTGCTCCATGGCCTGGTCGAATAGGAGCCTGGGATGGCCCAGGGTGCCGCACCAGTAGAACTGGTTGCTCTCCTCAGCTTGGAGCTTCTCAATCAACCTCTCCCGGATCTTCTGCATGTTTGAGATTATGAAGCCTGTTGCCTGCTCCTCTTGGACATACCACTTGAATATCCTATGATCAGTCTTCTTATCCCTCGCAAGCTCATAGTAGAGTATCCCGATGCTATTGAGCCTGTGGAGTATCTTCCTCACCTCGCGCACATCCATGTTGAGCTTCTTCGCGATCTGCTCGTCAACTATTCCTGGCCTGCTTACGAGAAGGCGCATGACCTTCGCGGCCTCCTCCCCTCCAACAAGCCTCGCCAGCTCAACCAGCGTCTCCTTCTCGATTATCAGAAGCATTCTATGGGATAGAGCTTATAGTGTTGCCTAAAAAACTTCCTCTGCGAGCATGATCCTCGCTGAGAGGGTTGTGGGGAGGGGGGAGCTGGTAAGGGCTATCGAGGAGTGGCTTAATGGGCTTCTCGAGGAGGCCTCAGGGCTCCGCGTCGAGGTGAAGGAGGGGGTCGATGGATGGATCGTCATAGAGCCGGATGAGGAGCTTGTCGAGACTATGATCAGGCTTCATGCTAGAATCAATCCTATCTCATCGGGGAAGCCCCCCTATGCCGCCCGCGTCGAGGATATCTCGGGGTCAAAGGTAGTCGTGGAGTATCCAAGCCCTAATGGAGTCACGGTGAAGAGGATTCTATCCGCCAGCTCCTTCGCGGCGGGCTTGGGATATGGTGGCGATAAGCCCCTAGAGTTTCTGGAGAGCGTTGGGGTCATTGAGGGCGCGCCCGTGAGCCTGTCAGCCGACATGCCATCCCTCATACAGCTCGAGCTTCTCGCCGAGCAGGTGATGAGGGGGCTTGATCGGATAATGATCCTAAACGCGGCCATAGGTGAGGTTGATAAGCTCATAGACTTTTTCGGAGACCAGATAGCATATCACGATCACTTAACCCTCTTAGCGCACATGTTATACCTGCGGCTTGGAACAAGGCTTGATAAGTTCATGAATAGGTTGCGGCAAAGGATTCCCGGCGGTGTAATCATTAAGCCGCTTCCATGGAGCCGGGTCTCAGAGCTCCTAGAGTCCGGCAGCCTTCAAGCGGGGGAAATTCTCAAACATATCGGGTTCGGAGAAGATGTGGGCCGGGTGGGATTCGAACCCACGACCTCCGCCGCGTCAGGGCGGCGTCATAGCCTCTAGACTACCGGCCCAGCGTCATCCTAACATTATTCAAAGCTTTAGATAAATTTGTTTCGGCGATCTTACCTCTTTATCTCCCTTCGCTTCCACCTTAGATCATAGCTCCTGCATCTTCTACATTTCTCCGCTGTGGGCGCGTTTCTAGCCCCGCATTTCATGCAGATCTTATAGTAGAGCCTGCGCCTCTGAGCCAGCTGAAGGAGCGTGATATCCCTTATCGGCATACTGGAGTGTCCCCGGAAATGGAATAATTTAGCCATTATCCTCGATTATCGCCTAATATGGCTTGGGGCCGCGGCTTGACATCGCACCGGAAAATAAATTTATGTGGAAGCCAATGTCAATTGAAGTGTAGCCCACGGGGGTAGAAGAATGTCTCAGAGCGAGATTCCAACAGTATTGGTTGGTAAGAAGCCGCTGATGAACTATGTCTTCGCCTGTCTAACGACTCTCCAAGGAGGGGCTAAGCAGCTGATGATCAAGGCTAGGGGCAGGGCCATCAGCAGGGCTGTCGACGTCGTCCAGATCCTCCAGAGGAGGTTCTATAAGGACTTGAAGGTCGCCGACATAAAGCTTGGCACGCAGGAGCTCATGGGCCCAAACAATCAGCCTGTAAGCGTTAGCACCATCGAGATACTGCTGAGGCGCGAGTCCTGAAACCCCTCCATCAATTTTATTCCAACTTCCCCCCATTAGGATTAAATTCTCACCTTCTTTGTTAAAGCTATAAGCCTTCCACATAGATTACAGATTGCCCCATACTTTTCAATATGTAAGACCTCCTTAATCTTACCCCTCCTAATCAACATATTGTAATTATCAAGGATCTCAAAGTCAATTCCTGAGCCCTCGGGTCTCTATCAATAGGCGTTAAACGATCATCCTAGCCCCCATCCTCCTCATCCCTCCTGCTTTCCCGGCAGAACATCTAACACGATAGCCCTAACATAGTCTAGTATCAGACTACTCCTACCACTTTATCCCCTTCTAGGATCACGGTCTCACCAGTCCAGAGACTCCTAACAAGACTCCTAGTCTTCCTCATATCCTCGCTCAAGTATGCCGAATCCCCGTATTCATTGAAAGCACTAATAATGAAGATCCTAGGCCCGGGATCATAGACAATCGTAACTGACACACATCCCCCAAAGCTCGGCTTGAATCTGCTCCTAAGCCTCTTTATCCGCCTAAAACACTCCTCACAGACAATCTCATACGCCTTACCCTTAACAAACAGGCCGTCTATATCTTTTGGGAGGGGCTTCTCGGCCAGCCTGCCGCACACGCATACGTGTCTCCGTTCCATCTCCAAACCCCTATAATCGAGCCTATGGAGAATTCTGCTCTCCTCCCCTCTCAAGCTCGATCCTAATCATTTCTAATAGTTCTTCGGAGGAGCTTACCTCACCATCCAGCTATGCCTCCAGTAATGCTCTCCTCCTTGATTTATCCGCCTCCCCGCACTCCCATACCCTGTGTCTTGGGATCTAGTGGCTTGGATCAAGTCTCAAGGCCGGATAGCTCGCTATCTCCGAGAATCTAATCATTCGTATTAAAAGCCTCCTCAACCTCCCTAACCCCCTTCCTTATCGCTTATTAGCCTCGCCCTACTACCCATATCCGGAATATCCCTAGAATGACATGCTTCACATCCCTGACCTTGATCGTCTCCTCTTCTAAACCCTCATGCACTAATTGAACCTCGGCACACATGATCTTAGGCTCATCCGGGTCATCTAGGTTAAGGGCGAATCTCCCATCTTTAAGCTCCTCAACCCAAAGCTCCCCCTGCTTAACCGGAATATTCAATAACCCATCAACCCCCACCTCCGAGACAATTACCTCCATCAGCCCCTCCTCCTCAAGCTCCGGGATAGAGAGCTTCCTCCTGATCTCCCTCTCAACATATTCCTTGGTTAGCTTCTCCGGATAAAAGCCATTCACGTGAAACCTCAACCTAACAAGATACTCAACCCACTCCATCCGACCACACCTCAAGAAAAAGGGGGGTTTGGGGTATGGTCCGGCAGCCTCAGTGAACCCCCCCACAGGGGCCCGCCCAGACCCCGGAGGGCGGGCCCGGCGCGCAGTGGCTACAGCTCATGGGCCAAACAAACCTAGACATATTCGATCTTGAGAGGCTTAGGGCTATGGGGCTGATCCCGCTCTGCAGGCAGGGGTAGGGGTATTGTAGCGTCTGCGCCTCAGCCTACCCGCTAAACGAGTTTAGGAGATGCTCATTCTGCGGGACGATCCTCAGGAGCAGGCCGAGATAATGAGGCCAAGAACCCTTTAACCCCATAAGGGGGTGAAACCATGGATGGTGATCTATGTGTTGGAAAGAGAGGCGGCGCCTTGGGGGGTGGGTATGTGGTTGCCGAGGCCGATAGATCCTGGATTCTGTGGTGGATCCCCATGCTATTGCTGCTACAGCTGCTGGCGCTGGCCGGGGTGATATGATGGCCGAGAAGGGATCTATTTCTCCAGCGGCCTTCTATCAGGGAGAGGCGGAGTTGAGAAGGTTGCTGAGAGACGTTGAGGATCGGTATGGCGCCGCGTTCGCCGACGAGCTTGACCCAGGTGCCTTCCAGGACTTTAAGCATATGATTGATTGTGTTGATGCCTTCTTCGACCTCCCAGCGTCGAAAACGAGTTTCAAAGTCAAGCTTATGGACTGCGGAAAGATTAGGAGTGATGTCTTCGAGTTCTGCCGGTTCTACGCTAGGTGGCTCGGATCACCATTGATGGAGAGGCTGAGGCATGAGATATATGAGCTGTTGGAGCAGGCAATCAGCTGGTGGGAAGAGCAGGATGTTCTCGACATCATTGGGAGCTGATCCGGAGATGGAGTGAGGATGCTTGTGGAAATTGTTAAGCTTACAGCAAGGTTCAAGGTGGATCTCACGGATGTCGAAGAGGCCGTGATCTCGGAGATATATCGCCTCTTCAAAGAGTATAGGAGGATCGTGAATGAGCTCATAGAGTTTGCGGCAAGTAAGCATATTATGAGTTTCGTGGAGCTGTATCACGCAAAATATCGCGAGCTACGGCAGAGATTTCCGATGTTACCATCGCATTATATTTTTACCGCCTGCCGGTATGCCGCCAGCATATGCAAGTCCTTCATAGAATTGAAGAGACTGGGGATGTGTGAGAAGGAGAAGCCGACATTCAAGGGGCGGACAATATGGCTTGACAGACAGTTATTCAAGTTTGATGCTGATAGCTGGAGGGCCTTGATAGCGGCTCAAGGCGGGAGATGGATCACATTGAGGCTACTTCATGGAAAATATCATGAGAGGTTTAAGGGGATGAAGCTGGGGTGAGGCGCGGCTAGTGTTGAGGGAGGATGGCCTTTACCTGAATGCCGCCTTCCATCAGACGGTTATGTTACCGGAACTGAATGCTGAGGAAAGGGTCATTGCGGTCGATATTAATGAGAATGTTATCGCGTATGGCAATGATGATTTTGTTGAGATAATCGTGACCAATGAGGGGATTATAAGGACTAGATATTTCCTTAAACGTAGAAGAATACAGTTGAAGGTTCGCGGTAAACAGTTACAGAGAAAGTTGCTTGAGAAGTATGAGGGGCGGGAGTGGCAAAGAATCAGGGAGACCTATTACAGGGCGGCGAGGGAGATTATCGACAAGGCTAGGGAGGTTGGTGCAACGGTAATTGTGATGGAGAATCTTGATGTCTATAAGGAGGATAAAGGTTCAAGGGAGCTTAACGGGAGGTTGCATAGATGGAGCTGCAGGAGGTTCCAGTGGATCCTTGAGTATCAGGCGAAGCTTCATGGACTTAACGTGAAGTATGTCGATCCAGCGCATACTTCAAAAACGTGTCCGGTATGTGGAAGCGAGCTGGATCCAAGTCCGAATGGACGTAGGCTGATGAGATGCCGGAGATGTGGATTGGAGGGGGACAGGGACGTGATAGCTGTGAAAAACCTGACGAAACGCTATTATGAGGAATACATGAATACAAAGACCTCTAAAAATTCTCTTTTATGTCCAGCGACCAGATAGATGTGGGGAGTTCGTGTTCCCCCCGAAAGCCCTCCAATGAGGCGAGGAGGGAAGGGCTAAAAAGGCCCAGAACACTAATCTTGCGCTATGGGCACACGTTTTATTCGATCCTGGCTTCAGCTATGATAACTCGCCGGTCAGCCCCACCTCCCATTACCCCCATTTTTTTCTCTTAAAGCTTACTGTCAGGTTCTCATGCCCACTACTCCGGCTTCTGGAGGTTACTGACTTAAACTCTCCGTAAGTATGATCCATGTGAGCCATCAAGCCTCTCGAGGAGCAGCCTCACTATCTTGTCAGCGACCTCGTCAGCCATGCCCTGGGGGTTCATTATCCAGGAGACCTGTCCCGGCCTCATCTCCCCGAAGACCTTATAGAACTCCCGGACATATTGCTGCATTAGCGAGTCCCGTTCAAGCATGTTCTCGAGCCCTCCCTGCCCCTCCTTCACCCCAAGCCTCTTGGCGCGATCCTCCTCCGGCGCGTCTATGATCAGGTATATGTCCGGCTTAACGAAAACATTCTCACCGAGCTTCTCGACTATCTCTAGGAATTCCTTGAAGTCCTGCTCGGAGATCTTGGCGCCCCTCAGCCTCGAGAGGGCGAAGCCATATACTATCGAACAGAGGTAGTATCGGTCTATGAAGAGGAAGTCTGGGGATTGCTCGGCGATTATGCGCCTGAGAATCCTCGAGTCATCGCTCGTGTTCGCGAGGAATAGGAGCATCCGGGTTAAGTGATCTATCTCCGGGTCATTTCCATATGTCTTGGCGAACTCGCCGGTCTTTGAGCTGCTCGGGGTCTTATGCGCCGAGACCCTATACCCCCTAGACTCCAACATTGATCTAACCTTGGTTATGAGGGTTGTCTTGCCAGCAGCGTCGAGACCCTCCCAGACCACTATCAGGGGCTTGGTCAAGATTCCCGGAAAATATTATTGAGGGGTTTGAGAAAAATTATGCGCTAGAGGGCTATTCCGGATTCCTCGAGCTTTACCAGCCTCTCCCAGTTCTCCTCAACAGCCTTCTTCAGCGCCTCTAGGACGTGGGCATTCTCGGGCCTGAATAGGTGGCTGAATCTCCCCTGCGCCTTCAGGAACTCCTCGAGCGGCTTCGGCTCCTTCACCCTGATGTTTATCTTCACCCTTCCATACTCCACCTCGTATACTGGGAAGTATCTGGTCTCGACGGCCAGCCTCGCGATCCTGACAGTCTCTGATGGCGGATACCTCCATCCCGGGACGCATGGCGCGAGGACATGGAGAACCTTCGGCCCCTCTATCTCCAATGCCTTCCTAACCTTGTTCACGAGGTCTAGCGGGTGGGAGATGCTCGCCGTCGCCGCGTATGGGATCTTGTGCGCAACCGCTATCGCGATCAAGTCCTTCTTCCTCTCTTGCTTCCCGGGTATGACCTTGCCCGCCGGGCTCGTCGTGGTGGCGGCTCCAATCGGCGTCGCGCCTGACCTCTGGATCCCCGTATTCATGTATGCCTCATTATCATAGCATATGTAGAGCAGGTTATGGCCTCTCTCAAGCGCTCCCGAGAGGGCTTGAAGACCTATATCGAACGTCCCTCCATCGCCGGCGAAGACTATGACGTCATGAAGCTTCCTCCCCCTCTTCTTATTCAGTATCTTTATGGCCTCGACTACGCCCGATGCAACGGCCGCAGCATTCTCGAAGGCAACATGAACATATGGTATCTTCCAGGCCGTGTATGGATAGCAGGATGTGGAGACCTCAACGCATCCGGTTGGATTCACGACGACTGTTGGGCCTCTAATGGCCTTGAAGATGAGCCTAGCAGCTATACCGGCACCGCATCCAGCACAGAGCCTATGACCCGATGCGAACCACTCCTCCCTCGGAAGATCCTTTGGTGTCTTGTAGAAGATTGTCTGGCTGCTCATGCCCTCACCCCCCACCACCTCACATGCTCGTCAAACCTGCCCCTACGGGCTCCATCTAACGCTATCTTCAACACGGCCTCGGCCTCATCCAGCCTAAAGTCCCTTCCACCAAGCCCATAAACCACGTTCATCACCGGGATCCTCAGGCCATTCCTGTAGAGCATCGCAAGAACCTCCATGTAGAGTGGGCCTCCAAGGCCGCCATAGGAATAGGCCCTGTCCATAACTATGAGGGACTTCGCGTTCTTTAATAGCTCGACCAGCTGCTTCTCGGGGAACGGCCTAAACATGGTCAGCCCGACGACGCCAACCTTAAGCCCACCCTCCCTAAGCCTCCTAGCTGCAACCTTTAGCGTGCCATATGTCGAGCCTAGAACAAGGACAACGGCATCCGCATCATCAGCCATATACGAGTTGAAGTACCAGTACCTTCTCCCACTTATCCTCGCATATTCCCCGGCCACCTCCGGGTAAACTTGGCCAGCCTTCTCAGCCGCCTCCTTGAGCTGATACTTGAACTCCATGTATGTGTCGGGCAGCGCCATGGTTCCGAAGGTCGCCGGGCTATCGAAGTCTATTGAGTATAATGGCTGCCTGGGTGGCAGGAACTTAGAGGCATCCTCATCGGAGATTGGTGTAAGCGGCTCGACGCTGTGTGTTAGGATGAATGCATCGAGGTTAACGGATACCGGGAGCTGGACATCCGGATGCTCTGAGAGCTTGAATGCAATGAATGTCAGGTCATATGCCTCCTGGACGTTGGTTGCGAAGAGGTGGACCCATCCAGAATCTCTCTCAGGCATCACATCGCCATGCTCGCAATGTATGTTTAGCGGCGCGTTAAGCGACCTATTCGCTATCGCCATCACCATCGGGACCCTCATCGAGGAAGTGGCATAAACGATCTCATGCATGAGGGCTAGGCCCTGGCTCGCGGTCGAGGTGAAGACCCTCGCGCCGGCGAGGCTCGCCCCAACACATATCGAGAGGGCGGAGTGCTCGCTCTCAGCCTGAATGAAGGCGGCGTCAAGTTCCCCATTAGCCACGTACTCGCTCAGCCTCTCAACTATTATCGTCTGTGGTGTTATGGGATATGCGGCTATCACATCAACATTTGACTGCTTGACCGCGAGCGCGATTGCTTCATCACCCATTATCGCTATCCTTTCCTGAGCCTGCCTCGCCATATTCATCACACCTCCTCCATGCTTATCGCCTTAACAGGGCAAACGGTCTCACAGACCCCACACCCCTTACAATACTCATAGTCAACGTTGACCGAGTCGTCCTCGAGCCTCTTGATCGCAGCATCTGGGCAGAAGACCCAGCAGAGGAGGCACTTTATACACTTCCCATAATCTATCTTGGGCTGCCTAGTCCTCCAAACACCAGTCTTGTATTCGAGGGATGTTGCGGGGACAGGTATCATGGCGGCGATTGGAAGATCCTTGTATGTGAATTGGCCCTTGATAACCGGCTCGACGATCTTCTTAGCCGACAATTGTCTTCACCTCCTCATAACACCTCCTACTCAGCTTAAGATTCATCTCAAGAACTTTTCCCGAGAACCTCTCGGCCAGGACCTTTTCTAGGGTCTCGAGAGATGCCAGCTTCTTTACTCTCAGGAGAGCTGAGAGCATCGGTACGTTATAGATCTCCCGGCCGCCTGTCTCCTCGAGCGAGATCTTCCTGGCATCAACGACGTGGAGCCTGTAGCCATTCTCCCTAGCCCATTTCGCTACCTTCTCACTATTGTCCGGAGACAGGTTTAACACCAAGTCACCGCCCTTCTTTAGCCCATAAGCATAGTCCTCGGGAGTCTTAGACATCACGGGATCGATTATGACGACGATGTCGGGCTCATAAATCCCGCAGTGGATATCTATCGGCTCATCCGAGATCCTCGTATATGATCTAACGGGCGCGCCAGCCCTTTCAGGTCCGAATTCTGGGAAGTGCTGCGCATAATTTCCCTCGATGATGGAGGCCCTGGCCAGCAGGTTGCTGCCGGTAACAACGCCCTGTCCT
Organism: Candidatus Wolframiiraptor gerlachensis; assembly: GCA_021323375.2. GTDB lineage: Archaea > Thermoproteota > Nitrososphaeria_A > Caldarchaeales > Wolframiiraptoraceae > Wolframiiraptor > Wolframiiraptor gerlachensis. The sequence continues at coordinate 9,644 of JAJPCT020000018.1, read as the reverse complement.
CCTCGTCCATGCCATCTTATCTCGATTAATACCATGAAGCCATCACCAGCATCGTAACGCTCTAAACAGCGCCTATTTACCATTTAGCATGCGCGCTAGACAGCCGTGAATATTTAAAGGACGGCTTAGAAGCGAATAAGAGCGCATGATCGAGGAGTTTGACGCTATAGTGATTGGAGGCGGGCCTGGGGGATATGTCGCGGGGATTAGGCTCGGCCAGCGGGGCTTGAAAACGCTTCTAATCGAGAAGGATGAGCTGGGTGGTGAATGCCTCAACCGCGGATGCATCCCATCCAAGACCCTCATAAGCAGGGTGAACATATACTGGTCTGCGAGGAACGCGAGGTGGCTGAGCGGCGGCGACTTAAAGGTGAACTGGGGGGAGATTCAAGCAATTAGGGAGAGGGTCATCAGGAGGCTGAGGCTGGGCGTGAAGTATCTCTTGGAGGGAAATGGTGTCAAGGTTGTTGAGGGGGAGGCTAAGCTAAGATCTGACAAGGAGGTGGAGGTTAGGTTGCGCGATGGATCATCCAAGATGTTCAGGGCGAGGAATATTATCATCGCGACTGGCGGTGAGCATATCTCATTAAGTGAAATATCGTTTGACGGCAATAGGGTTGTAACCTCATCCCAGGCTCTTGAGCTTCGAGAGATCCCGCGAGGCCTATTGATAGTTGGTGGAGGAGTCTCGGGGGTCGAGATAGGGACTCTTTACGCGAAGCTCGGGACCGAGGTTACGATCGTGGAGCTCATGGATCAGATCCTCCCGGGGGTGGAGAGGGATCTTGTGGACGTCGTCGCGAAGAGGATGAAAAAGCTGGGAGTCAAGATATACACCGGCTCGAGGGTTGTGGAGTCGAGGGTGCTTGAGGATGGTGTCGTGGCGGTTGTGGAGGGGAGGGATGGCGGGAGCCTCGAGGTGAGAGCCGATTATGCAATGGTCGCGGTGGGCAAGAAGCCCGCATCAATGGACCTCGGGTTAAGTGATGTCGGCGTGGAGCTCGATGAAAGGGGGTTCATAATCGTGAATGATCATATGGAGACGAGCGTGCCCGGGGTTTATGCTGTTGGAGATGTTACTGGGCCGCCATTCCTAGCTCACCGGGCATCATATCATGGGATGATTGCAGCTGAGAATATTGCTGGTGTGAATGTAAGCGCGCGGGATGTGGTTATCCCATCCGCGATCTTCTCGGACCCGGAGATAGCCTATGCGGGACTGACCGAGGCGGAGGCGAGGGAGAGGGGGATAGAGCCCAAGATTGGCAAGTTTCCATTCACGGCGTCGGGGAGGGCTGTCGCCGAGGAGGCCACGGATGGCTTTGTAAAGGTTATCATCGACTCCTCTACGGGCCGGGTCATCGGATGCCAGATCGTCGGCCAGCATGCGACAGAGCTCATCTCGGAGGCCGTTCTAGCCATACAGAATGGTATGAGTATTGAGCAGTTTGCCAAGTGCGTCAGGCCTCATCCAACCTTCAGCGAGGCCCTTATGGAGGCTGCTGAGGCCGCTCTCTGGAAGCCGATACACATGATAGCCTAGAGCGAGTGCGTTAGATAATCGATCCTACCACCATCAGCGACTATAACTTGGCCCGTGATATAACTCGACTCGTCGGAAGCTAGGAAGACCGCCAGCCTCGCAATATCCTCGGGGCTCCCAACCCTGCCTAAGACGCACCTCTTCCTAGCGAGTTCGACTCCTTCCGGCGTGGACATATCTGTCAAGACCATCCCCGGAGCTATGGCATTAACGTTAATGCCATAAGGCCCCAGCTCGAAGGCTAGCCTCCTAGTCAGGATTACGATAGCTGCCTTAGTCATTGCATATGGTGTGGTGCCGGGGAAAGCCGTCCCTATACCCGCAATACTCGCTATATTAATGATCTTGCCATATCTGTTCTTGACCATATGCTTCACCACCTCCTTGCAGCAGTAAACAACACCCTTAACATTAACCTCCCACATCCTATCAAGTATTCTATAGAACTCCTCATCCTCAGTCTCGAGAAAATCTCCCCTGAACATTATCGCCGCGTTATTCACGAGGATGTCTATCCTGCCAAACCTGTCAATAACGCCTTTCACGAGCTGCTTAACATCATCGAGCTTTGAAACATCCGCCCTGATCATCAAGGCCTCTCCACCGAGCGATTTTATCTCCTCGACAACCTGTCTAGCCATATCCTCAGACTTAGCATAGTTGATGCATACTTTCGCTCCCTCTCTCGCGAACTCCAGCGCGATAGCTCTCCCGATTCCACGCGAGCTCCCAGTGATTATAGCAATTTTACCATCAAGCCTACGAGCCATGTTATTAACGAGAAAGATTCGTGAAATTAAGATTTTACGCGTTAAATTCCTCACTTAAAGTGAGTGCATCAAGTAATCTATCCTACCACCATCAACAACTATTACCTGCCCGGTTATGTAGCTCGACTCATCCGATGCGAGGAAGACGGCAACCCTAGCGATGTCCTCAGGCGTCGCAATCCTTCTCAGCGATATCGTCTCCTTTCTCTTTTCTAGAATAGCCTCCAATTCCTCCTTAGTCTTCCCTTGCAGGAACATGTCTGTCGGGACGAAGCTCGGGGCAATCGCGTTCACGTTTATACCGTATTCTCCCAGCTCGAAGGCGAGTCGTCTAGTAAGTATTATGACCGCGGCTTTCGTGAGCGCATAAAGCGTTGTACCACGCGAAGCCGTTCCGATGGCAGCTGTGCTCGTTATGTTGATGATCTTGCCATACCTCTTTTCAATCATGTACTTCGCGGCCTCCCTACAGCAATATATCACGCCCTTGACATTGACCTCCCACATCCTGTCAAGCTCCTCATCCTTCATATCCATTATGGAACCATAATACATGATGGCCGCGTTATTAACCAGTATGTCTATCGTGCCAAAGGTGTTCACCACCGTCTCAACAAGATGCTTAACTTCATTAGGCTTTGAGACATCAGCCCTAACCATTATAGCCTCACCTCCATTAGCCGCTATCTCCTCCACCACTGCTCTAGCCTTATCCTCGGACCCGACATAATTCACGCATACCTTAGCCCCTTCTCTCGCAAACATAATAGCTATCGATCTCCCTATACCACGCGAGCTACCAGTAACTATTGCAACCTTCCCATTTAGCCTGCCAGCCATATCAGCTAAACAATATTATGAGAAATCGAATATCAGTTTTACCTCAACACCCTGCTGGATGGACATATTTTGGAGAAGGGGCATTCACCGCATTTCGGGTTTCTGGCAGTGCATATCCTCCGCCCAAACTCTATTAGGGCTAGGTGTGCTGAGATCCTCTTCTCAGGCTTGACCGCCGACTCGAGTTTTGATCTCACCACCTCATAATCATCCTTCTCACGGGCTATCCCAAGCCTCCTCATAACCCTGAAGATATGGGTATCTATTGGGAGAACATGCTCACCTCGCGCGAACATTAGGAAGACGTCAGCGGTCTTAGGTCCTACACCATCCAGGGACATGAGGGTCCTCTTGGCCTCGGGATATGGCATTGAGAGGACCTTCCTCAGGTCGATTCTCCCCTCCGCGATCTGGCGCGCGATCAGCTTTATCCTCGGGGCCTTCATCCTCCAGAGGCCAGCCGGCTTAATCGCCTCCTGAATAGATTTTAGGCTCGCGAAAGCCACCGCCTCAACGCTATTAAACCTCCTCCTAAACCGCTCCATCGCCGCCCGAACATTCTTCGTACTAGTATTCTGCGACAATATTATCGAGACAAGCGCGTAGAATGGGTCATCGAATCGGATGCGAGCAGGATCCGGCTGAAACATCTCAATGACCTTATCCACAACCATGGAAATCCTCTCGCGCTCATCAATCATCTAACGATCACCCGCCTCTTACACACGCTCTTAACGAACTCGCGGAACTGGGCAATCCTCGCCCTCGGGCCCTTCACGGCCAAAAACATCCCGCGCTCATCAATCATAACCTTTTCCAGGGATAGGCCGTATTTCGCCGAGATCTCCATCAGACCATGTTCATCAACATCGGGCAACTTATTCACGTCTCCACATGGCCCGAACTTGCATGCCGCGCATCCAAGCCCATGAGCATCCACGTTAGCGGCGCAGGCAGATGGATAAACTCTTAGACCAAGCTCCCCCGCCAGCCTCGCAAACCTCCCTTTCAAATCACTCATCCTGAGAGTTACTTGGACCTCGGGCTTAAGATCCCCTGGAATCCTGCTAAGGATCTCGCGCATATAGGGGTAGCCAACCGCCTCCAACCTCCTGATAATGCCCCCCGTAACCCTCATCGAGCCCAGCACAACACCGGCGGCCCCAGAATCCAGAGCCCTGACAAGAATATCCTCAACTTCCCTCTCACACAGGCCAGGAAGTATAGGCCTCAGGAAAAGACACGTGTGAACGCCGCGCCTAGATAGCATCTGGATGCTCTGGAATCTTTCCTCGGGATCCGGTGCTCCGGGCTCGAGCATCCTGTGAAGGCTCGTAGTCACTATTGTAACGAGGATGCTCAAGTGATCCGGGATTGACCTGATCCTCGCGGCCAGCTCATCATTAATCCACGCCTTCGTCGAGAGCTGTATCGGGTTTCCAAGGATTCCTGCAACAGCATCGAGATATTCGAGGGCCCTCTCAACGGTCTCATCCATGAATGGCTCGGTCACGGATCCGAAGGCCATGAATGTCCCATAGTGCCCCGGGGCCACAGCCGGATTCAAGGCGAGGGCATAGGCGAGCTGGAGACCCTTCAGCGGATATGGCCTCGGCGTGCTCGGAAAGCCCATGTCATAGATATAGCAGTAGAGGCAGCCGAACTTGCAGCCAAGCCCTGTATGCACGGTTAAGCCACATGGTCTTGGAAGCCGATGCGCATGAGAATCGCGCTTAGCCTCCTCGATCTCGCGCTCACTAAGCTTATCCCCCAGCATCGAGACGAGCCTCACCTTCTCCTCCCAAACCCTAATCAAATCAACCATAGCGAGGGCACCTAACCCGCTCACGCACACCCTACTAGCGGCTTCAAGTCTCACATCGAGCCAGCAAGCCTAAAAGGCTAATCTCCTCCCCCAGCTTCAGCCCAATGGATGGAACGACATGCCCTGGAGTGAGATATCCCGGATACTCGGCCCATTCCAAGCCATGAAGGTTAACCTCCTCAAAGCCATGGGATTCAAGGAGACCATCCTAAGATTACCCGATGGCATGCGAATAATCATAGACCTCAGCCAAGCCCCCAGCGTGCTCGACAACATCCTACACGTCTACTATCACATGGATTACGCCTTCACCCCCGAGGCATTCCCAAGACCCGGATGGAAGATAATCGACGCAGGAGCATACCTCGGAACCTACACACTATGGTGCGCAGGAAGGATCGGGCCAAGCGGAGAGATCATAGCACTGGAACCCCATCCAAGAAGCCGAACACTCCTAGAGAGAACCATAAAGCTCAACAACCTACAAAACGTCAGAATCCTACCATACGCACTATCAACACACGATGGAAAAAGCACCCTCTACTCCCCGAGATACAGGGCCCTATCATCATTGAGAAGAGAGCATCCCGAGTACTTTTGCGGAGAGATCCTGGAGGAGCACGAGGTCGAGTGCGTGAGCCTGAGAACACTCCTAAACATTGCCGGGCACGAGGAGATCGACCTCCTCAAGCTCGATATAGAGGGCCTCGAATACGATGTCCTAGAACACTCCATGAGCGAGCTCAGCAGAATAAGGAGAATCCTAGTCGAGGCGCATCTAAACGCATGCTCGATCCCAAAACTCGACAAACTCCTAAAAGACAACGGCTTCGAAACCATCATAAAACTCGACACACGCGCCGAAAACCAGGCATTCATACTCGCCACACGGAAAAAGTTAAGCGAACCCACAGAACCAAGACAATAGCCATAAGCAAATGAAACGAAGGAATAACCAAGGTTTTACAACCACTTAAACAAATTAAACAAATCATCAAAAAGCGAAGGGAACTAAAGCCCTCGAAAAGGAAGCTAGATTATAACTAAGATAGAGTGATGAAGTATAACGCGTTCATTTGGAAACATCTAATGGAGGAGAAAGCGGAGAATTTCTACATATCAGAAGACTATTTCGTGTTTGTAGCAGTTACTATCAGATGCCTCAAGCCATTCAAGAAAATACTCAATGGCCTTATAGCCTACGGCTTGAAGGTTAAGCCTTATCAACTCATAAATATCATCGTGTTCACCAAGTTCCCCACCCATATCATAGTAGTTTACCTGTGCTAAGATGTATAGGCTCATAGAATCTAGGCTTATAGAGAGACGTATCTTAGGAGCTAACATTCTTGCTCCAGCGTGATAGTCGCTCCTCCTTATGTCTACTGACAACTTTTCATCTAAAACAAACCTTAGACTTGACTCTAAGTCCCTTACATACCCTTGTAGCTTGTTCTTGATACCTCCTATATGTTCAAGCATAAACAGCTTTGCATAGAGTCTCAACACCCACTTCTTGTCTAGTCTAAAGAAGCGCCCCTCGCAGTATTGTTTCCCCCTCTCTATACACTTGCGGTATAAATGCTTGAGACCTTCAGCTATTAGCAAAGCCATCTTATCTATATCGTAAATATAGAAGACCCTCCCAGTCCTTATAGCTTCGCTTAGCACGTTAGCAAACCTACCTTTGTTCATTAACTTGTCAAGCCTATCATAAGCCCTCTTCATCTTGTCACCCGCTCTCAAGAAGTATAACGTGGTTAGATCGAAGATGGCTCTTTCAAGGGCATCATCCGAGCTGAGATCCAGCTCTATACCCTCCAACTGAAAGGTTTCTCTAAGAACATCTAGAAAATCCTTGTTTTGCTTAGCAATGCTAACAACATAATTCAGTGGATTGCTAAGCTCCCTTCCTTGCGTTATTAATGTATATGGTACCGCAACATCGTTATATATTGTTGAGAATTTCTCAAGTATTTCGTCAACTCTTGCTGTAGGCCTTTTCGCATCTATGTTCATAATGATGAAACTCACATCAACCTCCTCGCTGTATAGATTCCACAGAGCATCTTCCAAATCTAGATACTCATATGTTTTCGGCGTAAGTGTAATAACCAGGTACTTTAGTTTCCTAGGACTAGCCAGTCTAATCAAACGTCCAAGCCTCTGGTAGAAGCGAAGCGGCGACTTAGGAACATCAGTCATTACTAACAACCCTGTTTCAGGGATATCGACACCTTCCTCACCAACAAGTGTGGATATTATTACGTCAATATCCCCTCCTTTGGCTCTCTCAACGAGCTCACGCCTCTCATCCCTATCCATGTCACTAGTGAGGACTTGGACTCTATCCATCTGTAATCCAAGCTCTTTAACAATAGCCTCCCTAAATTCGCCAGCTGTGGTCTTACGCGATGTGAATACAAGAACAGGCTTAAGATCGTTGTTATTCCATATGTCGTAGATTCTAAGCACATCCAATAGCACTCTAGCTTTATGAGAATACCTGATGGAATTACACAACTCTTCAAGCGCCAAGTTTCTCGCCATCCTGCTTTTCTCTAACGCATTTTCATAGCTCTCACGGAGGGCCATCGAACCATAGCGAACTAACGTGATCTCGAGACGCTTAATGGTCCTAGGATCGCCTTCAACCCTCCCCATAAATAGCTCTTCGTATACTCTGGCTTCAAGCTCATCCATCTCAGCATCGAATAGATCCGCAATGGCTTTCGGAGGCTCAAAAGAGCTATCCATCTCAACAAGCTTCTTGAAATCGTAGGATAAGACCCTGGGCGCTCCAAGCATTAACTCAATTCTGGGATCAAGATTAGACAACCTATAGCCAGGAAGCAGAGCCGTGAATCCTACCACGATACATGGTCTAATCGACGTTATCAACTCAGCATAATGCCTACCTCCAAACGCATGATGGGCCTCATCTATTATCACGGCATCGAATGGCTCAGCCTCTAGATGGGAAGAACATTTCAACGCCGTTTGAGGCGTGGCAATAACGATCTTCTTACCAGGATTAAGAAAGTCTACACACTCACCCTCATACTCCTTACCCACTATATCGCCAAACACCCTACCCCACAGACGCGAATACATCTGATCACAGAGAAACCTAGTGGGTTCAACCACGAGGACGCGCTTACATAACCTCGATAAAAAGTAGTATGCTATAAACATCTCAAGCAGAGTCTTACCACTACCCGTAGGCATAGAAACAACAACATGACGACATCCCTGATCAAGACAGCTAAGAATTTCTCGAGCTACATCCTCTTGGTAGCGCCTGAGGGAAACGCCAAGCCTCCCCTTAACATTCTCGTTAAACTCCCTTAAGGTACTCGCCGCATCCAAGACACCCTAACCAATTAACGCTGCCTCCAAGCAAATCTTAAGCCCTGCGGCCTCCATAGGTCAAATTCCTTGTCCGCCGGGAAGCATTCACAACAATCGGAACAATAGCCAAGAAATTAGATTTGCTCATAAAACGCACAAAGGCAAGGATACTCTAACACTACCCCCATCAACCAAACCATCACATGAAATACATGAAGGCCAAGAAGAATTATGAAAAACGTCAGAACTCAACGCCATCCTCACAGCCCAAAAAGGGCTCAGCACCGTCACCGCTCATCCTCCAAACAACCAATGGCCACAAGCAATAAATAAACATGACAATCGAGAAAACCCACAAGCCCTTATAAAGGCCCAAAAGACCCCTCCCAAAAACCACCCCGAACATTTATAAACCCCTATAAAACACCTTATATCAAGGCTTTAAAAAGGGGCTGAACAAGCATGACAGAACAGACAAAGACACCGGAGCCAACAATAGAAATCCAGAACGTCGTCGCCTCAGTCACAATAAACCAGAAACTAGACCTAGCCCAAATCCAAAAAGCCTTCCCAGAAACAGAATACAAACCAGCACAATTCCCCGGCCTAGTCTTCAGACTAGCAACACCAAAAACAGCAACACTAATCTTCTCATCAGGAAAAATGGTATGCACAGGAGCAAAAAGCGAAAAAGAATCAATAAGAGCAGTACAAACAGTAATCAAACTACTCGAAAAAGAAGGATTCCTAATCAAACACGAACCAATAATCGAAATACAAAACATCGTCGCATCAATAGACCTACACGGACGCATAAACCTCGAAGAAGCAGCACTCAAGCTCGAAAATACAATGTACCAGCCGCAGCAGTTCCCAGGGTTAATCTTTAGGATGGATTCCCCGAAGGTAGTTATTTTGATGTTTGCGAGTGGCAAGCTGGTTTGTACTGGTGCTAAGACGGAGAAGGAAGTCTACGAGGCCGTTTACAAATTGAAGAAGATCTTAGAAGAAAATCAACTGATTACATACACTCCTGCGAAGTAACATGAAACCTTTAATATGTTGACAGTTGGTAAGGTCGGCATTATTTAGATGAAGGTCTCTCCATTGGATTAGTGAGGCGATTAAGTGGAGGATTTTCCCAAACCGTAGCCATGTTATTGAGTATGCTTCGGAGGTGACATAAGGAAGAGTAGAAGAAGCGGAGTAGTAAGGCGTCTCAAGACTTGAAAGTCATAATCAGGTTATATTGTAGTGATTGTAGTGAAGTATGTTAATAGTCCTTGCCTTCCGGTTCTAAAAATGAGCCATGTCG
>JAJPCT020000017.1 GCA_021323375.2 Candidatus Wolframiiraptor gerlachensis | reverse complement strand
TTCCTTAAATTTCTCATCCTCGTAGGATTTAATCCGATAAAAGGAGCTACCTTGTATTATCTAGGATAGCTGGGAGGAATTATGGTGCTCCGGCCGGGATTTGAACCCGGGTCACGGTACAGAAAAGAGTAAAGCGAAATAAGTCAGACGAAATGGGTCGAGGAGAAAATAGATATATTCGTGTTTAGAACTCTAAGCCGGCCCCGGTGGTCTAGCCCGGCCAAGGATGTGGGCCTCTCGAGCCCACGACCCGGGTTCAATCGGCCGAGAAGGCCGGAACAAATCCCGGCCGGGGCATCATCTATCTCCATAAATCTGAATTCTGAGCTCGATGGGCTGATCTAAGGGCTAAGTTCCTACAAGCACTTCTGGGGGTAAGGTGCCGAAAATTTAGGTCTCATCAAACCTTATGCTTCGAAATGCTATATGCTATTTATGCTGTGACGGACGACTGAGGTAGATACTCACATTAACCCTTAACCTTAAACGTATGAGACGATATAAACCAAACACAAATAATGCCTTGTGGTAAACATGAAGCGGCCTCTCCCCTTCTTTCCATTAAACCTTTCCTTTTTCCTTTCCACTTTCAAAATTACTTTTTCGTTTTAGTATCCACGATATTTTCTCACCAGCTCCATCAGTGCTGCCCGCTTCCTCGCAATAGTAAAGCTAACCTTATCAGCAAACCTTAGGATATTATCCTTCCCGTAGATCGCTAAATACATAATAAACTCGCTATTACGGCGATACAGCTTACCGTCTCTCGGACTTATCAACGTCTCACTCTGGCGGCATTTGTGCCTTCTACAATCGATGTCCAGCTTTCTGAGAAGTTTCTCAAATAGGCAGATATTATCAGGGTTCGTGCTACCTGCTACGACCATATATCGCTCAACGTTAACCCATCCTTCCGCATCAAAGAATCCTTTACACGCCTGCGCAGGATATTTCTCAAGATAAGGCGTAAGGGTCCAAGGATCCTCCCTAGCACTCTTTAACAAACCATATAGCGGTACGCTGGTTCCTCTGACAACCCACCTCTGATCATTATCATCCCATCTCGGCACATACGGCCTCGATCTACCAAGAGCCTCAGCGAGACATCGACCCCATTCCTCGGCGAAATCATAATCCTCACAGGAGAGCCGTATACAATACTTATAACTATTGCTGTCCTCGTTGAGTGAACCATCTCCAAGCCATCCACCAATAACATATGCTAGTCCAGGCCCCTCAACTATCCTGTTACACCTCCCGAGCGGATGATATCTGCCCCTGACCCAATTGCATATCATGCTCGGATTCAGCCGAACACTATACCTCTCCTCAATAATCCCTGCTATCCGCTTATAACCAAGCCCCAGCTTCTTCAACCTCGTAACCTCATCGTAAAGCCTAAGTCTCTCCCTAACGCTTCTACGTTTTCCCCTCATTGTTTAATCCCTCATGATGTCATAGCTTACCATATTCGCAGCTCTCCATAGTAGCTTTGGAGAATTTTTAAATATTGTTGAGATCTTAAAGAAAGGGTAGTTACTAGGTTTTCTAGGCTCTCTTAATGTGGAGGTGCGGGAAGGTTAATGGGCGTAAAGGTTGATGTTATGGATGATTTCTATAAGCTGCTTCATCCATGTATGACTGTTCTCGTGGTCTCGGTTTCCCGTGATGGTAGGCCGAATGTATTGACGTGTGCTTGGAATATGCCTGTTAGCGAGGAGCCGCCAATGATAGCTATCGCGCTCTGGTCCGAGAGCTATACCAGCCGGCTTATTAGGGAGTCGGGCGAGTTCACGGTGAATGTCCCGGATGAGCGGCTCCTCAAGGCGGTATGGGTTTGCGGGACTAAGAGTGGTAAAGATGTGGATAAGTTTAAGCTGGCCGGGCTGACCCCGAGGCCTGCGAGGAGGGTTAAGGCGCCGATAGTTGATGAGTGTGTGGCGCATTTAGAATGCAGGCTCAGCTCACAGCTCGAGGCAGGTGAGTGCATCATCTTCGTGGGAGAGGTCTTGGAGGCATATTGCGAGGAGGACCTCTTCAAGAATGGCGTATGGAATATTGAGAAGGTTGCGCTGCCGATGCACATGGGTGGAAGGCTTTTCGCAATCCCCACCAGGCTTGTCAAGCCATAGCTGCTGGAGAACGAATTTATAGCGCGATCAACATGGTCGTCTGAGGATAATGGTTTCCAGATGGTGGATCTGGCTTATCATAGGATTATGTCTAGGGGCTGGGGTGGCGTCCGCCGCGATCCTAGCGGTAGCGATGCCGATGGGGCAGGCCAGCGTCAGCTATGTGGCCCTAGTCCAGCTAAGCGGGACGATAGCATACTCCGAGTCGCCACTTGCGTTGCTGTCGGGCGAGACCCTTACGCCGAGCGAGGTTGAGGAGCTAGTCGGGAGGATAGAGTCCGATCCATTCGCCGAGGCTATTGTCCTAGTGATCAATAGCCCGGGAGGATCGGCTGCGGCCTCGGAGGAGATCTATCACATGATTAAGAGGCTCGCGGATGATCGTGTGGTCATCGCCTATATCAGCGAGTATGGCGCCTCTGGAGGATATTACATAGCCCTGCCCACTGACGAGATAATCGCGTCACCTCACGCCCTCACAGGCTCGGTCGGAGCCGTGTCGCTTGTGATAAACTGGGCCGAGCTCATGGGTAAGCTTGGGATAAAGGTTGAGACATTCAAAAGCGGCGAGCTAAAGGATATTGGGAGCGCTTGGAGGCCCATGACGGATGAGGAACGCCGGATAATGCAAGACATAATCAATAGGATAGCTGGAATATTTGCGGATAGGGCTCGAGAGGCTCGAGGAGATAAGATCAGGAACTGGGATGAGGTATTGTCCGCGAGACCATATCTCGGGGCTCAGGCGGCTGAGATCGGCTTGGTGGATAAGGTTGGAAGCTTGGAGGATGCGATTAGCGAGGCTAGGCGGCTTGCAGGGTTGCCGGAGACAGCTCCGGCGAGGTGGATAAAGCCCCGAGCGCCATCGCTACTCGAGCTACTGCTTGGTGGAAGGAGCTCAGAGAGCATGAAGCTGAGCTATGAAGTTCTAATGATGTGGCCTCTCCCATCCGGAATTGATCCAAGCCTAATTCTGGAAGCAGCCGCCTGCTCCAGGTCATAACATGGTAAGGAGAGTTTAGGTGTGGGCCCGGTGGGATTCGAACCCACGACCTTCCGGTCTCTACTCGGGTTTTCTTCCGGTTATCAGCCGGACGCTCCAACCAGGCTGAGCTACGGGCCCCGCATCTCCACGAAGAACGCCCCAAATTATATACTTTGATGCGGCGATCTCGGCAAGTCATCGCATCTCAGCCGATATATCCTCGATCTCGGCATTCTGGGTCTCGACAATCTTACGTGGATCTATTCTTATCAACTTGTTTATGGCCCCGCCTCCGCCTAGGACATAACTCTTCTCGAGGACCCTTGGGTCGATCAGGGTCTTAAGCGGGATGCCTATGGGCGGGAGCTCTCCAACCTCATATCCTGTAATCTCCTTAACTTCTCGAGGCGATGCAAGCCTCGCCCTGCCAAGCCTCTTCTCAATCTTCCTCATGTCGATCCGCGACCTACCATCAACTATCGCCAAAACAGCCCCTCCACCCTCAGTTACTAGGAGGATTGACTTGATAATTTGGCCCGGGTCTGCTCCCGTCGCCCTAGCAGCCTGCTCCACGGTCTTGACCGGCGCATCCAGCTCAAGAATCTCGCCGCCCAGCCTCCTCACGAGCTCCTCAAACTCCCTACTCACAGGCATGGCCCAATACCCCCATGCGCCACAGCTCAGGAATCACTAGATTTTACTATCTCAAGAATTTCGCGGAACTTCTCATGCTCCGCTGATCCAAGCATCTCGTATACAAGCGTCTCCCATGTGGTTGGTATTGCCCCGGCGCTTATCATCCGCTGGACCGCGACCTCCTTGTCAATAGGTCTCCTAGAGCCGATGCAGTCCACGGGAATATAGACCCTATAGCCGAGCTCGAGAAGATCTAGAGCGGTCTGGAGTATGCAGATATGCGCCTCGATTCCGGCCAAGATCACCGCCTTAGGCCTAATCTTCTCCAAGAACCCGCGAACCTGCTCGCACTTCACACAGCTAAAGCTCGACTTTAATATCGGCTCCACACCAGCGGCCTCCCTCACCTCCCTAATAGTTTCACCGAGCTTGATCTGCTCAGTCAATATTATAGGGACTCCTAGAACCCTGCAGGCCCTAATCAGCTTAACCGCGCTCCTCAAGACATCATCCGAGCCATGAATATGCTTCAGCAACCTCTCTTGAAAATCTATGACAAGGAGGAGATAGCTCATGTCGTGGGCTGGAAATCCCCCTGGAATTAAGGTTTATCCCTGCATCCATAGAGCCAGTAGAGCTTCTTCATGCTCCACTCGTCAAGCGCTTCTAGGAGCGGCTTACGGTAAACATATTCCCTGATGAATTTCACATGCTCTCTCACGAGAGCCTCAACCTCCTCCCTACTCACGTTTCCCTTTGCGATTTTTCTTCTCAGGGTTTCCAGCGGAGTGAAGTGATAGGGCTGTCCGACATAGCGCACCCTAGTAATCATGCCCTCTCTTGCCAGCCTCGCCTTAAGATGAGTTGGCGCATGCTCTGAGATGCAGGCGGCCCTCTCATAGCGTATCAGCGTGCTAGCGACCTTTTCCGCCTCCCTGATTGAGCCAGCCTCAACTATCCTCCTCTCCTCCGAGAATAGCTTAAGCCACTCATCCACGTCGACGCGCCCCGTTATGATCGTTCTAAGGGTTAGGCGTGCAACCTCAATTGCTCTCCTCGCCTCCACCTCGAATGAGACTAGGTCTCCATAACAGTAGACATCGGGGCCTCTCCTTAATTCCCGGAGCTCGAGTAAGATATGCTCATATCCCTTGATCCAAGCCTCCACGGGGCTTGGAAGCCTCTCTCCAACCTCCTCTATGAAGTCCTCATACTTGATGCTCTCGGAGGCTAGATCCTGTACTAGGTCACTTATGTTCTCGGGGAGGTTTAGCATTATAGCGTCGGGCTCGATACGCTTCAGCTCTGCGGCGGCCTCCTTAGAGGCCCTCATGCTCGGGGGCTTAACTATTATCTCGACCTCCGCCCCCATCCTCCATCCTCACCATTCAGGATATTACCGGTAATTTATCCATTGATCAGATCTCAGCCTCGGCTAGGCCGAGGAGGGCGACATTCCCGATATTCACCCTTTTGAGATGCTTCTTCGCGGCCTGATAGCATCTCTCAACCTGCTCTCTAGGGGTTATCGTCATATCGCTCATGAGATAATCCGGGTGGAATATGAGGAGGCTGTATGGAATCTCGGGGTCGAGGCTCGCTATGAACTCCGCGATCATCGAGACCTCATACTCATCAACGTAGTGGGGGACGAGGAGGGTTGTCGCGTTCAAGACCGGGGCATCTCTTCTCCGCTCATAAAACTCCTTGTATATCAGCTCGAAGTTCTCGAGGACACGCTTATTATCCCTCCCTGTTAGGGCGCGGTGAACGCTCGGCGTATAGGCCTTCAGGTCGAACTTTATATTGCCGCCGCTGATATATGCGAGCTCCCCAGCCTTCTTAACGAGCTCGGGCGCCCCGCATCCATTCCACTCAAAGCAGATCCTAACGATCCTCCTCTCAGGCTTTTCCTCCAATATCCTCCGGGAAGCGTTTATAGCGAATGGCAGCTGCGGCTCCGGGGAGCCGCCGAACCAGCACCAGCACGTAATCCTAAAGTTCCTGAGAGTGTATTCGACCAGCTCGTCAGCCGATACAAGCCCTCCCTCATTCAGCCTCTTATGAGACCAGTTCTGGCAGAAAAGGCAGTCAAAGCTACAGCCATAGAAGAAGAGCGCGAGGTTATAGTAGCCATACTCGGGCCCGTTCTTGACCGCGTAGGCTGGGTAGCCGCATCCCGTTCCAGCTGGGCAGAACCATGCCGCGCAGCAGTTTGTAACATGAGCATCTAGATAGTAGTGGAGTAGCGCCTTCTCCGCCGAGACGAGCGACTGGAGTCTTCCGCCGAAATTTCTTCTCAGGCCGCAGTAGCCCGCCTCGCCCTCCCCGATCAAGCAGTTCGCATCGCAGAGCCCGCATCTTATCCCGCCAGCCGTCCTCGGCGGCTCGGGTGGAAGACCCCACCTCACCCTACTCTCTCGATGAGATCGTATGGCTATTTCTAAAGCCTCCTCAGGCCTCTCCCTGAGGCATCTAACGCAGACGCCGATGCTCTCCGAGATATTCCTCGACTTGGCGCCGCAGACTTTGCACTCCTTCTCACGAACCACTTTCGGGAGAAATATCAAGCTCTAGTAAGGACTTTATCTAGCCGGTATTTCAGCGTTTCAAGCCGAGGGAAGATGCGGAGGATATATCTCTTACGTGATCCCGGCTCTCACCCGGGAAAGGGTCTTGAAAGGCTATGAGGAGCTTCTTCTGGGCGTCGCGGCTGGATCGGCTCAGGGAGTCTTCGAGTGGCTCCCCGTGAGCAGCAAGACGATACTACTGCTTATCTTCTATCTCGCCGGCCTCCACCCATCCACGGCATACCTGCTCAGCTTATTCCTGAATGGCTCGACAGCCGCGGCCGCAATAGCCTACTTTAGAAGAGATATTCTCAAGATGGTTAGAGGGTTGGCTGGCGATGAGGAGGGGGTGAGGCTCCTCAAATTCATACTCGCCTCCATAATCGCGACCGGGCTCGCGGCCCCACCCCTCGCACTCCTAGTCGCTGAATCCCTCGAACACCTCGACAGGCTATCCATGACTCTCGTGGGAGCACTATACATTATCATGAGCATCTTGCTCTGGAGGGGCGGAAGGATGAAGGATCATGGGAACCGAGCAGAAAACTTCAGGCCATATAGAGATGGGCTTCTCGCGGGCCTTGCTCAAGGCTTATCAGCGCTGCCCGGGATCAGCCGAAGCGGGATAACCATCCTAGCGCTGCTCGCGCTCGGCAAAAGCCCACAGACAGCCCTAAGGCTCTCATTCATCATGAGCATCCCCGCAACAATCGGTGGATCAGCATACATGCTCCTCCTAAACCAAGAGATAACAGGCCTCATCCAGGCGGCCGCTCTCATCACAGCAACAGCCACAGCAGCCGCCCTATCACTCATCGCAATCGCCGCACTACTAAGAGCATCCCAAAAGCTGAAACCACACATGCTGACAACAATCATGGCAGCAATAACACTGCTCACAGCACTAATACCAGCCCAAAACCCTTAACACCTAAATCCAAGCAGAAAAACTCTTAAAACTGCGCCCCGGTAGCTCAGCCGGCAGAGCGGCGGCCTTGTATCCACTCTTGGCTAGAAAGCCGTTGGTCCCGGGTTCAAATCCCGGCCGGGGCTCCACCTACATCTTCCTGTAGTATGGGTCTGAACCGTATTAGCGTGCTCGCTTGATTTTTATCGTTGAATGCTCTCTTTTTCTTTGGCTTGAGGGGCGCTGTTGTTGTTATTCCGACTTATAATGAGGCTGAGAATGTTGGCTGGCTTATTCCGGCAGTTCTTGATGTTCTTGAGGGTGCTGGCTGGAGGGTTGTTGTTTTGGTTGTTGATGACTCGAGCCCGGATGGCACGGCTGATGTGGTTCGCCGGATGGCGGCCTCTCGGCCTGGGATAGACCTGCTTCAGAGGCCGGGCAAGTTCGGTATCGGCTCCGCCTATATAGATGGTTTTAGGAGGGCTTTGGAGAAGCATGGCTGGGCCGACTATATCTGTGAGATGGATGCCGATGGTAGTCATCCGCCGGAAACCCTGCTCGGGATGCTTGAGCGTGCGGAGAGCTCTGGGGCGGATGTCGTGATAGGATCTAGATATGTTCCGGGAGGCGGATGGGTTGAAGGCTCCATCTACAGAGTTCTTGTGAGCCGTGGAGCAAACCTGCTCGCGAGGATCTCGACAGGCATCAGGGTTAAGGATGCGACATCAGGATTCAGGGTCATCCGATCTACGGCCCTCCAGAAGATCATAGATAGGCTCACAGAGCTCTGGTCAGGATATGTATTCCAAGTACAGCTTCTTCATCTTCTCCATGAAGCTGGATGCAAGATCGAGGAATATCCTCTAAGGTTTCTCCCGCGAAGGGCTGGAAAATCGAAGCTCGGTAGAGGTGAGATCACACGCTACGCCTCTTGGTGCTTAAAGACCATGCTTCGGAGGATTATGGGGAGATGAAGAGGCTTAGGGATTTTGGCGAATGGGGGCTTATCGAGTGGATAGTTAGGAGGCTTGATGAGGGTGAGGGTGCATCTCTCCCGCCCGGCGACGATGCTGCCGACCTCCTATTCGATGGGAGGCTTATAGTGTCATGCGATATGTTTGTCGAGTCAACGGATATGCCGGCGGGGATGAGGCTGAGGGATGTGGGTTTCAAGGCAGTGACGGCGGCGACGAGTGATGTGGCCGCGAAGGGCGGCGCTCCGATAGCCTACCTGGTCTCACTCACGCTTCCAGGCAATATGCTCTTTGAGGATTTTCAGGAGGTGTGGATGGGACTTGAGGAGGCGGCACGCCTCTATGGTGGAAAAATCATCGGCGGCGACCTGAACTCTGGGAGGGAGATAATAATAGATGTCATTTGCTTGGGGGCGGCGGACCGGACGATCTCGAGGATTGGGGCCAGGCCGGGAGATATACTGGCGGTTACGGGGGAGTTCGGCTCGCAGGCAGCAGGTCTTCACGCGCTTCTCAGTGGGAGGAGAAGAGACCCGCTCTCAGAGAGATTAATCGAATGCTTCTCTAGGCCTATTGCTAGGGTCAGGGAGGGTGTGGAGCTCGCGAGGACGGGCGCTGTATCATCCTCGATAGACTCTAGCGATGGTCTTGCGAGGTTATTAAATGAGTCCAGCAGGGTGAATGATGTCGGTTTATAATTGATGAGCCGCCCGTGAGCCGGGAGGCCGAGGAATATGCCGAGAAGTATGGCCTAGACCTATTCGACCTAGTATTCTATGGCGGCGAGGAGTATGAACTCGTCGTGACAATAAAGCCAGCGCTACTCGACATGGCGCGTGAAGCCGTTGAGAAGGCCGGGGGGAGGCTGATAATCATAGGAAGAGCATCAGAAGATAAAGTGATAAAGGTTAGATGGGGAGATGAGTGGCGGGTTCTCGAGGATAAGGGATATCAACACTTCACCACGAAGTTATGATAATAGAGTATGGCGGCGATGGTCTTCGCATCCCTTATCTCGTTTCTCTTGATCGCCTCTAGGGCCTCCTCGATGCTAAGCTCCACGACCGATAAGTCCTCGTCTATCTCTAGGCTCTGGGAGCCTCTCCTCAGCCCCCTAGCCAAGTAGACGTAAAGCCTCTCGCTGCTATAGCCGGGGCACGGATATATTGTGAGCAGGTGGATGAGCTCGTCGGCAACATAGCCTGTCTCCTCCTCAAGCTCCCTCCTAGCGCAGGTCTCGGGATCCTCGCCGGGCTTAAGAGTCCCAGCTGGAATCTCGAGAATATACTCGCCGATGGGATGCCTATACTGCCTGACTAAGATGATCCTCCCATCAGGCGTTACGGGGACTATGGCCGAGGCGCCGCTATGCTCCACGACCTCACGATAAAACCTCTTACCCGACGGCAGCTCAATAAGCTCCCTCCTCAGGGAGACGGCTCTACCCCGATAAACCTGCTCGCTCGAAACAATTCTCGCCCGCATCCTCTAAAGCCCTAACGAGGTAACCTCATTAATTTAAGGAATGAAGCCCCTCATGTCAAGCCTAAAAGGATAATTTCCACCCCCCTTTAATCTGATTTGATGACTCTCGAGGGGGGTGACTTTTGAAGCGTTTACGTCGCCTTCTCTCCTTATATTCTCCTTGTAGGAGAGCTTATGTGAAGTAGTATGAGCTCCAATTCTCACGGGGATGTTTACGAGTCTCTCATGGAGGCTTGGAGGATTGAGAGGGGTGAGGAGGGGCCTGCCAAGCTCCCTGAAGAGCTCTTAGAGGATATACGGAAATATATTGGAGGTCTCAAGCATCAGCTTAGGGTCTCTGATAGGGAGACGCTTACATCGGAGCTGAAGGAGGTCTTTCTCGAGACGGTTACAAAGATTGTGCGGGAGCTCTTTGAGCTGAGGTTGAGAAAGCTTGTTGAGGCGGCGGTCGAGGAGAAGCCCCTCGAGAATCTTATTGGATTTGAGCGCCGAATTTATCCAAGGCTCGTATCGCTTATCAGGGAGTATAGGGATTGCGTTGGAGAGCTTATCGAGGCGGTTGCCTACCAGAACTGGGAGAGGATACCGTCAAGATATGAGCTTGTATGCTTCCTAAAGGATACACCAGAGTTTATTGGGGTAGACATGGAATCCTATGGACCATTTAAAGCCGGGGACATTGCCGCGCTACCATCCGAGAATGCTAGGAACCTAGAGCTCGCCGGGGTCGTCAGGACGATAAAGGTGCTTCAGCCTAGAGCCAGGAAGGAGTAAAATACTCTCCCTGCTCAGCTGATTTTGTTCAGCATAAGGATCTTCGGGCTCGAATAGACCTCCTCGCCTTGGATCGATAACAATATAGCGCCGACTATAACATGCCTGATAGTCCCCTTATATGGTGTTATGATTCTAATGTATCCGTCCTTCGTGTTGAGGTCTATGAGCAGCCCTATGCCAACGAAGGCCTCATCGGGGTTCCTGAGATAGCTTAGCACGCCGATCTCATTCTTGGCGAGCTCGCCCAAAGCTTTCTCAACATCCTGCTCAATCGGTTCGAAGGACTCCTCAGCATAGTCTTGGATAATTGCCTCAATATACCTCTTCACATCCCTCAGATCCGCTCCGTCAGTTATGGTGCTGAGATTTATCCAGCTTATTGGTATCCTCCTGACGACAGACTTCCTTAGGAATCTCTCGTAAGCTAGCTCGCGGAGTTTGCGCCGAGCAGACTGATCCCTCCTTCTAACTTCTCGGGGTGGTGGGAGCACCTCGTATGCCACGCCGAGCCTCTCACATTCCTCTCGAATCTCATCCGGGATCTCTCCTATCGAGGCGAGATAATTGGGCTTGAGGATTCTTATCAGCTCCTTCTTATGTTCTATCGCCTTTTCGCCTGAAACCCACCCATCCAGATCTATTGACGCAGCCACACCTCCATACTTCTTTGAGAGTTTTCTGACCAGCTTCTCAACAGCTTTGAGATGCGCCCCGGCTATGGGGGTTGGAGACGTATATCCAACAATCTCACCACCCTCCATCTTATGATAGGAAATGTCGAAGGTCGGCGCCCTTAAAGAGACATAACCTATTGTCGTCGGCGGGCAGATGCTCGACTGGCCGAGATCCAAGTCAACGTATACGGCTAGCTTCAGCTTCTTGATCATGCTATTGAGAATGAGTGTTGCTAATGTGGTCTTGCCAGAGTCAACGCCGCCGTAAACGCAGACCTTGCTCGGAATCTCTGAGGCCTTTTCGGCCAAGGTTTTCCACTCCTCCGGAATCGTATCACCCTCGATGATGTCGTAGCCGCCGCTTTCACCATAAGCGATATCCGCCACGAAGTCCCTCTCCGCGTATATGGGCCTCGATCTCCAGCTTTTCACAATCAGCTTGCTTCTGGGAGTTAGAGGGCAGCCGAGCACCGATGCCCTGCCCTCAACTATGAGCGCCGAGGCCGGGCCATAGAGCATCAGTGTATCACCCTTCTTCACCCTAACCACGGGCATGATAGCTCACCTACTCCAAGCCGAGAACACTCTTGAGGGAAAGCATTAGAGCCGAGTATTCATCCCTACTCATACCCCTCATCTTGGGAAGGATGCCCCTGCTCGTAAAAGACTCATCGCAGACTACTATCGTCGCCCCCACACTACTAACAGCCTCTTCGAGGCTTTTCATAAGAGACTTTACAGCGCTCATGTTCGTGGTTGCCCCTAAAACTACATACCTCCTCCCTGCATCCTGATGTCTATGCAGGAAGCGCTTAACATCGTTCACAAGCTCATCAAGAGATCCATATCTTTTAGTCTTCAGGAGGAAGTTGTCTAAGAGGAATGCGGCACCAGGGCTCTTGCCCGGGTCAATGGCGACTACCGCCATCCTCCTGCCAAGCCCGCTCATGGAAAGCTCCAGCGCCCGCTCCAAGCACTCATCCAGCGACCCAAAATCCTCGCAATAAACAACCCTCCTGCCATCAACATTCATCCCCTCGCTTCTCAACGCTATAATCACGTCCACGTCTAGGGGGAGGCTCTCAGCATCTATAGAGTGCACTAGCTCAACACCATATTCCCGGGAGAGCTCCCTAAGCCTCGCCGCCAGCTTCATATCCAACGTTACCAGCCCAATCTTCACCCGCCCCCTCATATAGCTCTCTTCCTCACCCAAGCTCTCCACAAGGCTCGAATCTAATATTTATTTAGTCATTCTGCATAATATATGGCCGGACATTGACGGTATCATGCTTGATTGGAGGTGGGGTGTGTGGGCCGAAAGAGGAGGAAGATTATAAAGAAGGTTGTTAAGCCGTTTCCCAAGCTCTTCATGTGTCCCCTCTGTAATGAGGTGAGTGTGGCGGTTTATCATGAGGAGGGATCGGATGTCGCTAGGGTCGCATGTGGAAGCTGCGGGGCCAACGCCGAGGTTAGATGGCTTCCAGCATACATGCCAGTAGACGCCTATGCGGAGTTCTATGATATAGTGACTGGTGCTAGGAAGCCGGTTGAGCGACCCGTATTACAGGTAGCTGGGGCTGAAGGGCCCTCTGAGACCAGCGAGCTTGGCGAGCTACCCGGCACGCAGGATCAGGGTGAGGCTTATGAGGCATCTGAGGATAGGCAAAGTTGAGCAATACCTGCTTAGCAAGCTGGAAGCCGGCGAGAAGATCCACCTCCTCCTCATAGACCCGGAAGAATCCTCCCCTGAAAACGCCTCCAGGATAGCGTCCAAGGCGGAGGAGGCGGGCTCAGACGGTATAATGGTTGGAGGATCAACATTCTTCTCCCAATCCCAGATGGATGAGCTTGTTAAATCCATAAAGTCATCGGTCGGGATCCCCGTCATAATATTCCCGAACAATGTCACGAGCATAAGCAGATATGCTGATGCCATATGGTTCATGAGCCTTCTCAATAGCGTTGATCACTACTTTATCATAGGCGCGCAATCGCAGGGAGCTGTTCTCGTCAGCCAATATGGACTTGAAGCTATACCGATGGGCTATCTCGTCTTCGGCGGCGATACGGCTGTCGCGGCTATGGGGAGGGCGCTTCCACTACCCCTCAACCGGGGGGAGGTCGCGGCATGCTACGCCCTCGCGGCACAATACCTCGGGATGAGGTTCATCTATCTCGAGGCAGGCTCGGGCGCCCAGAGGCCGATACCACCCCAGACAATCAAAGCGGTTAGGAAGGCCGTCGCAATTCCTATTGTCGTGGGCGGAGGGATCAGGAGGCCCGAGGATGCTGTCGAGGCGCTTAAAGCCGGGGCAGATATAATCGTGACCGGGACGATCGCCGAGGAAAGCTTCGAGCGCTGTCGGGAGATCATCCGAGCCGTGAAAAGCTTCAAGACTTGGCAAACTTCCCATCATTTCCTGCCCTAAAGGCTTAAAGACACGGCCGATTATAGCCTTCCCTGTGATAGATCCGCGTGTATCCAGGCTCGCGAGGCTGGTGACCGATTATAGTGTCTCAGTTAAGGAGGGTGATGAAATTCTAATCAGGGCTGAGGTCGAGGCGCTGCCTCTCGTCAGGGAGCTCGTAAGACTCGTGGTCTCCAAGGGAGCCTATCCCCATATCATGCTGGGTGATAGCCAGTTAGACGAGATCTTCTACAGATATGCGAGCGACTCTGTTCTGAGGCATCTCTCGCCGATAGAGAAGTTCATTCAGGAGAGGATTGATGTCTCGATTTCCATAGTCTCCAGTAGCCATACGAAACCCTTGGTGGGCGTTGATCCCGAGCGGATAAGGGTTAGGAGGGCGGCGAGAGCCGAGCTGACCGAGATATTTATGCGGAGGCAGGCGGCGGGCGAGCTCCGCTGGAATGTCACGATATATCCAACGAACGCCCTTGCTCAAGAGGCTGGCATGGGGCCTGTCGAGTATGAGGACTTCATCTTCAGCGCCTGCATGGTTGACCGGGATGATCCGATCAAGGAGTGGAGGAGGAAGGCTGAGGAGCAGGAGAAGATAGTCAACCTGCTTAGCAAGATTGATGAGCTGAGAGTTGTCTCGGAGGATACGGATCTCCTGATCAAGGTGGGTGGGAGGAAGTGGCTGAACGATGATGGGCGGCATAATATGCCGGCTGGCGAAGTGTTCACAGCGCCCATAGAGGATGGTGTTGAAGGACGTGTAACTTTCAGCTTCCCCGCTGTATGGGGCGGCTTCGAGGTCGAGGGGGTGAGGCTCGAGTTCAAGAGAGGAGTGGTCGTAAACGCGTCCGCCGAGAAGGGAGCAGATAAGCTGAAGAAGATACTTGAGACCGATGAGGGGTCGAAGAGGCTGGGCGAGGTCGCCTTCGGCCTAAACTACAATATCACGAGGCCCACGAAGCAGATACTGCTTGATGAGAAGATTGGTGGGACGATGCACATTGCCCTCGGGGCGGCTTACCCTGATACCGGCGGAACCAACAAGTCCTCGATACACTGGGATCTAATCCTCGACCTCAGGAGAGGTAGGGTCTACGGCGATAATGAGCTGATATATGAGAATGGCAGGTTCCTTGCCTAATTGTTCATTAAGTGCTTTAACCTGCTGAATAGCCGTGAAAGCCGGGCTGATGGAGCCCTTCGAGAGAGTCTCAACAGGCATTCCGAAGCTGGATCAGATGCTTGGCGGAGGCCTGCTCAAGGGCAAGACATATCTTATCACGGGCGAGACGGGCGTTGGCAAGACGATCCTAAGCCTTCAATTCCTCCTAGAAGGCCTGAAGAATGGCGAGAACTGCATCTACATCTCGCTTGATGAGAGGATTGAGGGGGTGCTGAGGGGCGCTCTCTCACTCGGATGGAATCTCTGGGAATACATCGAGCAGGGCATCTTCCATCCATTCGAGCTAAGGCTCTATGCCGAGGATCTCAAGAGGTTTGGGAAGGAGAGCAGGGCATTCGTTGATGCTTTGGCAAGGATCGCCGCTGGCAGGCCGGTCAATAGGATAGTCTTGGACCCAATCTCGGCGCTCGCGGCGGGGGCGAGAGAGGAGCTCGTGATAAGGGAATATCTCAGGGAGATAGTGAATATGATGGAGGAGAAGTTTGGCGCTACCACCATGCTCACATGCGATATCCCGACGGGCTCGAATAAGCTTAGCAGATTCGGGTTCGAGGAGTTCCTCGCATCTGGCGTCATAGTCTTAGGCGTCACGAGATTCTATGGAAAGCTGCTGAAGACAATCTACGTGAGGAAGATGAGGTGGAGCAGGGCCGACTCCGCGATATACACTTTCGAGATCAGGCCGGGCGAGGGAATAGTGATACTCGAGCCCCTCTCGGAGGTTATGGACAGCAGTATGCTGAGCAATCTTTAATGCTTCACGCGCTTTCCCCCGGTAGGTGGCGGAGGCGGCATGGGAAAGGTCTCAAAAGGCGTTAAGTGCTCGGTGGCTGGATGCGGCGAGAAGGCCGTCAAATCAATCTCCATCCAGCGCATCCCATCGGGCATGAAGATTGAGGGATCCGGTAGGAGAGCCTATCTCTGCGAGGCTCACTGGAAATTGCTCAAGAAGCTAACTAGGGAGCAGCAGAAGATTGAGAAGATGCGTCACGTGGAGGGCTTCGGGTCGAGGGTGATATTATGAAGGTCCTAGCGCTCCACGTGGATTATGTGGAGTATGAGCCGATAAGACCTGAGAGCTCGGTCTATGAAGAGGCTGAGAAGAAGGTCTATAGGATCGAGGATGCCCTCCTCCTGCTAACATGCGTGGAGAAGGATGATGACCCCGAGCTCGCGAGGAGGGCGATAAGGGAGCTTGCGGAGCAGGCGAGGAAGCTCAGGGCACAGAGGATCGTAATATATCCCTATGCGCATCTAAGCTCTAATCTTGCTCCACCCGGAGAAGCCCTCTCAATACTCAGGGCTATGCGGGATGAGGCCGGCTCCCTAGATCTAGAGACATACTCGGCTCCATTCGGCTGGAACAAGAGGCTTGTGATCGCGGTTAAGGGGCATCCGCTCGCCGAGCAGCTTAGAAGTTATGAGAAGGTGGTTGAGAAGGGTGGTGAGGAGGTCCCACAGGCGCTCATACTCGAGGAGAAGCTCGTATCCAACTGGTATATCCTCACGCCGGAGGGCAAGATGATCCCGGTCGAGGAGTACGACTTCCGCGGGCATGAGAACCTCGAGGCCTTCACGCGCTATGAGATCCAGAAGTCTAGGGCTGTTCTCGAGGAGCCCCCGCATGCTTCCCTGATGAAGAGGCTTGAGATCGCGGATTATGAGCCGGCAAGCGACCCGGGCAACCTGAGATGGTATGCTAAGGGCAGGCTGATCAAGAGCCTCCTCGAACAATATGTCACCGAGAAGGTGATAGAGTATGGAGGGATAGAGGTCGAGACGCCCATAATGTATGACATGAACCATCCGAGCCTCAGGAGGTATCTCCACAAGTTCCCGGCGAGACAATACGTTATTGAGACCGAGGATAAGAGATACTTCCTCAGGTTCGCGGCGTGCTTCGGCCAATTCCTCATCGCGAAGGACATGAACCTCTCCTATAGGAATCTCCCGCTCAGGCTCTATGAGCTCACGAGATATAGCTTCAGGAGGGAGAAGAGCGGGGAGCTTGTGGGCTTGAAGAGGCTTAGAGCCTTCACGATGCCGGATGTCCACGCGATATGCAGGGACTTGGAGCAGGCTAAGGAGGAGATGAAGAGGAGGCTGAGGCTCAGCCTCGAGGTCATGGAAGGTGTTGGGCTCACGAGAGACGACCTTGAGATGGCGATAAGATTCACGAGAGACTTCTATGAGGAGAATAAGGACTTCATCTTCGAGTTGGTGAGGATTTTCGGGAAGCCCGTGCTCGCCGAGATGTGGAGCGAGCGCTACTTCTATTTCGTGCTGAAGTGGGAGTTCAACTTCGTGGACTGTCAGCGGAAGGCAGCCGCCCTATCAACAGACCAGATAGACGTGGAGAACGCATTATACTACGGGATAACATTCGTGAATGAGCGGGGAGAGAAGGAGTATCCAATAATACTCCACTGCTCCCCAAGCGGCGCGATAGAGCGCGTCATCTATGCATTACTGGAGAAGGCATATCTTGCGATGATGCGGGGGGAGAAGCCCATGCTCCCTCTCTGGTTAACACCAACCCAGGTAAGGTTGATCCCGGTAAAATCCGAGTATCTCGAAGACTGTCTCAGGATCCTCAAGAGGCTCGAGGAGGCTAGGATAAGAGCGGACATAGATGATCGCGATGAATCCGTTGACAAGAAGATAAGGGATGCTGAGATGGAGTGGATACACTATATCGTGGTGTATGGCGAGAGGGAAAGGGAGAGCGGGCTGCTGAGCGTGAGGAAGAGGGCGACCGGGGGCGTTGAGAAGCTCACACTAGAAGACCTGATAAGGGAGATGAGGGAGAAGATCGGGGACAAGCCCTTCAAGAAGCTCCCGCTCCCAAAGCTCCTCTCAAGGAGACCATCATTCAAGTGATCTCGGCCGCGGCATAACTATCACGCCCTCAACCTCCTCTCCGAACACCACGTATTCTCCCCTGAGATAATATAGCCCGACTAGGGCGCATATCACGGCATCAAGTATATGCTGATCAACATCATCCGGCAACCCCCTCACACCATATGCTACTAGGGCATTGCGGAGAGCATTAATGCCCATTCTCCTCGATGGCAATCCAAGGATCTTACGAGCGCCCGTGGGAAACACCTCTATGACTTCATGGCCCTTGGATGCTAAGATCTCCCTCAGCCTAATCGCCCTCTCGGTAAGCCTTCTCATCCCACCCAGAACGGGTGGGAGGACGCGTATCCCAACCCTCCTAAGCTCCTCATCACATCTCCTAAGATCGCCTGATCTCGGTAAGCTCAACGGAGCATCAATCGCTACAACCCTAGCCTCATGACCATTGATGAATGACAGTATCTCATCGTCCGAGTATGCGCGGGAGACCTCAGCCCATAAGTCCTGCTCGAGATAACAGAGCCCCGTGATCCTCTTAGGAGAACCCGCTAGATCAACGCCGATAACGCGCAAACCCTGCAGGGAGGATCTAGCGAACGAAAGGATAAATAAATCCCTCGGAAAGCCTATGAATAGGGGCCCGTAGCTCAGCCAGGTTGAGCGCCGGGCTCTTAACATATCTGGAAGAGACCCGGGGGTCGGGGGTTCAAATCCCCCCGGGCCCGCATCAAAGAAAAAGAAGAAGAAAGAAGAATATACTTCATGATTTCTCCATATCCATTATCTTGCGTATGTTCTCGAGCTCTGATTCATCGGGCTTCTCAATCGATAGGAAGGCGTCCACGATCTCCTTCGCCACCTCGTCGGATGTCAGCCTCGCGCTTAGAGCGAGCATGTTCGCGTCATTCCATCTCCTCGCTCCTCGAGCGGTCTCGGCATCGGGGCAGAGGGCGCATCTTATCCCCCTAACCTTGTTCGCGGCGATCGAGACGCCGGTCCCCGTATAGCATATCACTATGCCGTAGTCGGCGAGCCCCTCCACAATCCTCCGGGCAACCTCCCATGCGACATCGGGCCAAGGCTCAAGCCTTCCCGAGCGGAGGGCTCCAAGCTCTTCAACCTCATGTCCCCTCGATCTAAGATGCTCGACAATTACCCTAGCAACATGATATATATCATCCGATCCAACAGCTATCCTCATGCCAAGACACCCCAGCGTGAGAAATTATTACTAAGGCCGCCTATCAGATTTTACGGCAGTGTGGCGACTCCACGGCATAGGAGGAGAACAGCGGCCGCCAGTGGAAGCCTTGCCACGCCCCTATATATCGGCGGTATCTCGAGGCCGTGAAGCCTCATTCCGTCGGATCTTATCACCCTAACATGAACATCCTCATCGATCGGCAGCGCCACGGCGCTCCACATGGGATCGAAGTCATCGAGATCATTTGGGTCTATAATCTGCGCTCTTAGCCCGGTCTTGCCGTTAAGCGAGTTTCCAAGCCTTATCAGCCTATGAACATCCTGCGTCACGACGGCGTCCACGTGTGCTGCTGCAGCCTCCATAGCAGCCCTCACCAGAATTCTTCTCGATGAGGCGCTTAGAGAACTCCATGGAATCCTGTCGGCCTCGATCTCCCCAAGCTTCTCGAAATCCCTTGCCAGGGCCTGCAATCTCCTCTCGCCCGCGAGCTCGCAGATCTCTGCAACATTCCCGCTCACAAGCAATTGTAGCGCCTGCCTAGCTATCCTGCCCCTCCATCCCGGCTCGTCGAGATCCGGCGCCGCCTCCGCCCTCACCCTCCTTTCCTCGAGGCCTAGGAGCTTCACCTCAAGCCCAGCCGCCATAACATAGTCCACGATCTCCCTTCTCTCCTGCTGGCCAAGATCAAGGACATGCTCATCCGAGACGATGACGTGATATCCCCTATTGCCGGAGAACGCGAGCCTAATCTTCTCAAATCCCAGATCGGACTCAAGGATCTCGAGAAGCTTCCCAGCCTCGCTCCTAGCGGTCTCCAAGCAACTCTCACATACCCACTCAACCTTCTCCAATGGAGCCCCGCACCTCGCGCACCTCTCCACGTCAACGGGATAATCTAGCAGGCAGCTCCTACATACCTTAAAGTCGTGGCTCTTCCTGCATGGGGTCTTAAGATGATCAGCATCTATGTCGAATGCCAGCTCCGAGCCGATCCACCCCTTCTGACCCATCGGAGCCCTAGGATACTTGTAAAATGCTGTTGAATGGTATACGTGGAGGGGAGCCTTCTCAGCGAGCATCTGCATGAGCTCTCCCGGACCCGTGAAGCCGATGTGCCTAACCATCACTTTTTCCGCGAAGGTGAAGTAGCCGAACTCCCTCTCCTGAATCCTCTCAGGGACATAAACCTCCTCACCATACTCGATATAGTATCGCTTGAAGAGCCTTTGGACAAACGCGGCATCCTCATTCTTTATGAAGCTCATCCTTCCCTAAGCCTACTCGCTTCTAAGCGACGTATAGACTATATAGGCGAGGATCGCCGCGAATATTACCGCGGCGAGCCAGAAGGAGCTCCTGTAAACTAGGTCGAGGAAGGATTCAAGGGTCATGCCGCGGCTAGGCTCCTCTTTCCCAGCTTTAAGTATTATCCCCGGTTGACGGCTTATGCAGATGCTAGGATCGTTAGGTCTCCGACATTCGTCCCAGTCGGCCCCGTGTATATCGCCCCACCCACGAGATTGAAGAAGCTATTAGAATCGTTCTCCCTGAGAAATCTAACAGGGTTTATGCCAAGCCTTATTGCGTCATAATATGTCTGCGGGTCCGCTATCGCTCCTGCAGCCGATGAGATTCCATCCACACCATCCGTTCCGACGCTCATTATAACAGACCTCTTCAAATCCTTGAGCTTGGGCAGCGAGCCTAGGACGAGCTCCTGATTCCTGCCGCCAACCCCGCCGCCCCTAACGGTCACAGTATATTCTCCACCTAGTATCGCCGCCCTCCTCCCACCCTCCTCCTCAAACTGCTGTAAAAGTCCTGCTAGGAAGATTCCAACTTGAGATGCCTCGCCCTCCGCATATTTGCTAAGAACACTGCATTTGAAGCCCCTTGATTCGAGATAGATCGCTGCAGCCCTACACGCATCACCAACATCAGCGATCACGATATTCGTTATCCTCTGGAACGCGGGGTCCCCAGGTTTCGGCGTTTCCTCAACCCTACCCTCCAAGCCATCCATGATCCTACGCCTAACACTCTCCGGAACTCTATCCCATAGATCATATCGCCTTAATATGTTGTAGGCATCCCTGAATGTTGTTGGGTCAGGCGCTGTTGGCCCCGAGCCTATACACTCCACCTTGTTTCCGACAACATCCGAGAGTATCAGGCTGATAACCCTGGCCCTTGACATCCTCTTGCCGAGCCACCCACCCTTAACCAGCGATAAATGCTTCCTAACGGTATTGATCTCATCTATAGTCGCCCCGCTCTCCAGCAGGAGCCTCGTCGTGAATATCTTGTCCTCTAGGGTTATTGGTGGGGCTGGGAGGGCGAGCATTGCCGACGCCCCACCAGAAAGAAGAAAGATCACCAAGGTCTTCTCTGTAACAGATTCAGCCCATTCTAGGATAATCTCAGACGCCTCCACGCTTCTCTCGCTTGGGACAGGGTGGCTGGATGGAACAACATTAATCTTCCTCAGGTTAATGCATTCACATGGGCTGCTCAATGAGGCTATTACTCCACCTGCTATCCTGTCATAGAGGATGGGCTCCAGCATCTCTGCCATCCTTACTGAGGCCTTCCCAACTCCGAGAATTATAACCTCATCAAATTCCCTCAAATCTATTCTGAGCGAGTCCTTGATGATGAGAGAGCCATTCTCCACCCGGATCCTCTTCATGAAACACTCAGGCATAACACTCTTAATCCCGTGCTCAGCTGCCTTCAAAACCTCGCTTCTAAGGTCGGCCATCTCCCCGAGCCTCGATCCAATGAGATCGTCAAAATTCTTTATCAGGCCGCGGGGCGAGCTCATCATTTGATAGAATGTTTTTTTCAGAGTATAAACATTGCTTAAGCCGGGCTTGGTATGGGATACATATCCAAGCGCGCGATCATCAGGGGAGTCGCCTCAGAGTCCGCGGTGATTCTGGGCTGCTCGGAGGTGGGCGAGGAGACATTTCTCGACGAATTTGTCTGCATTGGTTATCCGAGGAGAGAAAAGCTTCTCAGATCATCAAGAATGCTAAAAGAGCTTGATGAGCTGAGTTCTGGGGCCAAGATTGGGAGTGGATGCATTATCCGCAGCCACACCGTGATCTATGAGGACGTTGAAATCGGCGACAGGGTTGAGACTGGGCATCATGTCCTCATTAGGGAGGGATCTAGAATAGGGTCTGATAGCAGGATAGGAAGCTATGCTAAGCTTGATGGAAGGGTTGAGGTTGGGTCGAGGGTCAGCATACAGTCAGGGGCCTATCTCCCGCACTTGACCATTGTTGAGGATGAGGTCTTCATAGGCCCGGGAGTGATTGTGACAAATGACCCGTACCCCGTTAGTAGGAGACTCTTGGGCGTTAGGATTGCGAGGGGCGCCATTATCGGGGCTGGTGCAGTAATCTTGGCTGGTGTCGAGATAGGTGAGCGGGCTGTCGTCGGGGCTGGCGCGATCGTCACGAGAAGCATTCCAGCTGGAATGGTGGCATACGGCTGCCCAGCAAGGATAATGATGACCAGAGACGAGTATGATGAGAGGAGGAGAATACATGAGGAGGCGGATAGCTAGGACGCGCATAAGATCCCATGGATTATCAGCGCATAGATCTTGGCTGCAGCTACGAGCTCCGCAATCGAGACCCATTCATCTGCCATGTGAGCCTGCTCTAGATCTCCCGGCCCAAGAATTATGGAGGGAACTCCAGCATCATTAACTAGATAGCTCATATCGCATGTCGCTTGGAAGCCGGATATCTCGGGCTCGTGGTTCAAGACTCTTCTCACGGCCTCGGCAGCCACCTCGACGATCCTCGACCCGGGATCCACCTCGGATGGCGGAACCCAGCGGAGAACAATGGTCTCATGCCTCGTTCCTCTTCCTCGATCAACCTTCCCCGCAATATGCTTAAACTCGTCCAATATTGTCTCAAGCCTTTCCCCGGGCAGAGCCCTATAATCCACGACAACCTCAGCCCAGCCGGGTACCATGTTATCCTTCTCGCCAGCCTTGAACATCGTCGCCGAGATTGCTGGAGGACCGAGGAGAGGATGATCCTTTCCCTTAATCCTTTTCGAATACTCCTCGATCTCGAGGGCGAACTCGGAGGCCGCGTAGAGGGCGTTTATCCCCAGCTCAGGCCTACTTGAATGGGCATATCTTCCCGTGAATTTCACAGTGGTGACAAGCCTCCCCTTATGAGCCACGCAGACTCGAAGCCCAGTTGGCTCACCGACGACGGCATAATCCGCCCTAAATCCCCTACTTATGAGCCTTCTAACGCCTTGAGACCCCATCTCCTCATCCGCGACAGCCGCGAGGACGAGGCCTTCTCCACCGAACTCCACGCCGCTGTCGGCTAAAGCCTTCAAGGCTCCAAGCATTGAGGCGATACACCCCTTAGCATCCGCGGCGCCCCTACCATAAAGCCTGCCATCCCTGATGATCCCCCCAAATGGAGGGATGCTCCAAGCCTCCCTCTCACCAGCCGGAACAGTATCGAGATGTGTGAGGAGCAGGAGGCCCGCCCTCTCAAAATCCTTGGTTGATGCTATGCAGTTGGCCCGTCTATCAAAAGCATCAACCTTCGCCTTGAGACCGAGCTCGGAAAGCCTCTCCGCGAGAAAGCTCGCAACCTCGGCCTCGCGGCCCGGAGGATTCTCCGAGTTTATCCTAACAAGCCTCGAGGCGATTGAGACTATATACTCCTCGTCAACATGCTCGATCATGCGCCTCATCACGGGCCAGAATAAAATTACCCGCCGCCAATTTAACCAGAATCTCGGGGCGCAAATTTATATAACCGCGGATTCTATTAATCTTGAAAGGAGGTAGGTAATGGAGGGAATCTGCCCAGTCTGCGGGTTACCAAAGTCAATCTGCGTATGTCAGACAATAAGCCGCGAGCAGCAGAAGATCAAGATAAAGCTTGAGACTAGGAAATGGGGCAGGCCCGTTACAATAATAGAGGGCTTAGATAATGGAACCGAGGATCTACACAAGCTAGCGAAAATGCTGAAGGCCGCATGTGCATCAGGAGGAACTGTGAAGAATAACACGATTATTCTCCAAGGAGATCATAGACAAAAAGTTAGAGAGATACTTCTCTCAATAGGATGGCTCGACGAGAACATTGAGGTCATCTAATTGCGCAGGAGGAGGTAGTGGATCCTAGGAGGACGCGGATCGGCTAGTAACCTGCTGGCCCTCGAGGATCTCCTTCAGACCCTTAAACCTATTCCGAACTGTAACCTCGGTCACGCCAGCCGCCCTCGCGATATCCTTCTGGGTCACTGGTTGATTTCTCTCCTGACAAGCCATGTATAATGCCGCGGCCGCCATTCCGACGGGATCCTTTCCTATTGTCGCCCCCCTCTTATGAGCCTCCTCAAGGATCCTTAAAGCCTCTTGGACTGTTGCCTCATCGAGGCCGACCTTCGATGCTATCTTATTCAGGAATATCGCTGGATCGGCAACCGGGACTTTCAGGTTGAGGTGCTTTAGAAGGAGCCTGTAGCCCTGTGCTATCGTCTTCCTCTTGACTATTGGATAAGCCTTCTCGAGCTCTCTAAGATCTCTTGGGGCGCCCATCAACCTGCATGCGGCGTAAACCGCCGCGGCCATTATCGATCTGATCGATCTGCCTCGAACCAGTCCTGCCTTCAACGCCTTCCGGTAAATTAACATCGCGGCCTCGGCTATTGCCTGGCTTAGCCTCAGCTTATCCACGTAGATCTGCAGAATATTGACCGCCTGCTGGAGGTTCCTCGCCTCGGAAGCACTGACTTGGGAAGTAGCATCGAGCTTCTTCAATCTTAGAAGCTTCTCCCTAACCTCCTTCGGCAACTTCCTCCCCGCGGCATCCTCATCAATCCTATCAATCACTGTTGAAAGCCCGTGATCCCTATACATTATCGAGAGCGGCGCGCCGGCCCTACTTCTATCCTCTTCCTCGTCAAGATTCCTCCACTCAGGCCCTCTATCAACATCCCTCTCCTGAACAACATAACCGCAGCTTGGACATGTTATCTCCCCAGTTCTAGGATCATGAATCAAGATATCATTACCACACTCTGGACAAAGCATTCCCTCCCTCCAAATTGGAGCTCTTCTTTTCTCTGAAGACACTCCCGAAGCCTCCTAAACTTTTTTATTCCCGATTATCGTATCACACATCGTTACTTATAAACTTTATCCCGGGGTGGAGAAATCGGTATTTATACACAACACCATTCTCAGTAATGGAGCTGGATGCCGATCAGCGTTTTCAACACGCTTGGGAGGCGTATCGAGATTTTCGAGCCTCTTGAGCCCGGCATCGTTAAGATGTATGTTTGCGGGCCGACGGTTCAGGATGTTGCTCATCTCGGGCATGCAAGGACATACATAGCATTCGACGCTATTATCAGATTTCTCGAGTACTATGGATACAAGGTCATTTATGTTAGGAATATCACGGATGTTGGGCATATCCGGGAGGAGACTGGGGAGGATAGGGTGATTGAGGGCGCGAGGAGGGAGAGGCTTCAGCCGATGGAGCTCGTTGATAAATACATGTTCTCGTTCTTCCAAGATATGGATGCTCTTGGTATCAGAAGGCCGAATATCCAGCCTAGGGCCTCAATGCATATTCTTGACATGATTGAGATGGCGGCTAAACTCGTGGAGAGGGGCTATGCATATGTCGTGGATGGGAACGTCTACTTCGACGTCTCAACATTTCCAGAGTATGGAAAGCTCTCGGGCATAAGATACGAAGAGCTCGTGAAGCATAGGATCGAGCCGGATCCGCGTAAGAAGAATCCCGCGGACTTCGCGCTCTGGAAGAAGGCAGAGAAGGGCTATCTCCTCAAGTGGAATAGCCCATGGGGTGAGGGGTTCCCAGGATGGCATATCGAGTGCTGTGTCATGGCAATGAAATATCTCGGAGAACAGATAGATATTCACGGCGGGGGGCAGGAGCTGATCCTGCCACATCACGAGAATGAGATAGCGCAGGCTGAGGCCTACACCGGGAAGAAACCATTCGCGAAATATTGGCTTCACACGGGATATCTGACGATAAATGGTGAGAAGATGAGTAAGAGTCTCGGGAACTTCATCTCGATAAAGGATGCTTTGAAGAAGTATGAGGCGGATGCTATAAGATTCTTCATCCTATCATCCCATTATAGGAGTCAGATAGATTATAATGAGGATGCGATGCAGCAGGCCCAATCAAGCGTTATGAAGATCAGGGAGACACTCGACGTGCTTCATGAGCTTCTCGAGGAGGCCGAGGAGGATGGTGAAGCTGCTAAAGCGGAGATTAACAGGATCGAAGAGGCCAAGAAGAAGTTCATCTCAGCGATGGAGGATGACTTTAATACGCCTAGAGCTTTAGCCGAGATACATGCCCTCATCAGGTCGGCCAACGCCTATATCAGTGGGCATGCAAAGCATGACAAGCTCGTACTCAAATCATATTATGATGCGATCTTAGAGCTCTCGCATGTGCTCGGCTTACTGCAGAAATATAGGCCATCGAAGCTCCGTGCCCAAGCTGAGGTAAAAGAGGTTCTAGACATCCTGTTGGAGGTTAGGGAGGAGCTTAGGAGGCGCCGGATATATGATATTAGTGATAGAATACGGGATAGGCTAGCAGAGATAGGTATAATCGTGGAGGATACGGTGCAGGGTCAGAGGATCAAGTTTAGGCCTAGATAGACATATGCATTCGCAACAATTATAGTGCGGTTATAATGAAAGAATTAATTGAATGAGAGCTGCGATCCTTGCCGGGGGGTATGGTAAGAGGCTCAGACCCCTTACCGAGACCATCCCAAAGCCCCTCCTGTCAATCGGTGATAAGGGGATAATTGAATGGCAGATAAGCTGGTTGAAGCACCACGGTATTAGTGAGATAGTGGTATGCGCTGGCTATCTGAAGGAGAGGATCGTGGAGAGGCTTGGAGATGGATCGAGATACGGCGTTAAGATCGAGTACGCGTTTGAGGAGAGGCCTTTGGGGACGGGCGGCGCATTAAAGAATGCGCGGCGCCTTCTCGAGGATGAGGATCTTTTCCTGCTGGTTAATGGCGATGTGCTGACCGATCTAAACCCGCTTAAGCTCGTTGATGCACTTATTGATGGCTACATCGCCGTTATCGCTCTAATACCCCTTCCATCACCATATGGTATAGTACAGTTTGATCATGACACATGGAGAATAATCCATTTCGCTGAGAAGCCGAGGATAAGAGATTACTGGATTAATGCCGGGATCTATGCTATGAGACCCGCGATTTTCGATTATTTGCCAGACGAGGGGAATATGGAGAGGATCACCCTGCCCGTTTTAGCGGAGCGGGGCCTGCTGAGAGCCTATCCCTATGATAACTGCACGTGGCTCAGCATAGATAGTCATAAGGACCTTGAGGAGGCCTCGAAGATAATTCCAAACCTTAGCATCTTTAAGGGATATTAGGGGCCTAGAGCCAATAATCCTCGATGAGCGAGGCTGAGCCGCTCCGTATAGAGGTGTTGGGAATAGAGGAGCTTATACGCGTTGCCTCCACATTACATGTCTCGATGATCAATGTGGATGAGGAGCGCAAGATAGCGTTCACGTTTCTAATGCCCATAGCCTCCCTAGCGCCCGTGATCTACTTTACTAGGCTTGACAAGGTTCCTAGGGAGAAGTTTGCGCACTTCAATAGGATAACGGGGAGGATCAGGTTCAGCGATGAGATCTCGGCCGAGCCGAATGAAGTAAGTGTGCTCCTTATAAAAGTGAAGACCGGAGGATTATTTCCATAAAATTAAGTTCCTAAAAGAGACGAAAAATCTTTAACCATAACAAGAGAAGCTTTCCCTCAAACCCCCACAAATCATGGTGCCTCATTCTTTCTTAATAGAGCTCAATCTAGTTTTTTAAATTCGTTTTTCTCCAAATATCACGATAAAAAGGTTCTCCGGTATAATTCCCAATGAGGCTTAATGAAAATGAAAATGTGGGGGTTATGAGGGTTGGGGTGCCATTAAGCCCTTATAACCGGTGGAATTTTTCTGAGTTGGAGAACTTCTTAATTTGGGATCTAATGTTTTCACAATCGGTTTTTCCAGCTTTTACTATAGAGCTGCTCACACTATGGGATAGTTCTGTGGACATTGGAGCCTTCTCGCCATCACAAGACCTCCTTCTCACCTAAGGGAATTTACCCCTTAGGTGAGAAGGTTTGGGATTACATCACCTCTTTTCGAGGGTTTAATCCCGGGCCAGGTCTCCGGCCCATTACCCCTACCCCTTTCGGGGCTCGGGGTTATCGGCGTCATCAGTTTACTATATGCCGCTGCAAGGTCTGCGTTGAAGACCTTGTTTAGCCTCGTGCACCTGAATAGCCCCCTACTAATCCTAGCGCCGCACCCATCACCATCTCCATGTATTGGACATTTTGACGACGTGTCCGCATCGTTAACGAGGATCGCCTTTATTCCATATTCTTCTGCGACTATCGATGATTCTCCGTAGGAGGTATCCATAATGCCAGACTCGGACATTCTCGAAGTTACCGTTCTCATGTATGATGTTCCTCGGTAGCCGACTTTAATCGTAGAAACTCCGATATCATAGAGCCACTCTACAGCCTGCCTCACCTTAGCATTTATATAATCTATATAATCTCTTGCCTGCCTCCTCCATTTTGAGTACATCAGCCTAAGCCTTTTGGAGGTCTTCAAGCCATACCCATTCAACATTGACTGATACTCGGCTATCCTCATCCTCCAGTAATGCGAGATCGCCTTCAACGGCCTACCATTAATGAGCTTCCTTAAACCATTTTCGACGTAGATTGCCATTAAATTGTTTATTCCTAATATCCATACCTGCGACTAGATTACCCTTCGGCTGTTGCGGCACCGGTTTCCATCCTTCCCTAACAGCCTTCTCGGAGACCTCGAGCGATATGTGGGCATACCATTTCCCCTATCGACATCATAGCATATCCTAAGCTCTCCTCGCTCACTCCTCAAACGTATCAAGCCCTTGTAGCCCACTTCTATCCAGCCGATCGCACCGAGACCCATGAGGATAATCCTGTCACTGTCTATCTTGTATTGGTCCTTCCTTAAAACAGCCCATAACATCCTAGGTTTATTCCTCTTCTTAGATCCCGGCGGACTAGCACCAGTTATGGATGGTGATAGCTTTCCCTTCTTCTTCAATCTTAGAAGCCTGAAAAAGCCTCTCCATATATCATTGTTCCTGTTTAACACTTGTTGAACCGTAGCCGAACCGATTACCGGCCTATACTTCTCATAGAACTCCTTATACGTTCCTTTAAAGTCGACATACTTTCTCTCAAGGAACATCCTCAGCCTAGCATAATTAACCTCATCCCATAACTTCGACGAAAGTTCGCATAATTGCCTCAGCCTCCTCTCAGCCCCCTCATCAACTATTAACTCCACCACACACGTCCTCCTCATCCTCCAGCCATCCCCAGCAGGCTCTTGAGCCCGTTTCATAGCGCCCTCATCGTGGATTCTCCGACATCTCTCCCAAATGTATTGGCGAAATTATTAATCCTGGCAAGATTCTCGAGGACAAACAATCTAGCTAGAACCCCAAGCAATCACATCCCCACATATCCCTGATAGAGACACTCTTTTATTCATTAAGGACCATCCCGAAAATGAAGCCTCCTGAGAAATTGAACCTCAGGCTCAGGAGCTCGCCTCAAGCCCCCTTACAGTTACAACGGTTGATAGGAAGGGCAGGCTCAAGGAGGTTCTGCATATTGAGAAGTATGAGGGAGCCTATGATTTGTGTGGAGGGCTTATAGCCCTTACAAAGAGGCTTAAGGGATACGCAGTCATAGTGGATGGAAAGATTGTTCAGGTGATATGTGAGGAGTATAGAAAACGGTTCTGGAAATGGGCTTGATAGCGGGGAGACAACAAGATTGAGCAAGGAGATCGCGGACGGATTAAAGAGGATGGAGAGGATGGAGTTCAGGATACTGGCCATATCGGAGGAGAACATCTATCTCATGGATTCGTCAGAACAAGATATACATGGCAAGAGTAAGGTGGAGATGCATTATCTTGGAGATCGCAGAAGAAACATTAAAAGAATACTACTTTGAGACAGCTGAGGTAAAAGGGGAATATTAAAAGCATTTTGGAGGGAGATAAGGAAAGTAGAAAGTAAAAGTTGTAAAAGCTCTTCTCAAGTCAGACTACTTAGTGAGCACACGCGCCATCACGTAGGCATCCTCCCCATCAATATAGTATCCCTTCGAAATCTTGACTATCTCGAATCCGAGCTTATGATAGAGGGAGATGGCCGGGTGATTTGAGACTCTAACCTCGAGGAATGCTTCCGAGCACTTGTATTCATCCCTGAGTATCTCCAGCGCCTTGGATAATAGCATGGTCGCGATCCCCATCCTCCTGTAATCGGGGAGGACGGCTATGGAGATTATGTGGCCTAGCCTTTTCATGCTTAGCCTATCGAGCTTTGAGAGGCCGTGTTCAACTCTACACATCACATAGCCGACGACATCCCCGTTAACCTCCGCCACCAAGAAGGTCTTAGGGTAACTCTGGAGGATGGAGTCGAAGAAGGAGTAGGTATAGTTCTCGGGCAGGCATATCCTGTTTATCATCATCACACGAAGTAGATCAGCTGGAGAAGCTTGTCTAATCTGCACAATCTGCCCCTTATCATCAATCACCATGCCCCAGCCTGCCTCTAAGATTAATGAGTAAGATGTAGTCCCTTTTATCCTCTCCCTTACTCCCACCACTTCTTCCTTACCGGCATAGCTATTATCTCCCTGACCTCGAGCCTACGCCTGATCTCTGAGCCGAGCATCTCCCTCGAGGATGATGCTTTAGCGACTATCGCGGTGTCCGCTCCGTGGGCTGTTCCCCCCACGCCTATAACCACCTGGCCCATCTTCAGAACCCCCTCATCAACAGCTATCAAGATCACCTCGACGGCAACCTTAAACCCCTGACCCAGCACATAGAAGGTATTCCTTATCTTGTCCATTCCGCGTCTGTGCAGGGGGAGGCCCACATTATCCACGACAACCCCCCCAAGGCTTGTTATGTCCTCCCTGATCTTGGGCGGGATCTTCTCGTATGAGACAACTATGATCCGCGCCTTTTCATGGAGCTTCTCGGCGAACTTGAGCCCGGTCCTGCCTGAGGTGCTCGCGACGACAACACTCCGAACATCCCCCTCCTCAAGCCTCCTAGAAACAGCCTCTATAACTGCCTCGGTATTCGCGGACCCAGGTCTCTCAAAATACCTACAAACCCTA
Source organism: Candidatus Wolframiiraptor gerlachensis (assembly GCA_021323375.2). Lineage (GTDB taxonomy): Archaea > Thermoproteota > Nitrososphaeria_A > Caldarchaeales > Wolframiiraptoraceae > Wolframiiraptor > Wolframiiraptor gerlachensis. Next base: position 98,836 of record JAJPCT020000017.1, on the reverse strand, counting down.
TCGCTGAACGCCATGACAAGAGTGGATACTCTCCGAATATATTTCTTCGGCCGCCTGAGAGCTCGGAAACTATTAAAATCGCCTATCAGGATCTTCGGACGAGAGCAGTCTTGGAGTATTATGGCGAGCTAGAGGAGATAAAGAAGATCGTCTCCGAGCACTTCACAATTGAGGATATATTTTATGAGGCCGGCTTCCTCACATTCCTAGTCGCAGAGAGGGATATCAAGGAAAGGTTCCGGGGACTTTATAAGGATCTGAAGAGGCTCGGCTATGTCCCGGCGGCTCGACTGCAAAATGGCAGGATCACGATAAGAATATTCAAGTATTATGAGCCGGCATTGGGCTGGATGCGGTATAGAAACCTCCCGCTAATCCTGTTCATCGCCACGCTGGCGGTAATCCTCGCCGACGGCTTCATCAGGGCGTCATCCCCGGGCTACGAGATCATATTCGGCGAAAGAAGCCTCCTCGATAAATTCCTCGATGCATCCCTCTTCACGGTTTTCCTAATACTAATTATAGGGCTGCATGAGCTTGGCCACCTCATATCAGCTAAGAAGAGTGGGATGGAGGCCACGCTCCCATACTTCATCCCAGGGATACCCGGCATGCTACCGACATTCGGCGCCGTAATCTTCCAGAAGGAGCCGATAATCAACAGGGATGACATGTTTGATCTCGGGATAAGCGGCCCCCTCATGAGCTTCATCCTCAGCGTCTTGGTAACATTATTCGTTGTGAAGACCCAGACTATCTGGCTAACAGAGGCCGAGTACGAAGTGATAGTCAATGAGATCAGGAGGCTGGGAGGAGGCTTCCTACCAGCACCTCTGATGATGAATCTGATAATATTCCTGTTCGCGGTCCCTGGGAAGATTCCACTCATGGCGGGGACAGCCAGCTTTGCAGCGTGGCTCGGCTTCTTGGTCACGGCTCTCAACCTCCTACCCATTTGGCAGCTGGATGGCTCCAAGATCTTCAGAAGCCTTCTCACGCCGAGGCAGCATAGGATCGCCAGCTATGCATCACTTGCGTTCCTAGCGATAATGGGGTACTTCTTCATTGCGATCCTCTTCCTCCTATTAATGTCCCGGGCGCCCGATGTACCCCCTCTCGACGATATCTCGCCCCTCTCGAGGGGGAGGAAGCTTCTATTCACCGCAGTTCTGATAGTGATTGCCCTCAGCTTTGTCCCTGCATACTACTTCTAACAGGCTTGACATGTGGTCTCTCCAATATCAGGATGCGCGCTCCTCTCGTGTACCTCCTTAGAGCATAGGTTAGCATCTCCTCCGGCGTGTCGAAGCATCTTATATCGAAGAGCTTTTTCATGACGCTTCTTGGGAGGGTTGTTGCTAGGGCGATCTTCTTACTAGTGGAGGTCTCCCGAATCATCCTCACTAGGGCGCGGTCGAGCGGGGTCCCGCCACCGCCGAGAACAGCCTCCATGAACGATTTTGATCCGAGGCCGCGGCTACACTCCGCTATCAGTCCTATCAGCCCATCATCCACCACAGTGTCCCTCAGGAGCCCGATGACGTGGGCGATGAGCTGGAACGATGTGTCCCGGGGCCTTCCACCGCAGCCTGCCAAGACTATCTCGAAATCGCTGACAGCCTCCTCGCATCCTGCATTATAGACCCTCTTTGCGACATCCTCCGCGTCACCCATGTAGATGCGGTCATTGAGCATGGTGATGGCCCAGGGCCTCAGCTCCTCAATCAGCCGACTCCACACCGTCAAGATATCCGCTTGTAAGTCCTCGGAAAAGCCGATCTCCGCGAACCCCCCAAATGCTAGGGCTTCTCGGAGCGATGCCTTACCGAACAATCCATGGGGTTCTGAGGCCGTGAGGATGATCTTTACAGAGTTGTCCAGTAGATCTTCCACGATCTTCATCCCGGAGTGCTCCACCATTTCACGGCCCCTCACGTTAATGATCTCGGCTCTTACATCATACTCCTTCAGCCCCCTCCTCGCATCCTCCCACCCCTCGGATGGATCAAGTCTCCAGCCGGATACTAGAACCCTGATCCTATCAGAATATTGTTCAAGCGACTCGATTAGATGTCTCAGGATTACTAGGGACATCTTGTCGCCTGAATGATCATATAGGATTGTAAAGCCCCTTGACCCCGCACCCCTCCCAAGATTATCCGCGAACGTGCCAAGCTCCCTCCAGAGCCTTTCATCAGGCTTAAGCTCCCTCGGCTCAAGCATCTTATAGCTTAGATCATCCGGGAGCTCGAGCGAGACCTCCGTGCCACCATATCTGAACCAGATCTCCGGCATTACTCTGGTCTGAAAGAATGTTAAGCGGGATATTTTAGGAATGATACCCCAGCTCTACATGAGGCTTAAAGGCAGGCTTACCCCAGCATTGATAGAGATCTCTGGGATGCTCGTTGAGGAGGGCAGGCTGAGGGAGGCGTGTAGGGCTGCGGCACTCCTTATCCTAGAGTCGGGCATTAGCGTTGAGAAGGCTAAGAGGATCGTGGCCAGGGAGTATGGTCTCGGTAGAGTTCCTACGAACCTCGATATCTTGGAGAATGCTCCAGAGGATCTTCGTGAGAAGCTTAGGAGAATTCTCATGAAGAAGCCTGTGAAGACGATCTCGGGCGTCACGACGATAACAATTATGAACCCGATGAAGGCCTGTCCTCATGGCGGCTGCATATACTGTCCAGGCGGGGAGAATGCTCCGAAGAGCCATACGGGCGAGGAGGAGACAGTTAAGCTCGCGAGGCTACATGATTACGACCCATATCTCCAGGCGCGGACGCAGGTTGAAAGGCTCAAGCGGATGGGCCATGAGGTTGATAAGGTTGAACTGATAATAATAGCTGGGACATTTACAGCCCTCCCCCAAGGATATCAGAGGTGGTTCATTAAAAGGTGCCTAGACGCCTTCAACGGCGCTGAATCCGAGTCACTTGAGGATGCCCTTAGGATGGCCGAGAATTCTCCCTCGATCCGCGTCTCTGGGATAACAGTTGAGACTAGGCCGGATTGGGCGAAGCTCCCACAGGCTCAGAGGCTTCTCGAGCTCGGGGTTACTAGGGTCGAGCTCGGCGTCCAAGCGATAGATGACGAGATATACGAGATCGTGAACCGCGGGCATAGTGTCGAGGATGTGGTTGAGGCGACGCAGATATTGAAGGATCTCGGCTTCAAGGTCGGCTACCATCTCATGCCAAACCTCCCCGGATCAAGCATCGAGAAGGATCTCGAGATGTATGAGAGGATCTGGAGCGACTCGAGGTTTAGGCCTGATCAGGTCAAGATCTATCCGACCCTCGTCCTGCCCGGCACCCGTCTCTATGATCTATGGAGAAGCGGCCTTTACAAGCCATATAGCGATGAGGATCTCGTAGAGCTTCTCGCGAGATGGCTCGAGCTCACGCCACCCTATGTGAGGATTCAGAGGATACAGCGCGAGATACCATTAAGACTTGCGGCCGCAGGCAATAGAATACCAAACCTGAGGGAGGTTGTTGAGGAGAAGCTGAGGATGAGGGGTCTCAGGTGCAGGTGCATAAGATGTAGGGAATATGGTCATAGGCTTCTCAGGGATGGTGTGTGCGCGAGGCTGGAGGATGGCAGGATCATCGTGAGAAGATATGAGGCGTCAGGAGGCATCGAGCACTTCATCTCTTATGAGGATCCCGTGAAAGATGTGTTGTTCGGCTTTATCAGGTTAAGGCTTCCATGTAAGGTTCTGAGGCCCGAGCTCGAGAGGGCGGTTATAGTTAGGGAGCTCCATGTATGTGGTAGGATGATCCCGGTCGGCGGGCCGCCGGAGAGCTCATCTGCACAGCATGCGGGAATCGGATCGATGCTCCTGAGAGAGGCTGAGAGGATCGGCGTCGAGGAGCTAGATTCGAGGAAGATCGTCGTGATAAGCGGCGTCGGCGTCAGGAGATATTATTACCGGCATGGATATAAGCTGGACGGCCCATATGTGAGCAAGAAATTAGCCGGGTGATCGCATGTCAATAAGGAGAGAGGTCGTTTACGCCGCGGGCATCGCCTCATTCATCCTCTCCTACATAATCCATAGCCCAAGCCTCTCGAACCCTATCTACTCCGATATAGTATCCTTCTGGTATAGGGAGGGCTGGTTAACGCGCCTCAGAATACCATACATCGAGGCGCCCTTCGAGTATCCGCCGCTCTCCGGCTTCCTTACATTCCTCGCGGCGTCCCTCGGCTCAAATATCATATCCTACTATTCGATCTTCTCAGCGATAATCCTCGTATTCTACATAATCATGCTCGAGATAGTTATCAGGCTCTGCGAGGAGAGGGGCATAGGCCTCGAGTATGCGCTCATTCTCTTATGCCTCAGCCCATCCATGATCCTCTACACGGTCTATAACTATGATGTGATCTTCGCATCGCTTCTCATGCTCTCCCTCTTCCTGCTACTTAGGCGGCGACTCATATCATCGGCCATCGCGTTTTCGGCCGCAGCCCTAGTCAAGCTCATAAACCTGATCACGCTCCCATTCATCCTCATGCACGTTGAGGGATGGAGGAATCGGGTAAAATACGCGTTAATCTCGCTGGGAATCTTCGCGGCCGTAAATCTCGTGCTCTGGGCCCTGAACCCAGACTTCATAGACGGCACATACCTCTATCATGTTAGATGGGGCCTCGAGAATGCCTGGTATCTCATATTCTTCCCTAACAGCGGGTCATGGGATACCGCGAAGCTTTTCGGAATGCTCCTCATGGCTTATGGTCTTCTAAAGGTCTACCTGCATGATAGCGCTGACCTGATCCAGAGAACTTTTATGGCGCTATCGGTCTTCCTCTTAACGAACTATGTCTTCACGCCCCAGATGCTCCTCTGGCTTCCCCCGCTCTTAGCCGTGATGGGGAGTTTGCCGATACCATACTTCTTCCTAGACCTCGCAAATGCCGGGATAATCCTCCTCTGGTTCGAGACGCACAACCCACTAGCCCCGGGATCTCCACCCCAGCTTCTCGCCCTCCTGAGAGCAGTCCTACTATTCATAATCCTACTAGAGACCTACTTTGCCTCAAGAGGTGTCCAAATTGCTGAGAAGATTAAGAGGGTGGCTTGGCATCGGGTCTAAGCGGAGGCTAAGGGCCTGGTTGATAGGCATAACCCTGATAATACTAGTCTTCAAACTCCTGATAATACCGTATCCGTGGCCTGAGTTCCCGCCCGAATCATGCACCAATCCGCCGATCGAGGGCGGTAGATGTGGATTCGTATTTGATGAGGCGCATTACATCCCTGCTGTGAGGAAGATGCTTCGGGGGGAGGCCGCGAACAACGAGCACCCACCATTATCCAAGGCGCTGATGATGCTCGGGATACTGATATTCGGCGATAATCCATATGGCTGGAGGACGCTCATAACAATCTGCGGGGCCACGTCAGTCTACCTAGTCGGCCTCATCGCATATGAGCTGACCAAAAGCTTCAGGGCATCCGTGATCGCCGCCGCCCTCCTAGGTTTCGACATCACATCATTCAACCTAAGCTCGATCGCCATGCTCGATGCGCCGGCCCTTGCATTCTCGCTCCTAGGAGCATATCTCTATCTCAGGAGGAGGCCCGTGTTCTCTGGGCTGGCATTCGGCCTGGCACTACTCTCAAAGCTCTCAACAGCATTCATATTATCCGCGATACTGCTCTACGACTTAGCCAAGGCATCATATAAGGAGACATCCTTCAGGGGCGCGATGAGAAGCTGGATAAAGGTTGTTGAGAGGATATGCTTCACGGCCATAATAATCCTAATCATAGGCCTAGGAATCTATGACTACTCCTATAAAGCGTTTCAGACGCCCTTCGAGCACCTTGATTTCATGCTGAACTATCATTCAGGCTTAACATTCTCGGAGGGTGATGTGGTTGATATGCCGCTCTCATGGACGAACCCGATCTTCCAGTTCCCGAGGGCGAGCTACTTCGTTGTAGCCGTCCAGGTTGATTCGCTGAAGACATACCACCCGATAGCATACTATGGCATGCAGACACCCCTCTGGTGGATGACATGGATAGTCTTCATTTTCGCGATATACATCGCATACACGAGGCTAAGGTCTGGAGAGTTCCCGGACCTAGAGCTTTTCACGCTCTGCTGGCTCCTCACGAACTATCTAATCTACTTCCCGCTCGCGCACATACTCCACCGCTGGGTCTACTCATTCTACTTCTACAACTCGGTCCCGGTCATAGCTGTGGCCATATCTAGGATGCTTGAGGGTGAGAGGTTCTCCGAGCTTGTACTCTACCTCCTCCTCGCAGGCCAGATATGCTTCTTCCTCTACTTCTTCCCGGTCAAGCCGCAGTGGTATGTTGATTTCCTTCTCTGGCTCGGTCTTCCAGCCTGAGAAATTATTATGGTGGTAATTAACTGGTTATTAAGAACTGGTGGTGCTTTTTCAATTCTCGCTGATGGGGTTAGACGAGGAATATAAGAATACTGATCTGATAAAGAAGGTGGGTTCATTCCAAGAGATTGATCTCTTTAAGAAATTAAGGTTAATTCCCTAATGAGGAGATGAGGAGGATGGCGCGGTTGCCATAACATATCCCAGCCAGCCGGCAATGAAGCATAGGCCCAACACTATTACAAGGATCGGTATCTTCACGGCGAGCTGGGGGTCGAGGGGGGTTAAGCCGAAGAACCATAGGATGTAGAATACCGCGAAAACCGCGGAGCATATCATAGCGGCGAGCCCAACAATCCTCGCCAACCTCACCATGCCTCAATCACCACTCATGCATCATCCAAGGACTCTCCCCATCACGCGGAGCAAGAGATTTTTAAGGATGACATGGGGATACCATGAACGTGGCCGATAATGGAGCGGGAGAATGAGCTCTACAAGCTTAGGGGGAAGACCCTCCAGGTTTACATTTATCTGCTTAGAGCTGGGAGGCCTGTTGGCGTGAGGGAGCTTCAGAGAGCCCTCGGCTTCTCAAGCCCAAGCGTCGCTCATCACCATCTCGAGAAGCTCAGGGAGATGGGACTCGTCCTAAGGGATGAGGGGAACAGGTATCTCGCCCAGGAAAAGGTTGATGTCGGGATATTGAAGATGTTCGTGCTCGTGGGTGGCAGGCTTATCCCGAGAATGATCTTCTACGCGGTCTTCATAACAACGCTGCTCATGCTTTATGTGGCTCAGAACTTCCCGGACCTGAGCCTCCACGCCATAGCCCTTGGCGGCCTCTCATCCCTCTTCTTCTGGATCGAGACGATCAGAATATGGAGGCATAGGACCTGGTAGTGTTCTAATCCATAGCATTATGGGGGTGGATGACCTGGATATGCTCGTGAATAAGCGGCTGATAATGCTGGCGATCACCGCGCTAGTCCTAGCATTCCTCGTAAATCAAGCCATAAACCTCGCTCAAATAAGCATCCGGCCCAGCCTGCGGGCGGGCGAGGGCAAGACGCTCTCCATGCAATCAATAACCACCGAAACAGCACCTCGTAAGGCTGCTGAGGCGGCTGCCCGGCCCGAAGAAGTGCTCACCGAGGCCGGAGAGGGGTTGGGGCCCGAGCTAGAGGTCCCCTCCCTGCTCATGAACATATTATTCTCCGTGATTGTGGCGGCTGCTGCATTTCTCCTGATTCGGTGTACAAAGCTTAAATCCTGAAATGATGCTCGAGTGGGTGGCAGGTTGAGAATTGTTCTCCCGTGAGGCGTTAAGAGAGCGTCTCTCTCAGGTGGATGTTGGCAAGTGGCTGAGGCTTTGCCGGGGCTTAGCAATTATCGTAGCCACGTTACTCATTGTCTCATATGTGACCGGCTATGTGCTTAATGAGAAGGTGGAGATGGTATATGCGCTGGAAGGCTTCAGGAGGCTCATCCCAACAGCTCCAGACTTCGAGGCTATCATAACGACTCGGGGGATCCAGCTGGGTATAACCTTCGCTTTCATCCTAATGGTCGTCCTTCTCGTGGTGATGTTTAAAGGCGAGGATCTCAATCTTGTGAAGCTTCTAACAATGGTAGCACATTCCTTTATAATAGTCGCGGTATTCACAGCACTGCAAGTGCCATTCCTTTGGCAGACCCCCAAGGTATCCTACATGATCGTTGACGCGGACTTTCAGAATGTCACTTTCAGGGATGCGATGTTGATCGGGATCGCGCCGGAGGGCGGCGTGAACATAACATCGCCGATAGTCAGGGCAGCCTACGTGAAGGTCTACCGCGCCTATCCAAATCTAACGCTCCCAAACTGGGGCATGATAAGGCCGGAGAATATTGGGGAAGTAATCGAAAATACTAGAACATATATGAATCTCACCAATGTGAGGTGGCTTTCCGGCGGCGTGGAGTTTGCATCGGAGAGGCTTGACCTTTGCGTGGGCAATTGGAGTTCGGTTGAATACCAGAATATGCTGAGCAGAGTTCCAGTTAGAAAGCAGGAGGTTGGGCTTAGCGAGATGATAGTGGATATCCTCTCCCTGTTCTCGAATGTTGGGCTCGTTGTGTATAATAGCGTGGGGTTCAAGAGGCTTTACAAGGCCTCGATGAAGCTCACGGTAATCGTCGGCATTCTCATCTTCCTAGTTCTCTTCTTCTTCGGGGGAGTCTAACCTAGGGGCTCACCTCTCTCATTAATCTCCCCGAGGAATATCCGGGTGCTTGAGATGGGCTTGCCATCCCAGGCGACAACCAGCGGGCAGACCACGACCCTCAGGGGCCTCAGTCCCCTCCTCGAGCGGATCTCATTTATCTCAATGCCCCTGTAATGTGTGAAGGGGCTTGTTATTAGGGCCTCGAGATTTGGATCAACCGCCGTCACGCCATATGGATCATGTAGCGGTAGGATCTCGCATCTATCGATCCATCCCATCCGCCGCAGGAATGACTTTAATCCATTAACCCTCGTCTCGAATGGTGGAACGGTGTATTTTTTCCCGAGCTTTCTGGCGAACTCGTCGGTCGTCACGCCTATAATGACTGTTTTTCCCAACCTGAACCCCTCAAGCAGGAGCCTCATATGTCCATAATGGAGCTTGCTGAATGTCCCTCCGAGGGCGACGCGCTCATGCTCCGGGTCTGGGAGGCTCCTTGACAGCTTCTCCTCAACCTCGCATGGAAACTCCCTCAGCTTATCTAGAATGACAAGGGCCTCGCCCAAGGGTATTGAGAGGATCTTCGAGAGCTCCTCAGCACTTATATCTGGCTTTTTGGGCAGAATCTCATCCCTCACATAGGCTAGGTGTTCTTGGAAGTGGGGAAGCATTTTAACAACATCAACGAGAATGCTCCAGAGGGGATCATTCTTGTATTTCTTCTCGCTCATCTCATCTCGCCCGGAGCAAGTTGTTAATTAATTCTCATCCAGCGGCATTATAATCCTTTTATTGTGGGCGTGATCTCGATCTCTTGAAGTATCCATGGAAGCTGAGGAGGCCGAGAAGAGGATCCGCGAGATCGAGGAGGATCTTCGGTTCTGCGAGCAGCTATTGCAGAAAGAAGCTAGGATGGAGCTTGTGAAGGTGATGCTCGAGGACCTGATGAAGGAGGTTAAGAGCATAATGGAGGCAGGGCTCCCCGAGGGTCTCAGGGAGAGGGTCTCGGACATGGAATTCAAGATACGTGTTCTCTATCATAGGGCGAATGCCCTTCTCTCGCTCCAGGAGGAGAGTAGGAACAGCTTTTAGACGAGTAGTCTATCCTGTCTCGCAGCCTTTCTAAGCCTATTCATTATTGTTAGCCCCAGCCCTCTCTCCTCAAAGCCCTCGGCGATCACTAGATCCGCTCCTGTCTCATCAACCCTCCTAAGACTGTTGAAGAGGTTTCTTGCTATCTCGTAGAAATTTTTCCTAGATCCAAGCTCGATGACCTCGAAGCCTCTCTCTACGTAGGTCCGGCATGTTTCCCGAGATGCGAGGATCACGACCTTAAAGCCCCTTGAGCGATATTCCTCAGCTATCTCAAGGACTTTCGCCGAGTATGAGGCTAGGTCATGGTAGTCCAACGCCTCGATAAGTTTGAGAGGTGTTTCCGGCGCATAATGCCTGTATTTCATGCCCGGGGACTCCGCGATCTCCGCCTCCGACAATCCCCTAGCATGATTGGGGATGCTTATCTGTGTCCTCAGTACTCTCTCCAAGTCCTCGACAGGGATCGGGCCGGGCCTCAGCAGCTTAGGAGGTTCACTTGTCAAGTCTATTATCGTCGACTCCACGCCGAAGAGCGTCTCACCTCCATCTAGTATCACGTCAACCCTGCCATAGAGGTCTTGGATCACGTGCTGCGCTGTGGTTGGTGATGGCCTGCCTGCGAGATTCGCGCTTGGAGCAGCTATGGGGACCCCGCTATGCCTGATAAGACCCATGGCGACAGGATGTGATGGAAATCTCACAGCGATCTTCGGCAGGCCAGCGGTGACTTCAGCCGGGATCTCATGAGACTTCCAGAGGACGAGGGTTACCGGCCCGGGCCAGAGCCTCTCCGCGATCCTACGTGCCTCCTCTGGAACATTTCTCGTGACGCTCTCGAGCCACTCGAGATCGCAGATATGGACTATCAGGGGGTTATCCATAGGCCTCTTCTTAGCCTCGAATATCCTCCTCACGGCATCGCGGTTATAGGCGTCGGCTCCGAGGCCGTAGACGGTCTCCGTGGGGAAGGCCACGAGGCCTCCACGCTTGATAACCTCGGCAGCCTCCACGAGGATGTATTCCTCGGGATTAATTGGGTCGATCTTGACTATCCGCGTCCTAGCCACTTCCCAACTCCCAGCCTGAATAGGCGGAGCGATGAATAAAACCATAGTCATTTGATCTCCCTACGAGAAGTTCGGGCCCGGCGGGATTCATATATAAATGAGCTTAAATCCCAACCTCAATCGCGAAGACAAGTAGCATTTTCCTTATACTCTATAAGGGTGGGTTTTCCACCGTTTTTCATTTTCGGGGGTGGTCCTCAAGGAATAAGTGAGGTCTGTGTTAGGGAGGTGTTGTGGTGGGTTTATTGGGGATGGGTGGGCCCAAGATCCAGAGGATATATAGGGGGCTCAGGGGTCGCTTTGAGGAGGCTGGGTTGCTGGATGACCTCGTCAGGATTCTGGACTATACTAATGAATGCTAATGATTATTGAAAGTTATAGGGATAGGCTGCACCGGTTCTTTTGCGAACTTTTGTGCTCGAGAATCTTGGGAGGATGGATGATTTCGCTAGGGCCTATGCCCAATATGTTGGAGTCACGACCGTTAAGACTCTATGCGGCGAGCCCAAGAGATCCGTTGGAGGGAGTAGAGAACTATGAGTGGGGTCTACTATGTTGATACGGCGATCTCCGTTGACGGAAAGAAGAGGGGGAAGAATAAGGCTCATACGGTATTTGATGGTGAGAAACCGTTTAAGGTGAGGAAGTTGACGGAGCTGGAGGACGCCAGCGAGATATACATTGATTCGCTATTCCTAGAGCTATACGATGAAGTCTTGGAATCGTTGAGGAAGGGTGTTAAGGTGTATCTGCTGAAGAATAAGAGGTTGGTGAAGAAGTTGAGGGAGGAGAATGGGCTTAGGAAGTCCGATGAGGTTGATGCAAAGCTCCTGAGTGTGATCCCGAAAAACCACTTCAAATAGCTTCCAGCAAGGGAGGTAGACCTATTGAGGTTGATAGGGGAGTACGAGATGTACGTGAGATGGGGGCGATACTAGTGGCGAGATTGCCGCTAAACTGGAAGCTTAGCAGACTATATGGCCTGTTGGGCTTAACACCTCATAAAAACAAAAACCATCATCGTGGACTACGTGCACACCTCTTAAGGCTCGCAATGAATGTCTATCTTAACAATAAACGACTCGGAATTAATGCAGAGCTCCTCAGGGATCTGGAGGGGTTATCACCCAAGAAGGCGGTCTACAAGCTACAGCTAAGAATTGTAAGGATCCTGAAGAAGGCATGGCAGCAACAGAAACAGCACTTGCTGGCCGGTGGGCAGTAAAAGCTATGAAGGGTTGGTGGCATAACCCACGACTCCCACCACAGATCCTTTGTGGTGGTTAGAGCTGGTGGCCCGCCAACCCCCAGCTACGACAGCTCGCCGGCCAGCCCCACCCCATTTCCTCCCCGTTTTTATTTGTTAAGAAGTGCTGGCCGAAGATTAAAAAGATGAGAAGAAAAGATCAATAGCAAGCGGATCGGGAGAGGCTGTTAGAGGGGCCCGTGGCCTAGTTTGGATAGGGCGTCGGCCTCCGGAGCCGAAGACCGGGGGTTCGAGTCCCCCCGGGCCCGTAAGACTCCTCGGCTAGAAGCTCTTTTCGCGCCACGTGAGGCTTAAATCTCGCTGGAGATGCCGTGATCGCGAGGGACCGGTTATTGTTTCGGAGCTTGTTCTCCACTGGCTTGAGAGGGAGGTTGCTAGGGCTTTAAAGCGGGCTGGTAGGCCGCTCACCTTCGAGGAAGCTGCGGAGCTCATTGGCAGGGATGTCGGCTCGATCGCGAAAGCCGCTCTCTGGTTATCGAGCAAAGGACTGGTAACGGTTGAGGAGTATGAGAGAAGGTTCTATGGACTTGGCGAGGAGGGGCGGATTTATGCGGAGCGCGGTTTCCCGGAAAGAAGACTCATAGAGATGCTTAAGGCAGCTGGTGGAAGGCTTGACCTAAAGATATTGGAGAAGGAGCTTGGAGAGAAGGAGTTCAGGATTGGAGTTAACTGGGCTCGCAGGATGGGATGGATAGATATCGAGAAGATTGGCGAGAATGTTTATGCTAGACTTGTCTCGGAGCCCAGCGAGCTTCCTGAGGAGCATCTTCTCAGGATTCTGAGGGATGGTGAGAGGGAGGCCTCGGAGATCCCGGAGGACTTGAGGGGGGCTTGTCAGCGGCTTGCCTCGAGGCCCGGCGTGCTCGAGGTTAAGATCAAGAGAATTCATGTCTTGAAGCCGAGTGAAGCCCTCCTAAAACTCGATGACTCTCTTCTCGAGGTTAGGGAGGTTACCAGACTTACGCCCAGCATGCTTGTATCGGGCGAGTGGAGACAGGTGAGGTTTAGCAGGTTCGATGTGCAGGCGCCGACGCCGCCAGTCTTCGCCGGCAAGAGGCATCCGCTGAGGGAGCTGATAAGGATCGTGAGAGAGGTGTTTGTCGAGATGGGCTTTGAGGAGATTAAGGGCCCGCTTGTCGAGCTGGCTTTCTGGAACTTCGACGCCCTCTTCCAGCCCCAAGACCACCCCGCGAGGGAGATGCATGACACGTTCTATCTAGCCGAGCCTGAGATGGGCGACCTACCCATGCATCTCGTGGAGCCTGTTAAGCGGGCACATGAGGATGGAGGTGATACAGGGTCTACGGGATGGGGCTATAAGTGGAGGGAGGATGAAGCAAGAAAGCTCCTCTTGAGAACGCATACAACCGCCACGACAATCAGGTGGCTCGCCGATCACCGGGAGCCGCCAGTCAAGGTATTCTCAGTTGACAGGATATACAGGAATGAGAAGGTTGACTGGAAGCATCTCGCAGAGTTCCATCAGATCGAGGGGATAGTGATGGGCGAGAACGTGTCCTTCAGGGACCTACTGGGATTGATCAAGGAGTTCTACGCTAGGCTTGGGCTTAAGAATGTCAGGTTTAGGCCAAGCTACTTCCCATACACGGAGCCGTCGGCGGAGGCGATAGCATATCTCGAGGATAAGAAGACCTGGCTCGAGCTCATCGGCATGGGAATCTTCAGGCCCGAGGTAACCCGGCCCATGGGAGTAAAGCATAGAGTCCTCGCATGGGGAGGAGGATTGGAGAGGCTTGCCCTCGCGCTCTACGACCTAGACGACATAAGAACATTCTACATAAATGATCTGAACTGGATTAGAAGTCTTCCATCATCGTATCTCAGGAGGAGGATTGGGCTGATTTAAGGGCTACTCGTATGCCGGCGAGATGGGCTCGAGCGATAGCATCCACTCGGCGAATTTCCTAGCAGCCCTCGCCCTATGAGAGAGCTTGTTCTTTTCCTCAACGCTCTGCTCGGCGAACGTCTTCCCATCGCCCTCAGCCGGGATGAATATTGGATCGAAGCCGAAGCCGCTGGAGCCGCGGGGCTCTCTCGCTATATACCCCTCAACTTCCCCCGTGAATATCTTGACGCCGCCGATCATCGGCGTGTAGAATGCTATGACTGATAGGAATCGCGCCCTCCTATCTTCAACGTCCTCCATGAGCTTCAGTATTCCTCTTATCCCGATAGCCTTGTAGACGTAGCTGCTGAATGGTCCCGGGAAGCCGTTTAACGCGTCTATGAAGAGACCTGCGTCCTCGACTAGCACGGGCTCCCTGAGAATATCATAGGCATAGATCGCGCTCTGCTCAGCAATTATCCTCAGGTCCACTGCCTGTATCTCCGGCGTCTTAATGGGTTCAATCCTGAAGCTCAATCCATATTCGGAGAAGATGCTCTCGAATTCCCTAGCTTTTCCAAGATTGCTCGTCACGACCACGAATCTAATACCTCTTTCTCCGCTCCTCAACATATCTCCCCCTACTTCTGATCTCCTTAACCTTTTCGATTAATGCTTGTAGGAAGTCCATGCCAGCCGCGGCTGCGTAGCCCTTGAGAAAGCTCCTCATAAACACCGCCCTCAACCTATGATGAACACTCTCTAGGCTTCTATCAAGGAGGTGTATGTCCACGGCCAGCTCCTCCGGGTCATTTGTTATAGTGCTTAGGCCGAAGTCTATGAGATAGAGGTTCTCCATCCTATCGAGCATGATATTTGATGTTGTGAGGTCGCCATGCGCGATGCCGCCCCTATGCATTCTCCCAACAATCCTACCGAGCATGTTTGCCAGCCTCTCAACCTCCTCGACTGGCAGCGAGTCTAGGGCCTTCTTTAGCTCAACGCCCTCGATTAGCTGGAGGTAGAGCGTCGCCTCGCTCCTATCCATGAGGAGGATCGCCGGGCATGGTATCCCAAGCCTCCTCAAGTTCATGATCACCCTAGCCTCATGCAGGGTCCTCCTATCCCTAACCAACCTATCAAGCTCCGGGAACCTGTAGGGCTTCGGCACACGGTGCTTCGACACCATCTTGAATCCATTCCACTCGAGCCGGGAGACAACGGCCTCTGCGCCGACCCTAATGACCTCAAGCCTCTCCCCAATCATCACTCTTCCCCCTATAGACCTAGCATTCTCCATCTAGCCTCGGCCTCATCTAGCCTGAATCTAGGCCTAACCTTGCTCTCCTCGATCCTCAGAGTCTGGCCCGCGATGAGTTGGAGGACCCCTGTCCAGGCGATCATCGCCCCGTTATCACCAGCATATTCCGGGGGCACCGTGTAGACCCTCGCATCATGAAGCTTCGCCATCTCCTCGATCATCTCCCTTAGCCTCCTACTTCTAGCGAGCCCGCCCACGAGAAGTATCTCCTCCTTCTCAGCATATGCCAGCGCCCTCTCAAGAGTCTCTGTCAGCATGCTGTAAACGGTCTCGGTTATGCTGAGGCAGAGATCCTCGAGCCTAACCTCTCCGAGGAGCTTCAGGGCCGCTGTTAAGAGGCCTGAGAATGAGACATCCATTCCCTTAACCCGGTAGGGGAGCGGGTGAAACCTCTCACCCCTCCTAGCATACTCCTCCGGGGCCGGCATGGGCCCTATGCCAGCCTTTATCCCGAAGACATCGAGACAGTTTCCAGCAGCTATATCCAAGGTCTCACCAAGGATCCTGTATCTGCCATCGATATAGCTCGTGATCATCGTGTTGCCTCCGGCGACATAAAGGACGACCGGGTCCCTGCAGCCGGTCGCGAGCCTCCCGATCTCGATATGGGCTACGCTATGGTTAACGCCTATCAGGGGCTTGCCGAGCCTTAGTGCGATAGCGCGTGCCACCGTGGCACCGACCCTGAGGCATGGCCCCATTCCGGGCCCAATTGAGAATGCTACTCCATCGAGGTCCATGGGCTTCACGCCAGCCTGCTCGAGAGCCTCCCTCAGAGCCTTTGCCGCTATCCTGCTATGATGCTGAGCCGCCTCTCTTGGATGTATCCCGCCCTCCTTCGGCCGGTAAACGTAATTCACGTTGGCCAGTATCTTGCCGGAGCTTGATGCTATTCCGACGCCGAATGTATGTGCTGTGGACTCTATGCCGAGGACCAGCTTCTCATCGGGACTTATGGTCGTCAACCCCGCTATACACTTGGATGAATGGGGTTTTGAGGTTTAGCCTCCCCAAATGACCTCAGCTACATCATCGAGCCCAAGCTCCTTCAGCTTCTCCCTCGTAGGCTTCCCGGTCTTCTTATCCCATCCAAGAGCCTCATATGTCTCATCGAGCATTACGTCGAGGTTCTCTACCCTCTGACCCTTCGTGGGCCCTGTTGCAAGGGGCTCCATAAGCCTCCTCGGAAGCCTATCATCCTTCCTACTAACCCCCTCTCTCACATTGAAGCAGCGCTTCAGCGTATAGACCCTGTCAGAGATCTTGATCAAGTCCTTAGGAGTGAGACCCCATCCCGTTAGCGTTGAAACTAGGCGTGAGAGCCTCGCCGGCGTGAGTATCTCATCCTCTCCTCCCTGCATGCTGAACCTGCATATCCCGAGTATGCTCGCGAGCTCACCATAGAGCCAGAGAAGCCTACATGCTTCACCCCTCTTGACACCAACTTCCTCGAACCTGCTCGGCGGTGGCCATGGTAATCCGAGCTCCCTAAGCCCTAGGCTTGATCTGGAGAAGTCCCACATCCCAGCCCATAGCGGCTCGATATGGCATGCGCCCCTCGGATTACCAATAGCATACTGGATCGCGAAAGACTTAGATGTTCCTCGGGTATCGTGGGCCGGCACCTCCAATCCCTTGCCATGACATGCGAAGTCCTCAGCACCTCTCCCGATCTTCTCGGCGGCGCGCTTAACACCCTCGGCCAAGAGATCCCCAATACCCCTACGCTCGATGATAAGCTCGAGGAGCTTTAAACAGGCATCAGCATCGCCCCACCTCAACTTAATCCCACCCGTATCCTCATCCGTTATCAAGCCCCTCTCATATGCTTCTATCGCGAATGCGATCACGTTTCCAGCCGAGATCGTGTCTATGCCATAGGTGTTGCAGAGGTAATCCGCCCTGATGAGGGGCTCAAGAGAGCCTATCATGCTTTGGACGCCGATCATGTCCGTGGTCTCATACTCGGCCCCCTCATGAGGCGGCGTCATATATGGGCCCGATGGAACCCAGACATATCTCCCGCACCCGATCGGGCATCCCATGCACGCCCTTCGCTTAAGTAGGTATTTCCTCGCGAGCTCCTGGCCCGACATCTTCTCAGCCTCCTCGTAGTAGCATGTCTGGAAGTTCTTCGTCGGCAGGGCTCCTGACTCGTTCAGCCCAAGCAATCCGCCCACGGTTCCGAACTGGCCTAGTGACCCCCTGCCCTGCTTACTCACAGCCTTTATTGCCTCGAGAGCGGCCTCATAGAACTCGTCTGGCTTAGCGGCCTCAATATCGCGGTCACCGTTCACCACTATCGCCTTCAGCCTCTTAGATCCCATCACAGCGCCTCCACCACATCTCCCCGCAGCCCGATCATAGTCGACCATTATGCTCGCGTATCTGATCAGTCTCTCGCCTCCCGGCCCGATGCATGCGACAGACGCCTCAGGATCACCAACCTCCTCGAGCAGGATATCGGTCGCCTCGTGAACGGTCTTGCCCCAGATATGAGATGCATCCCTAAGCTCCGGCGACCCGTCCATGATGCTAAGGTAGACGGGCTTATCTGATGCACCCTCAACTATTATGAAGTCGTAGCCTGCATACTTTAACTTCGGCCCGAATCTTCCTCCAGCCCTAGTTTGGCCGAAGATCCCTGTCAGCGGCGACTTGAAGGCGAACTCGACGCTGCCAGAGCATGGTGTCAGGGTGCCCGTGAGCGGCCCGGTGCATGCTATCAACAGGTTCTTGGGGCTAAGCGGGTCTATTCCTTTCTCAAGGCTATCCCATAGCATTCTCACAGCATAGCCCGTCCCTCCCAAGTAGAGCTTCAGTAGATCTGGCCTAAGATCCTCCTCCACGATCTTTGCCTTCGAGAGGTTGACGCGGAGAATCTTGCCCGCATAGCCGTAAAGCTTTCCATCCGCCATCCACCCATCACCTCGTATCGGGCCTTAGGGGCGTAACCTCCCTCCTTTGGAGCCTTGAGAAGGCTATCCGCTTATACTCGGCCGCATCATCCGGGTCTAGGTAGAGGAGCACGCCCTCAGAACACACCTTGACGCACTCTGGGTCGCCGTCACAGAGGTCGCATATGAGGGCCTTATGGGTCTTAGGGTCCCTAGATGCGGCGCCATATGGGCAGACATGCACACATATGCCGCATCCAGTGCATTTCTCGGGATCAACCTTCACGGCGCCTATTCTAAGATCTCTTGAGAGGGCATTGAAGGGGCATGCGCTGATACAGAGGCCACATTGAATACAGTATATTGGCGAGTCAACGGGCTCATGGGGGAGCCTCACAACTCTGATCCTCGATCTCGCGGGGTTGATCACCTTGAAATGCCTGTAGGAGCATGCCAGCATGCATATGCCGCATCCAGTGCACTTGTTCGGGCTTATGACAAGCTTTTTCGGCATGGTGGAGGCTCCAGTACTCTTGATCCCTTTTAAGCGTTACCCCCTGATATGTTGTAGAATTATGCTTAAAAGGGCCGTGGATGAATCTTGAGCCGTCATACCGTTGACCCTGATGGATCGCTATAGTAGGCCAGTGAGGGGTCTCAGGATCTCGGTCACGTCAGCCTGTGATCTAAGATGCTTCTTCTGTCATGGTGAGGGTCTCGAGGATAAATCTGGTGAGCTGATGACTCCTGAGGAGATTGAGCGCATCGTCAGGGTGGCAATGGAGCTTGGCGTGGACTCCGTTAAGCTCACGGGCGGGGAGCCGATGATGAGGTCCGACATACTCGAGATAGTCTCGAGGCTTAATGGTCTCGGATTGAGGGATCTCTCGATGACGACGAATGGCTTCAGGTTTGCTGAGATGGCACGGGATCTCAGGATGCATGGGTTGAAGAGGGTTAACATAAGCCTGCATTCTACTAGGCCGGATCGGTATGCCATGATAACCGGGCTGGATCTCGTGGAGGCTGCTAGGAGGCATTCTCAGGTGCTTGAGGCTGTTAGGGCTGCGGTAGAGGCGGGTCTTAACCCCGTCAAGCTCAACGTCGTCATACTCCGCGGTATAAATGATGATGAGCTCGATGATCTCATCAGGCTCGCCGAGGAGCTTTCATCATCCAGTGAGATAGTTGTTCAGCTGATAGAACTTGTGGGATGCGGTCTCGCCGCGGGCAAGGGGCTGGAGCATCATTATCTCCCGCTCTCCGGCCTCGAGGAGAGGGTTGCGCGGATGGCGGTGGCGGGGATCACGAGAAGCCTCCATTATAGGAGCAGGTATCAGATGCCTAATGGCGTGTGGATCGAGTTTGTCAGGCCTTCTGGAAACCATCTCTTCTGCATGAATGATACAAGGCTTAGGATAACTCATGATGGGAGGTTCAAGCCATGCCTGATGAGAAGCGATAATGAGGTCGAGTTCCTCACAGCAATGAGGTCGGGCGCGTCAGACGAGGAGCTGAAGAGGCTATTCCTAAGAGCTGTCGAGGCGAGAGAACCATTCTGGAAACCCCCAATAAAAGAAGGTAAAGTGCGGTGGAGTGTTGGAGAAAAATGAGAGAGGTTGTGATGTTATTTCAGCCTCCTCCTTAGTATGATCATCGTTGTGGCAATGATTATTGCGATTAGTGAGGCATAAGCCCATAGTGGTGCTAGCATAACGGTTGAGGTGGTCTTGGCGTCTAGTATAATGCCGCCTACTGGGGGTGGTATCGAGCATACTCTGACGGAGCCCGACCCCTCGTAGTCATAATAGTTTGGTGGGTTGGTGAATGCGCCATTAAACGTGCCTAGGAAGATCTTGTTGACGAATGCTCCTGTTCCGGAGACCCCGACGATATATCCGTTATGAACGCCGTAGTAGATGTTATCTAGTATGAGGAAGCCATCCACCGTTCCATCCGGGTTGGTGAATGCGAATCTTGCAACGCTGTATCCTTTGCCCACATGTGTTCCCGAGGTGATTATAAATGCATTTGAATCTAGGTCAAAGCTACCGACTAATGCTCCGGTAGAAGTGCCGGTCAAGTGCTGCCTGGTAGTAAATTGTGCAGAAGCGTTGGCGGCGAGCGTTATATCACTCGTGGTGAACTGCATAACCACATCACCACCAGACATAAGAGGTACCGTTCTTAGTTCACCTGGGGCACCCACTCTTGATCCAGAAACACTAAAGGTTCCCGGCTGACATTCAGCTTCATCGAATATCCATCCTTTCCCGTTAAACTGCCACTCGTTCGGGCTTGTTAATGAGCCTTCAAGCTTAAGGATTAATAACTTACCCGTGTAGCCGCCGCGTGAGCTTTTACTGAAAGCATATCCCTTTAATGATGCTCCTACTATGTTTCTGGCGCTAAGCTGAGCATCCACATCCAGCACAATTATTAGCTGTAAGTCGCCGATTAAGTCTGAATAATCGGCATGACCTATCGTTAAACCCCTCATCGAGGTTGCTGTAACGTCAACCCATATGGTGTTGAATGCCCCGTTATTTATTGTTACGGATAGGTCCCCGGAAACGCTACCCGTGAAGCTTTCCCTAGTGGTAAACATCGCAGTAGTTGATGAGGAGACCGTGTAAAGTGGATCAACTACCTGAACAAGCGTATCCCCGAGTGAAACTGAGAAGAATCTATTGATCCCACCGGTAGTAGTGATAGTTATCTGGGCCTCAATATATCTTGGCTGGGGGCTGCCGTCACAGACATTATGCGAAAAGACGCTCATTATCAGCGCCAGGGATAAAAACGCGATCAGCACCTTCTTAGGCGAGAGACAGCTTACCCTCGCCTACATTTCCTTTTCAATATTACCCTAATAAGCTGTGTTATATGCCTTTATCTCGCCCCTAATATGCATATATACACGGAACCTTGTCCTCGAAAAAGATCCATAACCCGCCTCACGCTGGGTTGAGGACGCATGGTAAAAGGAGGGGGATCTATTTTTCTAGGCGGCGTATGCAGAGGTGGCCTTGGATACTCCTGATACTCGTGGTAGCCACGATGATCGTGCCTGCCGCGATCTACTTGGGACACAGCCCCGAGGAGCCTTCCCAGATGAGGGCTGCAATCTTGGATGGGCTAGCCGCTGATTACCCGAATCAGACCTTCATAGAGTCCGCTGTTGAGGTTTTGAGGGAGGTGGGCTTCGAGGTTGGTGTCTATGGCCCCGAGAATATATCGCTAAGCCTCTTAAAGGATCTTCCATTAGAGGGTTACAGCCTCGTGGTTTTCAGGGTTCATGGTGGGAGGATAAGGCAGCCGATAGGATTATTTATTGGAGGCGGACTCTTCATCGAGAAATGCGGCCCAGAATCTCATAGGGATGAGGTTGAGTCGGGTTATCTTCTCCTCGGAAGACCATTCCTCTCAAATGAGACTTATTGCGTCGCCCCGCCACATTATATCTCGGAGAAGCTTCATGGGACATTCAAGAGGACTTTGATAATCGCGGCGTCCTGCTTCACGGGCAATGATAATGTCATGGCCTCAGCCTTCTTCGAGCGCGGCGCAGGAGCGTATATAGGATTCAGGGGAGAGATCTCGCCAGACTACACTGACGCCTTCACGATAAAGCTCCTCAGAAAACTATACTCCGAGAAGCTCCCAATACAGGAGGCATTCGATGAGACGTTGAAGGAGCTTGGCTCTGACCCGCATTATGGAGGCTCCCCAGCCCTCTACCTCCCCTAGACCTCGAGGGATACGGTTTTTAGGCCGAGTTGATGGGCTAGAGAATGGTGAGGGCCCACGGCGAGGTTGAGGGCGCCAATAGTCGCGGTGCTTGGCCATGTCGATCACGGCAAGACTACTCTCCTTGATAAGATGAGGGGGACTCTTGTCGCGGCTAGGGAGGCTGGCGGGATAACACAGCATATCGGGGCGAGCATGTTCCCGCTTGACGCAATCATCGAGACCTGCAAAGTATTGTTGGGCGAGGTCAAGGTCAAGAGGCTCGAGATACCGGGCCTACTCTTCATAGATACGCCGGGCCACGCCGCCTTCGCAAATCTTAGGAGAAGAGGTGGATCACTCGCGGATCTCGCAATCCTAGTCATAGACATAAACGAGGGTGTCCAGGAGCAGACTCGGGAGAGCATAGAGCTTCTAAGGGCTAGGAAGACCCCATTCGTCGTCGCCGCAACGAAGATAGACTTGATACCGGGCTGGAAGCCGCAGGGAACCATGCCCCTCCTCAAGGCCCTCGATGCTCAACCCGCATATGTGAGGGAGGAGCTCCAGAACAGGGTATACTCGCTCATGGGCCAGCTATCCATCCACGGCTTCAACTCCGACCTCTACTACAAGATAACGGACTTCACGAGAACTCTCGCGATAATCCCTGTAAGCGGGAAGACGGGTGAGGGTATCCCAGACCTACTCCTAGTCCTTCTCGGGCTCGCACAGGCATTCATGAAGAAGCAGCTCACAGTTGGCGATGGGCCGGCTGAGGGAGCTGTCCTAGAGGTCTTAGAGGAGGAGGGCCTCGGGACAACGATAAACGCGATAATCAGCGATGGCGTCCTCAGGGTTGGTGATGTGATAGCTCTCATGGGCGTGAACGGCCCCTTCACGACAAGGGTTAGAGCCCTCCTCGTCCCCAAGCCCCTTGATGAGATGAGAGATCCAAGGGACAGGTTTAACCGAGTTGATGAAGTTAAGGCCGCAGCCGGCGTGAAGATCGTCGCCGAGGGCTTGGAGGAGGCTATAGCTGGATCACCCATCTATGTTGTTGACTCGCCGGCGAGGGAGCAGGAGATCCTCGAGAAGATCAGGATGGAGGTCGGCGAGATCATCCTCAGCACGGACAAGATCGGCGTTGTTATCAAGGCGGATACGCTGGGGACACTTGAGGCCGCTATCCTTGCCCTCAAGAATAGGGGCATACCTGTTAGGAGGGCTGGCATAGGCGATGTCTCGAAGAGGGATATCGTGGAGGCCGAGGTCGTAAGAATGAAGGATGAGCTCAAGGGAGTCATCCTCGCATTCAACGTAAAGGTTGATCATGACTTAGAGATTGAGGCGAATAATAAGGGGATTAGGATATTTAAGGAGAAGATACTCTTCAGGCTCATCGAGAATTATCTGAGCTGGGTTGAGGAGGAGACGACGAAGAGGAGGTTGAGGGCCTTTGAGAGCCTGATAAAGCCGGGCAAGATAAAGATCCTCGAGGGCTATGTCTTTAGGAGGAGTGAGCCGGCGATAGTTGGTGTCGAGGTGCAGGCTGGGCTGATAAAGCCAAGATACCCCATGATGAATGATAAGGGGAAGGTTGTCGGGACAATAGCCCAGATACAGGATAAAGGGCAGAGCATACCAGAGGCTAGGGCTGGAATGAGGGTCGCGATATCCATGAGGGAGCCGGTTGTCGGCAGGCATATCCGGGAGGGCGAAATACTCTACGTGGCCGTGCCCGAGAACGATGCAAGGCTCCTCCTAAAAGAATACTATGACATGCTGGATGATGGCTCGAAGAAGACCCTAGAGGAGATAGTCGGGATAATGAGGAAGATAGATCCCCTCTGGGCTAGATGAAGAGTTAATAGGACGCCCTTGAAGCCCTCTTAAAGGATGTCGGAGAAAGCCGCTGCGCCGAAGCTCGTCCTCTCAAATCCGGCGGATGGCACTGCCAAGACCATAACCCTAGACCCGAACATATTCAGGCTCTTCATAGGGAAGAAGATTGGGGATGAGATTGACGGCTCAGTTCTAGGTTATAAGGGGTATAGGATCAGGATAACGGGTGGAACAGATAAGGATGGCTTCCCCATGAGGCCTGATGTCAGCGGGGCTAGGAAGGTTAGGATACTAATCACGGCGGGTATAGGCTTCAGGGGATATGAGAAGCCGCCATCGAAAAAGAAGAAGCGGAGGCAGAGAAGGAAGAAGAAGGGCCTGAGGAGAAGGCGGACAGTTAGGGGCAACGTGATAAGCGAGGCTATAGCCCAGATAAACGCGATCCTCGTGCCTGTCCAGGAGGCGAAGGCCGCATGAACCTCGAGATAATCAAGGATAGAAAGAACCCACTCCTAGGCCGAAGAGAGATAGAGGCGATCATAATCTATGAGTCTGGGACGCCCAAGCGAGATGAGGTTAGAGAGGAGATCGCGAAGAGATACAACGTGGAGAAGGAGCGCGTGATAATCGAGAAGATGGAGTCGCTCTTCGGGACGAGAAAGGCGAGGGCGCACATCCATATATATGACTCAGTAGAATACGCGAAAATGTATGAGAGAAAACAGATTCTTAAGAAGCATGGCTTACTCGTGGAGGTGAAGCAAGCTGGGTAAACAGGCGCAGCTCTGGAAGAAATACAAGGTCGAAGGAGGAAAACTAGTGGCGAACATAATGTTCTGCCCAAGATGCGGGAGAGGATACATAATGGCGGATCATGGAGACAGATACTACTGCGGAAACTGCCACTACACACAATTCAAGACACAGCCCAAGAAATAGCGGGATGAGAATAAGCAAGTCTCCAGAGAGATAGCGATTATTTCCACGATACATTGAATGTGTAGCGGGGGGAGGATTTGAACCTCCGACCTCCGGGTTATGAGCCCGGCGGGCTAACCTGGCTGCCCTACCCCGCTTTACGCCCCAAAAGTTATTTTATTCGTGGCTTTTAATATACTTTTGATAACCAGCTTTTAAGGAAGGGCCGGATCAGAGAATTCCGAGAGAAGCTGTCTCAGCTGGTACATTTGCCTTAATGTTGTTGGTCATGGCGGTCATTAGGATATTTTCAGCAAACTATGGCGATGATTCATGAAAATAGATTTGCTTGAAACTTGAAAACTTGAAAATGAATTTGGGAAAAAATTGTGAGGATTTAGGGATGAGATGATCTCTCAACTAGTAGACGCTCCTTTAGTGGACTCTTGTGTTGTTGCTTTTTCGCAGACTTTGTCTAGACCCTCTTTCACTAGGAGTGCTGCTGTTAATGCGGCTATTGATCCTGCTCTAAGTTTCGCCGGTATTGCTAGTGCTATCTCGGGCGCCAGGCTCCTTATTATTGTCTTGGCATCCTTGCCGCTGAACTTCTCCCTATTCTCATCCCACCATCTACATGCTCGATCGACTATCTTGCTCCAGCAGCTCTCCACGAATTTCCTGCCCTCATCCCTTGGCAGCTCGGTTATTACTGGCATACGCTGGAGTATGAACTCGCGCTTATTGACTCTTGGAGGTATCCTGGCTCGCACCAGCTTTGTAGCCACCTGTATGGCTGCTAGCTGTGAGCCGATTATCGCATAAAGGTCCTCGACGTCGCGCTCGAGTAGGCTGGCGGCTCTACCAGCCTCTCTACGAATAGCTGTCTGAAGCATGTCAGCAACCCTACCCCTACCTACAATCCTTCTTCTCGCCATAGCATTATGACAAATGAATGTGAGAAATATAACATTTTCTTTTAAGTGATCTGATGATGCAATAAAATTGGCTGTATCGAGTTTATTGAGCGAAATATCTTTCACTGGGATGTTACATGGATTGTTTTGGATGATGATGGCCGCAGTCCCTGATCTTGTGATGAGAGCCCGATAGTCTGACATATCCCAATTCATGGAGCTAGACTAATATTCGGGATGATTGTATGTTTGTTTGGCGATGATGAGGGCCCTATGGCTGCGCCCACTGAATCATGGATGATCGATAGTCCCACCCCTGAGCCAGATAATTTTTGTGAGAGATGCGTCAGCGTCCTGACGTCTCTTCATTCCATCTCGGTCGGGCTAGAAACCTTCATCATCCGCGTATAATAGTCTGCTGACTTAGATAATATAGGTGACGTGGCGGGGGATATTATTTAAGAGGGGCTTCTGGCTAGTTTATGCTGATGGATGTCGGGTAGTCTTGTGAAGCCTTGTCTGCTTTGTAGGGGGGCTAGGGGGTTATGTGGTGAGAGCCCATGCCCCCTCTTCTCTGTCTGGCGTGTGGTGGAGGAGATTAGGGTTCCTAGTAGTAGTCTGTTGGAGGCCCCTTCTCCTCCATCGGTCTTCGTGGGCTGGTCGGGCTATCCCAAGGTTAGGATTGCGCCATCAGTCTCTGTTGGTGAAGGTGATGCACAGGTCTATGATGCTCCCGAGAACTGGCTTGACCTGAGCCTGGATGAGATTCTCAGGATGAGGCTTAGCCTCGTGAGGGGATGCATGACTGTTGATGTGAGGAAGCCCGTGCTAATAGATGATCTGAGACTTGTTGCCGCCTCGGCTAGATCCATCGACTTGGAGTTGAGGTTCTCAAAGCCCCCGAGGCCCGGGGTTAAGCTAGATCTTAATGCGCCGCCTCTTGGGCCGGCTGGTATAGTTGAGAAGTTTAGGATAGTTGATGAGCCGAGGATCGAGAAGCCTGTTGATAGGGTTCTTTCTGATGGCGATTTGAAGGCCTCAGAGGCTGTTCTCCAGCTCTATTCGAGCGGTATCCCGGTATCCCGGATACAGAGGATATTCTCTGTCGGCGGCCTTGGCGTCGAGGGGCTTAGGAAGATTGTTCCGACAAGATGGTCTATAACCGCAGTGGACTCGATAATCTCTAAGAGGCTCATCAAGGATGTAAAGAGGCTCCCGATCATAGACTCGTATCTCTTCTTTGAGAGAAGGGTCTCGAGGAACACATTTATCGCCGTGATCGCGCCCTATGCTTGGAGCTATGAGTGGATTGAGGCCTGGTTCCCATATACTACATGGAATCCTGGGGCTGAGGTGGAGGTTGAAGGTGATTGGGAGGATTATAAGGGTAGGACGACATATGCATCGCTTGGTGGATGCTACTATGCTGCGAGGCTCGCGACCGCAGAGTTCATGCTGAGGATTAGGAGGCAGGGGATGGCCATCCTGATCAGGGAGATCTATGAGGGCTTCTTCCTCCCAATAGGAGTATGGTTTGTCAGGGAGAATCTTAGGAGGATGTTCGAGTCGAGGCCCGAGAAGTATGATCGGTTTGAGGATGTCTTGGAGAGGATATCGAGGTCTACGAAGCTGCCCCTCTCAACATGGCTTAATACTTCTAGGCTTTTGAGGAGCTTGTTAAGTCAGACGAGGCTAGAGGTGCAGCCGCCCTGAGCGCCGTGTATAAGAGGATCAAGGTCTCGAATGTCTTGTCTAAGACGGGTCTCTATGATCTCGATTACGCATATAATCCATATGCTGGCTGTTATCATGGATGCCGCTATTGCTATGGGAGGGCTTATACGCGATATGGGGAGGTGGCTGAGGCATGGGGTGAGATCATATACGTGAAGGAGAATGCTATGCAGATTTTAATGGAGGAGGTTCGGAGGGTGCGTAGAGGTGTTGTCGGTGTCTCGACGATAACAGATCCCTATCAGCCAATCGAGGCGGAGGAGCGGTTGACTAGGAGGGGGCTTGAGATTCTCCTAGGCTCGGGCTTCGAGGTCAGCATTCAGACGAAGTCTCCACTCGTGCTCAGGGATCTCGATATCCTCTCCAGGCATAGGGATAGGGTTGATGTCGGGATAACGATAACCACATTGAATCCTACGGTGGCTAGGCTGATAGAGCCGAGGGCTCCCGAGCCAGCGGCGAGGGCCGAGGCCCTGAAAAGATTATCCATGGAGGGTGTCAATACATGGATCTTCCTAGGCCCGATAATGAGGGGCGTGAATGACTCGCCGGAGGCCATAGAGGGAATAGTGGCCCTAGCAGCTGAGACCGGATCAAGGCTATACTATGACTTTTTCAGGATGAAAAGGGGTTTGGCGGCCTCCATGAGCCCTGTTAAGGAGAGGTATCCAGAGGCCATGAGCATGGAGCATGGCTGGAGAATGAGGGTCGTGGAGATTGTTGGGAAGCTCTGTGAGAGGGAGGGCGTCCCATATGAACCCGCCTTCCCGGCAAGGGAGAGGGGGAGCAGCCTCCTCGAATACCTTTAGCCCCTCAGCTTCCTTCCACAATATGGGCAGTATATAGCATCTCTTGCTATGAGGCGGCGGCAGAACATGCAGCGAATCTTCTTCTCCCTCTCCTCTGCTGCCAGCCCATAGCCCATGCCCCATAATACCCCTTCCCAGAAGCCGTCACACATCAGCCAATGCTTGGATAATACTCGCGGCATAATTTGTTTTCGGCCATGTCTCTAAATCTTTAAAGCCTGTCTAGGCTGCTGCATCCCTCGAAGAATGATCTTTATTGATAGTAGGGAGGCTTCCAAGGCTGACGAGATCTATAGGATGCTTGTTAGCGTATTTGGTGAGCAAGTTGGGGTTAAAGCTCTCGAGGTGGGAGATTACTTGCTCGATGGCTCTGAGGGCATCGCAGTCGTCGAGCGCAAGACCATAACAGATCTCCTGAACTCCATGAAGCCTGATGAGAGTGGGAGGGGCAGGATATGGTCTCAGCTCGACCAGCTTGAGGAGGCGGACTCATTTGAGAAGATACTCGTGATAGAGGGGTGGATAGGGATCGTGAGGAGGGTGACGGAGTGGAATGAGTCGAGCATATACAGGCTTATCGAGAGCATCCAGAGGACATATGAGGATCTAGTAATCATCTTTACGCCTGATTGGAAGGGGACGTGCCACTATCTCATAGCAAAGTATAGGAGCTTGCAGGAGAGGAGGGAGCCTAGGGATCTTAGGCTGAGGGCTAGCTCCGCATCCAAGACATTGGAGGAGCAGGCATTATACGTTATCGAGGGCCTTCCAAGAGTCGGCCCAGCATTGGCTAAAGCGCTTCTCAAGACATATGGCTCGGTGAAGGGCGTCATAGATGCATTGGCCTCAAAGCCATCCGCGATGATCAGGGAGGAGGTTGCAAGGGTGCTTGGCAGGAGGCCGCCGGAGGACGTCATCAGGCATGCGAGAGATGTCGTGATCAGGAGGATAGAGCTCGACTAATCACCTCTTCTCATGCTCAAGATCCCTAAGAGCCATCTCGAGGGACCTGAGCTTATCCTCCATACTCCTCTCAACATCCCTCCGATCATCAATCTTTATTACCGTGATGACTCTTTTTGCGCCCGCCTCGAAGACAGCCTCATGAGCCATCCTCACATATCTCAAGGCTTCATCCAAGCTCCCAGCCTCAACGATAGTCCCCATCGGCGTGCTCACATGCTTGACACCAGCATCCTCCAAAGCCTTAATAGCCCTCGCCACAAATCTCGAGACACTAGTTCCCTCACCCAGCGGGATAACGCTAAACTCCACAATCACGGTCATAATAAAATATTGAGCGGGCATAAACATAATTTTTAAGGCGACGTCAGGGCCGCACCAATCTTCATCCCGGCCGAATCCGCCCGGGTCAAGACCTCATCATCCGCCAAAACAACCAAACACATCCAGCTAATTAGCGATTATCCGGCCAAAAGCTATAAGAAGCAAGCAACAACATTATAAACGAGCCCGATGAAGAATACGGGACAGGCTGATCAACATAAGATGACTGCAGCTCAGTCCGCGGAGGGCCAACCCCCATAAGCCAGAAATATGAGTCCCCTCAAAACAAACCTCCACACACAATATAATTTACATCTTAGATAATGGCCAAGGTGATTATTGGGAGTCTGAGGAAATAAGATCCTGAAGATTCATTTAACTTAATCATTAGCTACATGTAGCCTCCTGCTTACATCTTAAACATTGTTTGTTATCGGGTCCTCAGGATTTTCTTGAGGGAAAGATCATTCCGGAATCCAAGCTAAGAGTAGCCTGTATTTCATGCTGGCATAGAATTGAAAGGCCAACATAATTATGCGCTATGCGAGGAAGGCCGGGTAAAGAATCTCAGAAAGAGAATTGAAAGTCGTGATCCTCTGCTCGACCATCCCCCGGTTCGGTGCGATTCAGCGAATTTCAAAGAGAATTGAAAAAGGGCTGAGTGGAATACACTAAGGGATCTTGAGGGCACACTTCTCCCCCCTATTTTTACAATATATTTTATCGGGAATTTTACGGATTTTCTACGGTAGGCCTTACCCGTAAAATTTGATCCAGCTCCAAGAACTAGAGCAACTTGGCCGAGGGTTTCCTTATATAGTATGGGGCCTAAAAGTTAAAAAATTCAAGGGTCGTGCGACCCTTGAATTATTCCTTGAAATCCCATGAGATTTTTGGGCCTGAGAACAAAGCTTATAAGCTATGATAATCGAGGCTTGGGGCTGCGGACTGCCCAGTTCATGGGAAAACAGCTAATTTGTGTAGAATAATGACTATTGAGCCATGCCCGTTTTGTAACGCGAGAATAATCCCATTAATTATTGGCATCTTCAAGAAATGCCCCGTATGCGGCAGAATGTAGTATGATGCTGGAGGCGGAAGGACGATCAGAAAAGGATATGGGTATGAAGGTGGAGGAGCAGAAGCCGCAGAAGCATATGCAACTACATAAATGGGAGGCTTACTATGTTGCCCAAAGATGACTTATCATTGGAAAAAGCTCAGGATCTTAGGAGAGAGCCTTCAAAGAACTCAAGGGATCCTTGTCATTATGACGAGCAAGATTCATGCTTTGAGTTAAAAAGTTTAAATATTTTAGTATGCGTGAGGGGTCAAGGTGGTAAGGGTTATTGTCTTTCATTTTACTGAGAAGGGTAGGTTGCCGAAACTGAGCAGAGAAGAGCTGATCAATATCCGGAATAGATTCCTCGAGGTACTCAGGGATTACCCGGATGCCCACTTCAATGGAACCCATGTTGATGAGAATGGTATGGGTTTCTGCGATTGGGAGGCATCAAGCCCAGAGATCGTAAAAGAGGTTTTGAAGAAGGCTCCCGGCTCAGAGCCAGTAGACCCGGTAATCGTAGTAAAACAAGTACTGCTGTAGAGAATGGCCCTGTCATCAGGAAAATGGGTGGTGAAATTGGTTGAAATGGCATTGCTGGGCCGGGGTCATAATTGCCATCATCCTAGAGATATCTACACTCATTCCAGCACCAGCAAGTAAGCCATCGCTTCTAAGACTATTGAAGTGATTCAAGTGAAGAATTTGGATCATTGTTGAGGATGTCCTGCCAGGGGCCCATTTTACAAGCCTTAACATTTTATACTTTTCATGTCTCTTTAATAGATGGTATGAAGAAGCACAAAGATAATCTTGCAAAGGGATATGTATGAATCCATGGTATAAGCCCTCGCTGCCCCACATATAAAACCTGTGCCTATATTAAAATGCCTAGTAGGGTTCCTATGAAGCTCGTCACTCTTGGAGCTGGAAGATTGACTCTTGGATATAGGAGATAAAAATTGATAGGTAGATCGGAGTTATTAGACAGAATGCTGGCGGGGCGTCAGAGGTTAGCAAATAGATTGGATTAAAGTCCCATGGGTTATCCAGACTCCAGAAAGCTAGCACGGCTAGAGGCATAACCCAGTATTTCCATAATGGCTACCTACGAAACGTATAATTCGTTCTCCTAATCTTCGCATTCCATAACCAGAGAAGACCAATAATGGAGAACCAGATCACGTTCACGGTAATTATCCCCAAGCCATATTTTTCCGTCATAGCAGTATTTTGGAGAAATGCTATGAGAAGATAATTATATCTTGTCAGGAACCCCGATAAAGAAGGAGCGAAACATGATGGAATTCGATCCTAAGAATGTTGAGGAGGTAGGCAAGCAGATCATAGAATTCAGTACAAAACTTATCGAGCATACCGGTAACCCGATAATCGCAGATATAGGTGTTGACAGAATGGTTCGATTATCCGGTGAAGAAGCCTTAAAACAGCTGGCCATAGCTCAGGATATCGTGAGACAGCATCACAGCCTAATGCTCTGGCTAGTTAAGCCCATCATGCCATGGATCATCGAGAGGCTCGCGCCAATAGCAGACATACACCTAAAAATAACACGAGAACACGGATGCACCCTCCTCCACGGGGTAAAGCCAAGAACACCACTATACGCCATCCAATTACAGCCCAATAAAGCGCCACCAATACCAGACCTAATACGAATAACATGGGACATACCATATCAAAAAATATTAGCAACATCATTAAGCCCCATAAAGATATTAAATGACAGCCGCTTAACCTTGATAATATCATCTACTTTCCCTTACTCTAGTATAAACTCAAAAATATATTGGATTATTTAATCCGACCTTTTCCTACACTATTGCTTTCTCAGTTTTTGTTTGCGATTTTTTCACTTGAAATCTCTGAGGAAGAGGCTCCAAACAGCGTCTAAAGCCTTATGTGGATCATCGCACTTTATTGCCTCATTCAACTTATCCTTATTCTCCTTGATAATTGTTCTAATGTAGTGTATTATCTTTAGGCTCTGGCTACATGCCTTTACAGGATCCTCCCTATACGGGTAGATATCAAGGTCATACCATCCATCGTATCCAACATCCTCTAATGCGTAGAAGAATTCTATGAATTTGAGGAGATTTATTGAGGCCACGATCATATCATCATCCCAGTATCCATAAGAGTCATTAAGGTGAAGCATTATGGGTATATTGGAGTCAGCTAGCAGGTATACGCTCTCCGCGAGATTTTCATCGGCCATAAGTGCATGGCCTGTATCAATGGTAACGCCGAGCTTATCCGACCCTACACGATGTATTATATGCATGGCCTTCCCAACATTTGATATAAGTGAATGTGTCCTAGGCTCCTTATGCTTATATTCGAGATAAAGTATCTCATCCCTTAGATAGTTCGAGATATCCCTAAGACTATCTATGAGCAGTCTCCACTTCTCTCGATGATCTGAAAAGAGGTAATCATGCCCATCCTGCCCAAGCCACAGATTTATATTCCTAACATTAAGCCTTCTCGCCACCTCAATCCCATTCTTGACAAACTCTATGGCATCCCTCCTTATAGAATCATCGAGAGATGTTATTGACCCCCTCTGCCATTTAGGCCTTGAAAATAAATCTATATTTATGGCCGAGACCTCCAGATTCTGGCCCCTCAACATATCCATCACCGCCTCCGGAGAATATCCTTGGAAATCGGAGGGGTACGAGAGCTCAACCCCCCTCACCAGGGGGATCGTTGATGCAAGCCTGATTCTCTCATCCAAGGGTTTATCAGGCTTATACTCAGGCGATACAAATCTATCAACAAGCCTTCCAAAGATCCATAAACCAACACCATACCGCTCCATTCCAGATCACAATTTAATATCCCAAAATTAAATGTTATAAACTTTTAAAGATCCGAGAACACATCACCTAAGGATGATGGGATGAGAATATGTAACCGTTTTCCCCGATTGCTAACAATTTCAATTTCAATAAGAAATAAGATATGCCAATCTCGAGTAGAGATAAAAATGGGTGGGGGTGTTTATCATCTAAGGGATTGCGGGGGGTGTTACTTCGGGAAAGCCTCTGTCAATGTTGGCCCATACTTCTTCCATAGATCCCAGCGTGGAGGCTCCATTAATGGTGCGAAGGTCTCGACATTCTCCTTTGTCACGACGACTACTGGGGCGGGGATCGTCTCAACAGGCGGCATCCACCCAGTATTAATGTGTAGGAACGCGGAATACACTCCCCAGTAACCCATGATCTTGGCTGCCTGAGCAATAGTCACATTTAACTTGCCCTTCCTAACAGCTTCAACCGCCTCGCTAATGGCATCAAATCCAGCAACTAGAACATCGACTCCAGGTCTCAAGCCTGCTCCCTCTATTGCAGCAATAGAGCCAAGGGCCATATCATCGTTCGAGCAGACAACTGCTGCTAAATCTGGATGCCTCGCCAATACTCCTTCTATCGTCGCTCTAGCCAGCTCCCTCTTCCACCCCTCATGATACTGCTCATTAACTATAATTACATCGCCCTTCTCAACTAGCGGATCCAAGACCAAATGATGTCCAGTCCTCCTATCTTCAGCTGAGGAAGCTCCTGGATGCCCACAATTTATGGCTATCTTCCAAGGCTTAGGTTTACCGCTCTTCTCTAGCTCTTTAATTAAAGCCTCCGTCTCTAATGCTGCCGCCTCCACGTTATTCGTGATTATACAGAAGAGTCTATAACTTCATACCTTCAGGGGCGATCTCTCTGGTCATATGTAATTGTTGGGATTCCTGCCTCGTATAACTTCTTAAATGCCGGCACCATCGCTTCAGCAACTACTGCTGGAAGGACTGTGGCTCCATAGATCCCAGCACCAATGACTGATTCTATCTGACTCGTTTGTAAGGAAGGATCATCTCTGGCATCAAAGGTCGTAACGATGCATAGCTCTTCGCCGAAATGATCATTTATATCCTTTGCAGCTTTTTCAGCTCCATCCTTACATGAAATCCAGTAAGGAGATGCTAGATTACCGACCCAGAAAGCTACATTAAGCTTCTTCGGCTTTGCAATGGTGGGCGTAGGCGTCAATGTAACAGTCTTAGTCACGGTTATCGTGGTTGCGGGGCCGGTAACCGTGGTGGTATGTGTTATAGTTTTCTCAATAACCTCCGCCGGCTTAACTAAATATCCGATAACACCTCCGACAACGAGGCCCGCAACAGTTCCGCCAATTATTCGTAGTGCTCCTCTTCTATCAACCTTCTTTTCCTCTCCAGAAGACATGACTTCTCAGTTTTATATTATAATATGCATTCTTATAAAAGGCTTTCTGGAAAATTCTTAAATAAAGTTTAAAAATTAATAAAGGGGAAAGTATGGTTGAAGAAATCTTAAGAGTCGAGGGAATATCAAAGAGCTTCGGGGCTATCAAGGCGCTTTCTGACGTATCTTTAATACTTCATAAAGGAGAGCTGTTAGCAATCATCGGAGATAATGGGGCAGGAAAATCGACATTATTGAAGATAATTGCCGGGGTATATTCCCCCGACTCAGGTAAAATATTTCTAGAGAAAAAGGAGGTGAAATTTAAAAGCCCTATGGATGCTAGAAAAGCAGGCATTGAGATGGTCTTTCAGGACTTCATGTTATGTCCCGACTTAAATGTTACACAAAATGTCTTCTTGGGCAGGGAAATCGTATCGGGCGAATTCTTGAATTACAAGCTCATGAAAAAGATCTTGAAAGAGAAGTTAAAGGATCTAAAATTCGATATTCCGAGCATTGAAAAGAAAGTAAGATTTCTATCAGGAGGGCAGCAGCAGATGGTCGCGATACTAAGAACACTCATGTTCGATCCTAAGGTGCTGCTTCTGGACGAGCCTACAGCCAACTTATCTGCAGGAGCATCAGAACAGGTGATGAACTTTGTAAAACAATTGATAAAGACCAAGATGATTGGTGGGATATATGTGGCTCACGATCTAAATGCTATAATTAGGTACTCTGACAGAATACTTGTGATGCGGAGTGGAAGAATTATAGCTGAGAAAATGCCGGAGGAGACAAATCCTGTAGAGCTTGTAAGATTAATGAGGTTGTGAGAGAATGGCTCGGAATACTTTTTACTCCAGGTTACTTACAACGATAAAGGAAAAGTATGCATCAATAGATGAGCTTAAATCGTTGACGGGATTTATTGGTATTCTAATCTTGGCTGCTGTGGTCACGCCACAATTCTATCTGCCCCAAAACATAACCATGCTTCTTGGCCAGGTAAGCGTAATCGCGATTGCCGCTCTTGGAGAGGCCTTTGTCATACTTTCTGGAAGCATAGATTTATCGGTCGGATCCATTATCGGACTAGCCAATGTTGTAGCAGCGATACTGATAGCTCAATATAACTTCTCGCCTTATATGGCCCTCTTCTCAGTGATGACGATTGGCGGCATTATAGGTCTGACCAATGGCATCTTCGTGACAAAACTCCGGATACCTTCATTTGTGGTTACACTTGGAACGTTAACCGTTGTTCGAGGGATAGCCTACATAATTTCCGGTGGCTTGAATATACCAGTCTATAATGAAGAGTTTCTCAGATTAAATGAGGTTCTTTATGGCGTTCCCATAATATTCTGGATTTATCTCATTGCTTTAGTAATATTAACTCTATTCTTTGAGAAAACACGGTTAGGCCTCTATGTCAGAGCTACAGGCTCAAATGAGCTCGCTGTTAGAAATCTAGGGGTCGATAACTCTGGTGTAAAGAATCTTGCTTTTGTTTTTTCAGGCGTTTGCTCCGCTATCGCTGGTTACGTGCTTGGAGTTAGGCTTGGGGCCGGATACCCCCACTCAGGGCTAGGATATGAGCTTGATGTTATCGCGGCGGTTGTGGTTGGCGGTGTAGCCCTTACCGGTGGAACAGGTAGTTTGATAGCCACAGCGATAGGCGCCTTTATCATGACATCAATATTGAATATTATGGTTCTTGCAGGGATAGGCGGCTTCATGCAATATGTAGTAAGAGGAATTATTCTCCTCGTTGCAGCTTTAGCTATGAGAAGGGCGGGGGTGTTTGTTAAATGAACAGTAAAGGGGGCGGCACGATTAGCATAACTATGGGGATAGTTCTATGCTTGCTTATCTGCACAATGATAATCTTCGCATATTCCTTCTTCATAGTAAAACCTGCAGAGAGGGTGGACTATACTGTCATGCAGAATACCATATATGTGAATCCAAACTCGGGAGAGGCTTACATCACATTCACGGTGCAAAATACCGGCACGGTGGATTTTGTTATAAAAGCGATAGTTTTGGATAAAGAGCGGATAGATTTGCCCGTTGAGGGAATGCTTGGAACAACAATCGTTAAAGTAGGGCAGAGAGCAGCCCTTCGAGTACCTCTACCCCACACCTATGAACCCGGAACAGTCGTAAACCTATTCCTGATTACCGATCCACCACTTCTCGAAGCTCAAAAATTCATCGTAGCACCTACCCCAGTTGAAGTAATAGGCTAATCAGCAATCTTCGGCTCCCTCCAGCCTAATCCTGTCTAGTGCTCGGCGTCTCTCAAGCTTACGGTGTCGTCGAAGAGTTTTGGGACTTTCAAATTTTATGATTGTGGTTGGGATTACTCTATAAAATGGTGTTGGGAGGGATTATTAGGCTGTAAAACCTCATTTAAGCTAACCTTTGACAGCTCCCATGGTTAACCCGGCGACTAGGTATCTTTGGAAGAAGATGGCTAATATTATTGCGGGGATTAATGAGAGTAGTGCTCCAGCGGATACGCCTCCCCAGATCATTCCTGCGCCTCGGAAGCCGGCGATCATTACGGGGAGAGTGTATGCCTGAGACTTTGTAAGGATTAGGGCCATCATGAACTCGTTCCAAGACCAGGTGAAGCTGAAGAGCGCTACGACGGCTATTGAGGGTAGAGCTATTGGTAAGATGATCCTTATCAGAACTTGGGAGTATGTGCATCCATCCACGAGGGCCGCCTCTTCAAGGTCTCTTGGCACGGCGTCTAAAAAGACCTTAAACATCCATACTGAGAAGGGTAATGTTATCAGTAGGTGGGCGATTATCACTGCTAGGTGGGTGTCGAGAAGACCGAGGAATCTGAAGAGTATGTAGAAGGCTACGCATGGCACGATCCCTGGCAGGAATCTTAATGAGAGGACCCAGAATGGCAGAGTTGTCCCGCCTATACGGAATCTAGAGAAACTATATGCTGCAGGGAATCCCAGCGCAACCGATATTGCTGTGGTCGATCCAGCAATTATTAATGAGTTTCGTAGTGGAAGGAGGAACCGGGATCCAGCCCACTCCCAATACTCTATAGTCAATTGTCTTGGAAGGAAGGCTGGAGGCCATACGAGAACCAGCTCCCATGGTTCTAACGATGTTATAATCATCCAATAGATTGGGAAGAGGGTTATGAGGAGGATTATTGCGACCAAGATTATCTTAGCGACCTCCATTAGACTTGTTCTCCTCATCTCAACTCACCCTAAACGCCCTCATGTAATAAGTCACTAATATGCTCAATATTATTACGAGGATCCAGCCCATCGCTGCCGCATATCCAAGATCCCAGTAATGAAATCCCACAAGATAGCCATAGAAGTTTGTTACTTGAGTAGCGGTTCCAGGACCACCATAAGTCACGATATATATTACGTCGAAGACCCTGAGCATTTCAAGCATTCTGAAGATGAGCGCCACCGCTATCACGCCCCTCAGCATCGGGAGAATGACATGCCTAAAGATCGATCTTTCCGAAGCTCCATCTATTCGCGCCGCCTCAATGTATTCCGGGGGTATTGAGAGTATTCCGGCAAGAAGTATTAACGTTATGAAGGGATACCATTGCCAAGTATCTATTAAGACACATGTGATTAGGGCTGTATCCGGCCTTGAATACCAGGGGATCTTTGATGCGCCAAATAAGCTTAGGAAATAATTCACGACGCCATCCGGGTGAAAAAGTATTATTCCCATGTAGCCGGCGACGATGGGAGGTGTTAAGACTGGGATTGCTATCGCTGGTAAGACATAGCGCCTCCACCTAAACCTGCTTAAGAGAACGGCAACACCAAGCCCTATCGGGAATTGTAAAGCTATCCCCATGACGACAAATTGTAATGTGATGAGTAATGAGTTAAGGAAGTACTTGTCACGAGCCGCTCTCAGGAAATTATCTATCCCAATGAATGGATAATCCTCCGTGGGAAGCCTTAGATCATACTTTCTAAGAGCAACATTTATCGAGAAAACCATAGGGAAGATTACGGCCGCTATTAATAGGATTAGGGCCGGAAGGACAAACATATACGCTGTTCTTCTCTCACGCATACAATCCACCCCTTAGGTTATGTTCTATTTTTAGAGCTGGAAAGAAATATAAAAAATTTGGTGGTTTAGAAGACTAGCGGCACCATCCACATCTTGTGGTAGAACTCTTTCTGCCTCTCTCTTCCAAGCCTGTCTGTTATCTCCTCCCACTTTGCAGCAGCCTCATCTAGAGCGCTCTTAGCATCCTTCGCTCCGGCTAGGCACTCTGATACAGCTAGATCCAGCGCATCTAGATACTCAAAGCCTCCCGGTATCCTGAGCAGCGGATATGGATTCTTCAGCGCCTCAAGCTCAGCATCTAGGAACGGCCCAACCCATGGCTTCTCAGCACGCCATCTTGGAGAGTAGAACTGCGAGTAGGCATATGGATCATGATTCGAGCTCGGCACCTTAGCTGTTGGCGCCATAACCCTCTCCAAGGCATTATCAGACCTCATCAAGAAATATAGAACCGCATAGGCCGCCTCTGGATTCCTGCTATTCTTAGCAATCCCTAGCTCCCAAGCAGTATCAATGAGGGTATACCGATATAGTTTGCCATCTTTTTCAACTCCTGGCGTTGGGGCGAATCCCAGCTGTGGTTTCGGCGGGTTCTCAACTGGTAATGGCTGGAGCTTGTCCTGGAACCTGTCTCCCTCGTCAGGCCAGTGAATCCACATGGCGATGACGCTATCGCTCATGGCTGCTGTGAATAGCTCCGTCCACTCAAATCCGAGAACGCCTGGTGGTGAGAACTTTAATATATCTCTCATCGCCTCTAGTGCCTTAACAGATGCAGGCGTATTTATCAACGGCTTCATGGTATCTGGGTCAAAGTAGTGTGGGATACCGCCCTCCTCAGCAGCTCTATAAGGTATCCACCTGAAGAGATACCAGTAGTATACTCTTCCCCTCTTAGCTTGGTCAGCATAGCCATAAAAGTCTTTCAATAGCTTGCTTCCAGCAAGCCTATCTCCGGCTTTTCTAGTGAAGAACTCAGCAATATCACGCACCTGATCCCAGGTCTTCGGCGGGCCGAGTTCATAGCCATATCTCTTGCGGAACTCCTCCTTCTCCTCGGGGTGGTCGAAGAGATCTTTTCGATAGTAGAACATGAATGTATCTCCGTCAAGTG
Source organism: Candidatus Wolframiiraptor gerlachensis (assembly GCA_021323375.2). Classification (GTDB taxonomy): domain Archaea; phylum Thermoproteota; class Nitrososphaeria_A; order Caldarchaeales; family Wolframiiraptoraceae; genus Wolframiiraptor; species Wolframiiraptor gerlachensis. The sequence goes on along the minus strand of JAJPCT020000017.1, from coordinate 59,003 downwards.
TCCAAGAGTAGATCTTGCCGGCCCACATGCTTCGGAATAGTCGGAATCCTGGAAGAACATCGCCCCATCCTGGATCAGCCTTCTGAACATATTCGTCCAATGGCTGCAGATATGGTTCGAAGTCTCCAATCCAAGCTGAGTTAAACTGCACGAGATCATAATCTGCCGGCTTAGACTTTAATCCGAGGAGACCCTTAGAATAAAGCTCCTCGGGTGGAGCCTCGACAACCTCTAGATCTATACCATATAAGTTCTTTATATCCTCCTTGTACGCGTGCCACGGCCCTGCCTGGACACCAGTATGACATAAGACCGTCAACTTTACACCCTCATAGGGCCTTGCAGCCACTGGCGCCGCGACAGTCTTCGTCACCGTTACAGTGGCTGCGGGAGCAGTGACGGTTGCAGTGACTCCGGGAGCTGTCACAGTGGTTGTCACGGTCCTCTCTGCAGCGGTTACGGTATGAGTAACTGTTCTCTCCACCGTTGTCGGCGCAGCGGCCGCGCTCCCAGCATAATATCCACCAACACCAGCAACAACACCCGCCACAACAGCACTAATAGCAATCTTACCAGCAGTCGAAATAGCCTCTCTACGTGAGATCTTTCTATTAAAACCTATCTTCCTACTCATATTTTCACGTAAGTGATTATCAACACCACCAATATATAAGGCTTTATTCAAAGAGGCTCTAAGGGGATAATGGAAGGTCTTGGCGATTGTGTCACTAAGGTAAATTTAATTTTTGTTAGCGTATTCTACTCTTGAATGACTATTTCTAAGCCTACTCCCCCTCTCCCATAATTATCCTTATAGTGATTTGCGAGATAGCTTCTAACATTGTCGCCACTGCAGTGTAAGGGGTATATCTTCTCCACACCCATCTCAACAAGCTGGGATGCGACTTTCTCGATCTCCTGAGGTGGGGCTCCGCCCATATGGAACCCTCCCAGCACGATGTAGGGCTTTACACCGATATCATTCACAGCCTGCCCAGCAATATTTACAACTCCGGGATGGCTGCAGCCAACGAGGATCACAAGCCCTCTACCCGTCTTGATTGCTAAAGCCTCCTCCACCGGAGGGCCATAAAGCGGCTTAACAACATATATCCCCCTCGAAACGTCAATGGTATCATTTACCTGAATGGGTTTTAGGCCCAAACTTCTAACATAATTTACAAGGCTCCCATCAGGTGGAATATAGACCATCATCCCTGGCTTGATCAAGGCTAATAACCTCAGGCCGCCTGTATGATCCCCATGCGCATGACTTATTACGACAAAGTCTATCTTAGACAGGTCTATGCCAAGCCTCCTAGCATTCACCTCGAGAACCATGGGGTCAGGACCCGTGTTGAAGAGAAGCCTCACTCCACCAGCCTCAACATATACTGAGAGACCCCATGTTTTCTCAAGATTCTGCCTGTATGGATTATTATCACGAGAACCACTATACGAATCTTCTCAGTCAAGGTGACTGTTGAATACACCGTAGTATTCCTAGTTAATACTGTTAATACTTTAGCAAATAGCAGTGAGCCGATGCTTACTCCAGCCACCAAGCCCACAGCAAGCATCAATATAATAAAAACAGCTGAATACCTCACGACACATTGAGGAAGCTGCGCATAATATATAAACTTTGTATCACTCAAATGATGAAAATTTGATCATTTCTAAAATGTTGAGCTAATCATCTATTTCCGATAAACTTTCGCACTTTCAAAAATCAACTGAGGAACCACTGCGATTTGGGGTTCCAAGAAGAGGCTATTATAGGGAAGCTGGATTCGTGGCCGTTAAAGCTGAAAAAGCACCCCTTCAACCAGCATTTAAACAGATATTACGTAACACCAGCGAGCACTTCTATGTGTTTCAGGAATAGGGATAACCTCCCCCTCTTATGCATGCACTAGCTACTTGTGCATTGGTAATGTAGGGTGCACTCCTCTAGTATCATCGTTGGACTCATATGGCTGCTAACGATCTTCATAAGCCTGAAGAAGCTGAAAAGTGAGTTTATTAGGGCCATTTTATATATGAAGACTCTTCTATATAGAAAATATTGAAAATATATTCTATTTGCGTAATTTATAAATTGAAGGCTTAACGCCCTTTAGACGAGGTGAAAAGAGTGAAAAAGTATGCCAAGTATGTAGCCATAATTGCTGTAATAATAGTAGCGGCTTTGATAGCGGCCTTCATGCTGCCATCATTGCAGGCTTCTGTCGAGAGAACTGTAACGTATGCTGCCGCTGCAACCACAACTCCCACTATTACCGCGACTTATGCGACCACCAGCCCCACTACGCGCGCAATTTCAACGTTATCCGGCGTGGTTAACGGTGCAGGAGCATCATTCCTTAATCCGCAGATGCAGGCTTGGGCCTCGAAATTCTACGAGCTTACAGGTGGAAGGATTCAGATAAACTATCAGTCTATTGGTAGCGGAGCTGGTCAGGCGAAATTCCGGGAGGGAATACTTGACTTTGCGGGCAGCGATCCACCCCTTAAACCAGAGATATACGACGAGTTCAAGGAAAAGGGTGGAATAGTTCAGTTCCCAGTAATAATTGGAACAATAGCAGTCGTGTACAATATACCGAATGTGGAATCCGGCAAATTGAAGCTGACGGGAGAGGTGATAGCTAAGATCTACATGGGTGAGATAGTCTACTGGGATGATCCGGCGATAAAGGCGTTGAACCCCGAGCTGAATCTCCCTCATGAGAAAATAATCGCGGTGCATCGCTCTGATGGCAGCGGGACTACAAGAGTCTTTACAGCATACCTGTCTAAAGTCTCAGAGAGCTGGAAGAATAAAGTCGGCTCAGATCTAACTGTCGAATGGCCGGTTGACAAATTGGGCAATGGTGTAGGCGCTAAGGGAAATGAGGGTGTAGCAGCCGCTGTACAGCAGAACCGATACTCCATAGGATACGTTGAGACGGCATATGCACACTCAGCAGGCCTAAGCATAGCCCTGATACGGAATAGAGATGGGAACTACGTTCTACCAACAAAAGAGGCAGTAGCATCAGCAGCCAAGGCCCTGATAAAAGTTCTTCCAAGAGCTGATGAGGACTGGTCGTCCATATTCCCGGATGAGACCGTGGATCCGCCTGGAAGTGAGAGCTACCCAATAACATCCTTCTCATTCGTGATCCTGAGACAGGTGTATGACGATCCTGTTAAAGTCGCCATACTTAAGGAGTTCTTCGAGTGGGTGCTGACCGAAGGCCAGAAGCCTGAGAACATTGTGGAAGGCTATGAACCCCTACCTCCTGAGGTGGCCGCGATAGGATTAAATGGTCTAAAACTGCTGAGGACTGGGTGAAGAGGTGGTAATGAACGCTGAAAAACTCTTTCTTATTTTTTTAATCGTCTTCGCATCTACCTCGCTACTCTTCGTCGCGGGGATAGTCATTTCGCTAGTCGTCAACTCATATCCGATATTCTTGAGGGATGGCTTGCCCTTCATCTTTAAGAGTACGTGGAACCCCGTGAAAGAGGATTACGGCATACTCCCTGCGCTCCTCGGCACACTCATCACCTCAACGATAGCAATAAGCTTTGCTATACCCCTAGCCATATCCCTCGCAACATTCTCCGCCGAGATCGCCCCCAAAAACATTAGAGGGCTCATCAACAGCGTCTCAGATCTGATGGCGAGCCTGCCATCAGTCATATATGGGCTATGGGGACTATATGTCCTCGCCCCAATCCTAAATCAATATATCATGACCCCCCTACACCAGTATATTGGATTCATACCATTATTCTCCACAAAACCCATACCCACAAACCTCTTCACAGCGGGAGTCCTGCTCGCGATCATGATAACCCCTTTCGCCTCTAGTATAATCCGCGAAGCATATAGCGCTGTGCCATATCATCTGAAAGAGGCGGCATATAGCCTGGGTATGACTAGGTGGGAGGTCATTAGGACGCTGCTCGGATATATTAGGTCAGCAATTCTCGCCGGGGCATTTCTAGCTTTGGGGAGGGCTATGGGCGAGACGGTAGCCGTGGCCATGGTCGTCGGGAACACATTCACCATACCCAGAAGCCTATTCGACATGGGATACACGATATCCAGCCTGATAGCAAACCAGTTCCCGAACGCTGAGGCCTACAGCTACATGGTGCCAGCACTATATGGCGGAGCTCTCATACTCTTCACAATTGGTCTAATCATCAACCTAGCCGGATTATACTTGATAAGGAGGGTGGTGGCTAGGAGTTGAGGCTCAACAAGAGGAAGATAATGGATAAGCTCATGCTCGGCGTAATCTCAGCCCTAGCAGTAGCCTCGACAATACCAATCTTCGCAATAATAATCAACGTATACTCCGAGGGAGCTAGACAAATTACCCCCAACTTCCTAATTGACCCACCCCCACCCCCAATAGGCGGCAAGGGTGGAGGGATAGGGCCGGCCTTAGTCGGCTCACTCATCCTCATATCATTAACATTGCTCATAGGAGGGAGCATAGGCTTTTTCACCGGCCTGTACCTCTCGGAGTTCTCACATACAAGGCTCGCCCAATACACTCAGATGTTCCTCCAGATAATGGTCGAGTTCCCTACAATAATCGTGGGATTATTCGCATACATGATCCTAGTCGCACCATTAAAGAGATTTAATGCCCTAGCAGGGGCAATCGCCCTATCAATAATCATAATACCATATGTCGCATTGAATGTTAGGGAGGCCTACAAATCAATCCCCTATACCCTGAAAGAGGCGGCATTTAGTTTAGGCGTCTCAGCGCCCATCGCTTATCTGAGGATATTGCTGAGCGCTGCAAGGCGCGGCGTCTTAACGGCACTCCTCATTGGAATGGCCAAAGCAGCGGGCGAGACGGCTCCATTACTGCTAACAATACTTGGAACAACATTTACATACTTTGGAGGATTAGATCAGCCCATAAACGCCATACCGCTACTGATATACAACTTCGCCCTCTCCCCCTATGAGAAATGGCACCAGGTAGCATGGGGCGCCGCAGCAGTCCTGTTAACAATAATACTTGTAATATTTGTGATCTCAAGGCTAATGGTTAGGGAGGCGAAGATATGAGTTGGGCTGTAGAAGTTCATAACCTAAATGTATGGTATGGCGACAAACATGTAATTAGGAATGTTAGCTTCAGGGTGCCCAAAAACGTGGTATTAGCGATAATGGGTCCATCCGGATGCGGCAAAAGCACGCTACTAAGAGCGATGAATAGGCTGCTCGACCTAAACCCCCATGCTAGAGTGGAGGGTCAGGTTAAGATAAACGGCATAAACATCTACGGCGATAACGTTGATGTTACATGGGTTCGCAGGCAATTCGGAATGGTCTTCCAGATACCAAACCCCTTCCCACACCTCTCAATATACGAGAACGTAGCTCTCGGCCCGAAGCTCAACGGCCTAGTGAGGAGCAAATCAGAGCTGGATGAGCTCGTTAAAGAGGCCCTACAGAAGGCGTATCTATGGGATGAGGTGAAGAATGACTTGAAGAAGCCGGCCTCGATGCTTAGTGGAGGGCAGCAGCAGAGGCTATGCATTGCGCGCGCACTAGCATTAAAGCCGAGGATAATCCTCATGGATGAGCCCACGGCCAACCTAGACCCAGTAGCAGCATCAAAGATCGAAGAGCTATTGCTCGAGCTGAAGGAGGATTACACGATAATAATCGTCACGCATAATCCCCAGCAGGCCGCGAGGGTAAGCGATTACGTGGCATTCATATACATGGGGGAGTTGATCGAGATTGGGGAGACCTCGACAATATTCACGAGGCCCACACACGTGTTAACAGAGAAATATGTCTTAGGGAGGATGGGATAGGTTTGGGGGCTGATTGAGATGAGCTTGAAGAGGCCCATAGACTATGGCTTGGAAAAGCTAAATGGTCTAATGAGCGACATAATTAACTTGGCTGAAAAAGCACTCAGGATGAGCATAGAATCCATCCTGACAAAAATTGATTATGTTGAGGAGGTTAGGAGGCTATCCGATCAATTATTATTCATGATGGATGAGGCGAGTGAGCTCGCAGTCCAACTTATAGCAAGGTTCCAGCCGGTGGCCTCAGACCTAAGAGAGATAAAATCGGCAATACAAGCCTCCTACGACTTCTCTAGGATCGGCAGATACGCCGCAAACATAGCGGAAATCGCCAAGATGGTCCCGGAGGGAGGATGCAACTTCACAAGCGTCAGAGAGCTTTCACAGATAGTCCTTGAGATGGTTGAAGATGCTGGAAAAGCATATCTAAACAAGGACCTGAAGAAAGCCGATGATGTGAGAAGTAGAGATGATCAAGTGGACAAGCTCTATGCAGAAAACATCAAATACCTAATACAGATGGGCGGAAAGATAGATACAGCATGCCTACCCTCCATAACATTAATACTAAGATGCCTCGAGAGATTAGCAGACCATGCATGCTACATCGCAGACGCCACATCATACATTATCACCGGAAGAAAATACTAGCCACAGAATCGTTAAGGCTAAAGTAGGAAGCCGGGCAAGCTTATAAGCCCCTATGCGGATTTAGCATTATGGACATGAGGTCGAGGATAGGGCATATTTATCAGCTTAGGCGTGGAAAGGTGGGACACATCTACTATTTGAGGTGCGTGAGCGAATATGGCCGTAAGAATAAAGCTGAGGCTGAAACCTAAGGCCTTAGGGGAAGCTATTGAGGTCTCTGCTCTCATAAATAGCGGCTTCGAGACTGATAGCCCCCAGCTCCTAATCCCTGTTGGGCTGGCAAGGCTTCTTGCCCTCTATCCTCCACCCGTCACATCCAGTATTATTGAAGTTGGAACGGCTGGCGGCCCTTCAAGGGTCTTCTTGGTCAGAGATGCTCTCGAAGTCTGGGCAGTGACAGAGGATAGAGAGGTAGGCCCCAAGTTAGTGGATGTCCTGATATCACCAATAGAGGAGGAGGTTCTCGTGAATGATAAGCTTACTGAGGAGCTCGGCATAATCCTGCTTGCCACGGGCTCAGGGAAATGGAGATTCGTAGATGATCCAGCTGATAGAGTAAGGCATAGTGAAAAGCCTCAATACTGGTAAAACACCCGCACCTCTATAATATTTCCCCTTCTCCTCATTTAAATCTAGTAACTAGATAATATAATGCTAAATTCTTCAAGTCCAAGTAATTTCTATCTATCCCTCCAGACTTAGGGTTGGTCTCTAGGATTTTGATGAAGCCCCGGGCGGGCTTTGAACCCGCGGCCTCCCGCTCTCAGGCCCCTCTCACGAGGGGGTACCAAGCGGGCGCTCTAACCGGGCTGAGCTACCGGGGCGCCTCATCACATCTGATTATGCCGAAGCCAGAATTTAATGAATTTTTTATCTCGCAGCGGCTCCGGGCTGCTTTCTCGGATCGGAGATTGCTAGGAAGAGGTTGTCCTTCCTGAATATTGCTTGAACAGCGCCGAAGTAGATGTCTGTGCCGGGGTGTATTGAGACCTCCCTAATCTTCCCCAGTCTCAGACCTGCTGACGACAAGGTGTCCGAGGCCACGTCGTCTACTAGGTCCTCTAGGATTACCTTATCTCCCCTAACATGGATCCTCCCTTCGAGTATTGAGGAGATGGGGTCCATGCTCCTTAACAAGTGGTTTGAGAGAACCTGTATCATAGAGGATATTATCCTCATGCCTCCAGAGGCCCCGATTATTATTGATGGTGTATCATCTTCGTCGAGGATTATTAGTGGCGACATGCTGCTTGCAGGCCTCTTGCCGGGGGATATCGAGTTGGGATGACCGCTCTGAAGAGCGAAGTCATGCATTTCATCATTCAAGAGCACTCCATGCACTGTTATCCCAGAGCCCATGAAGCATTCGATAGTTTCGGTGAGGGAGACGTATGTCCTGCTCTCGGCATCCGCTATGCTTACTTGGGATGTCCCGCCACTATCCCTGGCTGGATGATAAGTTATCCTGCCCTCCTCTATGAACCTGAGAGCCCGCTCGACATGCTCATCAGAGAGAAGCTTCCCAACGTCAACGTCATTGAAGGATGGGTCGCATATCAGGGAGCATCTCTCGTCAATTATGTGGAAGAGGAGGCGGGCGAGTTCCGGATAATAGCTACTGGCATCAAAGCACATTCGGGAAAGGATCTTGAGAGCCTCCGCCACGAGGACGCCTGAGCCGGGCGGTGGCATCGCAGCGAGCCTAAGCTCCCTGCCACCGAGATCAAGCTCGCATGTAATCGGCCTCCTCCAGACCGGGCTATAATGTGACAGATCCGCCAATGATAGGAAGCCATTATTGCTGGAGAACACCTTGTCAACTTCATCTGCGAATTCACCTTCATAGAAATAGTCCACATCATCCCTGATCATCTTCAGTGTATCCAGCAGCCTCGGGAAGGTGATCTCAGAGCCCTCGGGATAAACCCCTCCATCTTTGAGGAATGTTGCACAGCTCTCTGGGCAGATCCTGAGCTTATCCAAGGCCCTATCTAAGTTGACCCTCATACATGTGCTCCATAGACGGGAGACTCTGCATCGCCTCACATACTCCATGACAGCCTTAATTATCCTGCTCCACCTCATCTCGCCGAGCTCCTGATGTAGGATCCAGAGGCCTTTTAGGGTCCCGGGAGTCGCTACAGCCCTATAGCCGATTGATAGATCATCTTCCCTTTTATACTCCTCTGGCCTAACCCGGAGCGGCGCGGTTTCACGATAATCTAGGGCCCTAAGCCCGGTATCTTCGGAGTATACCAGCGCGAAGCCGCCACCTCCTAGGCCGCTCCACCCAGGCTCCAGCGTGCTTAACAGGAGTGATACTGCCACAGCCGCATCAATCGCATTACCCTCTCCCTCAATAATCTTGAGAGCTATGTATGATGCTAGGGGTGAATGTGATGCTATGGCGCTACGGCCCAGAGCATGTAGGCCCACTATCATCTTCTCATCCTATGCGATGCCAGCTTCTTAAACCATCACTGTCCAGCTCGAGGATTAATCCTCTAAGTATCCCCGAGGAGTATTCTGAGCCCGGGTTAAACACGATAGTACCTCCAACCTTATCATATCCGGGCGACTCGTGTATATGCCCATGCAGCCCCATCAACGGCTTATATTTCTCGAAGAACTTCCTCACAGACTTGCTCCCAACATTAACCTTCTCGATCTCGCCGAGGGAGTATACTGGCCTTAGATTCTTATCAAGCTTCGGGGCCACATCTATCGTCGTATTATATGGCGGCGCGTGGAAACAGCATATGATCTTGCGCCAATCCCTATCAATAAGGTCGACCAGCTTCTCAAGCATCTTCCAAAGCTCCCCTTCACTCGCCTCCCTCGGCGTATTCCATGGTGTTGGATTAACATAATCGAAGGATATCATGCCATATCCTAAGGGTAGTTCAACGAGTTTTCCTAAGGGATAGATGTCTCTGCCACCCCTCTTTAAAACCGGGTCTATCTCGAATATGTCATCGTTCCCGGGCATGACTATTACCTGCTTGTCCTTGGGGATATGCTCCTCTATCATCGAGACCCATCTCGCGATATTCTCTGTTATCAGCTTCGAGAACAGCTTGTCAACCTTCTCGGGATCATTCTTCAACTCCTCAACCTCATCCCTAGTGCAGACATAGGGGTATATCCCGGAGTTCATCAGCTCGCTCTTCGCTCTCTCCAGCTCCTCGGGCCCATCAACGATATTTGACTTGCCCCTGAAGGAATATTGATATCGCCCTCCTCCAAGATCCACTATAGGGATTATCGCCTTCCCGGTCAAGTCTCCCGAGAGGATCATGATATCCACGTCATAGTGCTTTGGGACGGATAGGAATCTCCTGAACACGAGTTCGCTATTATGTATGTCCGCCATGAAGAAGATCTTGAAGGATGCCATCGCCCCTTTCAGCCCGGGAAAGATAAAAATGGGAGGATAAAAAGCTGGGCCGGGTCACAATCCTAGGCTGGCGGTATCCGCTGAATATCTTCCTGACTTCTATGCCCTCTTCTTATTCACCCAACTATAGTAGGCATAGAGGACCACTGCTAATAGAGTCCAGCCTATCATCCAGAGCGGTGAGACTCAGTGTCGGGTCCTTGGCAACTTCCTGCAAACCAAGCACTAGAAGCGCAAATGTCGCGACCACCGCTGCTCCACCAACGATGGATACGACCGGGATCCTTCCGATGGTCCCAGTATAGCCTTCCTTGAATATCTCAGGTCTCCTGTATGGCATGATCGTTGTGGCAATTGCCGAGAGGAACCACTTGACGGTTACTGCTGTAACCGCGGTTATCGCGTAAAAGAGCGGTCCATATTCGGGCGATGCTAGGACGAATATCATTGCTATGGCGCCAGCCATCACCAAGATTATTGACCAGTGTGGTGTCCGGAACCTCTCATTAACCTCTGCGAGCTTCTCGGGGAAGAATCTATCGAATGCGAGCGCAAAGGCGATCCTTGAGGGCACCATCATATAGACGGGAATGCCGTTCATCACCCAAAGGGGAACGGCGAGGGACATTATCACGGCGAGTATCGGGGTCCAGCCCCCGAAGAGCGATGCTATGAAAACGGCCCAAGTCGGCGTCTGGACAGGATTGATCGTGAGCTGGCTGTAAGCTGCCTCGGTATACATCACGTAATTGTAGGCCGAGAAGAACTCTCTAAGACCTAGAAGCGTAAGGGATGATATTGAGAGATAGTAGGCGAAGACGAGTATGATTGCACCTATGACACCTAGGAGGAAGTTCCTCTTCGGCCTATCTATCTCGCCAGCCATATAGTTGGCGAACTCAAGGCCCCAGAAGGCATATGCCGAGACCACCAAGCTGAGCGAGAGCGTCACCCCGAGCGACCATGGGCCTGGCCAGCCCCATGTAGACGGATTGCCGGTGAATGATGCAATATGCTCACTCCAGCCCGTCGCCTCTGCAACTCTCATTATCTCATCATAGGCTCCAGCGCCATACGTCATATCCCATAGATGCTTGACCTGAGCGGGTGATAGCGTCGCCGTATACACTGCCCCAGCCACCGTGGCTATCCCGGCTGCCAGCGCTATAACGAAGAGCGCGTTAACCACATATTTGTAGACCTTTACACCGAGCAGGCTGATAACGCCGAATACTAGCACGTATATGATCCCGATGACGACGGATGCCGTTACATCTGTGGAGAGCCATTCTCCCAGCGCAACTAGGCCGCTATTATGGGTCGCGAGGCCTATCTGAATTATGGCACTGCCCCAGAACCATGCCATGAAGAAGGATAGCGCGCCGACGATCCAGATATGGACGCCGAAGACCAGCAATGCCTCCACGTATCCGAGTAGCGGGTGGAGTATCCTCGAGATACAAACATAGTCTGATGCTGTCCTGAGCATGGCCATGGTTAGCAGGACTACCGCGAAGGCTGCTAGAACCATTATCGTCCCGCCGATGAGCATCGCTAGCGGTATATTCGCTCCCGGAGCATCATAGCCCTGCCTAGCCGTAAATAGGTAGAAGCCATCAGCGATGACGTAGTTCGCCGCCATAGCCATCACGGAGAAGGCGCCGATCTCCTTAACCAGCCCCGAAGTTTTCCTAACGAAAACTATCTCGTCAGAGCTCACGATTCTGAGCCGCCGCCACCCATATATAAGAATTTTACGAAAACCCGGCGTTCTCAAAAGATTCTTCACCGAGGAGTCGTTCTCCTTAAAAGTTAATTAGCTCGCTTAGGAGAAGGTGGATTACTATGGGTAAGCTGGAGGAGGTAATTGAGGCCGCTAGGAGGAATAACATCCAGCTTGTCAGGTTCATTTATGTTGGGCTTGATGGTGTTTTGAGGGCGAAGGCATCATACATTGATGAGCTCGAAGATCAGCTTGTTCACGGCATAGGATTGACGATGGCGATGCAGTCCTTCACAGCCCTAGACACAATCCTAGCCGAGCCGAGATTCGGCCCTGAGTCGGAGGATATCTTCCTAGTCCCGGATCTCGAGACATTCTCCCCGATATCATACTCTCAGGGACAGGGTAGGGTAATTTGCGACATGATGATGAGGGATGGGACTGAGTGGGACTTCTGCACGCGCAGCCTCCTGAGAAGGCTCCTGAGAAGATATCGGGAGGAGCTTGGGCTGATCTTCCAGAGCGCCGCCGAGATAGAGTTCTACATTCTGAGGCAGGTGGCCTTGGATAGAGTCGAGCCCGTGGACTGGGCCAAATGCTTCTCAACAGTCGGATATGATACTCTCGGAGACATTGCCCTAGAGATAATTAATGCTCTCAAGGCTTCGGGGATATTCGTCTCGAGGTTCATCAAGGAGTATGGCCCGGGGCAGCTGGAGATAGTCATGAAGCATAGAGAAGCTCTGAGGGCTGCTGATGATGTGGTGGTTTTGAGGGATGCGGCGAAGGGCGTTGCGGCCAAACATGGCCTAGTAGCCACATTCATGGCGAAGCCATTCGACTGGCATGCGGGAAGCGGGATGCACCTCCACATAAGCGCCCTAGACGAGAAGACCGGGAGAAATGCATTCTACGGCAAGAATGATGTAAGAGGGCTAAGCCTCTCCAAGATAGCATACCACTTCATAGGCGGAATACTGCATCACATGAAGGCCTTATCAGCGATCGTGGCCCCAACAGTAAACTCCTACAAGAGGCTGATTCCAGGCTCTTGGGCGCCATCAAACATATGCTATGGATACAATAACAGGTCGGCGGCAATACGGGTGCCGACGACTAGGGCTGGCAAGGAGGAGAGCAATATCAGGATAGAGTTTAGGACACCGGATCCCGCGGCAAACCCCTATCTGGCCCTAGCGGCAACGATCGCGGCGGGGGTGCATGGCATTAGAGAAGAGATCGACCCTGGAGACCCAGTGAACGTTGACGCCTACAAGCTCTCCCCGGAGGAGAGGGTTAGAAGGAATATAGAGCTCCTCCCAAGAAGCCTTGACGAGGCATTATCATACCTCGATCAAGACAGCTACATTAAGACGGAGCTTGGCCTAGACCTCGTAAACGAATATATCAAGATTAAGAGGGTTGAGTGCGACTCATATAACAGATATGTGAGCCCATGGGAGATTAGGAACTATGTCCCAGTATTCTAAGATAAGGAAGATCCTGAGCACGCTGAAGGATGTTGATGCTGAGAAGATACTTCAGAGCATCGGAGACAGGATAAGGGTATACCCAACGCCACGCTATCTCGAGATCCATAGGGAATATCTCAACGAGCTTGATCAGAAGGAGAGCCTTTGTGGGGCGTTCGCCGCCGCCTATATCCTAAGAGGCCTAGGATACAGGTCTCATAGGGGCGAGATAGTCGACCAAGATTATGTCGCATACATAGCGAGGGTGAATGTTGATCCCCGTGATCTGGAGAAGTTGAAGAGGCTTAAGCTCGAGGTGGCGAGGCTGCCGAAGGATGAGGCGGAGGAGATTATGAGGAGGAATAGGGATATCTGGTATAAGTTTGATGACCTCCCGACGACGCTGAAGCCGCATGAGCTCGGCGCGAGTCCCGAGGGCGTCATCCGCGCCATACATGAGATAAGCATGTCAGAGCTGAGAGCAATCCCCGTGAAGACAGTTAGCAAGACGGAGGGCGGGTTCCTAACAGAGGACAGGATGATGGGTCTCCTAGACATAATTAGAAGATCGGGGGAGTATGATGCTCAATTCATACTAAACTTGAACACGAGGCATCTACTCGACTCGGAGAAGATCCCGAGGCTCTCGGAGAAGCTCCTCCTAGGAGAAGAGTTCCAGGAGATTTTCAGGGAGAGCGTTGGGCATTATATTGGATGCGGCGGTCTAATCGAGGTCGATGATAGATGCTTCCTGATACTCAGGGAGACATATAGGATGTATGGTGCCCACTTGCAGCCGGCTGAGTATGTGAGGAGGGCGCTTCTAAGAGGTGATGGAAGGGAGGGGGGCGTAATAATCGTGGTTCCCGCGAGCCTAGAGGAGAAGGTTAGGGGGATGCTGCTGGATAGGGGATTCAGGCTCGAGATATGGGATAATGGAAGCCCATTTATCCCATTTACCAGCCAGCGAACCTTCTAACACTCTCCTTATCCACCCGATCCTTCTCCACATCATCCAGCGCCTTCTCGAAGATCTCCAGCGCCCTATCTACCTCCTCGATGCTAATTGTTAGTGGCGGCGTAATCTCCACCACGTTGGAATATGTCCCTACATATGTTAGGAGGAGGCCGAGCTCATAGGCCCTATAAACGAGGGAGGCAGTCTCAAACGTGGCAGGTGTCTTCGCCCTATGATCCCTGACAAGCTCAACACCGAGGATCATCCCCATCCCCCTGACATCACCTATCAATTGATGCTTCTCAGCGATCTCCCTAAGCCTCTCAAGGATGTAGTTGCCCATCCTAGAAGCCGTCTCAAGAAGTCCATTCCTCTGGATCACGTTTATCGTGGCTAGCGATGCCGCGCAGCTAACAGGGTGAGCGCTGCTCGTGAATAGGTGGGCCGCTAGCGCCGCATCCATTATCTCCGCCCTCCCAACCACGGCGCTGAGCGGGAAGCCTGAGGCCATAGGTTTAGCTATCGAAATAACATCCGGAGCCACGTTAAAGTGCTCGACGGCGAAGAACCTGCCAGTCCTTCCAAATCCAACCTTAACCTCATCTACGATCAGGCTTATTCCCCTATCCCTACACATCCTATGGAGCCTTGGAATGAATTCTGGGGGCGGGACGATCACTCCACCATCACTCTGCACGGGCTCGACAATCACGGCGGCCAGATCCTCGGCGGGAGCATTCTCAATAGAATTGTTCTCCAAGAAGTCTAGGCATAGTAATCCACACTCGGGATAAGTCTGTTTAAACGGGCACCTGTAACAATATGGGTAGGGCGCTTTGACGACATTCGGGAACCCGATGAACCTAGTTAGCGCTTTATGCCCCGACAAGCTTAATGCGCCCATCGTCTGACCATGATAAGATCCTTGGAATCCGAGCATCCTCCTCCTGCCGGAATAAATCGGCATGATCTTGTAGGTGAGCTCGTTTGCATCAGAGCCCGTTAAGCCGAACCATACCTTCTTCTCGAAATTCCCAGGCGTCAACTCCACGAGCCTTTCAGCAAGCTC
This sequence comes from Candidatus Wolframiiraptor gerlachensis, assembly GCA_021323375.2. GTDB lineage: Archaea > Thermoproteota > Nitrososphaeria_A > Caldarchaeales > Wolframiiraptoraceae > Wolframiiraptor > Wolframiiraptor gerlachensis. Next base: position 43,889 of record JAJPCT020000017.1, on the reverse strand, counting down.
TATCGCGACGGTATTCGGGAAGCTCGTGTGAGAGGAGAATATCAGCTTCTCCAACTGATTTCTTACGGCCTCGATAACTTCTGGGTGATTATGCCCAAGATTCACTACCGCCCATTGCGATGAGAAATCAATATACTCCCTACCATCCACGTCAAAGACCCTAGACCCCGAGGCCCTTTCCACTACGATTGGGTAAAACCTTATGCCGATAACCCTTCCAATTACGCGTTCCTCCCTCTCAAGATATTCAAGCACCCTAGACATAATAAGTAGGCTAATCTCTAGGGGATATAAATCTCTGCGAAAAGCCGGAGATGGAGATGGGGAAACCCCTAGAATCTGGCTACTTAAAAGTTGAGGGGCTGGCCTAGGTTCCGCCTCACGGGCCCGGACATCACCCCTCATCCAACGAAGAATATTTCGTAAAAGGGCCGAATAGCTTAAGATTCTTTGGTGGACTAGGATAAGATTAATAAAAGTCCTGTGTGGTGAATTGCTAGGGCTTGGAGTGTCTGCTGGACTGAGTTCTCCTTAGAGCTAGTGCTGGGAGGACCCCCGCGCTCGAGGTGGCTGAAGCGGGCCCAAAGCAGGGGAATAATACTCAGGATTCTCGGAGCGGTGGCAGCCTATCTCCACTGCACTGAGAACGAAAGAGCGGTCATGTTCTTCAGGAGTATTGGCAGAGTTGATGGCGGGACGGTATTCACGGATGTTGACGTCATCGGATATAGTAAGCAGAGGAAGCAGCTGATATGTCTCATGAGGGAGCTCGGCTTCGACGAGAACAGGGCCATAAACACGCTATTTGGCCACAAGAGGCTAATATTCTTCAGGGATGGCGTGAAGGTTGACATCTTCTTCGACAGGCTTGAGTTCAGCCATGATGTCCTCTTCGGGAGCGAGCCGGGGAAGGGCAGGCTCGAGCTAGACTACCCAACCATAAGCCTAACAGACCTGCTCTTGGAGAAGCTCCAGATTCACCAGATAAACAAGAAGGACATAATCGATGTCATAGCGATCCTAATGACGCATGAGGTTGATAACGCCGATGGGCGAGAGGTGATACATGCTGGATACATCGGGCGCATATTATCAGATGACTGGGGATTCTGGTATGATGCTCTGGAGAACCTAAGGAAGATCGAGAGCTTTGCGAGCAGGTTCAGGGATGAGGGCGTGATAACGGCTGACCAGCATGCGAGGATACTCCAGAATATCGAGAAGCTCAAGCTCGCCATAGAGAGCTCCGAGAAGACAAAGAACTGGGTTAAGCGCGCCAAGATAGGGACATCCAAGCCGTGGTATAGAGAGGTGGAGGATCTCAGCCTCTAACAGCATCATCCGAGGAATATACGGGCTTAGGATGTGGGCCGCGTGAAGTTCAGCCTATCTATCACGGCATAGGGCGCATAAATCGGCGTATCAACCTCCCACCAGAGTATCCAATAGCGCTCCCCGCTCATCTCCCTGATATTCCTGAAGACACGCACGATGTTGTCGCTTATCCTCAAGCCCTTCACCGCCCCATCTATTCCACCCTTCCTTATCCTCAGAATCGCGTCTCTCGGGATTGTGGAGAAGTCACCAGTCCGATAGTTATGATACCGGAGATACCAATCATTCGTGACAAATATGCCATCATCTATGCTCGAGATCAATTTGTCGAGGCTGCTGCTCCCGCCCTCAACTATGAGGTTGAAGGGATGTGGGACTATCAGGCCCGCGTTCGCCGTGGTCTCGGTATTGAATTTCTTGGCTGTTGCCGAGTTATGGAGATAGGTCTTGAGGACGCCCCTCTCGATGAGAACATTCCTCCTTGTTGGCAGGCCTTCATCATCGAATGGCCTCGCGCCGGGTGTTCCCGGGATCGTCGGGTCATCGATTAGCGTGAACTTCTCTGATGCAACGTTCTCGCCGATCTTATCAGCGAGGAATGAGAGGCCGGACTCCACGTGGAATGCCGAGTCATGTTCTCCAAACTCCTCGACGAGATTCGCGAAGGTCATAGGGCCTAGGAGCACCTCATATGTCCCGGGCTCCACCTCTGTGGGGTTTACGGCCATGGCCGCCAGCTCGCCCGCCCTCTTCCCAGCCTCCTCGGGCTTAAAGTCCTCCCGCCTAGCCGCTATTGAGACAAAGTGGCCGGCAGCATTATCGGATGCAAGCGCCCGGATCGAGAGCTCTATCATGGAGTCCTCATAGCTTCCACCAGCATCGCCGCTCGTCAATAGCCAGGTCCTCCCACGCGTATATACGAGGCTTCCCGCAGCCCTCTCGGCCCCAGCGGATAGGGCGGCGTTTATCGCGGCATTAACCGAGTCAACCAGCATATCTGGGTCTACACGCATCTTAGACCCCTTCAGGAGCCTCTCATCATACTTGAATGGCCCCCTCGGTAGCGGGGCATATGTATCTGAGGGTGGCGCGAGCCTCGCTAGCTGGATGGCATGTTCTAAGGCTTCTCTCGCCCTTTGTATGTTGAGGCCATCGATCGAAGTCGCCGCCCTCCTCCCCTCAATCGCTACAAATATATTGATGCTGCTCACGATGCGGCTCTCAGCCGATACGATCATATTGTTAGCGAACTTTATCATGTGCTCTCGGCCGACATAGACCTCCACGACGGCATCGGTCGCGCCGCGCTTAAGAGCCTCCGAGACAATATGCTTACAGATCTTCTCCGGCTCCAAGGTCTGCAGATCATCCACGAGTCTGAGAAAATAAAGATTGCGCGAAGAGGATTAATGTAAGAGGCGAATACTTTTTGCAGTAGAGCTGTTGGAAGGATCATTCAATGATGTCGCTGAGCTGGTGTTAAGCTGTCTTGGGGCCGAGAGCGCTAGCGTGAAATCTGTGAGCATTCATGGAGCAATAGCTCTCGGTTACGAGAATGAGCCCTACCACGTCCTGGTCGTCTTGGAGGGTGATGCCCCGCCGAGGTTTCAGAGGATTAAGGAATGTGTTCAAGCAGATCTAGTGATCACGGTTGGCGAGGAGAATCTTGAGGGGGACTGCGCGGATGAGAGGCTTGGCGGGGCGATAGCATCGCTCCTACTCTTCCCGTATAAGACCGCGTTGGGAGACCAGGCCTTAGACGCTGCGGAGGTGAAGTATAAGAGGCACGTGATCTTGGAATCGCTTCAGAACCTTATTCTCGACTATCGGCTCGCCTCAAGCCATCTCCTGATAAGGGCGGAATACTTCCTCTTTGACAAGCTCAGGAAGCTCTCCGCAATCCATCTACCGGTTAGAAGGCTTGTGAAATCCTGCTTTCATGATCACTTGTCCGGGTCTCTTAAGCTTGTCCTCCCCGGATTTGAGCGAGCCCTAGGTGATCTCGTCTCCCAAGGCATCCTAGTGAGAAGGGGTGAGCGCTACTCGCCAAGCGAGGAATATGTGCTCTCAACATTGTCCAAGTCATCGGCATTCCTGAAGATCTCGAGAGAGCTGGAGCATTCCTTCAAGCTATATCTCAGTGCAAGCCTATCATCGCCTATAGAGCCTCTTAGGGGGCTTACACTCGACCCGATGATCCTTAGGCCCGTGAAGCTCCCGGAGCCATCGAGATATGTTGAGAGGGAGACGGGGTTAGGCCCCCAGCCCCTCTACGTGGAGCTAGGTCTTAGGGACTTCGTCGAGACATTCTATGGTGTTGAGCCCGAGAAGATCAGGATCAGGAGGGCGGCGAGCGCCCTTAACTCTGCCTACATAATCGAGTTCCCGACGGATGGCTCTCGGATGAGAATCTTCGCGAAGAAATATCTCAATTGGACAGATTTCAAGTGGGTAGCAGCCTGGCTATGGGCCATCGGTGTAAAGAACTTCTCCCTCCTCGCCTCCATCAGGATGGGCAACGAGATATACTTCGTGAACAAGCTTATGGAGCTCGGCTTCAACACCGCCGAGATACTACACGTGAACTGGTCTGGGAGAATATTGTTCCAGAAATTCATTGAAGGAATTGACCTAGCAAGAGTTCTAAGGAGTTCTCTCGATGAGGCTCTTGCAACGCGTGGCCGGGAGATCGGTGCGCTCCTCGCCAGGCTCCACGAGAACGGCATATGCCTCGGAGACTGCAATCCATCAAGCTTCATCTTTGCGGCCGATAGCAGGATCTACATCGTCGACCTAGAGCAATGCTCCTATGACGATTCGTATGCATGGGATCTGGCCGAGCTACTCTACTACTCGGCTAGATATCTGAAGCCCGAGCAGGAGGACCTCTTCTTCTCCGGCGTGATCGAGGGATACGCAGAAGTCGGGAACATCAAGGTCGTCGAGGAGGCGATGGACCCGAAATACGCGAGGGTCCTAGCACCCCTTATACTTCCACGAAATCCATCAGAGTTCCGGGAGAAGATAATGCGGCTGGCTGGGAGATGAGCGGGAGAAGGGTGATCAAATACAGGATAGGTTCCGAGACAATAAGAATAATGATTGATCGTAGAGTGTATATGCCGTCGGCCGCGACGCTCTGCCTCGCCAAGAACCTGCATATGGAGAGGGGGTCTAGGGTGCTAGATCTCGGGACTGGCTCGGGCTTCCTAGCAATCTTCGCATCAAAGCTCGGCGCCGGCGAGGTCGTCGCCACGGACATCTCACCTAGAGCTCTTAAAGCAGCTAAGATAAACGCGATGCTAAACTCCGTGGATAACGTGGATTTCAGGCTGGGCTCCCTTTATGAGCCGGTTAGAGGTGAGGCCTTCGACCTCATAATCTCGAACCCGCCGATGACGCCCTCAAGGAATCCCCTACCACGCTATACATGGGGAGGACCTAATGGCAGGGAAGTCCTTGACGAGGTTATCCGAGGAGCGCCAAGCCACCTGAAGAGCGGCGGCCGACTAATAATCCCAGTGATCTCACTCGTCGGAATAGGGAGGACTTATAGGCTGATGATAGACTCCGGGTTCAAGGTTAGGGTGCTCGACTATCTAGTGCATCCGTTTGGAAAAAGGCTCATCAAGCTGCTAGACTATCTCTCAAATCTTCCAGATGCGGATTATGTATATGATTCATGTTGGAGGCCTTGTTGGAGGCTCTTAGTCTTCGAGGGGGTTAGGAGCTGAGTATCTCGCTGGCCGCCCACTTAAACTTCTCGAGCCCGTTGATTATGTGATCCTCCGAGATGGAGAAGCTCATCCTGACATATCCATCGCCATAGGATCCTAGGGCGGTTCCATGTAGGAAGGCGACGCCATACTTCTCTATCAGCATCATCACGAACCTCTCCGTGTCCATTTTCAGCTTGTTGAGGAGCTTGCTGACATCTATCATTATATAGAATGCTCCCTTCGCCTTCGCGAACCTTATCCCCTCAATCTCCGAGAGCAGCTTAACCGCGATATCCCTCCTTCGCTCATAGCCCCTCTTCATCTCATATACGGGCTCTTGGGGCCCTGTGAGGGCTGCGAGGGCAGCCCACTGGGATATAGAGCTCGGGCATGATGTCATCACGTTCAGCAGCTTGAACACGGTCGTCATCAGCTCCTCCGGTATGAGCGCGTATCCGATCCTCCATCCCGTCATCGCATATCTCTTGGAGAATCCATCCGCTATTATCAGCCTATCTAGGGATTTCTTGATCGAGAGCGGTGAATGATGTTCCTCGCCATTATAGAGGAATGGCCTATAGATCTCGTCGGAGAGTATGTAGAAACCATGATCCTCCGAGAGGTCCACGAGCGCCTTGACATCATCCTTCTGTATTATGGAACCGCATGGATTATGCGGCGTATTGATCACGACAAGCTTCGTCCTAGGGGTTATGAGCTCCGCGATCCTGTTGACGTCAATCCTGAACTCATCCTCTATCGTGAGCCTGTATGGTATAGGCTTGGCCCCGGCGAACCTGGCCGCAGCCTCATACTCCGGGTATCCGGGATTCGGGTAAAGGACCTCATCACTCTCCTCAAGTATGGAGAGCATTGATGCGAGGATCGCTTGCTTGCATCCATTAGCCACGACCACATTCTTCTCCCAGTCTATCTCGACGCCGTAATCCCTTTTCACGCTCTCAGCTATCGCTTGCCTCAGCTCAGGGATCCCGGTCGTCGGCGTATAATGGGTCTTTCCCTCTTTCAAAGCCCTTATCGCCGCCTCCTTGATATGCTCCGGGGTATCATAGCCTGCGTCGCCGATCTCTAGATGGGCGACCTTCCTCCCCGTGGCCTCGACCTTCTTGGCCGCGGCTAGGACCGAGAAGGCGGCCTCAGCCTCTATTCCATGAAGTCTCCTAGGAACCTTATACCCCACCATTTTTAAAAATGAGACAGAAATTGATCGCATAAAAAGTTTAATCGCGGGAAACCCTGAAAAGCGGCGGGAAATTGAGCGATCAAGATGCTCTACAAGGATACCATGGCGAGGTTCGAGCCCTCCTAGAGAGGGCCGGCGTAGAGGTTGGAGACGAGGTGGAGATCCAGGCGGGAGATGAGGTTTACCGCGGGATATTAATGTCGAGATACGAGCTCGCGGATCCCGGATACATAGTCATAAAGCTCCCGAACGGATATAATATTGGGATAAATGCCTCTAGTATTACCTCGATCAGGAGGGTGGCCCGAGCGGCTAAGCCGAGGTTCATCCCGCCCCCGCGACCGCCGCAGAAGCCGGGACTACCCAAAGTCGTGATAGTGAGCACAGGCGGCACTATAGCCAGCAGGATAGATTATAGGACTGGCGGTGTTAGGGCGGCGCTCACCGCCGAGGATCTGCTCTCAATAGTCCCCGAGCTCGCCGATATCGCGGATCTTGATGCAAGGATCCTGTTCTCGATATATAGCGAGGATATGACGCCGGATCACTGGAACATGATGGCGGCTGAGGTTGATAAGCTGATCAGGGGAGGCGTTGAGGGCGTGGTGATAGCGCATGGAACCGATACCATGGGATACTCGGCCGCGGCACTAAGCTTCGCGCTCCAGAAGCCCCCGGTTCCAGTGGTCTTCGTTGGCGCTCAGAGATCCTCTGATAGGCCCTCAAGCGATGCAGCAACAAATCTTATCGCGGCTGTCAGGATCGCTGGCCACGCGCCATTCGCGGAGGTCTGCGTCTCGATGCACGCATGGCACTCCGACACTGTGATAGCGATCCATAGGGGAACGAGGGTGAGAAAGCTCCACACGAGCAGCAGGGATGCATTCAAATCTGTGAACTCAGAGCCAATAGCATATGTCTCAGGGGGCGAGATAAAGATCAATGCAAGGAACCTGAACCCGCGCGGCTCGGGAGACTATAGGTTTGAGCCAGGATTCTCGAAGGATGCTGCTCTCATCAAGTTCTACCCGGGGATGCCGCCCGAGATCCTAGAAGCAGTCCACGATCTCGGAATTAGGGGGATTATACTGGAGGGGACGGGCCTAGGCCACGTCGCCAACAAGCTAATCCCAACGATAAGAAGACTTGTAGATGAAGGTGTCTTCATAGGTATGACATCGCAATGCATCTTCGGTAGGATAAACATGAGGGTCTATGATACGGGGAGATACTTGCTTAAGGCTGGCGTCGTGCCGCTCGATGACATGCTCCCCGAGACCGCTTATGTGAAGCTATCATGGTGTCTTGCTAGAGCACGTGACTTGGAGGAGGTGAAGAAGCTCATGCTGACGCCTATTGCGGGCGAGATGGGCGAGAGGAGCATGCCCTCGATCCGGGAGGTGGTTGCACCATGAAGATCGACTATAGGGAGATCGGCCTGAAGGTTGGCTTGGAGATCCATAGACAGCTTGATACGCGGCATAAGCTATTCTGCGACTGCCCAACGACGCCGAGGGAGGGTGGCAGGGAGATAGTCTTCATCAGGTGGCTGAGGGAGGCCCAGAGCGAGCTCGGAGAGGTTGATCCAGCAGCCCTCTTCGAGTCCCGGAAGCGGAGGATGATAGTCTATCACGCGAACACAGAGAACACGTGTCTCGTGGAGCTTGATGAGGAGCCGCCGCATGATCTGAATAGGGAGGCGGTTGAGATAGCGCTCACAGCAGCACTCATGATGAAGGCGAGGCCAGTAGATGAGATCCACATAATGAGAAAGATAGTCATAGATGGGTCGAATACTACCGGGTTCCAGAGGACATGTGTGATAGCATTGGGAGGGGAGATTGAGGTTAATGGGAAGAAGATTCCAATACAGACGATAACACTCGAGGAGGATGCAGCCCGGATAATCGAACAGAAGCCGCATGAGGTGCATTATGATCTCTCGAGGCTCGGGATACCCTTGATCGAGGTCTCGACAGCGCCGGTGATAAACTCGCCGGAGGAGGCGTATAAGGTCGCATATGCCATAGGAAGGATACTCAGGGCAACGCGAAGGGTCAAGAGAGGAATAGGAACCGTCAGGCAGGATCTAAACATCTCGATAACAGGTGGAGCCCTCGTCGAGATTAAGGGAGTCCAGGAGCTAGACCTTCTGCCAAAGGTCATCGAACTCGAGGTAGTTAGACAACTCCACCTCCTCAAGATAAGGGATGAATTGAGAAATAGGGGAGTGTCTGAGGATGATCTTAGGCGGGAGCCGATAAGGGATGTTACACAAATATTCGCGAAGACCTCATCCAAGATTCTTCGGAGGAAGATTGAGGCGGGCGGCGTTGTTCTGGCGCTGAAGCTTAGGGGATTTAGAGGTCTTCTGGGGCTGGAGGCGGCTCCGGGGATAAGGCTTGGAGCAGAGCTCGCGGGAAGGGCTAGAGCATGGTCTGATGTCGAGGGGATATTTCATACCGATGAGCTGCCCGGCTATGGGATCTCAGAGGAGGAGATTGCGAGGTTGAGGGAGGAGGTTGGGGCCGGCGACCTCGACGCGGTCGTCATAGTCGCGGCTGAGCGGGAGAGGGCTGAGGATGCGCTTGAGAAGGTTAGGGAGAGGGCGATCGAGGCTCTTCACGGCGTGCCATCAGAGACTCGTGGAGCAAAGCCGGATGGAACCACGATATACTTGAGGCCGAGGCCCGGGGCTGCTAGAATGTATCCTGAGACCGATATCCCGCCACTCCCACTACCAAGAGAATATGTTGAGGAGGTTAGGCGCCGGCTTCCACCAAGCCTCGACGAGGTCGCCGAGTGGATCTCGAGGAGATATGGGGTAAGCAGGCAGATTGCTGATGAGCTGATAGACTCGGAGAAGGTTGAGCTCTTCGAGAGAGTAGTTGGGGAGACGGGCGTCCAGCCCAGCATAGCGGCCTCGATACTCGTGGAGCACATGAAGAGCCTAAGGCGCGAGGGCTATGAAGTAGAGAAGATCAGGGAGGAGGATCTCCTCGAGTTCTTTAGGCGTGTGGTGAGGGGGGAGCTGGCGAAGGAGGCTGCTCCCGAGATCATTAAATGGCTCGCCCAGAATCCCGGCAAGAACTTGGATGATGCGATAAATGCCTTGGGATTAAGAGCCGCCAGCCTTGAGGAAATTAGAGCCCGGATCGCTGAGCTCGTGGAGGCTAATCGAGACCTCGTCAGATCGAACCCCGGGAAGGCGATCTCCGTGATCATGGGCGAGCTCATGAAGACTTATCGCGGGAGGTTTGACGGGGGAAAGCTATATCAGCTCGTCTCCCAAGCAGTGTATGGCCAAACCGGCCAAACATATCCCTAGAATCCACGTATGACCGGTGCCTTAAACGTGCCCAAGAACATTCATGAAACCTCATTTTCGACCGGGTCCCTAAGCCTTAATAGCCTGATAAGGGAACAATTTTCCTTGAGGCACAGATGACATACAGGCTTAGGGTAAAGGTTGGGGGGCTGGAGCTGGAACTCGAGGGAGACAGGGAGTTCCTTGAAGCCAGGTTCGCGGATCTAAGCTGGATCGACGCGCTTCTCGAGAGGCTTGGAGGCCTTGGAAGGCAGGAGACGGTTAAGGCGCCTCAGCAGCTGGCGGTCATGACAACCGCGAGCTTCTCATCCTTCGTTGAGTTCGCGAGCCACGTGAATCCCGAGAAGAACTGGGAGAAGTTTCTGACAATAGCCTACTACCTCTACAGGCAGGAAGGGAGGGATCTGACATACGAGGATGTTGAGAAGTATTATGCTCAGGCTAGATGGCCCATGCCGAAGAATGTCTGGGATGTAATGTCTCATCTGATCCGCGAGGGCTACATGGAGGATGCTGGGAAGCAGAATGATCGCAAGGTCTTCCGGATATTGAGAAAGGGGATTGAATATGTTGAGAAGCTCATGAGCGGGGGAGGTGGCGGGGGATGAGCTCTGAGAGGGTTAAGGTCGTGATCAAGTGCGGCGAGACTGAGGTGGAGTTCGAGGGAGGCTATGAGGAAGTTTGGAGGAGCGTGAACAAGTTCTTCTCCGAGACTTATCCAGCGCTCGAGGTTGCCAAGAAGCTTACCGGAGCCGTGGACTTGACAGGTCTCGCGAGGAAGCTCGAGGGCCTTGTCGAATTCAGGGATGGCAGGATAATAATCATGAAGGAGAGGGATGCCAAGAGGAGGATACTCCTTTGCCTAGCAGCGGCCTATGTCGGGAGGAGGCTCGGTCTCTTCGAGAAGGAGCATCTCACGCCCAAGGAGATAGCGGTCTGCACAGGCCTCGATGAGCGGGTTGCCAGAGCGAGGCTGAGTGAGCTGAGAAAAGCAGGGCTCGTCGCCAAGACCAATGAAGGATTATATTCATTCACATCAGGCTCCATTAACGAGCTATTTGGTGAGGAGGCATGAGCATGGAGGAGCTTAAGGTAACAATAAGATATGGTGATCTTGAGATGAGCTTCTCGGGGCCGCCGGAGGCGGTCTACCGCCAGATCATAGCATTTATAGAGAAGACTCTGCCAGCGTACTCGCTTGCTAGGAAGATCGCATTCAACATGGACTTGAAAGATCTCTTGGAGGCTTTTAGCGAAGTCTTCGTATATGATGCGCAGGAGGGCCTCTTCCTCAAGATCAGCCTAAGCCAGCTGAAATCAGTTTCCGATCAAATCCTCCTACTAGCCCTGAGGAAATACTTGGAGCATAAGCTGGGGAGGATCGAGGCGCCAAATATAAGCCCCGGAGAGCTTGAGGCAGTTCTACCAGCAAAGAAGAAGACAATAATGAATAATCTCACGAAGCTTGTTCAACTAGAGCTCCTCAGGAGGCTTGATCGCGGAGACTATACCATAACCCCCCTGGGAGTAAAGTATCTTGCCGACAAGTTCTCGAAGAAGGGCTTGGCGGGAGAGGTGGAGCAGGGCTAGTTCATCCTCCTTCCCAGGCGGCGGGCGGAGGCCTACGATAGACATAGCGCCTTGGAATGCCCTCCCTCACAAGCGCCCTCTCCCTCACGAGATCTAGCAGGCTGTGCGCAACCGCGGTCGAGTCATAATGATAGCCCCTCTTAGCCAGCTCCTGAACAACCTCGGATAACGTTCTGGGCTGATCGAACCAGCCCTCCTCTATAAGCCCCCTTATAAGCTCGGAGCATGTCGGCGCTGGCTTCCGCCGAGCTTTCTCAGGCTTGGCCATAGCAGGCCCGCTAAGTGAGGCCTCAGCCCCAAGCTCGGGTAAAGCCGATCTAAGGGCGGTAACGGCGTTTCTCACAGCCTCCTCTATCTGGTCGGGTGGAGCCTCAACCCTAACGGTGGCGGGGCCTATCATGATCTCGACCTTGATTTTGTCCTTCCCGCTCATTTCCCATCTTGCTCAAGTTGAGCAACATTTATAAGCACAGGAAGACCAATAAAATCGGGGAGACCAGGGACATGAGCCAACTCGCCCAACCCAGATTAAACGATTTCGAGATAATCTTTAAGCCTTTCCTAGAGGTAGGGCGGAGAAGCCTAGGTCTTGTCAACGGGGCCTACTCGATGGAGTTTGATGAGGAGAGTTTTGCTCAAAATGATTGGGATTTGAGGCTTATTGAGCAGGCTGAGCAGCTGGATGTCTCCGCGATTAGCATACCCTTGGAGGGCGCGGTGGAGAGGCAGGTCGTGGCCATAGATACTTCCTCAATAGTCGTCGCAGTGGGGAGGGATGGCATTATCCTAGGGGTTAGGGGCAGCATAGCTGTCAGGAACACGCTCGGCCTGGAGATCCAGAGGGTCGGCCCCTTCATTGTATACCTAACCCCGGAGAACATCACAAGTGTCCTCGGATCGATCTTCGGAGACCTCCCGCCCCTCGACTTATCAGGCTATCAGCTGGATGGCTCCATCCAAAAGATGCTGGCCAGCCTCCTCGAGAAACGCCTCCAAGAGCATGTCGTCAAGCAGTTCAAGGATAGCATAATACTTGTGGATGGATCCCTCTCCGCTGGGCCGCAGGATAACCCGCTATGGCTCGTCTCGAGGATACTTGAGGAGGCTAGGCCGCGGGGCAACGATATCCTAGCATTCTCAAAGACGAGCATCCTCCAGTTCTGGAGCTCGATATTCACGGATGATAGGCTTGGTGCCAAACCACCATACATAATCGACATGACATGGCTAATCGAGGGGCTTGAGATGCGGGTTCGCGTCCTCGGGAGGACGTTTCTCGCTAAGCTCAGCTCTGGGCTCAGCGCCTACAGGGTTGATGCAGTGACATGCAGGAGGGTTGAGGAGGTGTTCGGAAGCCTCCTGAAAAGCGACCCACTGATCTACGGGTATCCGGAGCTCCTTATACTAGCCCATGACTATTGCACGTTCACGAAGAGCGATGTGATCGCGATACAGGCGATGCTCAGAGGACTGGGGGCCGAGCTCTTTAGGGAGGACTCGATACGAGACATGCTCTTCAACCCGATTGATAGGAGGTGATTTGCGAGGTGAAGATACTATCGAAGAATGGCGATACGATCGAGCTCCTTGCCTCACCTGATGAGGAGCCCCTAGTCCGTGGAGACTACATACTCATAACTGATGGCGGTAGATCCATCCTAGCACAGGTGATAGACATAGAATATGCTGATGTCCCGGGGATACTCGAGGACGTGCTGAGGGAGCTCGCATCAGAACATTTCTCGATGAAGAATTTCGACCCATATGGCGTCGGCTCGATACTCCTCGATGTGAGGGATTCCCGCAGGATAATAGCGAAGTTCCGCGGAGTAATCGTTGATGGATCGCTGAGGAATGATGTGATCTGGCTTCCATCTAGGTTCAACTCAAGGATAGAGAAGGCCTCTCCGGAGCTTATCTCCGATCTCATGAGGACATGCGGCCGGAGGAGGATAATTATCGGGGAATGCATGAGTGGGACGATCTCAATATATGCCGAGGATCTTGATGGAAGGCTCACGATAATAACGGGAAAGAAGGAGACTGGTAAATCCTATCTGACGAAGCTTCTGATAACATCGCTTGCGGAGTATGGGGCCACGGTGGTGGTCTTCGATATAAACGGCGAATACATCGGCCTATCAGAGACCGTTGATGGCTCGGTGAGCAGGATGGCTGGTAGGCATTATGTGCTAACGCCGGGGGAAAATTTCAGGGTCTCGGTTGAGGATGCCGGCCTCAAGACTATGGCCGATATACTCCAGCACATCCTCGCGACGCCCGCGACCACGATTAGGGAGTTCATGAGGATCTGGAGCTCCGTTGAGAGAAATGAGGGGAGGGTTACGTTGAGGGGGCTGATAAACGCGGTCAGCAGGATGCAGATGCATGAGTCGGTGAGGGAGGCGTTGATGAGCAGGCTACTAAGCCTCAGCGAGACCGGCTTCTTCGATGATGAGAGCCCAGTAAGGATCGAGGATGTATTGAATTCTAGGAGCGGCGGGATAATCGTGATAGATCTCTCGAATAGCATCCACCAGACGAAGAAGATAATCGTGGAGTATGTGTTGAGCAAGCTCTCGAGCCTCTTGCGCGAAGGCGCCATAGACCCCCTCTTCCTAGTAGCTGAGGAGGCCCATCTATACCTCAGGGAGACCTACTGGGATGATTTGGTAACGCGGATGAGGCATATCGGCATATTCCCAATATTCGTGACGAATCAACCTGACAGTATCCCCGAGATGATATATAGGCAGGCCGACAACATCTTCCTCTTCAACTTCACGAACGAGTCTGACCTGAACTATATATCTAAGGCCTCAAGGGTGGATTCTGACACGGTTAAGAGGATAGCGAAGATGCTCCCCCCGAGGCACTGCCTGATAATAGGTCGCGTGGTGAATGATCTCCCGGTGGTCGTAAGGGTTAGGGAGGTGGAGCTGAGGGCCATGGGGGAGACGAGGCTCCTATTTGGGAGGAGGTATTCCTGATCCCCCGTGGCCAAACCTAGAACATGTGAGCGGTATTTCTCCAAGAATCCCATAGACATCACATCATGCTTGATTTCTCCAAAACACTTTAAGAGACCGGAAGCTTGAGAGCATTCTGCGCATGCAAGTGCCTGGCGGAGACGGCTATAAAGTAGATCCATTCATTGACGAGGAGGCGAGAGAGGAGGTTAGGCGTAATCTTGAGCAGTCCCTTAGCAAGCTTAATGCCCAGATCCTTAGGCTCGAGTCCAAGTATCGAGAGCTGGTGTCAAGGAGCAAGGAATACTTCGAGCAGGTCGTGGACGCCATGGAGTCTGGGGACGAGGAGAGGGCCTCAATATATGCCGAGGAGATAGCTGAGTTGAGGAAGCTGGCTAAGATGGTTAGGAGGTCGCAGCTGATGCTGGAACAGGTGAAGCTCAGGCTCGAGACGATAATCGAGGTGAGTGATCTCATAGGCTTAGTCGTGCCTCTCCTCTCGCTAATTGCTGAAGTGGAGGATGAGGTGGCTGGGGTGGCGCCGGATGCGGCCAAGAACTTGCACGAGCTCGCTTGCTACATCGAGGACTTCACTAGCTCGAATATGGCCAGTGCCGTGGAGATCGGAACACAGGAGGTGAGCGAGGACGCGAAGAAGGTTCTTGAAGAGGCTAGAAGGCTCGCGGCCGAGCGGATCAAGGAATCATTCCCGGACGTCCCGCAGCTCTCGGAGATCGAGCAGATGGTCTATTCATATCTATCGAAAGCCGGCTCCGAGATCAACCTGAAGAAATGCGCGAAGGAGCTTGGAATAGACGTCAAGCAGGTTAAGGAGATACTGATGAAATTAGAGGAGAAGGGGTTGATAGAGCTCGTCGGCTAGAGGGCGCCAAACCTCTCATACCACTCCATCATCTTCTCTATGCTCTTTGGGTCGATGCTTGGCTTCCTGCTCCTGATAACCTCCAAGAAGTCTTCCATTGTTATCTTCCTCGGCTCTTCTCCACCCTGCTCGAAGAACTCGCTGACGATCTTCGTCTGAACTTCCACGCATATCGAGTATATGTCGGCGGCTGAGTAGCCCTCCGTTATCTTCGCGAGCTCCGCGAAGTCCACGTTATCAAGGTTCAGCTTCCCCGCATAGTATTGGAATAGCCGGAGCCTCGCCTCATAACTCGGTAATCCTATGTAGATCCTCTTCTGGAATCTCCTGATGAAAGGCTCGTCAAGGAGCCAGGGCTTATTCGTCGCGGCCAGTATATAGATTAGGCTCTTCCTGCCCTTATCCAGCAGGCCATCCATCTCCTTTATCAGCTGGTTTCTTGCTCTAGCCTCTCCCCCAACCTCATTCAGCCTCACCGCGGCAAGCGAGTCCACCTCATCTATGAAGATTATCACGGGCTTGCCCGTGGACTCATACTTCCTCGCGGCGTTGAAGATCTTGGCTATGTTTCTCTCAGACTCGCCGAGCCACTTCGACATTATCAGAGAGGCATCCACGTGCATGAAGACCGCGTCTATCTCGTTCGCGACCGCGGCCGCGAGCATGGTCTTGCCACAGCCCGGGGGCCCGAATAACAGAATCCCGCGAGGCCATCCTAGTGGGAAGAGGTCAGGCCTCTTCATGGGGTAGATTATGCTCTCGAGAATAGCCTTCTTCGCCTGTTCCAATCCAATTACATCATCCCACTTGACGGGTGGCGGATTCTGGATTATGAAGCTCTCATCAACCTCAGCTTGCTCATCGGATCTCCCGCCAACCGAGACCTTCTCGCTTAGCGCCTCGATCCTCCGCCTATACTGCGCCTGTTTCTCCTCGTAGATCCTCTTCATGACCGGGTCATCAGTGAGCTCTATGAGCTTCTCTAGGAGGGCTATAGCCTCGCGATACCGCTTCGCCGCCTCCTCCCTCATCCCGATCTTATCATATTTGACGGCGGCGCGAGCCTTTTCAGCTGCGAGCCTCTCAAGCTCTTTCATATCCTTCGAGCCTTTCCCCGGGAATCCATAGGCATAAAACCTATGCTTAAGACCGCGTATAATGGAATACGTATCCATAGCTTATGGGAATACGCGGATAATTTGCTCCTCATGGATCCTCTTTGACGCTGTGGACGGCGACGCAGGTGAGGGTTCTCGCGACCCCACGCATCCCCCTAAGCTTGTCTATGACCAAGTCTCCTATCTCCTTGATTGAGGATCCTCTTACCTTGAGCAGTATATCCCATTCTCCTGTGATAAGATGGACCTCCTCGACATTGTCGAGCATGGCGATCTCATGGGCTAGGGCTTTCTGGGAGATGTCAGAGCCGGGCATGAAGGAGACGAGGACGAAGGCGAGTGTGCTTTTGCCGAGTTTCGCCTTATCAAGCTTCACCGTGAAGCCCTTTATCACACCAATCCTCCTAAGCCTGTTAATCCTATCTTGGACTGTCGTCCTCGGCATGCCCAAGACCTCGGCAAGCTCCCTCAAACTCCTAGACGAATCCAGCTCAAGCTCCCTCAGGATAAGAAGATCCTTCTCATCGAGCTTCTCTGCACGCTTGACGGCCTTCCTCATACACTTGCAGGCTAGGGCGCTCGATGCTTAAGGCTTCTCTCTACGTTAATCAACGAACATGTCCTCGACAATATTTAAGAGGGGCCCGGAAAAAAGCTCCGGGGGAGATATGGTTAAGCTAGGTGGGGTGGCGATTCAAGGTTACGGCGGCTATATCCCGAGATACAGGATAAGGGCCGAGGAGATAGGCCGGATGTGGGGGCAGGATAAGTCCGGGTTTCCCGTCGCGGAGAAGACGGTGGCCGGTATTGATGAGGATGCGGCGACGATGGCTGTTGAGGCCGCGAGAATAGCCCTGAGAAGAGCCAAGATAGACCCGAGGAGGATCGGCGCAGTCTATGTGGGGAGCGAGTCGAAGCCCTATGCTGTCAAGCCTACCGGGACGATTGTGGCCGAGGCAATTGGAGCCTCTCCCACGAAGCTTGCAGCAGACCTAGAATTCGCCTGCAAGGCTGGGAGCGAAGCAATGGCGATAATAGCGAGCTTGATCCGCTCGGGCCAGGTGGAATATGGACTGGCGATCGGCGCCGACACGGCGCAGGGGAGGCCGGGCGATGCGCTTGAATACACGGCCGCAAGCGGGGCTGCCGCATTCATACTGGGGAAAACAGATCATAGGGCAATCGCAGAGATAGAGGCCTGGAGCGGCTATGCAACCGATACACCAGACTTCTGGAGAAGGCCGGGTGATAGGTATCCGATGCATGCTGCGAGGTTCACGGGTGAGCCAGCATACTTCAAGCACATAATCGGCGCCGTGCAATCCCTTCTCGAGAATGATGGCTACACGCTTAATGAGATAGACTATGTTATATTTCATCAGCCCAATATGAAGTTCCCCCTAGCAGTCGCGAAGTACTTCAAGGTGGGGCAGGAGAAGGTCTCGCCGGGCTTGATAGCGAACTTTGTCGGGAACACTTATAGCGCCTGCTCGCTGCTCGGCCTAGTAAATGTCTTGGATCAGGCTCAGCCGGGCCAGAGAATCCTCGTAGCATCATATGGTTCGGGGGCTGGTAGCGACGCCTTCGTGCTCAGAGTTCTTGATGGCATCTTGGAGAAGAGGGATCTAGCGCCCAAGCTCGCTGAATTCATCAGGAACAAGATCTACATAGACTACTCGACATACTTGAAGCTGAGAGATGAGATACTCATGAGGTGAATGGTGATGGTGGGCGTATATGTTGCCGGGGTTGGCTTCACGAAGATCGCGGAGCATTGGGATAAGGATCTAGAACAGCTCATGGCCGAGGCGGCTGTAAAGGCTCTAGAGGATGCGGGAGTCTCCACGGTGAACGCCATCTACGTGGGATGCGCACTGAGCGAGTATCTTCAGTGTCAGGCGAATTTGGGTGCATTAATGGCGGAGTGCACCGGTCTCGTCGGGGTGCCGGCATTCAGGTCCGAGGCGGCTGAGGCATCCGGGGCCGCCGCGCTCTACTCGGGGTTCTGCGATATAGCCTCGGGCAGATCTGAGGCGGTCCTAGTCATTGGCGGGGAGAAGCTCTCAGACGGCCTCCCCGAGGAGGTCTCATCCGGGATGCTGATGATGAGTGGGAGGAGCTGGTATGAGGGCTTTATGGGAGCAGACTTCTACGCCATAAGCGCCCTACTCTATAGGCTCTACTCAAAGAGATATGGTGATGAGGGTATACCATTCTTCCCAGTAATAAGCCATGAGCATGCGGAGGGGGTTGCCCACGCCCAGTATCCATTCAAGATAACCTTGGATCGTGTCTTAGAGTCGCCGTTCATCGCGGAGCCTCTTAGGATGCTGGAGGTAAGTGGTATAGGTGATGGAGCGGCGGCACTAGTCCTCGTGAGCGAGGGACTAGCTCGCAGGCTGAAATCTCCCAAGATCAAGATATTCATATCCTCCGCGACGGATTACATGAATCCCTTTGATAGGGAGGATCCTCTTAGGCTCCAGTCCGTCATGTTGTCGGTGAGCAAGGTATTGGAGCAGGCAGGGGTCAGTAGGGGTGAGGTGAACATGGTGGAGCTCCATGACTCAGTATCCATACTTGGCGCCCTCTGCTTGGAGTCAGGGGGATTTTCTCCGCCCGGCGCCGCGGGCAAATTGGCCATGAAGGGCGAGTTCGGGCTAAATGGCCGCCTTCCTTGCAATACCTTCGGGGGGCTTAAGGCGCGGGGCCATCCATTCGGCGCGACAGCAATCTATCAAGTCGCGGAGATATATCTCCAGCTTACTGGGCGTGCTGGGAAGAATCAGCTTGATAAGCCGAGGACTGGGCTGGCGATATCCTTGAGCGGCGTCGGCGCAGCAGCCTTCACAAGCCTGCTTAAAATAGAGGAGGTGTAATGGGTATGAGGGTCACCGGCTACTGGAGAAACATATCATTCCTCTATAGGCTCGCGGGCTGGAAATGTACCCACTGTGGGGCCTTCCACCACTATAAGCCAGTAATCTGTAGGAGATGCAGGTCTAGGGAGTTCACACAAGTCGAGCTACCGGGCTCGGGCAGGCTTATAGCATACACGGTGATCAGGTCCCCTCCAAAAGAGTTTGAGCGCTACGCGCCATACTCCATAGGCCTCATAGAGCTCGAGGATGGAACGAAGATCCTCTCACAGCTCACAGACTTCAAAGAGGATGAGTTGAGAGATGGTATCCGCGTCGAGGCGGTCTTCCGGAAAGTGAGAGTTAATGGGGAGCAGGGAATAATCGAGTATGGCTACAAGTTTAGGCCTGTGCTCAGCCGGTCCTAAGCTGGCCCTTTAACCTCTTCCAGAGATAGAGAGTCGCGTACTCCCTCGGGATCCCCTCGCGCTGGGCGATGATCTCGACCTGAGACCTGATCTTCACCGCCGCCTCCTCCGGGCTCTCATACTTCGTCTGAAGGCTATTGACTATCTGCGTGAATATATCGTCCGCGAGCCTCTTATATGAGGTCGCCTCATACACGTTCTCCCGCATCCTCTTAAGCTCTTCGATTCTTCCATTAACCTCCTTGATCTTCTTATCGAGCTGGGCTAGCCCCTCCCTCAGCCTCGGGATAAGGTTCTCAAGCTCCTCCTTCTTCGAGACGGAGATAGGCTTTCCCTGAGACTCAAGCTGCATTATCGTATCCAGCTCAACTTGATTGAAGTAAAGTTCCTCCTCGATGCTCGAGAACCTCTCCTCCAATAGCTCGGCCAGTTTACGATATCTCTCGATCGCGTCATCAATATAGCGTATCAGTTCCTCTCTCATGGAGTCCCAGCGCTGGATGAGCTTCTTCAGGATCGCGAGGCTCATCCCTGGATCATCCAAGAACTTTTTCTGGGTAACCTCCTCCCTAATCCTTATCTCATCTATCTTGCCGAGGACGAGCTCATATGCCGCGTCGGCATCCGCGATAGCCTTCTCAAGCATTATATCCTCCTTTCTCTCAGTAATTTCAGCCTCGATGGAGGGTTCAGCGGGCTTCTCAGCCTCCTCAACAGGCTCTATGACAGGCTCGGCATTCTCCAGATCCGAGTCCTTAATTATAATGCGCTTAGGCATCCTCATAACCCGTGTAGTTGATTGCTTTTAAGTTTATTCATAGCCCGTATAACCCGTATAGTTGATTCATTCTGAAAGGCTAAGTTTATTCATTCTGAAAGAGCAACTTTAAAAATGCTTTAATTAGCCTCCGAGAGGGCTTGAAGAAGCTCGAGTTCAAGCATGCCCTAAAGTCTCGGGATGAATGCGGCTGCGGCTATCCCCATGATAGATCGCTTGAGGCGGTTTTCATAGGCTCCCTGGAAGAGGTTGTTCCGAGATTCGGTGATCTCGGCCTAGAACCCCCCTATGCGGTATTCTACGATGAGATCACGTATAAGGTGGCTGGAAGCCGGGTTGAGGAATTGCTTGGGGCTAGAGGCTTTCTTGTTACAGCTCCCACATTCTGGAATGCCGAGGAGCTCGCTGTTAAGGTGGGGGGCGTTAGATCTGTTGTAGGCGTTGGGGGTGGGACGGTTATAGATGTGGCCAAATACGCGGCATATAAGGCTGGCGCGAGCTTTGTTTCAATCCCCACAGCGCCCTCCCATGATGGCATAGTCTCACCGATAGTCTCGCTCTTCGATGAGGGTGGGAGGAAATCGATCCTCATGAGATCGCCTAGGCTGGCTGTCATCGATCTCGAGATAATCAAGTCTGCTCCAGGGAGGCTGATAATATCCGGCTACGGCGATGTCCTCGCGAAGATTGTCTCGATCAAGGATTGGCAGCTCGGTAGAGAAGATGTGGGCGAGTCATACTGCCCAACCGCCGAGAGCCTCATCCTCGAGTCGCTAGAATCCCTCACGAGCTCTATAATGGGATCTGGGGGGTTGGTGGAATCTCTTGAACCGCTCATAAGAGCCCTAATAAACTGCGGGGTGGCCATGATGATCACGGGGTCGTCGAGGCCGGCATCTGGGAGCGAGCACCTAATCAGCCACTACCTCGACATGAAGCTGGGGCGTAAATATCCTCATGGAGTCCAATGTGCTATGGGCACACTGCTCATGGCCGCATATCATGAGATGAGGAACCCTGACTGGTGGACGGACGAGAGATATCGTCTAAAAATGATCCGGGAGTATTTTAGGAGGGTGGGGCTTCCAACGGGCCTTGATGAGGTTGGGCTGCCGAGAAGCCTGATAATCAACGCAATAATCGAGGCTTGGAGGATAAGGCCGGACCGATACACAATTCTACATAAGTATAGGCCGGGCGTTGAGGATGCCGAGCTCATTCTCAAGGAGTCGGGTCTCGGGTAAACCCTTAATTAAGCGCCCACACGCATATCGCGAGAATATGCTGCGGGTTGGCGTTATCGGTGCGGGGCAGATAGGGTCAGCCATAGCCAAGGCACTCGCTGAGTCCGGCAAGTATAAGGTGATCGCGTCCAGAAGAAACATCGAGAAGATTAAGGATCTAGAGCGGCTGGGCGTCGAGCTCACAACAGATAATAGACATGTTGCGAAAACATCCGATGCGGTCTTCCTAGCTGTTAAGCCGAATAAAGTCTCTATGGTTCTAAGAGAGGTCTCGGATCTGCTTGATGGCAAACTTCTGATTTCCGTGGCGGCAGCAATTCCAACTTCGAGGCTTGGATTCCTAGCGCCAAGGGCCAAGATCATTAGGGCCATGCCTAATGTCGGCTTGATCGTGAAGACCGGCTTCACAGCCTACTGTAGAGGCCCCAACATAACCGAGCAGGATATCAAGGTTGTTCAGGAGCTTTTGGGGGAGCTCGGAGCGTATGTCGAGGTTGATGAAGACTTGATGGACGCGATCACGGCATTGAGCGGGAGCGGGCCGGCCTACGTAGCCCTCCTAATAGAGGCCATGGCGTATGCGGGGCTAAAAGTCGGCCTTCCAAGGGACCTGGCCTATAAATCCTCTGCATACACGGTATATGGCACGGCGAAGCTAATGCTCGAGACAGGGTTGCACCCCTCAACTATAAAGGAGATGGTTCTAACGCCGGGCGGGACGACGATAGAGGGCATATTCTACTTAGAGGAGGGTGGCGTGAGGACTGCTGTCATGAAGGCTGTTGAGGCGGCTACCAAGAGGGCGAGGGAGATAGCTGAGAAGCTCAATAGCTCCATATAATAGACCCTACGCACGCCACCACTCAAAGAGGATGTAAGTGGGCTTTTCACCTGATCGATCCGGAACAGCGATCGTGAAATATTTCTTAACGGTTGTCGCGAGCCTCCCCGACCTGACTATCTCTAAGGCCGAGATATTTTCTCCGAGTAGCTTGACTTGGACTATGAAGGGTGCATGCTCAAGGCCGGGTCCCACGCGGTAGACCGCGAAGTCGCTTCCAAACTTTATCCCTGGTGTCACGATGAATCCCCTCTTCCTAAGATCCCTATACACCTGATACTTTTCCCTGAAGTTCTCATAGGTCTTTTCGGCATGCTCCTTCAGCTCGTCTAAGGTCAGCTTTCTCCCATCCTCGTATACTTCCAGTAGCCCCTCCTCTACGAGATACACCGCCTCAATTATATCCAGCACGAGGGGTGCATTGAAGTCAGCGGACTTCGGCTTGGGAATCCCGAGAGGCTTACCATAGAACCCTAGCCTATACAGCTTTCTTCCCTTCTCAATGTCCCAGACTATTATGTTCCCCTGAACGAGCTCGGCTCTAACAGTCTCCACAGCCATTATCCTGCCTCCCTATACCGGGACGATTGTCAGCGTCCGAAGGATATCGGTTATTCTCTCGGCGTGATCTGATATGTCCTCAATCATCTCGGCCACCTCCCTGCACAATAGCAGCTGGGCTATCTGCATGTTGCTCTTGAGGATCTCGAGGTCAAGCTGCCTGTAAACATCATCAGCCTTCTTCTCATTCACCTCCGTCTCCGCTATCTTCTCGCCAAGGCTTGCAGAATTCATAGTCGTAGCAAGCAAAGCTTGTCTCATTGAGTTGAGGGTTGCTAGCACGGCCTCCCCAAGCGCTAGGAAGAGCTTACACGTATCCTTTCCCAACTTAGTCTTCATCCTGCTCAGGTTCACGATCCTGAAGGCAGCCCCTTCGGTGATATCCGCTATCCTATCAACCTCCAGAGTTAGCCTCACGAAGTTCTCCCTAGATGTCAGGATCGCGCCAACCCTCGAGATCTCCTTCTCAACGAGGCGGTTCATCTCCTTGGCCTTCTCATCATTCTTCAAGATCTTCTGGTAAAACTCCTCTATGACATCGGTCTGCTCTCCCCTCAGAAAATGCTCCAACATGTCCAAGAGGAGGCGGTATCCATCCAAAACCACCCTAACCTGATCCTGTATGAGATTGAGGATCGCTATTCGAAAATCCTCCTCCCTATCGCGTGGAAGGCTCATTTTCCCCTATCACGTCTTTTTGGGCGCTACTGATATAAAGCCTTTCATGATCTCTAAGGATATGCCAACCACTCCCTCAGGAGGCAGTGCAAGTCGCTTAAATCAACTCTGATCTGGTGCGCGGAATCCCTGAACCTAACCGTGACCGTATCATCCTCCATGGTCTGGTAATCTACGGTGATGCATATTGGGACGCCCACCTCATCATACCTCATATACCTCCTCCCGATGCTCCCCGAATCATCATACTCCACGTCAAAGTCTTTTTTCAGCTCATTATATATCTCCATGGCCCTGCTTGTAAGCGGCTCCTTCGAGACCAGCGGCAGGATTGCAGCATCTATTGGCGCGAGGTATGGGGGCAGTCTAAGCACGGTCTTACCATCCTCTAAGTCTAGGAAGTTCTCAAGGATGCAGTATAGGCTTCTGTCAACACCCATTGAGAGCTCGAATACATGTGGTAGGATCTTCTGGCTATCATCGAGCACCTCCATCTCCTGTCCGCTCATCCTCTGATGGCCTCCGAGATCGTGGCCTCCCCTATTATTACAGGCGACGAGCTCTATCCACCCGAGGCTGGTCTCCACTTCGAGATCCCATGCCTCTACGGCGTAGAAGGCCTTCTCATCCTCGCCAAGCTGCCTCAGCCTAATCCTCTCCCTCGGGATCCCAGTCTTCTCGTAAAATTGCTGGATAAGGGCGAGATAATAGGCGACGAGCTTGCTCGAAATGAGCCCCCGACTCAAGGCCTCCCTGCAAGTGATCTCGGACGGCTCGCTCTCACCAACCTGCTGGAGCCTCAGCTCATATCCCATCACCGCATCGGCCTTCGGAAAGTCATTAGCCTTATTTGGGTTGAAGAAGACCTCTATCTCGGCTTGATAGAACTCCCTCATCCTGAGAAGACCCTGCCTCGGGGAGATCTCATTTCTAAAGCTCTTCCCATACTGCGCTATCGCGAATGGAAGCTTCCTCCTCATCGTCTTATAGAGCCTGAGAAAGTCCACGAAGATGTTTTGACAGGTCTCCGGCCGGAGGTACGCATCGGTCTCAGCGACGCCGACGCCGACCCTGAACATCATGTTGAAGTGGGAGTAGCCGGTCAGCTCTCCCCCACAACGCGTGCACCTCACACCATTCTCCTCCACAATCCTCCTCATCTCATCAAGGTTCAACCTCTCGGGGACATGTAGCCCGGTCTTCTCCTCTATCAGCTTATCAACGCGATAGATCGCGCCGCATTGACTGCATCGCGCTATCGGGTCAACGAAGCTATCTAGATGGCCTGAGGCCTTGAATACGCTCTTGGAAAGTATCTGGGCACCATCTATTTCAAGCATACCATCTCTCCTCACCAGCTCCCTCCTCCAAAGCTCGATGAACTTCCTCTTCATAGCTGCGCCGAGCGGCCCATAATCCCAGAAGCCCGCAGGAGCATCGCTATAGATCTCGGAGGCCGATGCAAAGAATCCCCTCTCGAGAGCGAGCTTGATAAGCTCCTCGAACTTCCTGCTCACGCCCTTATCCTGCCTAAGCTGCATGGCCGTGGTCTCGGTTCTGAGCAATCTACCGTTATATTAGTCTTTTAATAGCTCTTAGCCCTCCCTATCTGTAACAATGGCCTTACAGCTGGGGCATATCCCATTAATACTTACCCAAGAGTCTATGCATCCCTTATGAAATATTGCATCACAGTTGCTACATCTCATGGCCTCACCCTCCGGTATGAAGTCAAAGCATATGCTGCATATCGCCTCTGCAACATCTGGCGCCGGGACTATCCTAGTGGTCGCAGGCCTGCTTGGGCTTGGAGCTGCACCCCCAACCTCCATGAGCTCCGGCCCGGCTGGCGGCATTGCCGTGAATGCCGATGGGATGACCTCCTCTTTTACGGGCGTGAGGAGCGCTAGGGCTCCTACGGCTAGGAGGATAACTCCGGTGAAGGTGGCCGCGAAGAACCCGAGATCGAACCTAGAGTAGCTTGATAGCTCTAGGAGCCAGAACCAGTAGGAGTAGATTGGCGAGATCGCGGCGAGGAGGCCTCCCGCGATTATCGAGACCCCCAGAATATTCTTCATCGCCCTAAGCCCCTTGATGAAGTGGATGACGACTACGCCGATGCCGGCTAGGATCCCGCCGACAAGAGACATCATCGTCGCGTAGGGGCTTACGAGGCCCTGAACACTCTTCTCAGTGCCATCTATTACTTGGACATACCAGCTTAGGAGGAGTGTAAGGATGTGAATCGCCCCCATAGCCGCTGCGATTGACCCGATCTTATACAGCCTAGACATTACCTCCTCTCTAGTCGTGAGCAACCTCGCACAAGCCCCCTAGTGCCTCGGTTCTCCCGCCTTATAAACAGCTCGTAACACGGGGATGTGGAGACTATGGCCAAAGGGTGAATCAACTTTTTATAACACTTTGAAAGGTTCTTGTCCAGAAATGTCGCTATTTGGCGGGAAGAAGGTTGAGGAGCTTGAGGATAAGATTGAGGAAAGGTTAAACAAATTCGAGCAGAGAATCTCCGCGAGTGTAGCGCCCCTTAATGAGGTGTTGAAGAGGCTTGAGTCTAGGCTCATGGAGATTCAAGCTCTTCTCGGGACATTAGCCTCACAGCCGGAGACCATAAGATCAAAGCTCGCGATCTTTCTCGAGAAGGCCGAGAAGGTCTCGGAGGAGCTTGATCAAGTCAGGTTCTATGAAAACACGCTTCTCTCCATCCAAGAGGGCCTGAAGGATATTATCGAGGCCTTGAGCAAGGAGCGCGAGGCGATAAAGAGGGAGATAGAGGCGTTATTAAGGGAGAAGAGCGAGCTCGCTGTGATCAGGCAGGAGCTGAGGAAATGGGGAAATGATCTCGACGCGAAGGAGAGGGAGCTGGCGATGAGGGAAGCCGAGCTAAGGGCTCTTGAGGAAAAGAAGCTTGACCTCGAACGCAAGATCTCGGAACTTGAGAACAGATATCTCAAGGGGCTCGAGGAGCTGGGAAACAGGCTTGAGAACATGTTCAAGGGCTTTCTCAGGGACTTCAAGATAAGGGAGATAAGGATGGAGCGCCTCCTCAAGAAGGAGGCCGAGCTCAGGGAGGGGCTATCCAAGCTTAGAGAGAAGGAGGAGGCGGCTGAGGAGCTTGAGAGGAAGGTCCTCCAGCTGAGAAGCGAGCTGAACATGCTCGAGGAGCGGAAGAAGAGGCTCGAGGCTGAGGTAAAGGATCTCGAGAATAAGCGGGCGAGCCTCGAGAAGCTGATCGCGGAGATGAGGCGCGCGGTCGTCAGCCCCTAATGCTCTCCTCAAGCCTCTGAACCCTCTCAGCAAGCTCATGGACCACATCGGTCAAGGTCATCAGCTTGTCGTTAAGATCCTCTAGCTCTACCTCTAGCCTTTTCTCCAAGCTCTTCAACCTCTCCTCGACGCTTTCAAGCCTGGCCTTCAGGTCGCTTAGCTCCGCCGTGCTCGCCGGAGTCATGCCCCTTATCTTCTCCTCAAGCTCCGCCACAGCTTCGTCGAGGATGTTGATCGCCTTCGCCAACCCCATCACGAAATCATATGTGGGGATCTTGCCCTTGGGCGTCTCCAAGTATTTCGGCTTTAGGACTATGCCGCCATTCTCAGCCTTGCTCAAGCCAGAGCACCTCTAATAATGTTATGCTTTCTGTGATAAAGGCCTTTTGCAGATTGGGCATGTCCCCCTCTCATTTATCCATGGCTGGACACATCTAGCATGCATCTTGTTTCCACAGAAGGGGCACTCGAATACGGGGACGCCCTCATGTATCTCCGCGGAGCAGACCGGGCATACATCCAGTTTCTTCCCCTCTTCCTCGAACATGAGATCCCATTCGCCCGCTTTCTCCTCCTCTAATATCGTTATCCTCCTCATGGAGCCATCACCTCCTCCTTGTGGAATTGAACCCTTAGCTGAAGGGGCATGAACCTCCTGCTAGTGGTGATATATAGTGTATCGCCCTCCTTAACTCCCAGCTCCAAGATCCTCTTATCGTCCTGGAGCCTCCATTCCCGGTAAAGTATCTCGGGATCCGGGATGCTGTATGTCTCTGCTATCCTCCTCTTCAGGTCTAGAATGGTCTCGTCCGGCTTGACCGTGATCGTCAGCCCTTCCTCGACTAGATCTCCGCAGACAAAGCATTCGGGGCTCCTCTCAAGCTCCACGATCGTGAACTGTCCCGCGAGACCATCATATACTAGAAGGCCCTTGATCGGCTCCCCGAGCCTATCTCCATGAAGTATTTTCACAATCTCTGTTGAGGCTAGCCCCGAGATCATGGCGGCGACGCTTTGAAGTGCTGGAAGCTTCGGCTTCAGCCTCTCCCTAATCCTCCTAACAACCTCCAATGTCTTCTTATCCAGCTTCATTAACACGCCCTCCTGAGCATACTTCAGATCATAAATTGTCTTGATGTCATGTTCGAATAGCTTCTCTGCTATCTTCTGACTTATCTTTATTCCCGCCTGCTTCAGGTCTTGAACGAGGTCCTCAGGCCTTCTCCTCCTCAGCGTGCATTCGGCGAGCTGCGTCTCCTTTGGTATCAGATCCTCCCCATGACATTCCAAGCACGCGGTCTTCCTCGGGATCACGACTTGAAGATTAGCGTAGAATCCTTCCATCGCGACATCCACGAGCGGCTTATCCAGCTCCACCGCGAGCGAGTTGAGCCACCTCCTAACAGGCCAGTTATCAAGGCATGATACTATGATGTCAGCCCCCTCGAAGATTGATTCGTCGAGACTTCTAACGTCCTCGAAGTATGGCTCAACCTCTATAAGCGGGTTCATCCTCCTCAGCCTATTAGCTGCAACGATGGCCTTGGGCTTACCTATATCCTCATCTAGGAAGAGCATCTGCCTGCTTAGATTTGATAGCTCGATCACGTCATTATCTACTAGGATGAGCTTTCCAATGCCCATTAACGCGAGGTTTTTTGAGACCTCGCATCCCGTGGCGCCAACTCCCACCACGACGACCCTGGCCCTGCTAAGATTCTCCTGATCCCATCCCACGATCCTTAACTGCCGATCATATCGCTCGAGGCCGCCTTGCTTCTCGGTCATCCTACCACGTGAAGGCAGCCCATGTTGCTTATGAGTATTATTTCTCCAAGATCCTCAGCTACTCCTGGAAGGCATACTCCGGCCTAGCGTATAGCTCAATATACGCCCTAACTCTAGCCTCGAAGATATCCGGCCTATACTTCATCTCAGCAGCGGCGAACGTGTTTAGAGGATCATCGGGATTCGGATTATTGAGCAGATTCCTCAAAGCCTCGACGACTGAGAAGAGGTGGAGCGAGGGGCTCCAATCATTCTTGAATATCGACTCGCAGATCCTCGCGGGAACCTCGTCCGTGAAGTTTGGATGCCATATCCTCGTCCACCAGATAACATCGGGAGGAGTATACGGGAATGTGCGCGGGACAATTATCTCCACCTTGAAGAATCCACCCTCATACAGGCCCTCACCAATTATCACTCCACGGTAATGCGTCAGCTGATTATCCACTATGTCGAATGTAGGCTCATTCTCCCTCATCAGCTTATACTCTAGCGCCAGTCTCCTGCTCCACAGAGCCTCGGGGAGCTGCGTTTTCAAGCTATTAATCCTATTCTTGGGAGGCAGGTAATTAACTTTGAGCAGCCCTTAGCTCGCTATTCTCCGGAGAGGCGGAGATTATCCGCCCACAGTCCTAGTTATCAATATGAGCTTGTCCCCATCCTGGACTCCTATCGATTCGAGGGTTTCCGTATCCTTGAGCGCCCTGCCCCTGTATGTGAGCCTCGTCGTATCTGGTGGAAGCTTCTTCATGGCGCAGACCTTAGCCCTAATAGCTCCTATAGTCGTGGAAGGTGAGACCTCTAATTCTATGGGATTACCCCCTCCCACAGCGGGGACGATCCTAATCTTCATAATTCCTTCAAACCTCCTGTCTGAGAATAGGGCGAGCACACGATATATAAATATGTTGTGCAAGAGGCCTCCAGAAAGATATTCTTCGAGAGTTTTCCGGTAGGAATGGCAGGTGCCGGAAAGCCCGCTCTCATCCTAAGAATGTTAAAATCCCCTTGGATGGCATTTTTCTCTGCATGAAACATATGCTAGTTTTCGACAAATGAGATAAATAAAAATTAGGGGTAATGGGAGTGGGGCTGGCCGGCGAGTCCTCGTAGCCATCAAGGCTGGCAGGTATGCAAAGAAAAAGAGTATTACTTTGAGACAGCTGAGATAAAAAAGAAGGATACTAAAAAATACTTCTCCTTCCCTTATTCTTGGTCTTCCATACTCCGAGGATTAGGAACGAATAAAAACAGGCTCTCTACAAGCTCTCCTATAAGGAGGGCACATTAATGAAGGTTAGGGTTTATCCGCTGGCGCTTGGTAAGATGATAAAACACGCTCTTGATGACCTGAATAGGGAGGTTGCAGGGCTTCTCGTGGGGAAATACTTGAAGAGGGGTGATGTGCTTGAGATCTGGGATACCATAACGGGCGAGCAGAAGTCGACGCCCGGCTTCGTCTATCTGGAGGAGGAGACGATCGCCGCGGCGGCGGAGTGGGTTCTCAGGAATAGGCCCGGCCTATACATCGTCGGATGGTATCACTCTCACCCGGGTTTCGATGTATTCCTCTCGGCAATAGACATTGAGACCCAGAAGCTTTACCAGAGGCTCTTCCCAAAGGCCGTGGCGCTTGTGATAGATCCCCTAAAATATGCGAGGACGAGGAGGCTTCAGGACCTCAGCTTCAAGGTCTTCAGGATAAATCAGAAGGGTGAGGTGGTGGCCATTCCAGTCTCGATAGGTATCCATAGGCAGAAGCTATTGGAGAGCACGCTAAGGGGGATTGAGACCATGGAGCTGAAGTATATCCGCGGAGGCAAATCCAGTAGCGAGGCCGATCAGGGGCAATTCGAGGATCTTGAAGCGGATCTCGGCTTTCCAGTCGACAAGCTCACGGGCTCGCTAAGCAACTTCTTCAAGAAGATTAAGGATAGGGTTGGCTTCCATATGCAACCTTAAGACTTAGGTTTAGGGTTTTGTGGTTATATAATATTGAGGAAAAGTGAGGGTAATGGAGGTGGGGCTGGCTGGCAAGTCTTCGTAGCAATAAAGGCCAGCAGGGAGTATGGATGTTACCATCCATGGACTTGTAAGTCCATGGTGGGGCTTGATAAAGGTTTTAAGTTGGGAAATTTGACTAAAAAGCCGGAAAAATGCCGAAGTCAAAGGGATTCCGTTACAAGTCAAGGGACTTGCTGACGAAGCCTGTGGGAAGTAGGCAGGGGCCTAACCCCGAGATCTATCTACAGGACTTCCAGCCCGGCGAGAAGGTTGTTATCAAGCTAAATCCATCGGTGCATAAGGGCGCGCCACATAGGCGCTATCACGGGAGGATAGGGGAGATCCTGGGCAGGAGGGGAAGAGCATATGTTGTTAGGGTTAGGATCGGTGAGAGTCTCAGGACGCTTACAATTCTCCCGGATCACTTGATTAGATGGAGCGCGTGATCGCCTATGGTGAGGAGGATTATTTCCCGTACCCCGCTCTCACTCCCGGAAGTCGAGAGGATACTTAGTAGTGGTGGGGCGGAGCTCACAACGCTCCAGCAGAGGGTCTTGAACTATGTGAGGAAATACTCCAAGCTCTCGGCTGATAGGGCTGAGAAGCTGATAAACGAGCTTATGGAGAAGTTCGAGCTCACGAGGGAGGAGGCTGTCCAGATAGTGGATATCTGTCCGATTCATGTGGAGGAGCTTAGGGCGATCCTGAGCGGCTATAAGAGGCTCGCGCCAATCCTCCTATTCTCCGAGGAGAAGCTCCAGGCGATAGCCGAGCTCGTTAAAAGATATCTGCAGGAAGAAGGAAAGGCAGAGTAGAAAATAGATTGCTTGGAGCGGGATGTGAGACGTATTGGTGAGGCAGAAAAAATACGAGGACTTCGCATACGTGTTGGACGTCTTTCCCGCCTCGGAGCTCAAGGCACAATCCCCTGGGATAATCGTGCATAGGGATGAGAATGTGATCCAGCTTCTGGGCGAGGACTTCTTCACACTCCTAGAAGCCGCCACGCCTAAGGGGAATAAGCCCGCGATAGGAGCCAGGCTATACATAGGGAAGGATGTTCCGAGAAGCATCCTGAGGATTCTCAGGAGGATAGGTTACGAAGACCTGACGGTGAACGCGAGGATGAATCTCGAGAACGTGATCCTCAAGATACTAGAGGAGAATGAGAGGCGCTTCGTCGATTTCTTCAATACCGCTCGGCCGCTGACCCCGAGGATGCACTCGCTCGAGCTCATACCCGGGATTGGGAAGAAGATAGCGATGAAGATCATAGAGGAGCGGGAGATCAAGCCCTTCGAGAGCTATGAGGACTTGAGGAAGCGGGGTGGAGTGCTCGATCCGGTGAAGGCGCTTCAGCAGAGGATTCTTGAGGAGCTTAGAAACCCGGAGGAGAGGTATAGGCTGTTTGTCAGGCCGCCGGTCTCGCGTGAATCCGGGGAATGAGGAGGAGAATACTCGGCCAGCACTTCCTCATAGACCAGAATGTTCTTGAGAAGATGGTGGATTATGCCGAGCTATCTCGATCCGATGTGGTGCTGGAGGTTGGCGCCGGGAATGGCGTGCTCACCCGAAAGCTCGCGGAAAGGGCTGGAAAGGTGATAGCCGTCGAGATTGATGAGAGGTTTGCCGAGGATCTCAAAGCAATCTCCGAGGCGTATCCAAATGTTGAGGTATTGTTCGGTGATATTCTGCGCTTAAGGCCAAGTGGTTTCAACAAGGTTGTCTCGAACCCGCCATATAGCATCTCCTCAAAGCTCATCGAGTGGCTTATTGAGCAGCTGCCGGAGCTAATGATACTGATGCTTCAGAGAGAGTTTGCATCCAAGCTAATGGCATATCCGGGCTCGCCAAAATACGTCTACACTTCACTCATCTCAAGCATCTACTATGAGGCTAGGATCTTGGAGATTGTGCCGAGAAGCTTGTTCAGCCCCCCTCCAAAGGTTGACTCGGCCATGGTCTTGATGAGGCGGAGGGATGCTATCCCGAGGCTGGGGAGCTCCTGCAAACTACTATGGAAAAAGCTCTTCACGAGGAGAAGACAGGTTCTTAGGCGCGTCCTAGCAGACCTATCGAGGGATGGCCTGCTGCCAGCCAGCCTTGTAAAGGAGCTTCCAGAAGCGCTAACCTCTAAACGAGTCTTCCAGCTCTCTCCTAGCGAGCTCCTCGACCTCTCTAGGCTTCTCGGCCTCTCGGGGCAAGCCTAATTAAGTGGCTTCACCGCCTAGCTCGCGGTATGAAGGCGAAGAACTGGAGATCCCTTGAGAGGCCCTATACTAGGGCGGATTATATCGCTGGCGCGCCCCAGCCTAGGATAGCGAAGTATACGGGCGGGACATATTCGGATGACTATGACTATGAGCTTTTATTGGTCGCGAAGGAGGATATGCAGGTCAGGGATGTCTCGCTCGAATCGGCGAGGGTTTCCCTGACAAAGTATCTGGACTCAACACTAGGCTCATCGAACTATTTCATGGAGCTTAAGGCTCATCCACATCACGTCCTTAGGGAGAATAAGCTGATCTTCGGCGCTCATGCTGATAGGCTTCAGGAGGGCATGAGGAGGGCTTTCGGGAAGCCTGTGGGCAGGGCGGCTAGGGTTCTCCGGGGCTCCCCGGTCTTCAGGGTCCTAGTTAGGGAGAATGGCCTCCAAGCGGCGAAGGAGGCCCTTGACATAGCATCAAAGAAGCTTCCAAAGAGTTATCAGATTGTGATTAGGAAGCTGGAGAAGAAGGCTGCCTCTTGAAGAGGAAGCTGAGGATATATGTGGATGGCTGCTCCCGGGGGAATCCCGGGCCTGCTGGAATAGGCTACCTGATATTTGATGAGGATGGCCGCCTATTATCCAAGAAGTGGAAGCATGTTGGCGTGAGGACGAATAATGAGGCCGAGTATTTGGCGGCTATAGAGGCGTTGAGGGAGGCGTTATCCCTAGGAGCATCGGAGCTCGAGCTCCTTTCTGATAGCGAGCTCCTCGTTAAACAGGTTAGGGGAGAATATGCGGTCAGGAGTAGTAGGCTGGCACCATTACATGAGGAGCTCATGAGGCTTGTGGGCAGCTTTGAGAAGTTCGCGGCGATGCATATTGAGAGGAATGAGAATCGTGAGGCTGATAGGCTCGCGAAGCTCGCTGCAAGCTCATCTCTTGAGATCTAGCGTTGCGATCCTCTCCAGTATCAGTATCAGGATCGCCTCGGCCCTATCCCTCGCCTGAACAGACTCTATCTCCGCCATCTCTATACCATAGAACTCGATGGCTCTAGCAAGTCTCTCCTCTCTCCCAAGATAATCATCATCAACCTCGGTGCCTCCCACGGCCTTGGCTAGATCCTCCGCGATCCTCACAGCTGATGACCTCTCATTGGCGAGGATGCAGAGGCCAACCTCCTCAGTCCCCTCTCTCACGCCAAGCCTTTCCAAGACCCTCCCTATTTGCGTGTCGGCGGCAAGCCTTAGCAGAAGCTCTATCTCCATCTTCCTCGAGATATTGGTTCCAGCCTTGAAGGCTAGATAGGCGGCGACGGCGGCTGCATGAATCTGCCTAACAGACACCACATACCTAGCATCAAACACCTGTATGACAGCATCCCTATTAAATGCCCTCAAGGAGTCTAGAATCCCAATAGGGTTTGCTAGAAAGCTTCTCCTAGGATTCCTCAGAACAGAGGCTGCAACCCACTTATCCCCAAAGCTTGCAAGCCTCAAGGCGAATACTCAGCCCCCATGAATAACGGGCACCAAGTGAATCTCCTTAACCCCCCTCAGCCTTATCTCATCCGGCCTGCCAAGACATGACATCTCCATGCCATCAACTAGGACCAGTAGCTCGGGCGAGAGCATCCCATCCTCGAGAACCCTCCCCCGGAGAGGGTCGGGAAGCCTCCTCAAGACATCCATAAGGCTCTCACCCTCATAAGCCTCAAACTCGAAGAGATCTACTCCCCCCGAGATCTCCTTAAGCGGGCCAAAAATCCTAACCCTCACCCTGAGACGCCCCCCAGAAGACCCCTCAGAGAGGTGCATGCTCCTCATCAAAGCATCCGTGCAGGTCATCCTCATCATCGGGCTTTTATTCTTATCCCCCTTGTGGGGGCTCAAGAATATGAGGGTTAAGGGTGCTTAAAAGTCTAGCGATGGAGGCTGGTCGAGGAAATGGTTTTTAGTCTTGCGTGGTTGTCTTCCGCTCGGATGGAGATTAGGAGTATCTACAACTTCGCTTGTAGCAACTGCGGCGGGGAGATAACTGATGCTAGGCTGATTGAGGTTGGGGTCTGTGAGAAATGCCTTCCCGGGAAGGCTGCGAGCCTCATCGAGGCGGCTGAGGCGCTGAAGAGGCTTGGGAAGCTCGAGAAGCTTAAGGAGTATCTTAGGATCCAGGTCGAGTATGAGGGGTTTAGGAGGTTCTTTAGGAGGGCTCTCGGCTTCGAGCCTTGGGCACTTCAGGAGGTCTGGGCAAAGAGGATAATCTCGGGCGACAACTTCGCCATAGTTGCTCCTACGGGTGTTGGCAAGACCGTTCTAGGGCTTATCATGGCGCTTTATCTTCACGCGGTGAGGCGGAAGCGGTGCTACGTGATAGTCCCCAGCAGCATCTTGGCCCAGCAGCTCTACGAGAAGGCGTTAGCATTCGCCGATAGGCTTGGGCTTAAGCTTGGTGAGAGGCTGCTAGTCTATCACGCCGGCCTGAGCAGGGCTGATAGGGAGAAAGTCCTCGAAGAGCTTAGGGAGAACGATGGCCCATTGATCCTGATAACAACTGACAGGTTTCTCGTGGATCATGGAGACCTGCTCATGAACATAAAGCCATTCGACTACGTGTTCGTGGATGATGTCGACTCCTTTCTGAAGTCGCCCAAGAATATTGATAAGGCTGTTGGTCTTCTTGGGCTG
Source organism: Candidatus Wolframiiraptor gerlachensis (assembly GCA_021323375.2). Taxonomy (GTDB): domain Archaea; phylum Thermoproteota; class Nitrososphaeria_A; order Caldarchaeales; family Wolframiiraptoraceae; genus Wolframiiraptor; species Wolframiiraptor gerlachensis. The sequence goes on along the minus strand of JAJPCT020000017.1, from coordinate 8,385 downwards.
AGGCCGGAGGCTGTTGATCTCGCGCTCAAGTTTATAGATGTCAGGGTAAGGCTCGCGAAGTCTCCATCAAAGGATCTCTCCGAGGAATGTGAGCGTCTCTCAAGAGCTATTGAGGAGGAGAGGAAGAGGAGGAGGGGGGTACTCGTTGTGGCCGGCGCCACGCTCAAGGGGAAGAGGACGAGACGTATGATGATATTCGAAGAGCTGCTAGACTTCGAGGTCGGCAGATTCCAAGAGCTTGTGAGAAATGTTGAGGACCTCTATATCGAGCCATCGGGAGACGTGATCGAGGAGACTATCAAGCTTGTCAAGACTCATGGTGGAGGATGCCTCGTATTCGTACCTCATGCTCTTGGCAGGGCATATGCTGAGAAGGTAGCGGAGGCACTAGAGCAGGCCGGCCTAAAAGTCCACTTATACAAGAAGATGAGCCCGGACATCCTCCAGAGATTCGCGAGCGGAGAGATAGATGTCATGGTTGGCATAGCATCCTCGAGAAGCCCATTCACACGGGGAATAGATCTACCATCGAGGATAAGATACGCCGTCTTCGCCGGCGTCCCGAGGAGGGAGATTAGGATTGAGAGGGTTGAGTATAATCCTGGCAAGCTACTCACACTCATCCTCAACCTGATCCCGATCCTTGATGAGCGGTTAAGGAGAGAGTCTGAGCAGATCATAGCGAAGCTGAGGAAGATAACGCCGCTGACGAGGGGTGTTATGGAGAGGATCAGGGAGGCTGATGAGAAGGGTGTAAGGCTCAGCGGCTTCGAGGGCTATGCGCAGGATGTGATAGCATCAGCGAGGGATTTTGTGAACAAGATCATGAGCCCCCAGCTCCTCGAGAGGATCGAGAGGGATCTCGACATAACCTTGAAGCAGGTTGAGGATGGCTTCACGCTAATCATACCTGACACGACCGGCTATATCCAGGCATCCGGCAGGACCTCAAGGCTCTACCCTTATGGTATCATGAAGGGGGTGAGCATAGTTGTTGTTGATGATGCTAGGGCTTTCAGGGGCCTTATCACGAGGCTTAAGGCCCAGATAGAGGAGCTTGACTTCGAGCCATATGATCCGAGAAAGGCTGAGCTGATATTCGAGCAGGTTGATAGGGAGCGAAGGATCCTCTCCGAGATTCAGCGAGGCGAGGTTGAGATACGCGTGAAAGACCTGGTCAGGGCCGCTCTAATGCTTGTCGAATCCCCGACGAAGGCTAGGACGATTGCCTACCTCTTCGGGAGGCCGTTCAGGAGAAGGATTGGGCCGCTGACGGTCTATGAGGCGGCGATAGGGGGCGTGATAGTCGGCGTCGCCGCGACGCAGGGCCATATAACAGATCTGATCACGGGCTCTGAGAGGGGCCTTCACGGGGTCGAGAGGGTGGATGGCAGGTTTGTCCCGGTTTACGGCGTCATAAAGAGGTGCTATAACTGCGGCGAGCAGTGGGCTGATGGAAGGCCATGCCCGTCATGCGGCTCTGATGACATATTCGACAAGATGGAGATAATCGAGGCGATTAGGAGGCTTGCACAGCAGTATAACGAGGTTTACTTGGCGACGGACCCGGATGCCGAGGGCGAGAAGATATCATATGATCTCATGTGCTTGATCAAGCCATTTAACCCGAACATCTACCGGCTTGAGTTCCATGAGGTTACGAGGAGGGCTCTTCTCTCAGCCCTGCAGGCTAAGAGGGATGTGAATATCAGCCTCGTGGAGGCACAGCTCCTAAGGCGGATCGAGGATAGATGGATAGGATTCGAGCTTAGCAGGAAGCTCTGGGAGCGGTTTGGGAGCAGGTGGCTCTCAGCCGGCAGGGTCCAGACGCCCGTGCTTGGATGGATAATCGGGAGGACCAATGAGTATAGGAAGAAGCGGATGCTGATACGGATAAGGCTTAATGAGAATCTCTACATAGACCTTCTCGAGCCCGGGAACGCCGATGAGATCCTGAGGGAGTGGGAGGCGGGAAGTCTTAAGGCAGTCATCAGGGTTCTCGGCGAGGAGGAGGCCACCATTAACCCGCCCCCACCATATACCACGGACTCTCTTCTGAGGGATGCCTCCGCGTATCTGAAGCTCTCTGCGGCCAATGCGATGAGAGTGGCTCAAGATCTCTTCGAGGCTGGTCTCATAACATATCATAGGACTGATGCGACGACGGTCTCGCAGGTCGGTATAGGGATAGCGAGGGAGTATCTGAGCAAGATTAATCCAAGCCTCTTCATGCCTAGGACGTATAAGGTGGAGGGTGCTCATGAGTGCATTAGGCCTGTCAAGCCCCTCGACGCCGAGAAGCTCAGATACTATATCAGGATAGGCCTCATTACCGTGCCCGCGGCGAGGCTCACCGAGACCCATTACAGGATGTATGACCTGATATTCAGGAGGTTTATCGCGAGCCAGTGTAGGCCAGCTAGGATAATCACGCAGAGGGTCTCCATAGAGGTCTTGGGCAATATTGTCGAGCAGTCTAGGGATGTGGCGATCTTGGATAAGGGGTTCCTCGAGTTCTATCCGACAGTTAGGGTTGTGGATAGGATTGAGGGCGGCGAGCATCCTGTGAGCAGCCTAGAGGTTAGGAGGGTTCCATCCGCCTGGCTCCTGACCGAGGGTGATGTCGTCGCGCTCATGAAGGAGAGGGGGATAGGCCGGCCGAGCACATATAGCAAGATAATAGAGACGCTCTTAGAGCGGGGCTACGTCATCGAGAGGGCTGGAAGGCTCATAGCGACTAGTAAGGGCATGAGGATATACCAGTATCTGACGGAGAGGTTTGGGGGATATGTCTCCGAGGAGCTGACGAGGAGGCTTGAGGCCGACATGGATCGTGTTGAGAATGGCGAGGCGGATTACCAGAAGATACTTGAGGAGCTCTATCAGGAGGTCATGGCGATTAGGGCGGCTCCAGCGATAAGCAAGTAGGAGGACTAGGGGATGGATTACAAGCTTCTCGGAGAGGGAGTTATGGTCAATCAGAGGAGCTATGATAAGCTGGCCGAGGTCGAGGCGATTATCTTCGACTGTGATGGAACGCTCATAGACTCAACGGAGTCATATTATCTGGCGGATCGGATTGTGGCCTGCATAATCCTCGAGAAGCTCTATGGACTCAAATGCTCGCTGGGAAAAGATGTGAACAACGTCTTGGAAAGGCTTGAGATGCTCGGCGGCTTTAACAACGACTGGGATAAGACGAGCCTCATAACCCAAGCGATAATAATGAAGGTTGACGAGCCGATTGAGAGGATCGCCGACGACATCGCCGAGATAGATGATGTGAACGCTTATTTGGAGAGGTGTATGGTGGAGGTGAGCTCGCCGGGCTATGTTCTAAACGGCTTGATGTGGATCTCTGAAAAGGCCTCACAAGCATATGGCAGCATCATGTGGCTGCGGGACTTTGAGAAGCTTATTGATGCTGAGGCTGAGAGGCTTGACAGGCTGATGCGGATCCGGGAGCTGAGGAGCCTACTAGGGCCCTTAACCCGATATGGCTCCGGCCTCCTGACAACGCTCTATGATGAAGTTTACTTGGGGCTGGAGGGTGTTAGGAAGAGGTATGACGTGGAGCCTAGATACGTGTCTTGGGAGGGGTTGCTCGAGAGGGAGAGGCCGCTGATCATGGAGGATGTCCTCGAGAAGCTTAGCGAGATTGTTCCGAGGGGCATCGCGATAGCCACGGGAAGGGGGAGATGGGAGACGTTGAAAAGCCTCAAAGAACTCCTCTACTACTTCAACCTCGAGGCGAGCATATTCGCAGCAGAAGCCCCAGACAGGCTTGAGAAGCCTGATCCCGGAATCTTAATCGAGTGCTCCAAGAGACTCGGCACAGAGAAGATAATGTATGTTGGGAACTCGCTGGAGGACCTCATCCTAGTCGAGAATGCTAGGGGGAATGGGCTTGACGCCCTCTTCACAGGAGTTCTAACAAACTCGTATGCTCTGGAGATATTCATCCGGAAAGGGGCCGACGCGATAATAGATGATGTTAATCTCCTGCCACGTCTTATTGAGAGGGAGGAAGCCTTCTGGAAGCCTTTTTAGCACTTGAGGGTATAATTAAGTCTCGGCAAGCTCTATGAAGCAGGTGCGGCGGATGAGGATTATCGACAGCATGAGGGACTTCATAATCTATTGGAGAGACTACTCCGGGAAGCCCCTAGAGGAGATACTTCATGGCTGGCTTACGAGCTATATCTCGAGATACCCTGAGCTTCTCATCTTCGAGGTCTCCCACTGGCGTGGATTGGATCGTCTTCAGCCTAGAGTTGCCAGTATCCTTTCACGACTTGATAAGCTGATCCATGACGTGATCGAGGCTTGGATGACTGCCCTCCAGAACTTGGAGGATGTATATCTTATCGCCTCTAGGAGGCTTGGCTTCCCCTACGAGCCCATCTTCGCGCTCTATGTTGGGTCTGGGTGGAAGTCGAGGTGGGCGGCCTCGATCCTTGATGAGGCGGCATTATTCTTAGACCTAGGGGCTCTCGCATCTCTGAAATGGGTTGATCAGCAAAATATCCGCGGTCTCATAGCATTTGGCATCGGCCAGCTTCGCCATGCTGTGGAGATGGGTGGGGTGGAAAGATACGCCGAGCTTGAGGAGGACCCCTTCTTCAGGCTCTATAGCCAAGGCTTAGCACAATTCTTGGAGAAGCTGATCCTTGGAGAGGACTCGTGGCATGGCGTCATGGAGGGGGATTGGGCTGAGAGATGTGAGGAGCGGGTGGACGAGCTTGCCACCAGCTACTTGGAATGTGCTGAGAAGGGTCTTGTAGACCGCTTTTACTCGCCATTTGAGTCCGTAGGAGGCCTAAGCTTCGCTGGCAGGTATCTGGGATATGCCCTCATCAGGGAGTTGAGCGACCGCGGGCTGGGGCTGGATCAGCTTCTCGGAATGCCTGAGAGCGAAGCGGCTAGCTTGTCGAGGAAATTTTTGGAGAAGATGAGCACGCGGTGAATATTCCAAGAGAATTGGGTCATAACTGTGAAATTTCCTCTTCTGAAATACTTATATCGAACCCGCTCGAATACATTTTGTTATGGAGGAGGTTAAGCTTAAGCGTAAGGGCGAGCTGTTTAGGGACGAGGAAGGAAATCTAGTGTTAGTTAATGAGGCGAATGAGGCCTACAGAGTTGATGAAATCGTAGCATATGTCTGGAGCATTTGCGATGGGAAGACCATTGATGAGGTTGTGACGGAGTTCTCAAACCTGAGCGAGACGAGCGTTGAGGATGTTAGGGAGCCTCTAATAGACCTGATAAACAGGCTTAAAGCCGCCTCGCTGATAGAGTAAGCTTAAAGACTGAGGTAAGGGGTAGCCGGCTCGTCCACGTCTATAAACAGGCTTCACTGTGTTTTCTTTATGATTGAAACCCTGATAATGGGGCTTCTAAAGTCCCTTATCTCGCTCTTGATAGTCATGGATCCCCTGGGGAATATACCGATTTTCCTCGGGCTGACCAGTGGGCTTGATAAGGCTGCGAGGATGAGGGTTTTCAACATAGCGGTTCTCACGGGCTTCAGCCTGCTCATATTATTCGCCACATTGGGCGAGTGGGTTCTAAGAATATTCGACATAGAGCTATATAGCTTCAGGATCGCGGGTGGAGCGCTCCTCCTATTCCTCGCATTCGAGCTCCTACTCAAGACAGAGACCCAACTTAAGGCCTATAGCCCGGAGCATGCCGGCGCGGTCCCCCTAGGCGTCCCACTTCTCGTCGGGCCGGGCGCGATAACCACCACGATCATAGTATTGAAGACCTTCGGGGTTATTGTGGCGATGTTGGCTGTGACGATCGCGGCCATTATAACGTGGATAATCCTCAGGTTCGCGGCCCCGATACATGAGGCGCTGGGGGAGGTTGGCGCTAACGTCGTCTCGAAGATCATGGCGATGCTCCTAGCAGCAATAGCCGTTCAATTCATCCTTGAGGGCGTGAGAGAATACTTGGGAAAGCTTCATTAAACATGGCTCAAAATGTTTGGAGGCTGGGGTAGAGTTGGAGTATCGCGTGCTTGGGAGGACTGGTGAGAGGATATCGGTCATAGGCCTTGGAACATGGGGTGTAGGCGGCGGCATGACGCCAAGCTATTCCGCCGACAAGCAGGCGATAGAGGCCATCAAATACGCGGTGAGGCTTGGGATGAACCATATCGACACAGCCGAGATCTATGGCGGCGGCCATGCGGAGGAGCTCGTTGGGGAGACCATCAAAGAGTTCGCGAGAGATGATGTCTTCATAGCGAGCAAGGTATGGCATACAAACCTGAGATATGATGATGTATTGAGGGCTTGTGAGAGGAGCTTGAGAAGGCTTCAAACAAGCCACATAGACCTATACTACATACACTGGCCGAATCCCTCGATCCCGCTTAGCGAGACGATGAGAGCCTTGGAGAGGCTCCATGATGAGGGGAAGATAAGGTATATCGGCGTGAGCAACTTCTCCGCGAGCCTTGTCGAGGAGGCGAGATCATACCTGTCGCATGCGGATATCGTGGCGGATCAGGTCGAGTATAGCCTATATGAGAGGAGTATTGAGAGGGACCTGATGCCCTACTGCTTCAGGGTGGGCATAACTATAGTGGCGTATAGCCCCCTTGGGCAGGGGAGGCTTGCTAGGGAGCTTCGTGAGGGGCGGAGCAGGAAGGTGAGAATACTGATGGAGGTCGCTGAGAGGTATTCGAGGACGCCGATCCAAGTCGCGTTAAACTGGGTTATCTGGCATGAGCATGTCATCACGATACCCAAGTCTGTTAGGAGGGAGCATCTTGAGGAGAATGCTGGAGCTGCTGGATGGAGGCTTGATGAAAATGACTATAAGCTCCTAGCCGAGGCTTGGGGCTGAGATGTGAGAGGAGGCCTTGCGGGATGAGGCCGGTCCAGCGGATCGCTGAGATTATGGTTTTCGCCGCCCTATACTTCATCATAACATTCATGCTTGCTCCTGTGAGCTTTCTCCCATTTCAGGTTAGGGTCTCAGATGCTCTGATAATGCTCTCGGCGATCTTTGGGCTCTCAGCGGCCTACGGCGTCTTCCTCGGATGCCTCTTCGCGAACCTCTTCCCAGTCGGCTACCCGCCCAACCCGCTAGATATCGTGCTCGGAAGCCTCGCAAACCTCGCCGCTTCCTACACGGTCTACCGAATCTGCTATAGCAGGTTGAGTAGGCTCAGGGTAATCCTATCAAGCTTAGCATCCTCGTTAATCATAACGCTGATGGTCGGATCATATCTCCCGATACTAATCCTCCCGAGCTTCTCATTATGGGACGTGATATGGGTCGGGTATATTGGCGTGCTGCCGGGCGAGCTGATAGCGCAATCCCTAATAGGCTCGGCCTTGGTGCTGGCGCTAGCGAGGATACCAAGACTAAGGGAATCTTCAGGCAGAAGAGTTAAAAGGGGAAGCCGAGCTTTCAGGCTTGTCAGGTCTCATCATATCCTCCACGCTACAGCCTCAGAAAATGCCGGGACTCATCATCACATTACCAATCTGCGGAGCTGGGAGAGGATGAGGTTGAGAGTTATTTCAGGGAGGAGAAGGCAAGGCTTCTGAAGATAACCGTGGATAGGATGGAGGAGAAGATTTGGGAGGGTGATTAAAAATAATTGAAGCGCAGAGATATGAGCCCGCCTCGCCATCCTGCAGCTGATGCCCGGCGAGCCTCTAGTCTTATGCGGGCGCTGGTGCCGGCCTCCTTAGTATCAGTTTTCTCCGGGCCTTCTCTATTTACCATCCCTTCTCTCGGGCTAATGCCTCGGCCATTTCCCTAGTCTTGTGCACCAGTACGCCAAGCCTCCTAGCAACCTCGAGCATATTCAGCTAACCCCTCTTCTTCACAGACTCAGCCATCTCTCCCTGAACTCCTAAGGCATGATCTTCTCAACCTTTGCCGAGCGCCCTAATCTCCGGCCCTAGAGGGGCTCCATGCAGGCCGAGCAGATCGCTATCTCAATATTCTCAATGTATGACGCTCAGCATCCATCCGGATGGCCAAAGGATGGCCAGGGTATCTAAAGGTCTTTGAGGCCCATTCAGGGCTCTATCACGACTATAGAGGCCATTCCATGGCCAATCTCCAAAAGCACGCACATAAATCACCCAATAACCCTGACACACCTTATATAACCCCTCCGAGAACTTCCCCATAGAGGGCTCCTGAAGGATCTAGTGAGCCTGCGACCCAGGGGCCCTAGAAAACAATGGTCGCAGGTGATTGAGGAAGCCGCCCAAAAATGCTCATGCCTCAACCCCCTCCTCTAGGAGGGGGAGGTTATGGCCTGGGGTCCCCCGGCTCAACAGTCTTGGCCGCCGGGGCCCGACCCCAGGGGAGGCATCCTCCTCTGGGGGGAGGGGGTGGGGGGAGGGGCTG